>NZ_DIVJ01000014.1 GCF_002428305.1 Flavobacterium sp. UBA6135 | reverse complement strand
TCGTCTTTCAGCACCCGCTTGACTTCTCGGAATACGTCAACCATGACCCGATTAGCTGTAAGCCTATGAAGACCCCGACCCTGAAACAAACAGATGATAATTGATAGAAAACATTTTGACTTAAACAATAAATGCGTAATTGAAAAATTATACATTAAGACACCATTTAGATATGGTGCAATTTTTCAAAATGAAGCCTGCTTTTTATTTATCAAAGACGGGGAAAGCATACTAAATTCTTCGACAGAGAATTTGAATATTTACGTTTCAGAAAGTGTACTGCTGAAATGCGGTAGCTATTTTGCAGACCTAATTCAAAAATCTGAAAATCAAATTTGTGAAATTTTCGCAATACATCTTCATAAAGACATTCTGAAAGAACTTTACAAAGACGAAGTGCCAAGTTTCATCAAGTCCAATGGTAAAAAATCCTTTGCTCAAAAAATTGAAAGACAAGATATCATCATTCATTTTATTGAAAGCTTGGAGTTCTACTTTCAAAATCCAACTTTGGTGAACGATGAATTGTTGAAACTTAAAATAAAAGAACTTATACTATTACTGCTTCAAACCAATAATGCTGAAAATATTATCAGTTTATTTTCTCATCTTTTTACACCGAGACAAGCAAATTTTAAGGAAGTGATTCAGACACATCTATTTTCAAACATTACTATACCCGAATTAGCAGTGCTTTCCGGTCGCAGTTTATCTGCTTTTAAGAGAGATTTTGAAAGTTATTTCAAAGACACTCCAGCCAATTTTATAAAAGAGCAAAAACTTTTAAAGGCTAATGAGCTACTGCTTACAACGGATTTTTCTGTGAGTGAAATATGTTATGAAGTTGGATTTAGCGACACTTCCCATTTTACCAAACTATTCAGGTTGAAATATAATCTAACACCTTCCGATTTCAGAAAACGTAAAGTTTTTAAATAAACAACTGAACTTCTTTTACTATTTTTTGGACTTTATAACCAAGTCATATTTAATCATAAGTTGCAATTTTGCTTTGAATTTAATAAGCAAGATATGTTTACAAAAAAAAATATGGCTTTCGCCTTTTTTCTGCTACTGTTTCATTATAACGCAGTCTGTCAAAAACTAAAAGTTGGTGACAAATCCCCGGATTTTGAAGCCATAGACACTAATGGCGACACTTTAAAATTAAGTAATTACAAGGGACAAAAAGTAATGATTGCTTTTTTTAGATATGCAGGTTGCCCAGTTTGTAACTTTAGAGTACACGACCTTATTGAAAATTACGATAGTATTCTATCAAAGGGATACAAGATTATTGCAATTTATGAATCAGATAATGTTACATTAAAAGAGTATTTATCAGAAACGAAAGTGCCATTCCCCATAATTGGCGACCCGAATTTGAAACTGTATAAAGAATATGGTGTGCAAAAATCTTTTTGGAAAATGTTGGGTTCAGCTTTCAAGAAACAACCTATGCAAGCTATGAAAAAAGGAGGAAAATTGTTTTCCAAAAAACATAAACGAGATGGTAGTCTTTCAAGAATTCCTGCTGACTTTCTTGTTGATGAAAACGGAATCTTGACAACAGTTCACTATGGAAACAACATTGGAGACCATTTGCCATTAATAGAAATTTTAAAATAATATGATGTTTAATGAGAAATACGGCCCATGGGCAATTATTACAGGTGCTTCTTCTGGTATAGGAAAAGAATTTGCAAATCAACTAGCATCTAAAGGATTAAATCTTGTATTGGTCGCAAGAAGAAATGATAAGTTACTTGATCTATCTGAAAAATTAGAACTAAAATTTAAAATACAAACCAAAGTAATAAAATTAGATTTACTGGAAATTGGGTCCGTTGAAAAAATTATTTTGGAAACGAAGGATTTAAATGTTGGTATGGCTATTTTAAATGCAGGCATGGAAGTTCATGGAAGTTTTCTTTTCAATAATTTAGAAAAGGAAACAAATGTTTTAAGATTAAATGCTATTGTTCCAATGCAATTAGCACATCATTTTGGCAATAAAATGATACAAAGAAAAAAAGGCGGAATAATATTCGTATCATCAACATTCGGACATCAGGCAATTCCATACTTTGCAAATTATTCTGCTAGTAAATCATATATTTTAAACCTTGGTCAAGCATTAAATTACGAATTTAAAAAATCAGGTGTTGATGTTGTTGTATTGTCACCAGGTTTAACCAATACAGAAATGTTAAATGACATGAAGGATGTGAACTTAAAAAAATTGCCTATTTATTTAATGCAAGTTACGCCTGTTGTCAAAAAAGCCCTTCAATCTTTAGGTAAAAATCAAATTATCATACCTGGGTTTTTAAATAATCTCATGGATGTTTTAGGAAAGTTTGCTACACCAAGATGGCTTTTGACCAACGCATTTGGGTTTTTAGTATTTAGAGCGATTAAAAAATAACTATTAAAATATAATGAAAATGAAATATATCAAAATATCCTCTTGGTTTTTAGCCATTTCAATGTTTATGTTCGGAGTTCTTAAATTTGTAGACCCTTTTAAAGGGTGGTACACAGTTCAAGTTGCCAATAGTGGATTAGGACAACTATCATACGCTATGGGTATCATGGGAGAAATAGCAGTAGGGACAACTCTCTTTGTTTGTTTACTCTTTAGACAAAGAATCTCAACTAAACTTTACAATCTTCTGACAGGTTTTTCGTTCGTTACAGTTATTATAATGATGTTGACAGGCGTTTATGTTCACTTACATGCTAAAGTGCCAGCAGATGTTTTGCCTCTTAAAATTAAGCCACCTTATATTCCAATATTCTTTTTATTGGTTGCGTTTTCAAATCTTATATTGACAGCAAGAAATATGCTAAAAGCAAAGCGGACATAAAGGCCTACAGCTAATCGAGTAGACTGCCCTGCCAGAAACTGACAGGGAGAGCCTCTCACACCACCGAGCATACGGGTCACGTACTCGGCGGTTCGCAAAGAGATGGGTTGAGTTGAATGTAGACTTCCGTTAAGGATTCGTATCCTTTTTGTTTTATTTGGCTTTGTTATTGTTTTTTAAAGGACAAATAGAATGCCCGGAAAATCCATATTAATTTCTTTTTTTGTGGTTGGCATTTCAAGCGTTTCAAGGTAATGGTTGTTCCTAAAATGGGACTTTACTCACGCTTTTTTATTGTTTTTTTGGTGTTCGTGAATGCAGAGCATTTGAGCAATCGCCCAACCACCTTTTACTCACGCTTTATTATTGTTTTTTTGGTGTTCGTGAATGCAGAGCATTTCGAGTTCTGCTCCATGCATAGGCGTGGTCTTGGTCAACCCCCAATCGAATCAGGTTTTTTCTTTTTCTTTCCCCTCCCGCCTGCTGGCTCGTTCGCTAAAAATGTCCACCGGACATTTTCTTAACGCTCCGCCCTCCAGTCGTGCCAAATACAGTAGCGGATGCGATTCCGTAGCCAACCATCGATATCTCGTAATTTTCCCATGATATTGGTTCCTCGAAAATAGTTTAACCATCCTCGTTGGATTTCCTTTATCTTGGTTATACGTTCTTCTAGTTTGGCTGGAGTGGTTTTTCGGGTAATACTTTTGAGTCGCATCTTTAGGTTTTTCCATGCCTTTTCGGCTACCACGAGTTGGTATTGATTCTTGCTTCCTTTATTGTAAACGGGCACAAATCCAAAGCCAAGTAACGTAAAGTTAGAGGGTTTTCTAATCCCACTCTTTTCCTTGTTGATGGTTAGTTTGAGCTTGTTCTTGAGGAACTTTTCAATCACTACGTTCGTAGCTTTCGCTTGATTATGGCTCTTGCAGTAGATACTAAAATCATCAGCGTAACGAACGAATTTATGTCCTCTTCGGGTCATTTCTTTATCCAATTGATGGAGTAAGATGTTTGACAATAGTGGACTTTTTCCCTCCCGCCGGCTGGCTCATTCGCTAAAAATGTCCACAGGACATTTTCTTAACGCTCTGCCCTCTTGCGGAACGCCTTTTACTCACGCTTTTTTATTGTTTTTTTGGTGTTCGTGAATGCAAAGCATTTCTTCGTTTTCGTAGCTTTCCATTGATTTTAATCGGTGCTCGAAGCCATTTGCGAATGAGTTGCATCGTGGTTTTGCATTTCACTTTTTGAAATACCAAATTCAACACTAAACAATGGTCAACTTCATCAAAGAAGTTTTTCAGGTCAATATCCACAATGTGGTTCAGTCCTGAATGAATGTAGTCCCGTGCTTGTCCAACGGCTTGTCGGGCATTTTTGTTGGGTCTAAATCCAAAACTGCTGGGTTTGAATTCGGGTTCAAATAAAGGTGCGATGCTTGCAATAAAAAGTAGAATAATTATTTTTATATTCTCTAACCACCAACCATCACCACCTTCTCAAACCTTCCATGATGACTTTTTGAAACCGCCTGTTTTTTATCGTCAAACACCACAAAAGGAATCTCATCAATTTTAAAAAGCTCCTGAGCCAATGGAAGTATGATTACTTGATCAAAGGTTGGAGTTAATAAAGCAATCGTATGAATGGATGTTGCTGTCACTTCCGTTTGTGTGTAAAAAAGTTGGTAATCAAAACGAACCGTTCCCTTTTCAAAATCTTTGGTTGCAATACGTAACGGATAAAAACCTCTAATTCCGTTTTGTTGTCGAATGATTTTATAAACCGCTTCTTTTCTAGTCCATAATGTCCATACGACAGTATCGGGATTAGGAGCTTGTAGGATGTAGTGCTGTTCGTCAGGGGTAAAAATCTTGTCCAAATAGCCCTTACGTCGCCAATTACTTTGACGGGCTGCAAGGTCTAAATCAACAACATCATTACCGATCATTTAGCTTCCAGTTTGGTGGTGATAATTTCTATGGCTGATTTGACATCAATCATACGCTCCATAGACGTATTGTCGATTTCAATAGCAAAAAATTCTTCGATATCCAAAATGACATCAATCAAATTGGCGGAGTTAATTTTTAAATCGTTTATAAAATCCGTGGCTTCCGATAGGTTGGAAAAAGCCTGTTCATCAGTAACATAAGGTTTTACGATGACTTTTAGTTGGTCAATTATTGCTTCTCTTTTCATTTTTTTTACTAAGGTACTAAATTAGGCGTACTTTTTAAATACAACACACGCATTAACATCACCAAAGCCAAAGCTGGCTTTAATAGCGATGGTAAGGTCTTTGACCAGCATTTGTAGAGGTACTTTGATAGGGTCAATGAGAGCCGCTATTTCAGGGTGTAAGTCCGAACAGTTTCGATTGGGGAAAATAAACCCGTGGTGGAGTTGTAAAACGGTAGCGACACATTCAATGCTTCCTGCGGCAGAAAGACAATGGCCTACGGTAGATTTTAGGGAATTGATGGGAGGGAAGTTGGTTCCGGATAAGCCCAGAGCTTCAGACCAGTTTTTGATTTCCAAACTGTCTTTGGAGGTGGCTGTCAAATGCCCGTTGATGGTGTCAATCGCATTAGGTTGAATACCGGTTTGCTGTAAGGCATCGGTAATGCATTTTTGTACGGCAACGGAATTTGGAGCGGTCATGGTGCCTTCGCCTCGTTGGCCTCCGGAATTGATGGTGCCGCCTAAAACTTCTGCATAAATAGTAGCGTTTCTGGCTAGTGCGGATTCTAGATCTTCTAAAACCAAAGCACCGGCTCCACTACCCGGAACAAATCCTGAGGCATTGGCACTCATGGGTCGCGAACCTTCTTCCGGTGTGGTGTTGTGTTTAAAAGTACACACTCGCATAGCATCAAAACCTCCCCAAATGTAAGGACCGCTATCACTAGTGCTTCCCACCAACATGCGTTTGGCTTGTCCGCTACGAATGCGGTCAAACCCCATTAAAAGGCTTTCGGTACCTGTTGTGCAAGCGGAGGAGTTGGTGGTGACTTGGTTGCCCAAACCGAGTTTTCCGGCCAAGTAGGCACTGATGCCGCTGTTCATGGTTTGTGCCACGGCCGTGCTTCCCAATTTACGGGTTTCAAAGTTATCAATCTTATAAATGCTTTCGCGAAATTTATCGATACCCGATGTACCGGTGCCAAAGATGGTGCCGCTATCCCAATCAGGGTCGGGTTGGATTTCAAAAGAAAGACCGGCATCTTTCCAGGCTTGCATACCGGCAATTACGCCATACATGATGCCTGTCGAATTGAAATTACGGAGTTCAAGAGGAGTGAAGTAATTATTTAGTACTTCATTAGTAATTATCGGTTTACCAGTTATTTGGCAAGAGAATTGCAATCGTTCCAATTCCGCATCGTGTCGGATACCGGAGGTTCCGTTTTGGATGGCTTTGGTGAATTCAGAAATACCCACTCCATTGGGGGCTACAACTCCTAATCCGGTGATGACAACACGTTTGTTTTGCATTTTTTTAAAAGTTTAACTTAATGGTTTGCTTTTTTTAAACCACATAGGGTCATAGTTTCTTAGAGAAAGTGATAGACGTTTCACTCAACTAAAGTAAAACATAGCTATGCAACCAAAGACCTAAGCAATAGCGAATAGTCGAAGCAATTGGACTTTCCAACTCCTTTTTTCTATGTCTCCATGTGATTCAAGTTTCAAAGTTCAATACCTATAATTCCATTTCAACTTATCACTTTACAAGCATTCCCGAGATGGTACCACGAGTAACTTCTTCGTTATTGCTATTTAGCATTCGTACGTTACATTTTAATTTTCCGAAACGGAAATAAATTTTCTCTGAAATAACCGTTACCGTTTCATTTGGGTAAACAGGTTTTATAAATTCAATTTCAGAAGAAGTCAGAGCCATTTGTGTAGGATGTTCTTTCTCAGTAAGGTAAATACCCAAACAAACAACACCAATTTGTGCCATAGTTTCTGTTAGAATTACCCCAGGCGTAATGGGATGGTTCTTAAAATGTCCTCGGTAAAAGTCCAAATTGGCGTTAAAGGTAAACGCGCCAGTCACCCCATTCGCATCGATATGAATGATTTCATCCACAAAAAGAAAGGGTTTGGTGTAAGGCAGTTGTTGTATAATGGCTTCTTTATTCATAATGAGCTAAAATTCAATGAGCATACGTTGGGCTGTAAATCCGGGGCCAAAGCTCAGAAGCAAGCCTTTCTCGCCTGACTGGATGTTTTTGTTTAAAAAGCGTTCTAAAACGAACAGTATGGTGGCACTTGACATGTTGCCGTATTGGCGTAAGACTTCTTTGGTGTCGTTGATGTTTTTACCGGATTCGGCAAACAGGTCTTCTACGGTCTTCACGATTTTCTTGCCTCCGGGATGGAAGATGAAATGGTCAATCGCGTCGATAGTGAGTTCGTTTTTCGCCAAAAAGGGATGAATAAACTTTGGGAAATGCTCGCTAATGGTTTCCGGCACTTCAATATCCAAGACCATTTTCAAACCGGAATTGGTGAGTTCAAAGCCCATCATGTGTTCGTTGTCATAAAAATGATACATTGAATCGTCGAGGATAGCCGGACCTTTGTCCGCTTGATGTGACGAAAGCAAAACACAAGCGGCTCCATCACCAAAAATGGCGGCACTGACCATATTAGCCATAGAAAAATCATCGAGTTGTAAGGTAGCAGTAGGACTTTCTACAGTGATCACGGCGGCTTTGGTATTAGGATTGGCTTTGAGGAAGTTTTTGGCATAAATCATCCCTGAAACGCCACCAACGCAACCCATTTCGGTAACGGGCAGTCGTACAATGTCTTGCCGCAATCCCAATTTATTAATAAGGTAAGCATCTAAAGACGGAATCATGATGCCGGTGCAACTCACCGTGATTATGTAATCCAGCTCATCGGGTTGCCACTGGGCTTGCGTTAAGGCTTTTTGAAGCACGTCTTGGCCGAGTTTAATGGCCTCGCGGGCATAGATTTGGTTGCGTGCTTCAAACGAGGTTTTGGTAAATACTTCCTCCGGCTCCATGATGGAGTAGCGACGGTCAACTTGTGCTCCTTCAAAAATCTTTTTCACTTTTTTGACAAAACGAGGTTCTTGATTCTCCAGCCATACTTCTAAAAACGGAAGAATAGCGGCCGTTTCCCTTGAATAAGGCGGAAGTGAAGTTGCAACTGTTATTATTTTTACTGCCATTTTTATTTTTTTTTAATTTGGTTAAAGGGTTAATCGTTTAACCATTTAACCATTTAACCCTTCCAAACAACCCACTGGTACCTAAATGCCCATTTCCATTTAATACTGTGCTTTTCAGCAGAAATGCCACTGGCAAAACCTTCTAATTCCTCTTTCTTAAAACCCCGAAGGATAGAAGTCAACCCGTCCTGACGTGACATGGGATTGAGTCGGAAGACAAAACAAACCAACTGAAACAGCCGGTAGGCCAACTTACTTCTGTGGAGGTCATTGATAACAATTCCAATCCTGCTTTGTCTGCTGAACAAGCTGAGTAGTTTGTCTATTTGGTCGTTTTTAAAATGATGTAACGTTAAGGTGCACAAAACAATATCATAATTCATTTGACTAAACGCTTCAGAAAACAAATCCATACAATAGTAGGTGATATTGGGATAGGTTACCGATAAAGATTTGGCATAATTGATAGTAAAACCGTTAGCATCAATACCAATAAGTTGCCAGTTTAAGTTGTTGTCATTGGCATAATTAGCAAGGGTTCGCAGCATGTCACCGTTACCGCAACCTACATCTACAATCGTGACGGTGTCGCGGCAAGGGTTCTTTACTAATTGTTGTACGCCTTGTAGTGTAAGTTTATTGCCCCCCAACAAGCGGTTGATGCTTGCTATTTTATCCAAAGCTTCTTGCAGTTCAATTCCTTCCATGCTGAAATCATCCATCAATTCTTCTGCTTGTGATCGGTATGTAGTATCAAGATTCATTCGGTAATGGGTTTGCCGTGGGTTTTTGAAATGATATAGGGTACTAATTTAGGAAACGTAATCACGATTCGCATTACAACTTGACTAAAAAAAGTACTAAGTAATAATTTGGACAATAGCTTTCCGGTTTGTATCCTGGATTTAAAGTGATAATTCCATTGGTTGCGATACTTAGCTTCAAAAGTATCGCGGGTAATGTCGTTATTTAAATAGGCTAGGGTGCACTCACTGGCAATTTTAGCACTGTGAATCGCCATAGCCATGCCGTTTCCGCATAACGGATGAATTAAACCAGCAGTGTCGCCCATCATTAAGATGTGGTTTTCCACTTGGGTTTTATTTTCAAATGAAATTTGACTGATGGTCAAAGGTTTGACAAACAGCCTCGTTGTATTTTCTAATATGCCTTTTAAATGAGGGTTTTGTTGGAGAATGTGGGTTTCAAACTCAGGGATGTTTTTGAATTGCTTGAAGGTGTCATATTGCACCAAATAACAGATATTAATGGCATTGTTTTCCACTTTAGAAACGCCGCAATAGCCACCTTCAAAATTGTGAAGAGCCACAACATCGTTCGGAAAGTGACCGCTATAGTGTGCTTTTACCGCAAGCCATGGTGCTTTTTTTTTGATGAAGGTTCGCTCCAAGGTATGGTCTAAGTTGGAGCGTTTACCAAAAGCACCCAATACTACTTTTGCTACATGTGTATCACCGTTTTCAGTAACAAGCACAAATTGGCTATCAGAAAAAGTAGTATTGGTCACCGTTTGATGCACAACCGACACCCCATATTGTACAGCAAGCTGATATAAATGATGGTCTAAAGTAAAGCGACTGATACCAAAACCGCCCAAAGGTAACTTGGCCATTATTGATTTTCCGGAAGGCAGCGAAAGAATCGTGGTGTGAATTTGTGTGGGTTGCAAAACACTAAGATCAATACCCAGTTGCTGCAAGTAGGGGAGCACTTCATTGGAAATAAACTCGCCACAGACTTTGTGTTTGGGGTAGTTGTTTTTTTCAAATAGCGTGACATCGCATCCCTTTTGGGCCAGGTGTATTGCAGCAGTAAGGCCTGCTAAACCACCACCGATAATGGCTATTTGGGATTGGGTAGACACTGGCTTTTTTTTATAAAGATAGGAATTTTTTGGATTTGGTTGGAAGGAGGAAGCAGATGAATGAAGTTACTAGTCATTTTTAGAGGCGAACATTCTGAAATTTTAGTGTATAAGGTATTAGAATGGGATTTATTTTTTATTTTTATAAATGCTAATGGAAGTTTTGATAAACAAACTACTGCTATGTCAATTGTACAACTATGAGTAAATTATTTCGAATTCTTTTTTTATTTCTTTTTGTAGTGTTCCTATTGCCTACGGTTTATTATTTCGTTGTGGGGTTTCCTGAATTTTTGGTTCAAAAAGATTTTGGTTATAAATTATGGTTTGGCCTACACATTGTATCAGGAACTGTTGTTTATGTGATAGCTCCGTTTCAACTTTCCGCTTCTATGAAAAAAGGGATTTCTAAACAACATCCATTGCTCGGTAGAGTATTTCTAGTGGCATCGTTAGTTTGCATCCTTTCGTTATACCTAGCTGTTTTGCCAAACTCATTATGCAAAAGTTGTATTCCTTCACAATATGCTACCACCACATTATGGCTACTGTTTCTTGTATTTGGTTTCTATAGCATTCGAAAGCAAAAAATAATCTACCACCAACGCTTTATGATGAGTGCCTTTATTTGTGCTGCCTATTTTGTTACCGTACGAGTAATAAATCTTATATTCATGGGTTTCTTCCGTTGGATAACCCCAAATGAACATTGGTCGTTACTTGTTTCTGATGTTTCTGTGTGGTTTGTTCCACTTTTGATTGTTTGGGTAATTTGGTGGAGAAAGGATTATAATCGGAGTAAAAGCTTTATCATAAAACAAGAAAAAACATAACGATATCAGATTAAAAAAAAAATTAACAGAACATGTTTTTTGTAAAGGTTTAAAAATTACATTTGCGACTAATTAACAAAAACTATGAGAAATATTAATTTTATAGCACCTTTACTAACTCTAGTTGCAGTTGTTTTATTGGTTAGTTGTGAAGAAGAAGGTAAAATTGAGAGACAATCAGTCCATTGGGACTATGAAAATCCAAATTGGCAAAATGTTGGATATACAGATTGTGGAGGTTCTGTTCAAACGCCTATTAATATTGAGACAGCCAGCACCATAAAGTCTTCTGCATTATTTGATGTGGTTTTTAATTACAACCCATTTATCATGAAGATTGTTGATAATGGACATACGGTTCAGGTTAATAAAAACGGCACCGCAACAAACAGTATAACCATTGACGGGGTTACTTATAATTTCTTGCAATTTCACTATCACACACACAGTGAGCATGAAATAGACGGAAACACAGATGAAATGGAAATTCACTTTGTACACCAAGATCCTATTACGAACAACCTTGCCGTTATTGCCATTATGATTAATGCTGCCGGAAACACAGACAATGCATTTATTCAATCGTATTTGCAAAATTTTCCAAGTTCAGAAAATAATGAAGTTGTAACTTCTACAAGTCTGAATTTAAATGATTTATTACCAAATGACAAAAAATATTTCACCTACACGGGCTCACTTACAACACCCCCTTGTAGTCAAGGTTTAAAATGGGTTATATTAAAAGAAAAAATTACGGTTTCAACCAATCAACTTCATGCTTTTGAACAAAGACACCATATTAATGCTAGACCTATTCAGCCGTTAAATGGTAGAATTGTTTTAGAAAAAATATAATTCATGAGAAATTTATTTTTTTTAATTATTTGCATTTGTTCAACAAGTGTACTTAAAGCACAGGAACCCACAGAAAGCAATGCAAAAACAAATAAGATTGCGTTACGATTTTCTAATGGATTTGCTTTTCCATTTAGTGATTTTAAATCAAGTGAGAAAGCTTCTTTTGGATTTGCAAAAATGGGGTATAAAGGAGCTATTGATTTTTCACATCAACTGAAAAAAAACATTGCAGCAGTTTTAATTGTTGATTTTAACATTCATGCAACTGATGCAGAGAAAATTGCCGCTTCTTATCTTGACTCTAATCCTTCGTATACAAGTGTAGAAGTTAAGAGTGGCAACTATTCTGTTTTGTCTTTATTAGTTGGAGGTGATTATACTGTAGCTTTGAATGCCTCTTTTTACATTCAGGGTCAGGTAGCTTTTGGATTGGCCACAGTAAAAGGTCCTGAAAATCAAATTGAAGTTAGTAGTTCCTCACCCTTTGAAGAATTCAAATCCTCAGGAAGAGCAACTTCATTTGCCTATCAAGGAAAAGCTTCATTTAATTATGCTATCACCACACCGGTTGCTGTAGGTTTGTATACCAGTTATTATGAAACCAATCCTGATTTTAAAGTTGCAGGTAGTTCAATAAAGCAAAAAATCAACAGCTTTTCAACCGGTATCCAACTCACTTACAAGCTTTAATTGAGTACTACGAATTGATTTTATAAACGGAATAAGTGTTGTCTCTTGATTATTTATTAAATTTTAAATGAATTTAAAATATTTAAGAATAAAGTAATCTTAACGAAAAACAAGCTTTTATTCAAACGTTTCCTCAACCTGTAGTACCATTTCTTCCTTCAAAATAGGGTGGAAGAAACAAAGTTGTTCCGCATGAAGGTGAAGGCGGTTTGCTTTGGTGCCGTAAAGGTCATCGCCAACAATAGGAGCATTCAACCCTTTTGGATGGGCTGCATGCACACGAAGTTGGTGGGTTCTGCCTGTAATTGGATAAAAGTATACCAAGGTTTGATTGCCACGGTGTTCAATAACTTCCCATTTTGTTACGGCCGGTTTGCCATAGGTATAACAAACCAATTGATTGGGACGGTTGTCTAAATCAACGCGTAGCGGCAACTCGATAATCCCGTTGGGTTGTTCTATCTTTCCTTCCAGCAAGGCTACATATCGCTTCTTGATGGTTCGTTTGATGAATTGCGATTGCAATTGTTGGTATATTTCACTGCTTTTAGCAATCAATAACAAACCGGAAGTTGACATGTCCAAACGATGTACAATCAAAGGTCCTGTAGCTTCAGGATATCGCGTTTTGATTCGATGATACACCGAATCAGTGATCGTCTTTCCGGGTACGGAAAGAAACTCAGCCGGTTTGTTGATCACAGCAAGATAGTCGTCTTCATATAGGATGGAAATGTCTTTTCCCAAAGCCGGATTTATTTCCAATGGGTTATCATCCATAACAATTCCTTCCAGCATGTGTGCTAAAATGGGCTTGCACTTTCCGGTGCAGGCCGGATAGAATTGTCCGTGTTTACGAACTTCGGATTTGGGCGATTGACCCCACCAAAACTCAGCCAGTGCAATGGGTTTTAATTGGTTTTTAAAGGCATAGTGCAAGAGTTTGGGAGCGGCACATTCTCCGGCACTGGCGGGAGGATTGCCTTCAAAGATGGTTCCCAAGCTTTTGGTTATTCCGTATTGATTTAAAAAAGAATACTGTTCAAACAGTTTTTGTTGCAATTGTGCCGATAGCTGTTTTCGTTCTTCTTTTAAAGCATCTAATTCCGATTGAAAAAGCGTTACGCTCTCTTGAGCTGCAGCAAGCGTGGCAGTCCAATAGTGATTCATCATTTTCAATTGAATGCTTTCCTCCCTGCTTTGTTGGCTCAGTTGTTTTTGAAGGGCTTTGTAGACTTCAAAGCTGTCCTCTTTTTCAGATTTTGCACGCAAGGCGTCACGAAGTTGTTTGTTCTGTTTGGTTGCTTCTTTTTTCTCTAATTTGTCTTTTTCAGCAGCCACTTGTAAAGCAACCCATTGTTTTTTTGCTTCCAAAAAATCAGGGTTCATTGCTAATGCTTCAATTTTTCGGTTGTATTCGTTGAGTATTTTTTCTTCTTTTTTAAAAAAGCCATCCTGCTTCAACATATCAAAAACAGGTGGTACAAAATGTTGGTGTTCATTGCTGTCAGCAAGTTTTCCTGAAAAAGCAGCGAGATAGCCCAATTCACCCTGTTGGTTTTGAACCACTAAAACGCCAAACATCTTACCGATGATTAAACCTTGCTGACCTTCTTTTAAACCAAAGTTATGTTCCCAATCTGTTTGCGTTTCCAGATAATTTTGTAGTTCCGTTGCGGCTATTTTACTGAGCGGATGCGGTTCATAATAAAACGGGAACGTAAACTTTTCAGGAAGCGTAATGGAAGTAACGTCGTGTTTAAAAGTGATAAAATGAGGGTCTTTTTTCATTGCAGTTGTTTCAGTCCTTGTACAGACTTTTCCATTCCATTAACGAAATAAATCCATTCCCGGAATGTTTGGCATGCCTTCTTTGGCAACAGCCGCTAACTCAGCTTCGTTGATTTGTGTAGCCCGCGTGATGGCGTTGTTTATAACCACAACCAAATAGTCTTCCAATTGGTCTTTATCGATTAGTAAATCGGGAGCCACTTCAATTGATTTGATGGTGCGATTTGCGGTAATTGTTACCTTTAAAAGCCCGTCATTGCTTTGTTCATCAATCAAAACATGGTCTAACTGTTTCTTAGTAGCTTCTATTTTTTGTTGGGCTTCTTTAAGTTTACCCATCATTCCCATCAAGTCTCCAAACATGTTAATAATTTTTATATTATTTGAAATGCAAATGTAGTATATTGCATAGTTTTGATAAACTATTTTTTTATGAATTATAAGTTAAGCATTAGTTTAATTTGCGTTATTTTTGCAACCTCTTGTCAAAAAAAGGAGACCACTATGACCGATACCCTTGTTCCGCCACTAGCAGCAAAAAAAGATACCGTGTTGGAAAAACACGGAGACCAACGAATTGACTCCTATTATTGGTTAAACGATCGTGAAAATCCGGAGGTAATTCAATACCTGAAAGACGAAAACGAGTACTATGAGCAAATGACAGCACACACGAAGTCATTTCAAAAAGACTTGTTTGAAGAAATGAAGGCTCGTATTAAGGAAGATGATGAATCGGTTCCCTATTTATATAATGGTTATTATTACATTACACGATTTGAAAAAGGAAAAGAGTATCCTATTTTTTCTCGTAAAAAAGGAAGTCTTACTGGCGAAGAAGAGATTTTGTTCAATTGTAATGAAATGGCAAAAGGACATTCTTATTTTAACTTGAGTGGGCTGAACATTAGTGAGGATAATAAATTAGCTTCTTTTTCTACTGATGTAGTGGGCAGAAGAATTTATACTTTACAAATAAAAAACTTAGAAACCGGAGAAATTCTGGCAGATAAAATAGAAAATGTTTCCGGTGCAGCAGTTTGGGCAAACGACAACAAAACGTTATTTTATACCACAAAAGATGAAGTAACCTTGCGTTCGGATAAAATTCATAAGCATATATTAGGAACAGATGTAAAAAATGATGAATTGGTCTATCATGAAAAAGATGAAACATTCAATAGTTACATTGCTAAAACCAAGACAAAAAAATTCCTGGTGATTAATAGCAGCAGTACCTTAACCACAGAGTTTCAGATTTTAGATGCGAATAAACCGAATGATAAATTCAAGGTTTTTCAACGTAGAACAAGAGGGTTAGAGTACACTATTTCTCATTTTAATGATCATTTTTATATAGTAACCAATAAAGATAAAGCAACCAATTTTAAGGTAATGAAAACGCCTGATAACGCTACTACCAAAGAGAATTGGGTGGATATTATTCCGCATAACGACGCTGTTTTGATTGAAGGAATAGAGATTTTTAAAAACTATTTGGTGGTTGAAGAGCGTTCGAATGGTTTAAATAAAATTCGCATCATGCCATGGAGTGGAGGAGGTGCATATTACTTACCTTTTGAAATAGAAACATATTCTGCGTTTGTGGGGACCAATGTAGATTTTGACACTGAAATTCTTCGTTACGGTTATCAATCGTTGGCAACACCCTATTCGGTTATTGACTTTAACATGCGAACTAAAACGAAAGAAGTTAAAAAAGAACTAGAAGTTTTAGGAGGAAAGTTTGATAAGAATAACTACAAAGAAGAACGCGTTTGGGCAACAGCGACAGACGGAACCAAAGTTCCGATTTCGTTGGTTTATCGCAAAGAAGTGAAGAAAAACGGCAACAATCCGTTGTTGCAATATGCATATGGTTCTTATGGACATTCAATGGACCCCAATTTTGATTCTACTATATTAAGTTTGTTAGACAGAGGATTTATTTATGCTATAGCCCACATTCGTGGTGGCGAAGACATGGGGCGTCAATGGTATGAAGACGGTAAATTATTAAAAAAGAAAAATACGTTTACAGATTTTATAGACTGTTCAAAGTTTTTAATCGAACATAAATATACCAATCCTAAAAAGCTTTATGCACAAGGAGGTTCAGCTGGAGGGCTCTTAATGGGAGCCGTTATTAATATGGCACCGGAGTTGTATAATGGTGTTTTAGCCGGAGTACCATTTGTAGATGTAGTAACCACAATGTTAGACGAAACTATTCCATTAACCACCGGAGAGTATGATGAATGGGGAAATCCGAATGATAAGAAGTATTATGATTACATGAAGTCCTATTCGCCATATGATAACATAAGAGCTCAAAATTATCCTAACATGTATGTATCCACAGGGTTACATGATTCACAAGTACAATATTGGGAACCGGCAAAATGGGTAGCCAAATTGCGTGTTATGAAAACTGATAAAAATTTATTATTCTTAGATACAAACATGGACGCGGGTCATGGCGGGGCTTCAGGCCGTTTTGAGTCGTTGAAAGAACTGGCCAAAGAATTTAGTTTTTTATTAGATTTGGAAGGAATTAAGGAGTAATTAAAAAAATTTTATACATTTGCAAAGTTATGAGGTATCCAAAATTTTTATTTAAATTTTACCTTGACTAACCTATTTTTTATGAAAGAACATATAAAAGCTTACAATAGTGTGTTGGACTTAATAGGGAATACCCCGTTAATAAAGCTCAACAAAGTCACAGCAAATTTGGAAGGTAATTATTATGCAAAAGTAGAGGCTTTTAACCCGGGTCATTCTACTAAAGATAGAATAGCACTTTATATTATTGAAGAAGCTGAGCGTCAGGGACTACTTTCACCGGGTGATACTATCATAGAAACAACTTCAGGAAATACCGGTTTTAGCTTGGCTATGGTTAGTATTATCAAAGGCTACAATTGTATTTTGGCCGTTAGTTCGAAATCATCAAGAGATAAGATTGATATGTTACGCAGTATGGGTGCCAAGGTTTATGTTTGTCCGGCTCACGTTTCTGCTGATGATGAGCGTTCGTACTACAACGTAGCCAAACGTTTGCATGAAGAAACAAAAGGTTCGATTTATATTAATCAATATTTTAATCAATTGAATATTGATGCTCATTATAAAACTACCGGCCCGGAGATTTGGGAACAAACCAACGGGAAAATTACCCATTTAATCGCTTGTAGCGGAACGGGAGGTACACTTTCAGGTGCTGCAAAGTATTTAAAAGAAAAAAATCCAAACATTCGAATTTTAGGTGTTGATGCTTATGGTTCTGTATTAAAGAAATACCATGAAACCAAAGAGTTTGATAGTGAAGAAATTTATCCTTACCGTATTGAAGGTTTAGGAAAGAATTTAATTCCAACAGCAACTGATTTTGATGTTATAGATAAATTTATCAAAGTAACAGACGAAGAGAGTGCTCACACTACTAGAGAAATTGCCGTAAAAGAAGGGCTTTTTGTCGGATATACTTCAGGAGCAGTGGTTCAAGCCATTCGTCAATTTGCTGAAGAAGGAGAGTTTGATTCCAATTCTAATGTTATAGCCATTTTCCCTGATCACGGTTCTCGTTATATGAGTAAAGTCTTTAGTGATGATTGGATGAGCGAACAAGGATTTTTTGACAGTGTGAACATGGAGGAAGTTCAGAAGATTGAATTTATTAAGTAAGGAAGAGAAAGATAGTACATATTGAAAAAAAATATAGTATTTTTTTCTAATTACTAACTCATCTTTATTAAAATATTTATATAATTTTTTTAATTACTCTTAGTTTATGGGTATGTTTATTTAATTCTGCATTGTATATGCCCAAATGATCAAGCCTGTCAATTCTAACTTTTCCACTAGCATGAATAATGTAGTTATCATTCATTATAATTCCAACGTGAATAATTTTACCATCTTCGTTGTCAAAAAAGGCTAAATCACCTGGCTCACTTTCTTCAATAAAACTTAAAGGTTCTCCTTGTAAAGCTTGTTGTGATGCATCTCTTGATAATTTATATCCATTTAGTTTGTAAACCATTTGTGTAAAACCGGAGCAATCAATACCGAAAGGTGTTTTTCCACCCCATAAGTAGGGAGCATTCAAATATAAAAAAGCTGTTTTTATTAATTCTGATTTTGGTTTAATTCCAATTACTTTCATTCCTTCAAAAGCAAAACTTTTTTTGTTTATGCTTTCAATTATTAAAAAGGATAAAGAAGCTCCTAAAGGAACAGGTATCAACAAATTATCAGGATTAGTTATAAATTCAACCAAATCTGCAGATAAAATTTGATCGTTATTTGAAAGTTCATCATACTCAAATTCAGTAATTACTTGGCATTGTTTTTGGTCAATCCAACCTTCATAGGTGTCAAAATGAACTCTGATTTTGAACCATTGTTTGTGTGATTCTAAAATTTCAAAATGGTCACCAAACAAAAGTTGTGAAACTAATTCACTTCTGTCATTAGGTTCAATTCGTATGGGAACAATGGCTAAATTACAAATTCCGAACATTAACGATTTTCTACAAATTTAGTTAGATTTTTTCAATAACTATTGCAGAGGCACCTCCACCGCCATTACAAATTGCAGCAGCACCATATTTAGCATTGTTTTGATCTAAAACATTCAACAGTGTGATAATAATTCTTACTCCAGAACATCCAAGAGGATGGCCTAAAGAAACAGCACCACCATTAACATTTATTTTATCTGTAGAAAGACCTAAAATTTTAGCATTAGCTAATCCAACTACTGCAAAGGCCTCGTTAAACTCAAAATAATCAATTTCACTAATAGATAATTTAGCATTATCTAATGCTTTTGGTAACGCTTTTGCAGGAGCTGTTGTGAACCATTTTGGTTCTTGAGCAGCATCTGCATAGCCTGAAACATAAGCCAATGGCTTTACTCCTAATGCTTTTGCTTTTTCTTCACTCATCAATACAACAGCACCGGCACCGTCATTAATTGTTGAAGCATTAGCAGCAGTAACACTACCATCTTTGGTGAAAACCGGATTTAAACTTGGGATTTTATCTAATTTTACATTCGTAAATTCTTCGTCTGTTGTTACCATGACTGGTTCTCCTCTTCGTTGCGGAACAGCAACGGGAACTACTTCGTTTGAGAATTTACCTTCGCTCCATGCCTTTGCTGAACGTTCATACGATTGAATTGCGAAGTCATCTTGTTCTTCTCTTGATATTTTATATTCAGAGGCACATAAATCTGCACAAACACCCATAGCGTTATTGTCGTAGGCATCCGTTAAACCATCTTTTTGCATTCCGTCTATCAAGGAAGTGGGACCAAATTTATACCCATTTCTTAAATGAACATAATGAGGTATTAAACTCATGTTTTCCATACCTCCGGCAACAATAATTTCAGCATCACCGCTTTTTATGGCTTGAGCACCCATCATTACTGCTTTCATGCCTGACGCACAAACTTTATTAATTGTAGTACACGCAACTGTGTTTGGTAAACCTGCCAATATAGCTGCTTGTCTTGCGGGAGCTTGTCCAACTCCTGCTTGAATCACATTCCCCATTAAAACCTCATCGACCAATTTAGGATCTAGATTGATTTTATCTAAGGCACCTTTGATAGCAATAGCCCCTAATTGTGGTGCTGATACAGTGGATAAACTTCCCATGAAACTTCCAATTGGAGTTCTTGCGGCTGATACAATTACTACTTTCATATTGTTATTTGTTATGTTGTCTGTTTAGATTGCGAAATTAATTATTTTTAGACTATTTTTTTGCATTTTGTTTACTTAATTTAAGGATGGAACAAATTGATTATAAAATTTATAAAAACTATTAAATTTAAATTTTCATAGAAATCTGACTTAAAGACAATTAAAGTATAATTAAATAAAACTTTAAAAAAACAAGTAAAAATTCTTGTAAAGTATAGAATGAAACGTTACATTTGCAACCGCAAAAAAGTTGAGTTCTTATTAGAATTTAGGAGAGGTGCCGGAGTGGTAACGGAGCAGATTGCTAATCTGTCGACGGGTAACTGTCGCCAGGGTTCGAGTCCCTGTCTCTCCGCTTTTTTTCGGGGTGTAGCGTAGCCCGGTTATCGCGCCTGCTTTGGGAGCAGGAGGCCGCAGGTTCGAATCCTGCCACCCCGACAAATGGCCCAGTAGCTCAGCTGGATAGAGCAACTGCCTTCTAAGCAGTAGGTCTCAGGTTCGAATCCTGACTGGGTCACTTTAAAAGCTTCGTTTTACGAGGCTTTTTTTGTTTAATATAGTCATTCATCGATTTTCTATGCTTTTTAATTAAAGTTTTCTTTTTGTTTTAATAAATAGTATAATTTAGTATGCTTTTTAAAATTTAGTAGTCCCCAAATTGCTACAATTAATTTTATGGAAAGGTTGTAACTATGACACCTGAGGAAAAATTAAATATAATTAACCGTTTAAATGCTTTAGAGCTTCTTCAAAAGAAAAATTTAGAAGAGGTTACTGCATTGAAAAATTATCTTAAGGAGAATCCCTTATTGGTTGAAGATTGGTCAGATTTAAATAGCATAAGCGGCTATTATATCGACAGCTTTTCTAAAGTTGAAATTTATCACAACAGACCTACTAACGAAGAAAACAGAAATGTTTTTGCTACCGAAAGCCAAGCAAAAGCTGCTTTAGCAAAAGCACAATTATCACAGCTTTTACAATCATTCAGAAGTGGTTGGCACAAAAGCTTGCCCAATTATGTTTTATTACCTGAATTAATTGACGGAGAAGTAAAACCTTATATTGGTCAAGGTGTTTTTCCACAATTTTTAGCTTTTAGAAGCAGAGAAAAAGCTGTTTTATTTTATGCAGCTCATAAAAAGTTAATTCATGAATTCTGGTCAGAGTTTTTTGATTAGTTTATCTTTAAGCATAAATTGTTTCGTATGAAAGCCATCTTTACCTTTTTTTTTATTCTGACTGTAAGTAATCTTTTTTCACAACGCATTCATGGATATAGCTCAACACCACATGATACAACATTTGTAAACGTTGAAAAATATTCCTCAGATTTTGTACTTGATATGCGATATGCCACAACAAATAACTTTATGAATACAAAGGTTTACGATTGCGATAAGTGTTATTTGAGATATAAAACAGTGAAAGCATTACTGAATGCAAATCAAGAATTTCTTAAGCTAGGTTATAAAATCAAATTGTTTGATTGTTACCGTCCAACAGATGTTCAAAAAATAATGTTTGATATTGTTCCAAACCCAACTTATGTAGCTGATCCAAAAAACGGATCTATTCACAATAGGGGATGTGCAGTTGATTTAACTTTGGTAGATAAAAAAGGAAACGAACTTGATATGGGTACAACTTTTGATTTTTTTGGAGTAGAGGCAGCTCATGCATATCAAAATCTATCTAAAGAAGTTTTAGAAAATAGAATTTTACTTAAAACTGTACTTCAAAACAATGGTTTTAATTCGATAAAATCAGAATGGTGGCATTATAATTTGAAACAAGATACCTTGGATAATCTTTCTAATTTTAAGTGGGAATGTAATTAGTTTTCAATGCAGTGTAAGTAGTTCATAAAAAAACTTTCCGGTCTGAAAAATTGTTTTAACAATTCTGAGTCTAATTCTTTTTTGATAACATAATCTATTGTTTCCGTACCATAAACTACCCTCATCAATGAAATGGGGTATTTTTTCAAATCTTCAATCGAATTCTTCAAAAAATAAAAATTACCTTCTAAAAGGCGTACATTTTTTTTGTCTTCCTCATTTTTAAACAAATTACCACAAACTTCATTGTCTTCATGAAGCATAGTAATAATTTTTCCATTTTCTAATTGAAGGTAAATTTTTGATTTTTTACTTAAACAAGTTGCTTTGATGAATTCAGAACTTTTTTGAAGTAATTTAAAATTCAAATAAGGAGTGCCATTATAACTTGATAAAGTAGCCAAAATATAATTTTCCGAAGAACCAAAAACGCGTTCATAAAGAAGATATTCTTTTATTGATTTATATGTTCCAGTACTATCAGTTTCGTTTATAGCATAGTCACAATTTTTTTGAGCAGATAATAAGTTGGTAAGTAATACAAAATATAGTGTTAGTAATCTTTTCATTCGTTTATTTAATTTTTTCGCAAAGTAAAACAATTTTATGGTTATCTAAAGCTGTTGTAAAAAAACAATATATTTCTCCACCATCTTTAATTTTAAATTTTTTTCTGATTTCATCAACTGTAATAGGAAAATTTCGAGTAGTCACATTGGCTTTAGTGTTTGCTAAAAATAATTTCATGTTTTCTTTTGAATAGATGAATTGTTTTTTAATTTTAAAAACCCTACCACAAAACGCTTTTAATTCATTGGATGTAAAAAGTTGAGAGTTTTGATGTAATTTATCTATACCGAACTGCTGTGAAATTTCATCAAAACCTCCTGATTTCATTAGAGCAGCTTTTGGTTCATATAAATAGTTTAAAGGCAGACTATAAGTTGCTACAGCATTTGAAGGCAATAAAAATTCAAATAATTCCGGTTTACTATCAGCCAAATCAACACATTTAACTTGAATGTTGTCTTGATAATTTTTTTCTATCATCCAAAGAATTTCTTTAACCTCATTTTCTACAGAAACAATGTGTATGCTTTTTACATTTTTTAGTTCTTCAATTCCAGCAGATAAATCTAAAATTGGAGAAGATTTTATAAGTAGGTTATCAGAAAAAGAAAAATAAAATTCAAGTAATTCCGGTACATTTGGACTACAGTCTTTAAGTAAAAAAACTTTACCTTTTATATCACTTCTCCGAGACGGATCGATATAAATCCAATCCAATTTTTGATTTAATTTTTTTAAAATTTCTTCACTATCTCCCGAAAAACACTCAATTGTGCTTTTGTTTAATTTATTAAAATTATGCTTTACAATTTTTGATAAAACTTTATTCCATTCACAATGAATAACTCTTTTTATTTGTGATGAAAAATAATAGGCATCAACCCCAAAGCCACCTGTTAAGTCAATTAATGAGTCACCTTTTATTAGTTGTGATTTGTAATTAGCGGTTTTTTCAGAAGAAGTTTGCTCAATGGAAATTTTGGTTGGATAAACTATGTTTTCACAGTTAAACCAAGTGGGTAATTTTTCTTTAGATTTTGTTCGAGCTTCAATTTGATTGATAATCGCTTTGTAATCCACTTCAGGAAACGGATTTTTTTTCAATGCCAAATCTGAAATGGGTCTACCTGTGTTTTTACAAATAAAACTCTGAATTTCAGGTTGTAGTAGTTCATCAATCATTTATAATTTTCTAGTTATAGCTTTTACAATACTGTTTTTGGGAAAAAATTCTTTTGCAATAACCTTTAATATAGTGTAAACAGGAACGGCTACAATCATACCTACAATTCCGGAAATGAAACCGGAAATAAGTATGACTAAAAATATTTCTAAAGGATGCGATTTAGTGCTTTTTGAAAAAATTAAAGGTTGATTTAAGTTATTATCAATCAGTTGAACGATAACAAAGCCAATTAAAACATAAATGGTTTTCGGTAAAATTTCTGTTTGAAAATCACTTCCAATGTTGCTAATCATGGTTAAGGTTGCTGCCAAAATACTTCCAATTAACGGACCGATATAGGGAATGATGTTTAAAATAGCACAAAAGAATGCAATGACAAAAGCGTTACTAATCCCGAAAATCAATAAAACAATAAAATACAACACAAAAACTATAAATAATTGAAGTAGTAAACCGGAAAAATACCTACTCAGCAAATCATAAATTTTCTTGAATGAATTCAATGTTTCAGTTTCATGTGATGATGGAATGATACTTTTAATTCCTGAAATGAAAATAACTTTATCTTTTAAAAAGAAAAAACTAATAAAAAGTACTGTTGCTAATCCCATTAAAAAACCACTAATCATAGAGATAAAGTTATTAAAAATTCCGGTTAAAAAATTGAAATCAACATAACTGGAAAGATTTACATCTTTCAATTGGTCAGATATAAAAGCATCCTGTTGGTTAAAATAATTTTGAAAATCCATAAATATAAGTGTCACTTTTGATTGAATATCTTGCGTATCCAAAAGCGATAAATTTTTGGCTTGTTCAGTTATAAGCGGTACAATCATTAGTATAAATAATAAAAATAACGCGAGCATTATTCCAATTGTAAAAAGAACAGCCAAAGAGTTTTTGAATTTTAATCTTCTAATTAAAAATTCAACGATGGGATTACAAATTAATGAGAAAATTAAGGCTATAATTAAGTAAATTAATACAGTTTTTATAGAATATATGAATAGTAGAACTATTGAAATCAAAGCTAAAATGAATAAAGCTCTTAATATTCCGTTTGCAATTATTTTTGAAGTAATCATAAATTATAATTTGAGTAAAAATAAAAAAAACTCGTCACTAAGTAACGAGTTTTAATTTAAATAAAATTATTTATTATGGTTGAGAAAAAGCAACTCTAGGTCCACCGGAAGCAAAAACAGCTAACATTCTATTTTTTTGACCTGATGTAAACATATACATACAAGCGTCATTAGTATAATCCATATAGTTCATTGTCATTTCTCTTGGAGAACCTGAACAGGTTGAGAAGTGGGGTTGTACTGGACAACCACCATTTGAAGAATTATGAACAGGAGTGTCGGTTACAAAATCATTACCACATGTAGCATCGCCCCAAATATGTCTTAAATTAGCCCAGTGACCAACTTCATGAGTAGCTGTTCTACCTTTGTTAAATGCTGTAAATAAAGAATAATTCCCACGTCCAAAAGCATTTGTATGAATTACAACTCCATCTGTAGCACATGCACCACCGGGAAATTGAGCATATCCTAATATATTATTAGCCAATACACCCACCCAAATATTTAATTTACCACCACAATCAGTTGGATCAAGCCCGCCTTTTACAGTCTTTTTAATATCGTCATTTGTTCTAAAATTCTTTTTAGTTGTTGACCTTCTAGAAGTTCCGGTAGTTGGATCCCAAATAAATTTGATTTTGATGTCTCCTGATGCCACGCCTGCAAAATCTGATGGAATTTGATTATAATCAGGATTAGTACCTGCAAAGTCTTCGTTTAATACATCAATTTGAGACTGAATCTGAGCATTAGAAATATTTTGAGCAGCAGTATTATATAAAATATTTACATGTACAGGGATTTCTATAACTCCATTCACTAATCTACCTTCTGAAAATGCTCGTTCCGTAAGTTGCTCAATTTGTTGCATTCTGGCAGCTAAACCAGGATCAGTTTTTAATTGTTCTTCTAATACTTCCATGGATGCACAACCTCTGTGAGCTGCAAAATGAATACCAACGGTTTCATCGTCAAATTTATTTTCATCTTTTGAACAGCTCACGATAAATGCTATTGCTGCTGCTAAAACTAAAATTTTTTTCATAATCAATAAATAATTTAAGGTTTTTGGTATTATTTTAATAAATATATTACAATTTTATTACTTTTTTAAAGCTGTTTAACTCTTGTCAGAAAAAGTTATTAACAAAATCACAAATAATTGTTAAATTAATACAGATAATATCAACATATTTGAGCGTTTTTTTTGAAACAGATTTAAAATATATATCAGTATTTTTAATAACAATTTTAAATTATTATTTCAATTTTTACTAGTAAAATAAGTAATCTAAAAGTTTACTACCTCTCAAACATTCCAACAGTTCCGCCAACCCAATCCTTATCTTTATTGAATTTTACACCAATCATTTCACCACGACTTAATCGAACCAAATTGGTAACCGGAATAGGAGCGGAGGCCTCTTTTGGCCAAACACACAAAATGCGGACTTCTGCTTTAACTTTTCCGTCAGGTGATTGAATAATAGGCAGGTAGTTTACTTTTTTCTGTAAAATATATAAGTCTTTTTCTTTTACGGCTTCAATATCTTCGGGTTTGACATGAAATACCACACCACTTCCTGAAAAGGAAAACAATGGTTTAAGTACATAATTTTCTAAATCGGATGGGATTTCTTTTAATTCACTAAGCAATGTAGTTTCTATAAAATATTTTCCTTTAAGATAAGGTAAAATAAACTTACTGATTCTAAAAAACCAATTGGGATGTCCGGCCCATTCTACATCCAAATCATCAGAAAAATCAAAGTTGAGTTGCAAATCGGTTCGCAAATCTAATTCGTCAAATATGACACGATTGTAAATGCGTTTCACTTCAATTTCAACTCCATCAGCATTGGTGTAAAAAAGCTTTTTACCTTTTTGAATGAGTTCAGTCACACAAACCACAGGAATGCCTAAATCACGATTGCAATATAAAAAATCAATTCGGGTGTTTTGTTTTTCAGGTTCAATTTCCAATAAAATCACATTTTCTGTTGGGTAATTATTGCAAATGACCTCTTTTATTAATTTTAAATATGTTTCATGATTTAAACCGCTTAAATAAGGAGTCAGTTCAGAAAGAAAAGGGTAGTGGTCAACAAATTTTTGAGCCAAATTATTCTGAAAATTAAACAAAGAAGGAAAACCTTGTACTTCAATCAACTTTGGTGTCAATTCACCATTTTCTTCACAAATGCCAAAATCAATAGCAAAAAAAGTAGTATGACTGTCTTCATTTGGCACTTTTCTATTTAATTCTAATGCTTTGTTTGTTAATTCTTTAAAATCATCTTTTTGAATAAAAGCTATAACTTCATTACAGCCTTCAAGCAATTGATTTTTTAATTCATTTGAAATGAAAAATGGAGTTTCACCAATGCGAAATGTTGGTTTATAATTAAAATCAGCTGATATACTATCAATTAAGTGTTCGTATTTTTCAGTTGAAAAATGCTCGTTAAAAAGTTTTCTATAGCTAGGATTCATAACAATTTTATTTATTAAATCGCAAAAGGCACAAATGTTTGTTCAGATGTGCCTTTATTGGAAATTTAAAATTTGTAAATTAATTAGAGAGTATTTTTTTGTGTTTCATTAAATCATTAATCGCTATGCGAAGGAAGTTAGGAATAATGGTTTCATTTGTTTTATAAATTTTATCTTCTTCAACCAAGTTTTCCAGCATTTTTAAAAACTTTACCCTACCTTTCATTTCGATGATTTTTTCGCGAAATGCTCTGTTTTTCATGTGAGCCAGAAAACTCATTGGGTCAGCTTCAGGATGAAATTGAACACCCACAATTTCTTTTGAAAAACGAATTCCCATTACGGCACGTTCATACTGCACGTGGTCTCTAATTTTTTCGAGTGCAATAATTTGTGCTCCAATTTTCTTGAAATTTTTTGTATGAGGTTGCACCACTTGGTAATCTCTACTGTCAATGGTATAAAATGGATTTTCCAAACCTTCAAATAAAGCATCAGTAAGACCTTCGTTTACTTTATGCGTGGTCATGATACCAAAAGACGTGTCTTTTCTTTTGTTTATTTCGGCTAAACCAAAATGTTTGCAAGCCATTTGAAAGGAGTGGCAGATAAACAAAACATGTTTTTTCATTTCATTTTCCTTGTTCCAATCCCAAAGACTATCAATCAATTCAAAATATTTTTTATCCCAAATTCCGTTACCTTCCAACGGATTTCCCGGTCCGCCACTTGAAATATAAATGTCAAATTTGTTTATATCCGGAATTTCATTTTTGCCTCTTACATCAAAAACTTGAAAGGAAATCATTTGGTTAAAACGATTTATGATATCAAAAATGCATCGCATTCCCTGATTTGCCTCTCCATCATACATATCTAACACGGCAATTCTTATCTGTCTATCCATTTGATTTTGATTTAATAAAACAAATATAACTTTTTTTTAAAAGAAGCAATTTAGGTTTAACTTTGGTTTATTACTAAATCTATTAACATTTTTCCATTTTTCTAATCAATCCCTTTGGTAAATTGAGCTGTGATAAAATCTACTACTTTGGTTAAATCTTGTGTTTCTTTAAAAACAGCCAATTGTTTTGCGGCACCGGTTCCTTCTTTTAGGATGGTATGCACATAATTAATTTCATCTCGACTACCTAATTCATCAACCACATCATCAATAAATTCGAGTAGTTCTAGAATTAGTTCTTTGGTTGGGACTTCTTTTTGTAAACCAAAATCAATCATGTTTCCTTGAACGCCATATCGAGCAGCACGGAATTTGTTCTCTTTTATTAAAGCCAACCTATAGACGTTAAAACTAATATTGGAAGAATTCAGTTTGTATAATTTTGCAACTACTGCTTGAATAATGGCCACAATGCAAATAGTTTCGTCAACAGTCAAGCTCATATCACAAATACGAAATTCGATGGTGTTATAAAAAGGATGCAAACGCAAGTCCCACCAAATCTTTTTAGGATTATCAATACAATTTGTTTTGACTAAAGTTTCCAGAAAATTATCATAGGATTGTACAGAATCAAAATATTCCGGCAAACCGGTTCTTGGAAATTTATCAAAAACTTTGGTTCTGAATGATTTATATCCGGTATTTCTTCCTTCCCAAAAAGGGGAATTGGTTGACAATGCAAAAATATGAGGCAAGAAATAACACGCTTGATTGATCAATTGCAACCCAACTTCTCGGCTTTCAATTCCTACATGGCAATGCATTCCAAAAATTAAATTAGACCTAGCGGCATCTTGTAGTTCATTAACAATCATGTGATAACGCGGATCATCTGTAATAGGCTGGTCTTGCCATTTAGAAAACGGATGTGTTCCAGCTGCACCAACAACCAAGCCTTGATTTGCGGCAAGTTCTACAATTTTCTTGCGAAGGAACGTAATTTCTTCACGAGCTTCTTTGACGTTTTTACAAATATTTGTACCCACTTCCACAACAGATTGGTGCATTTCTGCCTTAACTTGTTCTTGGAGAATTATTTTTGCTCCATCAACAATTTTGGACATATGTGAACGTAAATCTCTTGTTTGTGGGTCAATAATTAAATATTCCTCTTCAACACCAAGCGTAAAAACCGGTAACTCTTTCTTCATAATCTTATGTTTAAAACTTCAGTTTTAGAATCTTTTTGTGTCATTTACAGAACCTTTCATAAAAGTGCCCCAAGTTAGATTCATCTGTCCATCTTTGTGTTTTTTGGCATATTCAATGGCCATTTTTGCAGCTTCTTCGACCACCCAATCAAAATTTTCTTTACCAACAGAAGTTAATTCTGCATCAGGAGCCGGATTTCCGAAATCAATGGCATAAGGAATTCCGTCTCTAACGGCAAATTCAACAGTATTGAAATCATACCCTAAACCTTTGCAAAGGCGAAGTGTATACTCTTTAACGGTAGCCAAAAGTTTTTTATCAGCAGGAGGTCCGTCAACAACATAACGCAAGTGATGTGGGTTTCTAGGTTCATATGGCATTATCCTCACTGCTTTTCCGCCAAGACAATACACTCTGAAATATTGATCAAACACAATTTCTTCCTGTAACAACATTACTAATTGTCCGGTTTCACGATGTATTTCCCAAAATTCATCTCTGTTTTCTAAACGATAAACATTTTTCCAACCTCCACCGGCATAAGGTTTCATATAAGCCGGAAAACCAATATAATTGAACATTTCTTCCCAATCTAAAGGATATTTTAAATTTCGGAATGATTTACTGGTTGTATCAGTCGGATGTTCTGCAGAAGGAAGAAGCACTGTGTTTGGTAGCGGAACTCCTAAAACATCAGCCAAACAGTTGTTGAAAAACTTATCATCTGCACTCCACCAAAATGGATTATTGATTACGGCAGTTCCCGTTAGAGCAGCGTTTTTTAAATAAGCCCTATAAAATGGTACATCTTGAGAAATTCGATCAATAATCACAGCATATTCAGTGGCTTTGTTTTGTACTACTTTGTCAATAGAAACAGCTTCGGCAATGATGCCTTTTTCATTTTTTGAATTTACTCTTTCTATGAATGCCTGAGGGAAGGTGTCTTCCATTCCAAATAAAATTCCAATTTTTTTCATAAACGTTCTATTTAGTTGTATTACTTACACTATACTTTTTAATTAAACTTGATTCGCGACAGATAATGAGGAAACATTTCACGCCAAACCGGCCAATCATGCTCACGGTCTTGTCGAATGTCCAACCAATGAGGAACATCTCTATGAGCTAAAATTTTACTCAATCTCAAATTTGCATCTAAACAGATATCCCAATTGGAAGTTCCCAATACAATATCCATTCGCCATAATTCAGGATCGTTTAAACCGTGAATAAAATCTTCGGGGCTATTGTAAAACACATTTTCATCGTGATGGCCATCCATAAAACTTTTAATACTAAAAGCACCACTCATGGCAAACATATGGCTTACATATCCGGGATGTCTGAAAGCAAAATTTGCGGCATGATAAGCACCAAAGCTGCAACCTGCAACTGCTACTTTACCAACCGGAGTATTGTTTTTTACACGTTCCACAATTTCATGACAAATCATCTTATCATACCATACATGGTTTTGAATGCGATGAACAGGATGAATATTTTTATTATAAAAACTGTCTTTATCAATGCTTCCCGGACAAAATATTTGAATTAAGCCTTGTTCAATATACCATTGGGCAGATTTTATTAGTCCCTGATCTCGGTTTTCATGATAACTTCCCATGGATGTTGGAAAAACAATTACCGGATATCCAGCATGTCCAAAAACAAGCATTTCAATTTCTCTATTGAGGTTAGGGGAGTACCATTTAAAATATTCTTCTTTCATTATAATACTTTTAACAATAATACTGAAAAATGTACATAAAAACCCATGAAAATCTATTTTTTGAAAATTATTATCATAATATTCTAATACTACTTATATGACTAAAAATTTCTTAAAAAAGAGTAGGTAATTCGCACTTGATTTTAAGTTCTTTCAATATTTTAGATGTTATAAATGAGAAAGATAAGACCAAAATTCGAAGTATTCGGTATAAATTATAATAAAAAGCTGTATTTCATCGGAAAAGATTTATTTAATTTTTAAATTTAGACTCAAAATTCACAGTATGAAAAAGCTAATTCAAATGTCTTTTGTTACAATACTAATTGTCTCTTGCACTACAAAATTAAAATCCTTACCTGAGATTCCGGAAGACGAAATCCCTAAAAAAATGGCTTTTCATTATTTTTCTGCAATTGGAACTGAACCCTTTTGGAGTTTGGAGATTTCTGAAAGTTTGATAAAATTTTCTGCTCTTGATGAAAACTTAAATTTTAATGCACCCTATGTTGAACCAATTAGAGCTATGGATTCTAATGTAAAAATGTATCGAGCAGAAACTGAAAGTGGAAAAATTGAAATAACTATAATTCAAGAAGACTGTTCTGATAACATGTCAGAAAAAAAATATTACTATAAAGTTGAAGTAACTATTCAAAGAGGAACACAAAAAGACTACTCCTCTTTAAAGGGTTGCGGAAATTATACCTTTGATTACAGATTACATGATATTTGGGTTCTTGAAGAAGTTGAAGGCAAAACCTTTACAAAAGATTTTTTTCTTGAAGAATTACCGTTTCTGGAGATCAATTCAAATGATAGGGCTTTTTCTGGATTTGGGGGTTGTAACAGAATTAGAGGAAAACTTTTTCAAGAACGTGAATTATTGCGTTTTTATGATATAGCGAGTTCCAAAATGATGTGCGATTCAAAAAATAAAGAAGGAGTGTTTATAAAAGCTCTTACTTCTGCAACAACCTACGAAATAAAGAACAACAGACTTTATCTTTCAAATCCGGACGGAATGAAACTAATTATGAAAAAAGTGGATTAAATCTATTCCAATTCAAAAAGCTGTATTTGACTTTTTAATCGTTCAATTACTAAATTCATCATTCTTTTGTTTAAATTAGATGAATTTTGAATGTAATCATAATATTCATTAAGCGTAAACAATCCTATCACGATTCCTTTAAGAGAGTTTCTGAACTTAATATCTTTTTGAATTGCATTTTCAATAAACTGAAATTTCCTTTCAACCGAATAGGTATAAAAGTCATTTTTATGTTTAGAAATATAATTTTTAAAAACGGCAATAAGTAAATCATTTTGCAATTTTAGGATCGGTCTGATGGTGCTATTCTGGAAACGTTCATCAGCAGATGATTGTTCTGTAACAATTCCCAAGGTTCCACCACGGTTTTCAGATATGTAATAATCTCTAGTTGTCATTTTTTCTTTTAAAATTATAAAAAAGCCTCTGTTAAAAAACAAAGGCTTCATTATAGTTATTAAGAATTGATTGTTAATTATTTTACCCTGAAAGTTACACGTATTACTAAAGGATTTTAATAGCTATGTAATTTAATAATAGATTTACTCTTATCGTTATAAGTACTTTTTTTCGATGTAAAAAGTACCAAACGGGATAATTGAGGCCAAACACACTATTACGAGTTTTGAAAAAGGCCATTTTAAGTTACGACTCAAAAAGATTGCCAGTACGATATAAACAATAAATAAAATTCCGTGAGCCATACCAACATACTTGACTAACAGAGGCATCTCTAGCAGGTGTTTAAAAGGCATTGCAATGAATAACAACACTAAAAGTGAAATACCTTCCCAAAAGGCAATTTTTTTAAAAAAAGAATTCATTAATTAAGCATTTGATAAATTGCGAAACCATAGATTACAAAACGAAGAAAACGCAATACTGAAAATAATAAGAAATTTCTAAAATCGAATCGAATCATTCCTGCCGCCATTGCGGCAATTGCAAAAGGCAAGGGGAGAAGTGCACCGGCCGCAATAAGTAAACCTCCCCATTTTCGCATATTAATTATATGCTTTGCCATTTTTTCTTCCATATATTTTTGAATGGAAGGAATTAAAAGCATTGCTTTACCTAAAATATAAGAAATAACGCCACCAATATAAGATAGTATTGCAAGAACAGCTAAGTATAGAATAGGAAAATTGGTGTTTTTTGTCCATGCAATAAAAATATCAGGAGGAAGTAAACCAAGAATAGATTCAGAAATAAAGAAGACACTAAAAATAGTCAGGTCATCATATTTTTCAGTTAATATTTTTAATAAATCATTTATTTTTATAACCTCATAATTAACATACACTAAGGCCACAACAACAAGAATAAGAGGTAATGATGCCTTTTTAACGCCATCAATAATAAATCTGTAAAACCCTGTGTAAGAATAATACTGATGCAAAAGTCGCCATCTGTTCTTTTTTATTCTATCTTTTGCCATCTTTAAATTCAATTCAAATAATTGGAGTAGATTAAAATTATGAATATATAATTTGGATGTAAATTTAGGAATAATTGTTTAGGAATATTCATTCGAAGTACTGACCAGACTTATTTTTAAGTTAAATTTAACCTTTGCAGAAGAAAATTATTATTCCAGTTAAAAAGTAACCTAAAATGCAGTTTTTGTGTGTATTTTTGCAAAAATCGAATTTACATCAGCCAACTGTAATGAAAACAAAAGAGTTACTAAAAGAATACGAAGAAAAAAAACAACTTTATTGTTATCAATTGGGCGATATTGATACTATTTTCGATAGAATTGACAACAAATCTTCCAATCATCATTTATTATATCAATTGCCAACAGGAGGAGGCAAGACCGTTATTTTTTCTGAAATTGTTAGGAGATACATTGAAAAACATGATAAAAAGGTTGTCATTTTAACCCACAGAATTGAGTTATGTAAGCAAACTTCAAAAATTTTAAAAGGTTTTGATGTCAAAAATAAAATCATCAACAGCAGCTTAAAAGAAATCCCAGATCAAGATGATTATTCTTGTTTTGTTGCGATGGTTGAAACTCTGAAAAACAGACTGTTAGATGAGAAGCTTGAAATCAATAATGTAGGTTTGGTAATTATTGATGAGGCACATTATAATTCATTTAGAAAACTATTAAGCTCTTTTAAAAATTCCTTTGTTTTGGGTGTTACTGCAACGCCGCTCAGTTCCAATTTCAAACTTCCGATGTATGAAAATTATAATGAGCTTTTGGTTGGAGAATCCATTGCATCTTTAGTTGAAAAAGGTTATTTGGCAAAGGCAACAACGTATAGTTATGATGTTGGTCTCACTAGCCTGAAAATTGGAATTAACGGAGATTATACCGTAAAATCTTCTGATGAATTATATACCAATATTGCTTTACAAGAGAAATTAGTTCATGCCTATAAAAGTCACTGTTTCGGTAAGAAAACATTGATTTTTAATAACGGGATCAAGACATCCATTCAGGTTTTGGAAACATTCAAACAAGCCGGATTTGTTATCAAACATCTTGATAATACAAATTCTGCTGAAGAACGTAAAGATATTTTAGAATGGTTTAAAAACACACCGGATGCTATTTTAACATCAGTTGGCATATTAACTACGGGTTTTGATGAACCCACAGTGGAATGTATTATCTTAAATAGAGCTACAAAATCACTGACATTGTATTTGCAAATGATTGGTAGAGGTTCACGAAACCTCCCCAATAAGAATACTTTTACAATTGTAGATTTAGGTAATAATGCTGTTCGTTTTGGTTTATGGACCGATCCTTTTGATTGGCATCATATTTTTAAATATCCGGAACAGTATATTCAAAACCTCAGAGATGATGTGGAAATTGAACGTTATTTTACCTATAAAATGCCACCGGAAATTAGAGCACTTTTTTCAAAAACTGCTGACATTTCATTTGATGTTGAAAATGAATATAAATTAGCCGTACAATCTTTACAGCGTCCAAAAGTTGTTTTGGAAAAATCTGTAAACCAACATGCCTTAATGTGTGTTAAAAATTCTGAAACATTAAATGAAGCCAAAGCTTTAGCAAAGTTATTGGAAGAAGATATTGAAAGCAGAATGCGTCACTATGCAAATTGTTTAAATAATGCTACAAAGAATTATAGAGATTGGTTGATAGAAGATTACAAAGTTAAATTAGTACTTGCCATCGGAAGAACGTTTAGAATTCGTGCCATGGAATTGGATTAGTCAATTTTAAAGTTGTACATTATTTAAACTATAATTTATATTATGTAAAATAGAAAATTTATGAACACATACTCTATTTATAACTTCTTAATTGTTTTATAGCAACTTAGAAACTATTTTAAAAGCACAAGAATGAAAAGAAATTATTTAATCACGAACAATTATTTGGTATTCAACATTCAAATGAATTGAACAAATAGAACCATCAAAGAGAATGAGAATCTAAAGAAGATAATGACTTATTCATTATTAATATTTAAGTCAATTTATAAAACTAATAAATAAATTGGACAATCAAATTTATAGATTTTATGTAACTTTATAGCTATAATTATTTTTTGTATGAAAAATTCAATTGCTGAACGAATTGCGGATTTTTTAAAAAATTACCCACCTTTTTTCAGTTTAACTTATTCAGAATTAGTAACAATTTCCAACGAGGTTCATGTGGTTCATGTGGAGAAAAACCATGTTTTATTCAAAGTTGGTGATAAAACACACCCTTTTTTTTATGTTGTAAAAGAAGGTGCCATAGGTCTTTCGGTAACATCTGATGCTGAAGAAGCCTTGATTGATAAATGTGACGAAGGTGATATTTTAGGACTTCGCCCTTTTTTTGCTAAAAATGACTATTTAATGACGGCTAAAGCTAGAGAAGAAAGTTTATTATATGCCATTCCTATTGAAGTTTTCAAACCTTATGTGTTACAAAATCAAGACGTTTTAAGTTTCTTGTTGGAGAGTTTTGCTTCCAACACCAGGAATCCGTATGATAAAGAAAATAAAGGTAAATTAATTTCTGAAAATGTAATTTATGATGATCAGAGTTCTGAAATTCAATATTTTCAACCCATTTCATATGTTAAAAATCCAATTACAACCAGTCGAAAAACAGCTGTTCAATCTGTTGCACAACTCATGACACAACATAAAATCGGTAGTATTATCATTGAAGAAAAAGAATTACCGATTGGAATTATAACGGACAAAGATTTGCGTTCAAAAATTGCAACAGGTACTTTTCCCATATCCATTCCTGTTGAACAAATTATGTCAGCCCCAGTAATTACAGTGCCAGAAAATATTTCTGTTGCAGAAACACAGTTAATGATGTTAAAACACAATGTGGGCCATTTGTGTGTCACTCTTGATGGAACAAACAAATCAAAAATCATGGGCATCATTTCAGAACATGATGTGGTTGTTGCTCAGGCCAATAACCCGGGTGTTTTATTAAAGCAAACTAAAAGAGCTACTCGATCAAAAGAATTGAAAGCAATACGAGATAAGCTTTCTGACTTGATTCAAAATTCTTTAGACAAGAACATTCCGATTCAACATATTTGTAATTTGGTTGGTGAAATTAATATTGGCATTACAAAAAGAGCCGTTGAATTGGCTATTGAAAAAATGGATCAAACTCCCCCTACCCGATTTGCTTGGATGAATATTGGCAGTCAAGGAAGAAAAGAGCAGTTGTTGATGACAGATCAAGACAATGCCTTAGTTTTTGAAGATGTTGAAGAGGAACGTTATGATGCAGTAAAAAAATATTTCTTAGAATTGGCTGATAAAGTAACCAAAACACTTCATAAAATTGGTTATGAATTATGTCCGGCAGAAATGATGGCAAGCAATCCAATGTGGTGTAAATCAGTGACCGATTGGAACAAACAATATAACTCTTGGATAAACAAACCGGGTGAAAAAGGTATATTAATGTGTTCTATTTTCTTTGATTATGACTTTATTTATGGCGATGAAAAATTAGTAGACGCAATCACAGAAAATATTTTTAAAAATGTAGAAAATAACCAATTATTTTTTGCTTATTTAGGTACAGATGCTTTAAAAAACCCACCTCCTTTGGGCTTTTTTCGACAATTTTTAGTAGAAGATGATGGCGAACATAAAGATACGTTTGATATAAAAAGCAGAGCCATCATGCCATTGATTGATGCCGCAAGATTGTTGGTTTTAAGCCAAGGTGTAAGAGGTATAAATAATACCTTTCAACGGTTTAAAAAAATGGCAGAATTAGAGCCACAAAACGCTGATTTGTTTGAAAGTTGTGCAGAAGCTTTTTCAATTCTAACCTTATTCAGAACAGAAGAAGGATTGTTAAATAATTCTAATGGTAGGTATTTGAATTTGAATGATTTATCAAAGTCAGATAAAGTAAAGCTTAAGAACTCTTTCCAACCAATTAGGGATATTCAAGATTCCATTAAAAACCGTTTTCAACTCACTTATTTTACATAGCTTATGGTTTTTGATTGGTTTAAAAAAGTTAGCAAAGATTATCCAAAATTTTGGGAAAATTACCTCAAGAATTTTGAGAAAGAACCTGATACCGCTTCACCTAAAAGGTTTGTTGTTTTTGATTGTGAAACAACAGGATTGGATTTCAAGAAAGATGTTATTTTATCCATTGGTGCAGTGGCAGTAATTGACAAAGCTGTGATTGTAAATGATTATCTAGAACTTTTCATAAAGCAAGATGTTTACAAATCAGAAACAGCAAGTATTCATGGTATTTTGAAAGAAGGAAAAGAAGAAAAAATTGTAGAAGCAGAAGCCGTTATTCGTTTTTTAGATTTTATAAAAGACGCTACACTTGTGGGCCATCACGTGAGTTTTGATATAGAAATGATAAACCAAGCTCTCAAACGATTGGATGTTGGAAAACTCAAGAATGACAGTATGGATACTGATGCGATGTATCAAAAATTCAAAGGTTTACAAGAAGATCAACATTCTAGTTTAGACGAACTTTGTAAGATTCTAAAAGTTGAGAAAAGCGATCGACATACGGCTTCCGGCGATGCATTCATTACAGCTTTAGTTTTTTTAAAATTGAAGAAACGCCTCGCAATTTGATTTTGATTAACTATTTTAAATAATTAACCAAAATTGAATTTTGTTTTTTTAGCTCTTCTACAAAAAGTTTACAAATTTCAGTAGCTCCTAAAACCGATAAATGAGTATTATCAGTAATTCCTTCAGGGAAATAATCATTTTCTCCTGGAGCAAAATGCAAGTGCAGTTTTTTAGATGCTTCAACACCATAGGATATTTCCATGTTTTCTGTAAGGTATTGCATGTCAAAAAATGGCACATTCAATTCTTGTGCCACCAAACGAGCCATTAATGTATAGTTTCCGTGTGCATCTAACAAGACGCCTTGTTCGTTGAATCGTCTTCTTGCGATTGATGAAAACAAAATGGGAATTGCCTCTTTGGCTCTGGTTTCTTCAACATATCGTATTAAGTTATAACGATAGGATGTTTGTGGGTTTGTATAACGCACCGGATCAGTTTCTTTTCCATCATTATGCCCAAACTGAATAAAAACATAATTTCCGGCCTGCAAAGAATCATGAACAGATTGCCAGTGATTTAACTCTCTAAAACTTTTGGTGCTTCTTCCATTTACTGCATGATTTTTAACAGTTACTTTTTCATTAAAAAATTGGTTCAATAGTTGTCCCCAACCTCGTTCCGGATTGGTATCCGGATTTTTTTTGTTGGCCATGGTGGAATCACCAATCATAAAAATAGTAATAGGTGGCAAAGATTTTTCTTCTACAGAAATAGTTTTACATCCTAAAAATAAAACTGTTGAAAGTATTAAAAACTTATAATTTCGCATACCAAAATGGATTTGTTGATTCATCTGCTAAAATGTTTTTTAGTGTATATTTTTTTATTTGTTTCTTCGTAAGTTGTTGTGCCCATTTCACTCTTAGATTCGTAGCAGCTCCTTTTCCATTATTATTATATTCCGCATAAAAAGTTGTTTTTTCTGCTTCGGGTTTTGACCAGTTGTGCCAACCCTCAGGTAAAATATGACTTCCTAATTCGCAATTTAAAAATACGGTTTTAGCATGATTACGCCACGGACGACCCAAATAGACTTTTGTAATTTGTTCGGCTGCGGTTAGTCTACAATTCTTAAAAACATAACCAAAATGAGTATCTTTTGGAGTTGATGCTGCTGTGATATAAGAATCTTTTTTGCTGTGGATTTGGCAATTTTCAAAAAAAGCAGTGGCACTTCCAAAGATAAAATCGGTAGTTCCCTCAATATAACACGCTTTATAATATTGTTTTCCTGTTCCGGTGGCATACAAGGTATCTTGATTTCCAAGAAGATTGCAATTGATTACTCCTACTCTATTTGAAGTAACAGATAATGCAACAGCTTGACCTATTTCTCCGGAAGAATTTTCGATAGTGAGATTTTTTAAAACAGTATCATCTGCCTGAACGAGTAATGTATAGGTATAAAAAGTACTATTTCGTCCTAATCCCATTTTATTAAAATAATCATCAAATGTGATTATGGTTTTTTCTTTGCTTTCACCAAGCAGCGTGATGTTTGTATTCCATTCATGGATTTTAATTTTTTCTTTATAAATTCCATTTTTTATAAAAATAGTAATTCGTTCATCCGGAAATGCTTTTGATTGATCAATCGCTTCTTGAATGGATGTAAAATCCCCTGATTCATCTAAAGCCACCACAAGATTCGTTTCGTCTTTAGGTTTTTTTATTACATTTTTTAATTTCCATTTTTCATAGGTATCTAACACTTTTTGAGGAGCGTTTACATACCAAGCATAACCCAACCTTCTTTCGAGACTGATTTCAGCGATAGTTTCTTTTTTGATGCCATCTCTATCACAAAAAATAGGTTTGTTGTTTTCTAACTCCATAAAGCGAGCCCAAATGGGTTTTTCATTTTGCGATGGAATCATAATTTTTTCAATAACTTTTCCATTTTCATCAACAATCAATTCTTCTTTTAGGTTGGTAATTTTTGTTTTTTCAAACCAAGCCACGGCATTATTTACTGCTGTTATTACTTTATTGGAGGGATTTTCAATTGCCATTAAAAACAAGACAATTTTTGCTGATTCACCACCACTCAAAGAGGCCAATTCAAAACTTCGAGCTGCTTCAGGAAGTAATGTAAATTCATTATGTTGAGCACACCAACTTGTAAGGATACCGTTTTGTAAGTATTGTGTTTTTAGTATACAATCAATTCCTTTATTGATTGCAATTTCTATTTTTTGGAGTAGCTCGTCAGAGGGTTGTATTGAAATCGGTTTGTTTTGCACATTAATGTCTTTTAGTAAATTTAAGACATTAATCATGGCATCGTCGTTGTACGTAATGTGTGAAGAATAACCTTTCTTTAAAGGATAAAACTGTGGCCAACCACCATTTTCGTATTGGGCTTCCAACAAATAATTTAAACCGGAAAGAAACGCCTTTTTGTATCGTTCATCTGGATTTTGTTGATAAAGTTTCGATAGAAAAATCATTTCTTGGCTTGTTGCTCCATTGTCTATCGTACAATCTTTTACAGTTGATTTTGAAGCCATTAACTCTTTCTTTTCCTTTTCAGAAAGAGGAAGATGCATTAAGATGTTTTTCGGCCAACAACCATTATCTCGTTGGTATAACAAGACATTTTCAGCTATGGCTTTCGCTTCATCAGAAGCATACCAAGTTGGACTGCTTTTATAAATGAGGTTTCGCCAAGATAAATCATTGACTAATTGAGCTTTTGCAGTTGTAACAAAAAGCAATACTATAATTATTGTTTTTATAGTTTTAAATTTCAACATGCTATTTATCAAGTTCTAAAGCTGCCAAGATAAATGGTCCGGTTGCTTTTGGATCGTTGTCTTTCTTTTTTTCATTGATATAATAATCAAATGACCCATCTCTATTTTCTTTACCACCCAAACCGGCTACGGCACAAACTTGCGTTAAAATAGTATATCCTTCGGGGGTCACTTTCACTAAATCTCGTGTTAGACCATTGAATGCTTTTTCAGCATGTTGTTTGTATTTTTTTGGCAAGTATCCTTTGTTAGCTCCTTTTGCAAAAGCATAAGCAAACATTGCAGAACCTGAAGCTTCGAGATAATTACTATCTCTATCACCTTGGTCAGTCACTTGGTACCATAAACCTGATGCATGTTGGTATTTTAATAAAGCGTCAGACAAACTATTCAAATATGAAATCAACTGTTGACGTTTCGGATGATTTTCTGGAAAATAATCTAATGCATCTACTAAAGCCATCGCATACCAGCCTAAAGATCGTGACCAGAAGTTGGGTGAAGTTCCGGTTTCTTTGTTTGCCCAATTCATTTCTTTAGTTTCATCCCAACCGTGATATAACAATCCGGTTTTTGTATCTAAAAGATTTTTTTGAATTAAATCAAATTGTTTGGCAACATCGTCCAATTGTTTTCCATCTTCATACCTAACCGTATAGCGAGCATAAAAAGGAGCTCCCATATACAAACCATCTAACCACATTTGGTTGGGATATATTTTTTTATGCCAAAACCCGCCTTCAGAAGTTCTCGGCTGTGCTGCCAATTGAGAACGAAGGGTTTGCAATACTTTTAAATATCTTTTGTCTTGCGTTTTTTCATATAAATAAAACAAATGATTACCGGCGATTACCATATCAATGTTATAGTTTTCAAATTTATAACTTGGTATATTTCCTTCGGAATCGATTGTGGCATCTGCATAACCTTTTACGTAATCATAATATTTATTCTTACTTGTTTTTTTATATAATTCTTCAAAGGAAGTCATTACTAATCCATGAACATAATCCCATTTTGGCTCAGTTTTATCATCAATTTCATAAGCATTCGGATGTTTTACCATTAAGGTTTGAGCCATCCGTTCTGACCATTTTAATTTATCAGAAACCACAAGTTCATTGGAAGAAACGGTTGTTGCTGATTTACAACTCGTGAACAATAAGCCCAATAAAATTACAAAAGCTAAAGCCCAGAAAATTAAACGGATTGATTTTAATTTTTCTTCCATGTTAGTTTAATTTGTTTGTAGTATTTAATTTATTCAATAGTGTATCAAGATACTCAAAAAATTCCTTTTCTGTTTTAATCCCGCCTACTTCTTTATCCCAAGCACCTAAAAAATAGAAATCAATCGGTTGGGTTGTCGGTTTAAATTGAATCAAATGATCATGAGGCCCCTGGTAAACTTTTTCAACATCTTTAACTTCATAAAATAGAGCCATACCAAGATTGTCATCAAAAAGGGTTTGTTTTCCATAAGTAGCAATATAGGCCCATTTATTAGAATCATTTCCTTTTTGAATCATCGGTAAGTTATATAAATTTACAATTCCTGAACAAATTCCATCCAATGCTTCAGAAAGTTGAATGGTATGTTTTGTATAGCGTTCATCAGGAAAAATGGACAACTCTGATTTTAAATTTGTTTTTTGTTGGTTGGTTTTCCATCCTGTATAATCGATTGAAACGACCGATTTGTTATTGAAGTTTTCCACTTTTGCAAAAGTGGCATCGACTTCCTTGAAATGTTGCATTTCGTTGTTTACCATTCTTCCAATTGAACCAATACCTAGACCTTTGCCTACTTTTAAAATATCGGCACCCCATTCGTCCATATTATGATAGGAATCAAAACCGTCTTGTCCTACTTTAGGTAAAACCATTTCATCGGTTAATTTTCCAAAAATATCAATGGCATTTCTCCAATCGAGATACAAGCGATAGCCAATTTTGTTGCTTTCCCAACCCGGACCTTCATAGCGAATATAGAACGAATGATCGGTGTGATTTTCCGGAACTTGTAGTTGATTTATGTTTTTAAAAGTACCTCCTTCGTATTTTCTACCATTCCACTTTCCTCCTTCTTTCACAGAGATTTCCGCATATGTTTTGGTAGAAGTATTTTTTGATTGCATATTTTTTGATGTACTGCAACCGGATAAGGTAAAAATTGTTGCTAAGGCGATGATCGGTTTTGTAAAATTCATTCTTTATGATTTTAATTTTTCGTCTAAGAAAGTTACTATATAGTTTGTTGTTTTTTCGAACCAAGGATGAAACAACCAAAAAGTGTGTGGACTGTCATTTATCATTTCAATTTTTGTATCAATGTTGAACGTTTTCATTTTAGTAATCATGTCATCTCTGCCGGCATGAAACCGTTCATATTGACTATTGATAAAAAGAAAAGGCGGTGTATTTTTGCTTACATGCGATAAAGCTGAAGCATCTTTCCATACTTCCGGTTTTTCTTCATAAGTCCCTCCCAACCACTTTGAAGCTAATTTACCTTCTTTGGATTGTGGATGATGAAAAGCCAGAATGCCATCTAAATTAACAATTGCTTTTATTGGTGAATTAAATTTTGTGCCAATCAACGAAGCCATTTGACCTCCGGAAGAACAGCCTAAAATTACAATTTTATTCACATCAATACTATAATCAGTAGCATTTTTAACAATAAACTCGAGAGCTTTTAAAACATCATTAATTGCCGCGGGGTATATTGCTTCATCTGACAATCGGTATTCAATTACAAAACATTTATAATTATTCAAAGCTAATTGTTGAGCCAAGGGTTGGAGCATTGATTTATCACCGGAATTCCAACCGCCACCATGAAGCATAATAATGGCAGGTGAAATTGTTTTTGAATTGTTTGAATAAAAATCAAAATGAAGGTTGCGATTTGAAATGGTTTGATAAACGATATCTTTTTTTTCTACAAGAAAATTATTATTTAATGATTTTACCACTTCAATTTGAGGAAAGCTTTTGATTTGTTTTTTAAATTCTGATTGAATGGTATAAGAAGTATCCTTTTGAACTTGTGAAAAGCCAAAAGTACCAAGTGTAAGCAAAAGTATAAATGTTATGTCTTTCATTAGCAAGCACTTCGTTTTTGATTGTTACTTATAAGGTAAGATTATAAAAAAACAGAATCGCAAATAGAAGTAATCGATTACACAAATATAATAAAATATAGTAATTTAATAAAATATATGAGTTAAAATTTCATATACTGTCATTTATAGTGACTTAAAGTGCTATTATGTTAAAATACTTCAGAATTAAAACAGTTGTTTAATTTATAATTTAAAGCAACAAATGTAATTATTGGCACATAAATTTGTCTTTTTAAAATATAATTGGATTAAAAACCGAATAATTGTCTGATTAAAATTCATATTATTTTGCCCATTTTCAGAGTATTCGATTCAATATAATCTTAACAAACATAATGAAAACAGTTAATAGCATAAAAAATATTTACTATTTTTTAATTTCCAATAAAATATTTGCTTTATAATTTAATATACTATAATTTTGTGTAATCCATTACATTAAATTATAAATATAAAATTACCAAATTATCTCATGAAAAAAGTTTTACTTTATTTATCTTTTCTTATGGTTACTGTGACTACTTTTTCACAGACCATAACAATCACAGAACAGTCGGGTTGGTTAGAATCTGGTTATTTAAAATGGACTCCTGTTGAGGGAGTTGATAGCTACAAAGTGTTTTACACCGGCGGCGGATTTACTGACCAAATTATAGACACACAACTTATTCGCAGTTATGGATCTTATTTTCGTGCAGATATTATGGGGTTAACACCTGGTAGTTATACTTTTAAAGTGGTGCCTGTTACAGGAAATGTTGACGGTGTGGGAACAGTTTCAAGTAGTGTAACAGTTTTAGCTCACGAGAGAAATGGTTTTGCTCACAGCAATGGTAAAATTCCGGGCGGTTATAACTTGAATGGAACAGTGAAGCCAAATGCTGTAATTTTATACATCACACAAAATAATAAAAACACGGTATCGATGTTTGTTACCGGGGCCAATTCAAATCCTTGTGTGGGTTTGCAAGCTATTTTAGATGGTTTCAAAAAAGGACAAGACACGCGGCCGTTGATTGTTAGATTGATTGGAAATATTACTCCTTTTGCTTATATGTATAATGGTGATATCGTAATTGAAAACAACAACAATCCTAATAGTTATATAACTTTTGAAGGAGTTGGTTCGGATGCACTTGCCAACGGGTGGGGAATTAGAGTAAAGAAAGGAACAAATATTCAGATTAGAAACCTTGGATTTATGCTTACTAATTCAGGTGAAGGAGATAATATAGGACTACAACAAGACAATGAATATGTTTGGGTACATAACAATGATTTATTTTATGGATTACCAGGAAGTGCTTCCGATCAAGCCAAAGGTGATGGAGCACTGGATGTAAAACGTTCCGGAAATGTTACCGTTTCCTATAATCACTTTTGGGATACCGGAAAGTCAAACTTATTAGGAAATGGAACTGAACCGGCAAGATTGTTGACCTATCATCACAATTGGTATGATCATTCCGATAGTCGTCATCCACGTGTAAGAAGCCATACAGTTCACATTTATAATAATTATTATGATGGAATTTCGAAATACGGTGCAGGTTCAACATTAGCCTCTTCCCTATTTATAGAAGGCAACTATTTCAGGAATTGCAAATATCCGATGTTGATTTCAAAACAAGGTTCTGATATTTTGAATGGTGCTCCTGGTACATTTTCAGGTGAAAACGGAGGAATGATAAAAGCGTTTAATAATTATATGATTGGACAACAAAGCTTTATACCTTATAACGCTACAACACATCCAACTCAATTTGATGCATTTGTAGCTACAACACGTAATCAAACTCTTCCAAGTTCAGTTGCAGCTGCTCAAGGTGGTGCTACTTATAATAATTTTGACACCAATCCTATTCATTATGTGAATGGATTAGTAATTGATGATCCTGAAACTGCAAAAACAAAAGTAATGCAATATTCAGGACGAGTTGGTGGAGGTGATATCACTTGGACTTTCGATAATGCTGTTGATGATACCTCTTATGCAATAAACCCGGGTTTATTAGCTCTTTTGAATTCGTATACTTCTTCATTAGTATTTGTTCAGGGAACTACTCCTGTTGTTGTAAACCCACAAGTTTTAAACATACCAACTAACAATGACCAAACGGTTCCGGAAGGGATTGCAATAACTAACATGGTATTTTCTTGGGGTGGTACTGCTACTGATGTAACCGTTACCGGATTGCCAAGTTCAGGAATCACTTTTGTGAAAAATGTTGCTAATAAAACGGTTACTGTTTCCGGGACTCCAACTTCGGATGTTGATTTTACGATAACAACGTCGGGAACTAGTGGTACACCAGTTTCAGGAAGCGGAAGTATTACCATTGGTGATTTTGTTCCACAAGGAGATGAAATTCATAATTTCACTGAATCGGTGTTGAATAGTTCTTTCTATTCGTTCACAAGTGCTAATATGAATTCAAACCCAGGTTCTACCACTTACAATGGTCTTACGTTAACCGCTCGATTAAAAATTGAGACACCAACTGTAATTAATTATACTACTTTGGTGGAATCAACTTTAACTTTGGTTTTAGATCCCAACTTTAATGGAACCATCAAATTGGATAACGTAAATTATACGGCAGTAAACGGTTTGGTTGTTATTCCGTCTGTTGCTCCCGGAAGTCATGCTATAACAAAAGGCAGTGTTGCTAATTTATACTATATTAAAACAGAATTTAACACGTTAAGTGTGGGTAATCCGATTACGAGAGATGCTATTCGTTTTTATCCAAATCCGGTTACAAATGAGTTGAACATTGCCATAGCTGATGGAAATACCATTGAAAGCGTATCCGTCTATACTATGGTTGGTCAACTAATCCAAACCTATAAAGGTTCGGTTTCAGTACTTAACATGAGTGATTTTAGCGATGGTATGTATTTAGTTAAAGTTCAAACGAATAATGGAACGATAGATCAAAAGATTATCAAGAAATAAATTTCATAATAACCAGTAAAAAGGCTGTTTCAAGATTTTGAGACAGCCTTTTTTTGTTGGATAATGACCAGTAGTATACTTGCACTACTATATGACTTATATATGGTTGTTATATGTGTACTATACACTATGAATACGCTATGAGCATATACAACTGTTTTTTGTGGGTATAAATTTTAATATGATTCCTAAAATAGTTTTATTGATTTGAAGTACTATTCCACCTTAGAATGAAACAAACACAAAAAAAAACAGTAGTAAAAAATTACTACTGTTTTCCAAAAACTATAAATATTAATTAACTACTCATTAATTTTTTAAAGCACTAAGTGTCTTAATTTAAAAGTACTTTAACTGATTTTTCACCTTCGTCTGTTTTTACATTAACAATGAATAAACCCGTTTGATTTAATTGGAAATCGGTGTCAGATGACGTTGTAAATGATTTTACTAAAGCACCTAATACGTTATACACTTTAACTTCAGTTGCGGTTAAAACATTTGAAACAAAAACTTGATTCTTGAATGAATGTACTTTTGTAGCAATTTGATCAAAGTCATTAACGCCAAGAGTCTGAGTTGTTCCTAATGCTCCGGTAACCTCAATTTTATTGATGTTGATACCGTTATCGCTAGTTATGTACAAATTTGTTGCAGTTGTTCCTGTATAATTAGTAGTCAAAATAAGTCTATCATTCGATGATTCTGAGCCTAGAGAGCCAACTATATTAGTTCCATCTGTAACATAAAGTGTTCGTAGTCCAGAACCACCTGTTCTAAACCAAACTTTTACAGTTACCGGACCAGCGGCAGCAAAATAAAAATATCTTTTTGTTGGTGGAGTTGATAGAGGTGAAAATCCAGTTTCGTAACTTGACCCATTAAATTTGAATCGTTTTGCAGCTGTATATCCATCGGCATATGCTCCACTAGAACTTAACTCAACTTGACCAGTGGTACTAAAAGGAACACCATCTGTATTTTCTCCGGGGAAAATTCCGAAATTTTGAACAACAGTATTAGTGGAATATCCACTTATCACTGGCCAGTCTGTACTATTTCCAAAATCCCAAACTGTTGTCTGAGCATTTGTAGCTGTTGTAGTAATTGCTAAAGCAGCAAAAACCATAAAAAGTAATTTTTTCTTCATAATAATTTGTTTTAAAGTTTAAGTTTATTTGTAATACAATCGATTGCATAAAAATAATAGTATTTTTTGTAAATGCAAAAAAAAAGGAGTTAATTTTTATATTTTATTTAATTTCAGGTCTGATTTTTATTTTTAACCCAATTTTAATAACTATTTCTCAAAATTATTTTAAAAAAAATTAGTGTTTAATAAATTTTTTGAAAGCTATTCTTTCGTTGGTTTCTATTTTGCAGACATACATTCCCTTGGCCAGTTTTTCTAAATTTAACTGTAGTATTTTGTTTGAAGTAGAATTCTCCGCATAGTTGAAAACTTCTTGTCCATTTAGATTGTAGATCGCAATTTCTGTTTTTCCAAAACTACTTTCAGATAATTCAATATTCAAAATGTCTTTTACTAAACTCGGATACAAACGAATGTTATTTTCACTTTCAATGTCAGCCACTCCCAAAAACGTACATTCATTTGGTGTGATTACACCGGTAGCAGTCACATTTAGCGTTGCTCCTGCTCCACAGGTTGCATCGGTTAAATTGGTGATTACTTCATTTACCGGTATTATAGTGGTGGTGTAAGTTGGAGGTGTAATCGTCCCTATGTTGGATGCTCCATTGATACAATTATTAAAAGCAAGTGCCACTGTTCCCCCATCTCCGGGATAGTTGGTATAAACATTTGAAATTCCTGAAAAATCACTGTTTTGAACAAAGCAAGTGGTGTTGTTGATGCCACCACCTAGTCCGAGAGCTCTGGCGTTTGTAACGCCTGTGTTATAATAACAATTCAAAATATGAAGCTGAGCATTTCTGGCTCTTGGCATTCTTTCACGACAACCTGTACCCCAAAAACAACTTTGAAAAGTAACACTAAAATTGCCATCGGCAGGAGCATCATTCGCCCCTGAACCCACAAGGTTTGAAAACCTATGGTCATTTGATCCACCGGAACCACCTGGAACAGGAGGTTTTAAATAGGTGAATTTACACCACGAAACGGTGATATTGTCAGATAATCCTTTTATATCAAAATTACCGTCTAAACCATCTTGGAATTCGCAGTGGTCTACCCACAAATTAATGCATCCGTCGGCAGTAAGTAAATCTTCGCCGTCAATATCATAAGCACCCGGCCCTTCAAAAATTAAATTTCTGATGATGACATTATTTGACCCTGGTCTAAGATAAATAATTCCACCACCGGGATGTACTTGGGTATTGCTTATTAATTTTGCACCAGGAAGTCCAATTAAACTTTTGTTTGTAATTACAGCTCTTAATTGTTGGTTAGCTGGTACTGTTAGCACACCGGAAACCAAAATTACTTTTGAACCAGAAGACTGCATTTGGGTTCTTAACGCTGCCCAAGTGGTCACAGTTATAGGGGTGACAGCTCCACCACCGGTAGTTGCAGCCCCGTAACCTTGAGGAGTAGCCACATAGTAATCTTGACTAAAAATGTTTATAAAACTAAATACAAAAAGAAGTAAAAAATATTTTTTTTTCATAGCCATTACTTTTTTAGTTTGTTATTACTTTAATTGATTTTGAACCATCTTGAGCTTGAATATTTACTATCCAAAGACCAGGAGTCATGTTAAATTTTACATCTTCATTGGTTACAAATGATTTTACTTTTGCACCATTTAAAGCATAAACAGTAACCGTTGTGGTGCCATTTACATTGTTTATATAAATATCTTTATTAGCTGAAAATACTTTTACAGAAGATTGCGGATTAAAATCATCGGTACTCAACGTATCATTGTTTATTAATGAAGGAAGTGGATCCCAATTATCATTACCTTTTGTAAAATTAAAAGTAGTAATAGCTGTTCCGTCATTCAACACAGGCGTTGTTAACGTAGTTGCCCAACTTGCTCTAAAAGGAATGTTGTTAACCCCTGAATTTTCAATAGTACCGATTTCATACATACCGCTTGAGGTGCCACCAAGTGTACTCAACCACCCCAACGGCATGATTAAGGATTGATCAATAAATCCGGGATAATTTGAAGTTTCAATATTAGTGTTGTAAAAAACAACTTCACTGGTATTGGCTTGCCAAGGTCTGCCAAAATAACCCGGTTTTGAACGATACACAGAGGCGATTTCGATTAGAGGTTGAGCGGTAGTAATCGTACATTCGTATAGTAAGAATCCCCTTCCTGAAGATTGTTGAGCAGCCGTGATATAAGACAAATCACTAGATTGATCACTGGTATTCATCACCAAATTGGTTTTATAAAAAACAGCGTCCATTCCACCAAAAATAAAGTCAACAGCACCCATTACATCCCCTTTGTAAACAACCACTCGGGAACCTGAACCTCCAAAAAAGGAATCTTGTCGTCCCACTACTCTGCACTTGTTTAAAATGACTTTGTCAATATTGTTTGCAATAGCAATAGCAGCCGCTCTTTCAACAAAAGTTTTATTTTGAACACTTGTGTTTCCGTAATTAATTGGTCTGACACCCGGACTGCCTGAAGACCAAGCCACAACGACATCTTGTGACTCTTTTGTAGAAATATATTGGTTGAATGAATTTTCAAAAATAATGCCTTCTGCTTCAAAACCATTTGCTCGTACCACCACAGTAGCATTCCAATAGGAACCATTTGTTGTTCCTGCACCGGCATTAGTATGCGAATAATTTCCATTGGCCATATTGACATTCAGCACGTCTTGGTTCCATTTTTGATTACTTCCCATACTGTAATAATGATAGCCGTGACCGTAATAAGAAGTCACCCTAACTGCTCCATCTGTAATGTTTACACCACCGTTAACCAGATTTGTATTAGGTGTTGTAGCTGCATTTTTTAAGGTGATATTGGGTTGGTCAATCACCAGCATTTCTTCATAATTTCCTGAGTCAATCAGAATGGTCACTCGATCTGTAGCTGATCTAACCATGTAGGATACCGCTAATAAAGCTTCGTTAATCGTTTGATAATCTTTATCCGTTCCCACTGTAATACTCGGACTATAAGCAACATTTGGCACCACTTTTATTTCAGTAAAATAAGTGGTTAATGAAGCGAGACCTCCCACTGTGATGGTTACAAATCCCGGAGTGTTTCCGGTATATGCATATTCAATATTTTCAACAATTGATGTACTGTTTGTAGCTGTAGTAATTGTTGCTCCCCCTTCAATAGAAAAGTTAGCCGTGTAATAATAAGAAACAACCACTTTAAATCCGGGATTGATAGGCACTAAAAGCGTTGCTCCTGTTTTAGCCGTTAAATGTCCGGAAGCCACTACCGTGGTTATTTGCCCGTTTAATTGCATCCCTTTATAAAAAGCTGTCGTGGTTGAGTTGATTACTCTATCATTAAAAGACCAAACGGTTACGGGCTGAAATTCCAATGATTTAGTTACGGGATTGTTATTGACCACTAAGTTAGAAACCAAACCTAATTCAACCGGATGATTATCTAAACCATTAAATGATATCCCATACGTTCCGTTTCGCAGAGCGATTGAAGCTACATTATTGAATTCATACACATAACCACTCTCATTTAAATTTGTAAAAATCAATTGCAGATTGCTTACTTGAGTGGCATTTAAACCCGAAATATTCATAGTAACCGAATGAACCGGCTTTGCGGAAAAAGCTATAGCATGTGTTGTGTTTTCAGCTGGAATTGTCAACGTATTTTCCACTATTTCATAATCATTAACACCACTACCACTAATTGTGTATTGAACATTTGGTTCTAATTGAACCGAATAAGTAGCATTTGCAGTATTAACTATAGGAGAGGGAACATACAAAGAACCACTGGAAGGGTTTGGTACAAAGTTCAAATTCAAATTAGAAATGGACGTTCCTAAACCGGTGATAGTTCCGGTTACCGTATATAAACTTACCGCAGCAATAGCAATCGGATGATTTACTGTTGGCGTAACCACACCAGTTGTATCAAAACTATCACCACTACTGATAATATAACCGCTGGCGTTAAGCAAGCTAATGGCATACGAATAACCCACAGGCACATTCACACTATAAATACCAGCATTAATTTGAGCCGTCCAAGATTTTCCGGCTTCATTGGTGAATACAATCGAATAACCATCGGTAATTCCGGCAGCTTGAGAAACATCTATAGCTCCGGTAACCGAAGTATAAACGGCATCTTTTCTATATATCCTATAGAAACTTGCTTTTGAAGTAGTGTCATAAAAAAGATAATTCCCGGTATATTTTGCCACAAATTTTACTTCAGTCACACTTCCCGCTGTAGCAGTAATTGGAAAAGTATTGGTTTGTAAAGTTGGATTTGATTGGTATACAAAACTTAGCAAACCGGCAGTATCTCCTCTGGCGATGATCGTTACTTCGTCATCTTCATTTACGTTTAAAATAAAATACCGCGACGTAGGAGAACCGTTTGAAAGCCCGGCGTTTCCATTACAATATACACGACCATTGTGGGATGCCACACTTGCCACATTATTATCATATCGGGTAATAGCCGTATTGGTTGAACGCAACCGATCACTAGCGGCACCAACCCATGTTAATGGCCCGGAAATAAAACTGACAGGCATGGTGTTAGTAGTAGCAACACTTCCAGGAGTAATTGAAGCATCATACCAAGAATTGATAATGGCTTCATTCAACCGATTGTTGTGTAGCGTATTATCCAATTGTGTGGCCCCAAAATCCCAAACATCTGTGGATTGCGAAAAAGTTGCCGTTGTGTAAAACACACAAAAAAGCACTATAAATTGTAATTTTTTTATCATGATTTTTTTTTGAATAGTTTGTTTATTCTAAAGATTTTTTCCATTGGTTATATCGCTTCAAAACTTCTTTAGGTTCGTTGGTATACCAACCATAGCCATTTCTTCGTTCGTGACTGATTTCTGCTATGGTATATTTTTTCTTCCCGTTTCTGTCACAGAAAAAAGGTTTGTTGTCTTTTAACTCCATGAATCTTGCCCACAAAGGTTCTGCATCCGGACTTTCAACTACTACTCTATCGGTTTGATTTCCTTTACCGGTTGGAATCGTTTCAATTTTGATACCTTCAATTTTGGTTTTGTCAAACCAAGCTACGGCTGCTTCAACTGCCTCTACCACTTCTTTTGAAGGTTTTTCAATTGACATCAAAAGCAACACAATTTTTGCTGATTCTTTTCCGCTTAATGAAGGTAACTCATAATCTCTTGCTTTGGCAGGTAATAACGTTTCTCTGTCATGTTGAGCACACCAAGCGGTAAGCACACCATTTTGTCGGTACTGTGTTTTTAAAATACATTGAATTCCATTATTAAAGGAAACTGAAATTCGTTTTGTAATATCATTGGGAACCTCTATCGAATAATAACCCGTTTTATCTTTTACTTCTTTAAATAGGTTTAAAACATTCACCATGGCATTATCGTTATAAGTAATATGCGTATAATATCCCTCTTTTAAAGGATAAAACTGCGGCCAACCCCCATTTTTATATTGTGCAGAAATTAGGTATAACAAACCTTTCAAAAAAGCAGTTTTATATCGATCATCAGGATATTTTTTATACATTTTTGATAGAAATAACATTTCCTGACACGTTGCTCCATTGTCAATAGTGCATCCTGTTGGATCTGACTTCAGCATAAGAAGACTTTGTTTTTCTTTAGCTGAAAGTTCATTTTGCATTTCAACATTTTTAGGCCATCCCCCATTATCTCTTTGATATAAAAGAACATTTTCAGCAATTTTCTTTGCTTCTTCTGTTTCAAACCAACTTTCGTCTTTGATTTCAGTTATGTTTTTCCAAGTTACTTTTTTGTTTTGAGCGTTAACGTTTATTGCAAAAACAACGCAACAAACGAACAAAACCTTTTTTAAATTCTTCATAGTGTTTATGTTATGCTAAATCTACACCAATACCGATTGATATTTAGTTTAGCAATTATATTCTTTATATAATCCAAATTACTTGGTAATAAAAACTCATCACTTTAGGCTTTAAAATGATGAGTTTTCATAAATTAAAAATATATTTTAAAAGAGTTTTTAATAGCCGTAATCATTAATTAAAGTACCGTTACTATTGTCTAAAAACACCTGCCAAATTGGCCAAAATTGTCTAGTATCTGGATTTAATCTATAGATAGCGTTAATTTTAGAATCTGTAATAGCTGTCCATGGAGTTGCCGTATATTCTGGACCTGGATTATTAAATTCATTTCTGTTTAAGCCATAAATAATTAAAGTTTCATTATCTGCGGCATAACGAGTATAAAGAGTTGTTGGAACATTAGCATATTCACCCTCTCTTTCTCTTAATCTGAACAACTTCTCTTTTGCAATATCTAAATTTTGTTTTAATAAATTCCATCTTATTAGTGCTTGTTTGCGTTCCATTTCACCTGTAAATTCAAACTTATGTTCTTCTACAATTGCATTAAACATATCTTGTTTAGATGTTAGTGAATTAACATAAGATTCAACCTTAACTGCATGATTTGAAGGATTGAAAGCTCTCATACGAAGCATTTTTAAATAAGGAGCAGCTGCACTAGGTCCTTCTAATTCATTTGCAGCTTCTGCAGCCATTAAAACTACTTCGGCATAACGCATGTACAGTTTATTCACACCATCATCGTTTGTAGAAATAACTCTCCTATTCATCCATTCGTAACGGTATTTTCCAAAATACCACGTATTGAAAGGATTTAATTGCTGTCTTGCAAACAAATTAACAGCCGGACCATAACGATAGGGTACACACGTTACGTTTCTTCTTGTGTCGGATTCATCATAATCATAAAAAACATAGGGTAACGGACCTGATTGACCTCCTCTATTGTTACCTGCAGCTTGATGTTGGTTTTCGTTAGCATGTCTAACAGCAAAAGTAAAAAGCATTCGACCTCTACCGGCACCAAAAGGAATTTCCCAAAGTGATTCTCCGCCGGCAGTAGTAATTTCTTGGTTGTATTTTTTCCAAAGCGTTTCAAACGAGGGCTCTAAATTGCAAGTACCACTATCAATCACAGATTTACATTCGTTAAGTGCTAGAGCATACATAATTGCTACCGATAACTGCGGATCAGTACTTCTTCTTATACCATCAGGGTACTGCTGAAAACCACTGGCAACTAATGCAATTCGAGCACGAAGACCTTTTACAAACGCTTTATTTATTCTTTCAACGCTTGTTGTAGCTGAACTACCGTTAGGCCATGGTACTAGGGTGGCAGCTTCGTCTAAATCTTGTAAAAGTTGTTTATAAATAACATCTCTACTTGTTTTAGGAATGTAAGCAGTTTCGCCAGTGAGTGGTTCAAAACGACCTGGCACATCTCCCCATGCTTTTACTAAATCAGCATAATAAACTGCTCTCAGTGTTAAAGCTTCTCCTAATAAATATCCTAACTCTGAATCAGGCACTGGATTTCCATAGGTACGTAAACCTCTTATGCATAAGTTTGCTCTTTCAATACCAAGATACATCATAGCCCAAGCATTATTCAATGTATTCATGTTACTGTTATTTGGTTTCGCATCATAAACACATAAATCAGGGTTGTCATTTGAAGTTGTCTCTGAAGAATTATACCATTCAGTATCCGTATTAAAACCATACCAAGGGAGGAAACGCCCTCTATAGGAATTGGTTTCACCAAATGGTACTTTAATTCCATCAACAGCCCCTTTAGCTAATCCGGGAGTAGAGAAAATAACTGACTCATCCAAAGTTGATTTTGTTTGAGCTTCAAGAAAATCTTCAGTACAAGCGAGGAGTAGTAAGGAAATACTGAAAAGTCCTAGAATTAAAAATTTATTTTTCATAATTTCTATATTTTATAATTAAAAATTAACATTTAAGCCGAAAACAAACTGTCTGTTTCGTGGGTAAGGTGAATAATCTACACCCGGCGTTAATGGTGTTTGTCTACGAGTTGAAACTTCAGGATCTAAGCCTGAGTAATTAGTCAAAATGAATACATTTGTTGCCGTTCCATAAAGTCTAAGTCTAGAAATACCTAGCTTTTCAATTAAACTAGAAGGAAATGTATATCCTAAGGTTAATGTATTCAATCGTAAGAAAGACCCATCTTCAACAGCCCAATCCGTCATCACAAATCGTGGAGAATAAGGAGACCACAATGTTGTATTTGCATTTAATGCAGCTAAAGCATCAGGATCGGTTACTAATTGCCCTGTTGCAGGGTCAAAATCGGTCCATCGAATACCGTCAGCCATATGAGTAGTTAAATTTCTATATTGACCATCAGGGTTAGAAATTGTAGCTGTGGAATGTTCAATTTTAGATGCGTTGTAAACATCATTCCCGTAGCTCCAATTGAAAGCTGCAGAAATATCAAAATTATGAGCATTAGCATTAATTACAATACCACCGGTATGTTTTGGATTAACATCACCAATGATAACACGGTCATCTGTATTTACTATACCATCTCCATTGAGATCTTTTAGTTTCATTGAACCTGGTCTTAGAGGAGCACCCACAATTGAAGAAGCATTAGCAACGCCTTCATTCAAAACATAGCTTCCATTTGTATAGGTGAAGTCTGAAACTTCATAACGTCCATCACTTTTGTAACCAAAAATTGAACCAACCGGTTGACCCACCCAAACTGCAAAATCGTTTCCAATTGCTGTGGTTGCCCATGTTGATGACACTTCATAATTTTCTAATGTTCCTATAGAATTGATTTTATTTCTATTAAATCCTATATTGAATGAAAAATTTAATCCATAATTATCTTTTCTAATAGCTGCTAAATTAACATTAGCTTCTAAACCTTTGTTTTCAATTTCACCCATATTTCTGTACTGAAATGTATAACCTGTCCCTGATACATCAAATCGATTTAATAGGTCTTTTGTAATGTTTTTATAAACTTCAAAAGAACCACTTACTCTACCTTTAAACAATTCATAATCCAAACCTATATTCTGTGATATTGTAGTTTCCCATTTTAAATCAGGGTTAGCCAAAACATTAGAAGGACCCCAAAAATTATTGACCCCGTTAATCCATGTTGTATTTGCGGATAAATATATTTGAGAAGTTTGTCCGGCAGGAATATTGTTATTTCCTGACTGACCATAACTTAATCTTAATTTAAGTAAATCTAACCAAGAAACGTCGTTTAAAAAGGTTTCTTCTGTCATTTTCCATGCGAAAGCTGCAGAAGGAAAATATCCCCAAACGTTGTCGTTTAAGAATATACTTGAACCATCTGCACGAAAAGTGGCGGTGAACAAATAACGATCTTTTATGTCATAGTTTACTCTACCAAAAAAAGAAAGTAAATTATCATCAGGATTATTAAAATTATTGACTGATTGAGGGACACCCAATGTTGTTAAATTCATTGCATTTTGAAAAGTAAAAAAATCTTGATAACCATGCATGGTATTAGTTAAGATATTGGACTTATACATTATAACTTCTTGTCCAAGTAGCAATTTTAGTCTATGATTGGAGCCTAAATATCTTTTAAAATCAAAATTTAAAGTATTCGCTGTTCTGAAACGATTGTCATCTCGATTACTGAAAACTAAAGCAGGTAACCCTTGGTTTTCGGGTAGAGGTATATTTCTCACGTAAAATGTTGAACGACCAAAAAAACGATAATCTGTGTATCTATAGTTGTCAATACCTAAATCAGATTTGAACTGAAGGTCTTTGTTGATTTTCCATGTAAAACCACCCAACATATTAAAGTTTTTTCTCTGTTGTAATCTATCATTATCTTTCACAGCTAAAAAAGGATTCACCAAATATCCGGCAACTGCTTCGTCTACATCATCATCGATAAGACCCGGAATAGGGATAGGAGCATATCCGATACTATGTCTCAGTCTTGCATCCGTTGTTGAAAATTCTCTTTGTTCATTCGCCCCTCCCCCTTCTATCTCGGTATTGGAATAACGGAACGTTAAATTCAATTGTAATTTTTCACTAATTTTATTTTTTAAATTTAGCGATATGTTATCTCTTTTAAAAGTAGAACCTAACATGATAGCTTCTTCATCAAATCGAGTATAATTAAAGTTATAATTTAGCTTATCAGTTCCTCCTCGTATACCAAGGCTATGGCTTTGTACGCTCCCTGTGCGTCCATAAATTTCTTTTTGCCAATTAGTGTTCTGAGCATTGTCATATTGACCGATTTCGCTGTAAGGACCAAAGAAATCAACAAAAGAATTTAAATCATTAGCACGTAATGCATATTCATATTGCCATTTTACAAAGTCTGAGGGACTAAGAACGTCAATAGTATTTGCAATCTTTTTTACACCATTGAACATATCATAAGAAACACTAATTTTTTCTCCACTTTTTCCGCTTTTAGTTGTGACAAGAATTACTCCATTGGCACCTCTGGAACCATAAATGGCAGTTGAAGAAGCATCTTTTAAAACTGTAACATTTTCAATGTCTGAGGGAGATATGTCATTTAAACTGTTTACAGGAAAACCATCAACAATAACTAAGGGAGAACTATCTTGAGTTAAAGACCCGCCTCCTCTGATTCGTATATTAATTTCAGCATCAGGAGAACCTTCTGAAGATGTTACTCTTACACCAGCCAAACGTCCAGTTAAAGCTTCAGCAACATTTGAAATCGGTTGTTTTTTTAATTCTTCACCAGATAATGTTGAAACTGCTCCAGTCAAATCAGATTTTTTTACTGAACCATACCCTACTAACACAACTTCTTCAAGTGCTTGTTGATCTTCTGACAACTCAATTGAAATTGCTCTTTGACCTTTTATTTCAATTTCTTGTGTTTTATAACCTATGTAGCTGATTATAATTACTGAATTTGCAGATTTTACATTCAATCTAAATTTACCATCAAAATCTGTTGAAACTCCATTAGAAGTTCCTTTCTCGATAACATTAACTCCGGGGATTGAAATTTTATCTTTACCATCAACAACTGTACCTGTCACTTCAAAAGTGCCAGATTGAGCAATTGCTTCTTGACTTGCCAATGCTGAGATAAATAAGAATAGCATCAAAGGGTATTTTAAGCTACTCAACAACATTAATTTTACTTTCATAATTTGTTTGATTAATTAAGGGTTCGTTTGTTTATTAGTTTGCGTTTTCAACTTTAACGTTGTTGATATAGGTATCAATTAGTTTTAGATTGGTTACGTTTTTTAGTGAGAAATTTTTTTCTACTGAATCTATTCTTACATTTTTAAAAGTAATATTTTCTATAGGAGAACTCTCTAATCCATCTGCAAAAATGGCATACTTTCCTCCATTTTGAACAGTAATATTCTCCATTAAAATGTTTTTAATTTTAGGTATAAAGTTACCATCTCTTTGACCCGCATATACTGAATAATTCATGGTAATATGCAGAACAGCTTGTTTAACTTTACCTACTTTTATATTTCTAACATACAAACCATCAACTGTTCCACCTCTTTTTGTATTGGTTTTAAGTCGTATGGCTCTATCCAATTCAGGACTGTCCATACTACAGTTTTCTACAAACACATTTCTAACACCGGCAGACATTTCGCTTCCAATTACAACCCCACCATGTCCGTCAATCATTTTGCAGTTTCTTACCACAATGTTTTCACTCATGATGCCCACTTTTCTGCCTTCGTTGTCTCTTCCTGCTTTAATGGCAATACAATCATCTCCAGTATTAAAGGTGCAATTTTGTATGATTACATTCTTTGAATATTCCGGATCACACCCGTCATTATTAGGTCCATGACTGTCAATATTTACACCATCAACAATTACATTAGTACACTTTATAGGATGAATTATCCAAAAAGGAGCATTGATGATTTTTACATCTTTAATCAGTACATTTTCACAATCAAACGGCTCAATAAAATTAGACCTTAAATAATGTCCGTTTCCAAAAACACGCTTTTCAACAGGAACATTGTCATTAGCCATTTTCATCAATGCCGGAAGATTTAAACTGTCCAATTGTGAAGGTTGTCCTTGCACATAACCATAAACGTGACCTTCGGATGTCTTTCCTTTCCAAGGCCACCAATTTGTTTTATCCGCTTGACCGTTTAAAATTCCTTTACCTGTAATGGCAATATTTTTTTTGTTTTTTGCATAGATTAAAGGAGAATAATTCATCAATTCCATTCCTTCAAAAGATGTATGAACAAGAGGATAAAAGTCGTTAGGATTTGTGCTGAACAAAATTTCTGCCCCATCTTCTAAATGAAGATTTACGTTGTTATCTAGATGAATCGGGCCTGTAAAAAATTTACCATTCGGCACAACAACTCTTCCCCCTCCACTCTCCGTACATGCTTTAATTGCTTTTTTAAAGGCTTCTGTACAAACAGTTACACCATCTCCTTTTGCCCCGTAATCTAAAATTGAAAAATTGGCATTCTTAAAAGTTGGTGCTTTTGTATTTGCAATGATTTCTTCCATCAAAACCCAAGGACTATTTTCAACTACAGAAAACTTATCACTTTGATTGTCTTGAGTTTTACAGGAAATCAATACAAATAGTAACCCCACTGCTAAATGTTTAATAGTTTTTGATGCTCTGTTTTTTATTAGTTTCATCTTAAATTTTGTTTGTGCAATCGATTACCAAAAATAATTAATACAATAATAATAACCAAGTTTTTTTTTATAAAATTTAAAAAAAGCACCTTAAAAATACGGTATTTACAAATAAAGTCTTTGTTTATAAGCCTTTTTTAATAAAAAAAATTGAAAATTAAATCTAATTGTTACATTTGTGTTCAGAAAAATCGACCATTTTACCAACTTTTACATAAAGTTTTTACTTCATGAAGAAAAAAACAACCATTTATGACATTGCAAAAAAGCTAAATATAACAGCAGCAACGGTTTCAAGAGCTTTAAATAACAATCCGAATATTAGTGACGCAACTCGTGAATTAGTTGTTTCTACTGCTGAGAAAATGAACTATGAGCAAAATCGACTTGCTTTGGCTTTAAAAAGCGGTAAAAGCAACAATGTAGGAGTTGTAGTACCAAGGATAGACAGTAATTTCTTTGGTTCTGTTATACATGGAATCGAGGAAGAATTAAACAAAAATGGCTATCACGTTATTATTTGTCAAACGGATGGAATTGAAGCTAAAGAAGTAGCCAACATTGAAGCACTTTTGAACTCACAAGTAGATGGAATATTAATTTCTACATCAAGTAACAATGCGGCAACATTTGATCGAATTTTGAAAAAGGAAGTTCCTTTGGTCTTTTTTGACAGAAAGAAAACAATGAAGAATGTGAGTTCTGTAACAATAAATGACTTTGATGGCGGCTACAAGGCTACGCAACACCTTATAGATACCGGTTGTAAAAAAATTGCCTATTTTTCAGGAGATATCAATATCGAAATTTTTAAAGATCGTTTTTTAGGATATAAACAAGCCTTGATTGACAACAAGATAGATTTTGTAAAAGATTATGTGGTGCAAACAAAAAGTACGATTGAAGACGGAAGAAAAGCCGTAAAAAAATTATTAAAACTTCCTTCTCCTCCTGACGCAATTTTTTCTTCCAGTGATTTTGCTGCTTTAGGAGCGATTCAAGAATTAAAAACTAAAAACATCAAAATTCCTAATGATTTTTCGGTTATTGGATTCAGTAATGAGCCTTTTACGATGTTCATGGAATTATCAATCAGTACGATTGACCAGTTTCCACTCGAAATGGGAAGAATGACTGCTAAAGTATTTTTAGAACAAGTAGCCAATTCTGAAAATGTAAAAATTGAAAAGAAAGTAGTTTTAGAACCGGAATTAATTCTTAGAAAATCAACACGAAAATTACTTTCTAAAAATTAAAAAAAATCCGTTTGGAATAACATTCTAAACGGATTTTTAACACTAGTTACTAACGAAAAATTATAATGATACGCCTCGTTTCCAAGGAATAAAATCATCTTGGTTTAATTGGCTTGCTTTAGAAATAATTCGTCCACTAGCCACTTCAATTATATAGTCTAAAATAGTTTCTCCCACTTCTTCGATTGTTTTTGAGCCATCAATTACAGCACCGGTATCAATATCAATAATATCACTCATTCGTTGAGCTAATATTGAATTAGAAGCTACTTTAATAACCGGAGTAATTGGATTTCCTGTTGGAGTTCCTAATCCTGTTGTAAATAAAACAATGGTTGCTCCAGACCCCACCATTGCTGTGGTACTTTCCACATCATTACCCGGAGTATTTAATAAATTTAATCCTGATTCAGTAACATATTCACCATAATCCAAAACATCAACAACTGGAGATGTACCCCCTTTTTTTGCTGCACCAGCCGATTTCATTGCATCGGTAATCAAACCATCTTTTATATTTCCAGGTGATGGGTTCATATCAAAACCGGAACCGGCATCCACTACTGATTTTTCATATGCTTTCATCAATGATAAAAACTTGTTGGCTTTCTCTTCGGTGACACAGCGGTTCATTAACTCTTGTTCCACGCCACACAATTCCGGAAACTCGGCCAAAATACTTTTTCCACCCAAAGCCGCTAAAACATCGGACACATGTCCTAATGCTGGATTAGCAGAAATTCCTGAAAAACCATCCGATCCGCCGCATTCCAATCCAATACAAAGTTTAGATAACGGTGCGGGTTTGCGTTCAATTTGATTGGCTCGTTTTATTGCTTCATAAGAATCTTTAATTATGGTTTGAAGCATGTGGTCTACAGTTCCCATTTGTTGTTGTTCGTAGATTATCACTTCTTTATTCAAATTTGGATTGATTGCTTTTAAGGTTTTTTGAAACAATTCAATTTGCAAATTTTGACAACCTAAACTCAAAACAGTTGCACCGGCTACATTAGGGTTATTGACATATCCTGCAAGAAGTCGGGCTAAACTTTCAGAATCTTGTCGGATTCCACCACAGCCGCCTTGATGTGTGATGAATTTTACTTCAATATTGTCAAAGGTTGGTTTTTCAACACGTTCGTTTTCCGAGGAAGTTTCCGGATTATTAGAAATTAATGAACGTAAAAGCTGTTTATAAGCATCCGTCTTTTTAGGAACTAACTCTTCGAATACTTCTTTTAAACGTTCGATATTTTTATTTTCACAAAAAACCAAAGGGAAGAATAACCAAACATTGGCAGTTCCCACTTGTCCGTCACTTCTGTGGTACCCCATAAAAGTTCGGTCTTTCCATTTGTCAACATTTGGTGGATTCCAAGAAGTTGTTTCTGTTTTATGAGAAACTTTCCCGCTTTGATGTTTTACGTTAGATATTGTGATTACTTCACCTTTTTGAATGGGTTGGCTCGCTTTACCAATCAAGACACCATACATATAAATGCTGTCACCAATGGCAAAATCTACTTCAGCAATTTTATGTTTTGCTTTTACAGCGGTGGCTGTAATTATTTCTATTCCTTCAAATGCAATGGTTTCGCCTTGTTCAATGTCGACTAAAGCAACGATTATATTATCTGAAGGGTGTACTTTTATTAATTTCTTTTGCATGGTCGTTTAATTAAGAACGATAGTGATTTTTAAAATTTGTAAATCCGATTTCAATACCGTTATTTTCTATTTCATTTAAAGCAAAAACTAGTGCTTCCGATAAACCGGAAACGCTATTTAAATCTTGTTCCCAAAAATCTAAATTCGAAAGTGTTTGTTTAACTACATCATTTAAATCATTTGATTTCCAAATAGTTTCAAAAAACAAAACAATATCTTTTGTGTCATTAATTGGCAGTATTCTGTCTTGCCATTCTTTTTTATAAAATCGAATTAAACAAGCCAGAGAAAATGTCAAATGAACCGGTAATTTTTTATTCAATTCCACATATTCTAACAAACTTGGAAGTACTCTCACTTTAAATTTTGAAACTGAATTTAAAGCAATATCTGATAATTGATGTTTGATAAACGGATTTCTGAAACGATCTAAAATTTCCTCTGAAAAGATATCTAACTCCTCTTTTTCCATTGGAAGTGTTGGGTTGATTTCGTCAAAAATTACTTTGGTTACAAAATCTTCGGTAAAAGGATTGTCTAAAGTTTCTTTCACGGTTTCATTTCCAAATAAAATTGAAAAAGGTACTAGTGCCGTGTGAGCTCCGTTTAAAATACGCACTTTTCTTGTACGATACGGTTGCATGTCCGCAACAATTTTTACATCTAAATTGGTTTTGTGGAACGGTAATTTCGCTTTCAGTTTTTCATCGCCTTCAATAACCCACAAAAAAAACGGTTCAGCTGTAACCATCAAATTGTCTTGATAGTCCAATTTGCTGTTGTATTCTTCAATTTCATTTCTTGGATACCCGGGAACAATTCGGTCCACTAACGTGTTGTGGAAAGTACAACTTGATGTAAGCCAATTTTTATAACCTTCTTCCAATTGCCATAAATCGGCAAGTTTTAATAAAATTTCTTTTAACGTATCGGCATTGTAATTGATTAATTCACATGGAATTATGGTCAATCCTTTTGAGGTATCACCTTTAAAATAGCTGTAACGTTCGTATAATAAAACCGTCAATTTTGCAGGGAAAGAATTGGGAGGTCGCATTAAAATGGTGTCCGTATCCACGTATTCTATTCCGGCTTCTGTGGTGTTCGAGATTACAAACTCCAAAGATTCAATTCTTGCTAAAGCCACATAATCGTCAAAATGAGTATACGTATTCACTCCTTTAACAATATTAGTAATCAATTCAATTTCTTGAATTTGTTCTCCTTTTTTTATACCATTCATAAATAATGTATACAATCCGTCTTGCTGATTAAGCATTGGCACCAATCCATTATCAAGAGGTTGTACAACTGCTATTCCGGCATTGTAATTTATTTCTTTATTTAAAACTTGAAAAGCATAATCAACAAAAGCTCTCAAAAAGTTACCTTCACCAAATTGTAAAACTTTGATTGGGAGTTTATTTGTGTTTTGAGTAGTGTCTCTATTTAATAGTTTCTTTACAGCATTTGATTCAAACATAAGTAAGGGTATTATAAGTTAAACAATTGTGGCAACCACATTGAAAGTGCAGGTATATAGGTGACTAATAGCAATGCAAAAATCATTACTAAAAATAAGGGTATCAATGGTTTTATGACTTTTTGAATGGTAGTTTTGGCAACCCCTACTCCAACAAACAATACGGATCCTACGGGAGGTGTACACAAACCAATACTCAAATTAAGCACCATGATAATTCCGAAATGCACCGGATCAATTCCTAATTTGGTGACAACCGGTAAAAAAATAGGTGTAAAAATTAATACTGCCGGAGTCATGTCCATAAAAATTCCAACGAACAACAATAAAAGGTTGATTATCAGAAGAATGATTATTTTGTTGTCACTAATAGACAATAAACTGGTGGTTATATCTTGTGGAATGTTTTCATACGACATTACCCATGACATACTCATTGAAGCTCCAATCAACAGCATGACAACCGCGGTTGTTATTGAAGATTCTAAAAGAATTTTAGGTAAATCACGAGTGCGAATTTCTTTGTATACAAAACCTAAAATTAATGTATAAAGTACCGCTACAGCAGAAGCTTCCGTTGCCGTAAAAACGCCGGCAACGATACCTCCAATAACAATAATCAATAACAATAAACTCGGTAAAGCGGCAAAAAATGTTTTTGCCACATTTTTAAGACTGCTTCTTTCTCCCAATTTATATTTTTTCTTTTTTGCCCAGAAATAAGCCAATACCATCAAAAACAAACCAGTCAAAATTCCCGGAATATAACCAGCTAAAAATAATGCCGCAATGGAAACGCCACCACTAGCTAAAGAATAAACAATCAACACATTACTCGGAGGAATTACAAGACCTAATGTTGATGACGTAATGTTTACTGCTGCACCAAATTCTTTCGAATACCCTTCTTTTTCCATTTCAGGACCAAGAATACTTCCCATCGCAGAGGCTGATGCCATTGCAGAACCTGCAATTGCTCCCATTAGCATGGCTCCAATGACGTTTATTAATGCTAAACCGCCGGGTAAAGCTCCCACCAATGTTTTAGCAAAAGCAATCAGTCGATGAGCAATGCCGCCTTTGTTCATTAATTGTCCGGATAATATAAAAAACGGAATCGCGAGTAGTGCAAAACTATCCAAACCCGTTCCCATTCGTTGTGAAACTGTGGTAACCGATGGCAATAATGGAATACTAACCAGCATGGTTAATAGCGATGCTATTGAAATACTCCAAGCAACAGGAGTTCCTATGCTTAGAAAAAACACAAAGCTAAATACTAAAACAAAAATTGGTAAATAATCCATTATTTAAGATTTAAAATATCTGAAATTTTATAATATACAATCAACAATCCGCTAAGTGGTATAACAAAATAAATAGCGGCTAAAGGCATTTGTAAACCCGGGGAATATTGATTTAAGGTGTAAGTGATATATACTAATCGGAGTCCGCCAATAAAAAAGGCAAAAAAGGCAAACAATATAACCATTGAAAACACTACAAATCTGAATTTCTTTTGGGTTTCTAAAGAAAATTGTTGTGGTAAAATATCAATTGCCACATGCATATTTTTACCTGAAACATAAGCAGCTCCCAAAACGCCTAACCATATCATTAAATAGCGAGCCAATTCATCTGTAAACGAACTGGGGTTACCCATAATAAAACGAGTAGTAACTTGCCATAACACGTTCAGAACCATAACACTTAAAATTGTTATTAGGGCCACTTCCAGTACTTTATCTACTTTACTTCTAAATTTCATACTATTTCGTTTCTTGAATTTCCATTACTAATCGAGCCATTTCTTTATCTTGTTTCACTCGTTCATAAATACCATTAACCGTAGCTCTAAATTTTGTTTTGTCAGGATACGAAACTTGTACTCCGGCTTTAATTACTTCATCCAAAGCTTCTTGTTCGGCTATTTTCCATAGTTTTCGTTGGTGAACAACTGAGTTATGAACTGCTTGTTGTATCCAAGCTTGTTCCTCTTTTGTGAAACGATTCCATGTGTTTGTACCAATGATTAAAACATCAGGTAAAACAGTATGTTCGTCAATAGAATAGAATTTACAAACTTCATAATGTCTTGATAAATAAAAACTTGGCGGATTGTTTTCAGCTCCATCCACTACACCTTGTTGTAACGAAGTATATAATTCTCCCCAAGAAATGGGCGTTGGTGAACCTCCAAAACTTTTTATCATTTCATAAGCCGTTGGGCTTTCCATTACTCTGATTTTCATTCCTTTTAAATCGGAGGGTGAATCAATTGGTCGGGTTTTTGTATAGAAACTTCTACTTCCTGCGTCGTAATATCCTAATCCTTTTATCCAATAATCAAGTCCCTCGTCTAACAATTCTTTTCCAACCGGACCATCTAAAACCGAAAAAGAATGTTGTCTGTCTCTAAAAAGAAAAGGAAGTCCAAACACTTTCATTTTTGGTGCAAAATTTTCTAAAACTCCAACAGAAACTTTGGTCATATCCAAACTTCCAATTTGCAACAGTTCAATGCATTCTCTTTCTGTTCCTAATTGCTGATTGGGATATATTTCTAATTTTATCTTATTTCCTGAAATTGCGGCTAAGTCTTCACCCATTTTTACCATAGCTAAATGGACAGAATGCGAAACATCCAAACCATGAGCCAATTTCAACGTTTTTGTTTGACTAATTTCAGCACATTGATTGAAAATCAACAGGATTAAAAATGAAAATAGTATAGTTGATTTTAATTTCATCTTTACTTATTTAGTTTTTTATTCGCCAATGAATACCTTTTATTTGTCATTTGACCCCTTTCTATTTTGATAATTTGTCGCATTTCTTAATTGATTTGTTTGAGTAAATTTTCAAATAATTCCGCACAACTTTCTTTGATGTTAAAATTAGATTGTTCGTGATTAATTTGGATAAATACCGTTGGTAAATTTCTTCTTTTTGACAAACTAATTTCGTTTTCAATGTTTTTATTGATAGTTAGTACAATTGCAGCATCAACACTACCATCATTAATATCTTCTAAATAATGTTTAATTGTTGCCACTTCTTCAAAAGATTGAAACAACATCATTCTATACCCTTTTTTGGAAGCACATTTTTGAATATCATATAGCATTTCACTATAAAGGGCATTATTAATTCTCGGAACAATAATTGCAATGATACTTGACTTACTGCTTCGTAAAGCCAAGGCATTTTTATTAGGCTTGTAATCTGTCTTTAGAGCAAATTCTTGAATAATCTTTTTGGTATCGACATTAATATCATGCTTATCGTTCAACGCTTTTGAAATCGTTGAAATGGAAAAACCCGTTAAATGTGATATTTTTTTTAATGTCGTCATTTTTAAAATTGTTTTTTTTCCTGTTGAGTGCTTTCTGTCAGCGTGAGGAACTGACAGTTGCACTCACCAGGGTGTTAAAAAAATTCTATTTTATAGATTGAATTACTTCCAATACTTTTTTGGTTTCGGCTTCAATTGTGGCATAATCATGATCAGCCATTAATTGCTTGCTGATTAGCTTGCTTCCCATTCCTACTGCAGAAACGCCTGCTTTGTACCAACTTGAAATGCTTTCTTTGGTTGTGTCAACTCCGCCGGTTGGCATGAATACTAATTTTGGAAAAATATCTTTGATACCACTTAAAAAATCAGGACCAAGCATATTTCCGGGAAAAAGTTTGATGAATTTTACTCCGGCATTTTCAGCGGCAATAATTTCTGTTGGTGTCATACAACCCGGGCTGTAAAACAAATCTTTTGCTATTAAATACTGAGCTACTTCCGGAACAAAGCCGGGACTGATGTAAAAATCTGCTCCAATGTTTTCAAATGCTTTGGCTTGCTCTAAATTTTTGATAGTTCCAATTCCAAGCAACAAATCGGGCATTTCAGCATTTCGAACTTCAACCATTTTAGCGAAGTTTTTCAAAGCAGCTTCACCACGGTTGGTATATTCAACCGCTTTAATTCCTGCACGATAAATGGCTCTCAATACTTCTATGGTTACGTTTTCATCTGCATTGAAATACAAGGGTAAAATACCTTGATTTACAATAGCTTCAGAAACTTTTTGACTATTATTCATCTCTTAAATTTTTACTTTAAATACTAATTTTTTGATGTTATCATCACCAATCATTGGAGCATGAACATCATCCGGATAAAAAATAACAAATTGATTATCCGTTAATTGAAAAAACATATCCGGTGCATCATTAAAAAACAAAACATCTTTTTCGGCGTTGTATTCTCCGTTTGGTGTCACACATTTTTCTCTTGGTTTCCAAGCGATGGTTTCTACTCCTTTTGCACAAAATTGAATGTCGATATTTTGATTATGGCATTCAAATTTGGCTAAACTTTCTTCTTGCGTTTTTCCTTTTTTATTGCTAACGATTACTTTTAAACCATCAGTGATTTCAATTGTTCCATCTTCCAACGAATTGATATCATTTGTTTTTAAAAACTCAAAAGCTTTGGTAAACAATGGGTGTAAACTCGTGTATTTTGATGCGTTATTTAGTGTATCTACTATCATGATTATCTTGCTACACGACCGGAAGCATCACCTCCCATTAATTTTTGAACTTCATCTACAGTAACCAAGTTGGCATCACCTTTAATGGTGTGTTTCAAACAAGAAGCAGCTACTGCAAAATCCAATGCATTTTGATCATCGTCCGGATAGGTTAATAAACCATAGATTAATCCACCCATAAAACTATCACCACCACCTACTCTATCTACAATATCTGTAATTTGATATTGACGCGTTTGTAACATTTCTTTTCCATCATATAAAACTCCGGCCCATGTATTATGAGAAGCTGAGATAGAACCACGTAAAGTGGTAATCACTTTGCTTGCTCTTGGGAATTTTTCCATCATTTGTTTACAAACTGATAAAAAGGCTTCCGCTTTTACGTCATGACCATGCGTTTGAACTGCTGCACCATCCGGTTTGATTCCGAAATGCATTTCTGCATCTTCTTCGTTACCTAAAATGATATCGCAATACGAAGTTAGTTCTGTCATAATCGCTTCTCTGTCACCACCATATTTCCATAATTTAGCACGGTAATTCAAGTCGGTTGAAATGGTTACACCCATTTTACTGGCTGTTTTTACCGCTTCCAAACAAACATCGGCCGAGCTTTGAGAAATGGCAGGCGTAATTCCTGTCCAATGGAACCAATCTGCTCCTTGAAAAACTTCTTCCCAATTGATCATTCCCGGTTGAATTTCCGACATCGCAGAATGGGCTCTATCATAAACTACTTTACTACCTCTGCTTACGGCTCCTGTTTCCAAGAAATAAATTCCTAAACGATCGCCTCCCCAAACAATTTTATCAACACCAACACCTCTTTTACGCATTTCCATCATGGCACATTGACCAATATCATTTTTTGGTAAACGGGTTACAAAATCAACCGGAATTCCATAATTAGCTAATGAAACCGCTACGTTTGATTCTCCTCCTCCATATACAACATCAAAATTGTCTGCTTGTGAAAATCTTAAAAATCCTTGTGGTGCTAATCTTAACATTATCTCACCGAATGTTACTACTTTTTTTGACATTTTTTTAAAATTTATTGTGTTATTCTATTTTATTTTATTTCTTTCAAATTAATCGCTCCAATAGCTAATTGGGAAATTGAAGTATTGACACATTATCTCGATACTCTTCCGCCACCCGAACCTCCCATTAATGCTTTAATTTCGTTTACAGTTGCTAAATTAATGTCGCCCGAAATCGAATGTTTTAAACAAGTCGCTGCTGCTGCAAATTCCAATGCGGTTTGATTATCATCCGGCCAAGCTATCATTCCATAAATGATTCCTGCCATAAACGCATCGCCTGCACCAATTCGATCAATGATATGCGAAATATTGTATTTCTGTGAATGCAATAATTCCTTTCCATTCCAAAATGAAGCACTGATTCCGTTAGACGAAGCATTTGCATCCATTCGTTTGGTTGTCAATATGTTTTTTAATTTTGGAAACGCTTTCATCCAATTTGAAAAAATTTCTTCCTGAGTGTCCTCTTCATTTACTTTTATACCTAACACTTTTTCTGAATCATCAATTCCACCTAATAGTAAATCGCAATGTTTTACTAGATTTGGCATTATTTCATTGGCATTTTTACCGTATTTCCATAGGGTTGGACGATAATTTAAATCGGCAGAAATGGTTAATCCCATACGTGAAGCAACTGTTAATGCTTCTTCACAGATTTCTGCTAATTCAAGTGTCAATGATGGTGTGATGCCTGACCAATGAAACCAATCGGCATCTTTGAACGCATCTTCCCAATTAATCATTCCTTTTTTTAAGGTAGAAAATGAGGAATCTTCTCTATCATAAACCACTTTTCCAGGTCTCTCGGATGCACCTTGTTCAAAATAATAGATGCCTAGTCTTTTTCCTTGAATAAAGGAAATGGGTTCCACACCAAAAGAACGTAACATACTGAGCGATGATTCGCCCAATTCATTGTCAGGAACCGCCGTTATAAATTTAACGGAAACTCCAAATTTTGATAAAGAAGCGGCAACATTTGCTTCGGCACAACCATAATACAAATCAAACGACCTCGCCTGCGTGAGTCGCAAATGACTCGGCGGCGAAAGCCTAAGTAAAAGTTCTCCAAATGTTACTACTCTGCTCATTATTTTATAAAATCTTCTCGCATTGGGCTAAAAACATCTATTAACAAACCGTCTTCTAAACAAACTACGCCGTGTTCCATGTTTGGAGCTACATAAAATGAATCTCCTTTTTGTAATAGCTTCGTTTCTTTATTAATCGTCACTTCAAATTTGCCTTCAGCGATATGAGTGACTTGCGAATGGATGTGATGATGCATCGCACCAATTCCTCCCTTTTTAAATCGAACATTAACCATCATTACCAATTGATCATAACCTACAATTTGTCGCTCGATATTCTTATCAATAGTTTCCCAATTGGTTGATTTGTTTTCAAAAAACACTTTGCTTTCAGCCATTTTGAATTACTTAAAATTAAAATAGTTTTTGGCGTTGTTGTAACTGATATCAGCGACCATCTTTCCTATCCATTCCATATCATTTGGCAATTCACCTCTTTTGATTTCATCGCCTAATAAATTACACAAAACACGTCTGAAATATTCGTGTCTTGGGAAGGATAAAAAGCTTCTGGAATCAGTTAACATCCCAATAAAACAGCTGATTAATCCCATATTTGACAAGGCGTTCATTTGTTTGGTCATGCCGTCTTTTTGGTCTAAAAACCACCAACCGGAACCAAATTGCACTTTTCCTTTGATGCTTCCATCATTGAAATTTCCAATCATAGTTGCCATTACTTCATTATCGGCAGGATTTAGATTGTATAAAATCGTTTTTGTCAATTTATCTTTCGAATCCAATGCATTCAATAAAGCAGATAGATTTTTGGCTTGTGAAAAATCGCCAATCGAATCCCAACCTGTATCCGGTCCTAAAATTCGGTGCATTCTGGCATTGTTATTACGCAAAGCTCCCAAATGGAACTGTTGCACCCAACCGTGTTGATGATAATTTTCACATAAAAACAATAAGATTGCCGTTTGGAATTTAGCATCTTCTATAGCAGAAATCGGCTGATTACTTCTTCTTTTTTCAAAAATGGAATTGATTTCACTTTCGGTAAAGTTTTCAAACTGAATTTGATCTAAACCATGATCGGAAAGTTGACAACCATTTTCGTTGAAATAGGCAATTCTATTACTTAAAGCATTGCATAAGTCAGAGTATGTATTTATATCAAAATCAACTACTTTTGCTAATGAATCAATGTAGCTATTATACATTTCACCTGCAATCAAAATCGCTTTATCAGGTCGGAAAGCGGTACTTACTTTTACTGAAAAATCGCTGTTGGCTAATTGCTTATGGTATGCCAAATCATCCGTTGGATCTTCTGTTGTGCAAACCACTTCGGCGTTCGCTTTCTTTAATAAATTCTGACACGAAAAAGCGTCAGTGCTTAATTTTTGAGACGTTTCTTCGTAAATAGCTTCCGCTGATTTTTCATTTAATAATTCATAAATATCAAAATAGCGAGCTAATTCCAAATGCGTCCAATGATACAAAGGATTTCGCATTGTGTACGGAACCGTTTTTGCCCATTGAATGAATTTATCTTTGTCTGAGGCATCTCCGGTAATGAATTTTTCATTCACACCCAACGTTCGCATGGCTCTCCATTTATAATGGTCGCCATTAATCCAAACATCGGTTATATTTTTAAATTGATTATTTTCTGCAATTAATTTAGGCGATAAATGATTGTGATAGTCAATAATAGGCTGATTTTTAGAATAGTTGTGATACAATTCTTCAGCATATTTATTTTCTAACAAAAAATTATCGTGTATGAATTTCGTGCTCATTATACTTACTTTTTAATCTTCGTTTGATGGTTTTCCGATGGTAGCTAAAATTCCACCATCCACATAAATTATTTGTCCGTTTACAAAATCACTTGCTTTTGACGATAAAAATATCGCTGCTCCTGCCAAATCTTCCGGATCTCCCCATCGAGCTGCAGGAGTACGATTGATGATAAAATCGTTAAAAGGATGACCGTCCACTCTAATCGGAGCTGTTTGAGAAGTGGCAAAATAACCCGGACCAATTCCGTTTACTTGAATGTTGTGTTTTGCCCATTCAGTTGCTAAATTTTTAGTGAGCATTTTTAAACCACCTTTTGCCGCAGCATAAGCTGAAACGCTATTTCTACCCAGCTCGCTCATCATCGAACAAATGTTGATGATTTTACCTTCTTTTCGTTCAATCATTTGTTTCGCAACTAATTGCGACATAATGAATGGACCAACTAAATCCACATCAATCACTTTTCTGAAATCGGCAACCGGCATTGTGATGGCCAATTCTCTTTTGATGATTCCGGCATTATTTACTAAAATATGAATGTCTCCTATTTCTTTTGAAATTAATTCCACGTTTTTAGCGGCATTAACTTCATCGGTTACATCAAATAAATAACCTGTTGCTTTGTACCCTTTAGATTTGTAATAAGAAATCGCTTCTTCCATTTTGGATGGCGTAGTTCCAGTAATAATCAATTGAGCACCGGCTTGGGCTAATGCTTCGGCAATTGCCATTCCCAGACCGTGCGTTCCACCGGTTATTAAAGCGTTTTTATGTGTTAAATCGAATAATTTCATCTTATCTTAGTTCGTTTGGTGGACAAATATCCATATCGCTATAATCTAAATTTTCTCCCGCCATTCCCCAAATAAAGGAATAGTTAGATGTTCCCGCACCTGAATGAATAGACCATTCCGGCGATAAAACCGCTTGATTATTTTGCATAAAAATGTGACGTGTATGTTGTGTTTCTCCCATAAAATGAGAAATGGTTTGACCTTCTTCTAAATCAAAGTAGAAATAGGCTTCCATTCTACGGTTGTGCGTGTGAGCCGGCATTGTATTCCAAACATTTCCGGGCAATAATTCGGTCAAACCCATTTGAAGTTGGCAGGTCTGAACAATTTCATTCACAATCAATTTATTTAAAATTCGTTTATTAGCCGTTTTTTCTTCGCCTAACTGAATTACGATTGCATTTTCTTTGGTTACCTTTTTATTTGGAAAATGCGTGTGAGCCGGAGCTGAATTAATATAAAACAAAGCAGATTTTTCTTCATTGCTTGAAAAAACAACTTCTCTTGCTCCCATTCCAACGTATAAAGCTTCTTTTTTATTTAATTCAAAAGCCTCTCCGTCAACGGTTACCGTTCCTTTTCCGCCAACATTTACAATCCCTAATTCACGACGATCTAAAAAGTTTTCTGATTTTAAATAAGGAATAGTCTCTAATTTTAATGCTTTAGAAACCGGCATAATTCCACCAACAATATAACGATCATACATGGAATAGGTTAAATTTATTTCATTTTCTGAGAATAAATTATCTATTAGGAATTGATTTCTGATTTCTTGTGTATCATATTTTCTAGCATCAATAGGATTTGATGCATATCTAAAATTGAAATTTGTCATGACATTTTAATTTTGTAATCGATTACACAAATATAATAATTATTTTTAATAAAACTAAAATATGTATATTTTTTGGTTGTTAAAAATGTAATTATGAGAAAAATTAAAGAGAAAAATAATCAAAATCTTATTGTTAACTAATGATTTAACTTAAAAACACATTAGTTTACTAACTCTTTTGAAATCTAAAGTAACTTTAAATTACTAGAAATTATAAACAAGGTTTTTATAATTCTAAAAGCAGTAGCAATCGTGCTATTATCTATAATGTTCTAACCTAACTGGAAGTGAGACGATTAAAAAACGAAATCAAAAATATTGATCCAAAAGCTCTTGTAGTTACAAATACAGTTGAGGAAAATTAAAAAGAAACATTAACCATAAAAAAGGTGACTTGTTGCCAAGCCACCTTATAAGGATTAAATATTTGGAAATGGTTTCTTTTAAAAAAGATCGGCATTCATCACTTTGTTCCAAGCGGCGATGAAATCGTTAACAAATTTTTCTTTGTTATCATCTTGGGCATAAAATTCTGCATAGCCTCTCAAGATGGAGTTTGAACCGAATACTAAGTCTACTCGTGTAGCCGTCCATTTTGTGGCTCCGGTTTTTCGGTCTACAATGTTATAAAGGTTGTAGGCCACAGGATTCCATGAGTTGCTCATATCTGTGAGGTTCACAAAGAAATCATTTGTCAATACTCCTACTCTGTCTGTGAAAACACCGTGTTTGAACCCACCATAGTTAGCACCTAATACTCGCAAACCTCCTATCAGTACTGTCATTTCAGGGGCTGATAAACCAAGAAGTTGGGCTTTGTCTAAAAGTAATTCTTCCGGGTTTACGGTATATTCCTTTTTTTGCCAGTTTCTGAAACCGTCATGTAGAGGTTCTAATACTTCAAAAGAGGCTACATCTGTCATCTCAGCTGTAGCATCTCCACGACCTGAGGTAAATGGTACAGTTACGTTTACACCTGCTTGTCTGGCTGCTTTCTCAACAGCCGCAGTTCCGCCTAATACGATTAAATCGGCAAGGCTTACTTTTTTTGCTAAACCACTTTGGATTTCCGTGAGTTTGTTTAACACTTTCTGTAAACGTGGCGGTTCATTGCCATCCCAATCTTTTTGTGGAGCTAAACGAATACGAGCTCCGTTTGCACCACCTCTGAAATCGGATTGTCTGAAGGTTCTCGCACTGTCCCAAGCGGTGTTAATCAACTCTGTTTGTGTTAAACCACTGTTTAATAAGGTTTCTTTTAAATCTTCAATTTCACTAGCTGTCAAAGCATAATCTACAGCCGGAATCGGGTCTTGCCAAATCAAATCTTCACTTGGAACATCTGGTCCAAGGTATCTGCTTTTTGGACCTAAATCACGGTGAGTCAATTTGAACCATGCTCTGGCAAACACATCATCAAAATAAGCAGGATCATTTTTGAAACGCTCTGAAATTTTACGATACTCCGGATCCATTTTTAACGCCATATCCGCATCAGTCATGATTGGATTTTGACGTGCGTTAGGGTTATGAGCATCTATAGGTTTGTCTTCTTCTTTAATGTTGATGGGTTCCCACTGCCATGCTCCTGCCGGACTTTTTCTCAATTCCCATTCATGGTTGAAAAGCATTTCAAAATAACCGTTGTCCCACTTCGTAGGATGTGTGGTCCATGCTCCTTCTAATCCACTGGTTACTGTATCTGCACCGTTTCCTTTTCCTTTTGGATTCATCCAGCCAAAACCTTGGTCTTTGATATCTCCAGCTTCAGGATTTTCTCCTAAAATAGATGCATCTCCATTCCCATGAGCTTTACCTACGGTGTGACCACCTGCAGTAAGAGCTACTGTTTCTTCATCATTCATAGCCATACGCTCGAACGTAATTCGCATGTCACGAGCTGTTTTTAAAGGGTCCGGGTTACCGTCAACTCCTTCAGGGTTTACATATATAAGTCCCATCATTACAGCTGCTAACGGATTTTCAAGGTCGCGTTCACCGGAATAACGACTTCCTTCACTGCCTGTTTTGGCTAAGAATTCTTTTTCTGAACCCCAATAGATGTCTTTTTCAGGATGCCAAATATCTTCACGACCTCCTGCAAAACCAAAGGTTTTGAATCCCATAGACTCATAGGCCATGTTTCCGGCTAGAATGAATAAATCTGCCCATGAAACTTTGTTTCCGTATTTTTTCTTAATCGGCCATAATAATCTTCTGGCTTTGTCTAGGTTACCGTTGTCCGGCCAACTACTTAATGGAGCAAAACGAAGGTTTCCGGTGTTACTTCCTCCTCTACCGTCTGCAATTCTGTATGTTCCTGCTGAATGCCAAGCCATACGAATCATTAAACCGCCATAATGCCCCCAATCAGCAGGCCACCAGTCTTGGCTGTCTGTCATTGCCGCTTTTAAATCATTTTTTAAAGCTTCTAAATCTAGTTTTTTGAATTCTTCTGCATAGTTGAATTTTTCTCCTGCAGGATTTGTTTTGGTGTCATGTTGATGAAGGATGTCTAAGTTAAGTGACTTTGGCCACCACTCCATTACAGATTTGTTTGCTTCGGTATTGGCTCCGTGATGAAACGGGCATTTTCCGGACTCTAAGTTGTTCATGATTATTATTTTAATTTAAAAGGTTAGCAACACAAAAGGTTAAAATATTAGCAATTAAAAAAGTAGCACAATAAGTCAGCTTTTATTCTTAACAGCTATTTGTTGTATATTGAATTAATTTAATGCTAAGATAATAAAAATAATTCTCAACTTTTTTATTTTTAATAGATAAAAACTATGATGGATTATTCAATAATTATATAAAAAAATCCGACAGAGTGTAAAACGCTGTCGGAGTTGAACTAAATTTTCTATCTTAAATTTACAATCTACCTTCCTTTATCTCCTCCACAATCTCAGGATTCAATAATGTGGAAATATCTCCAAAATTCTCAAAATCACCTTCAGCTATTTTACGTAAAATACGACGCATGATTTTTCCACTTCTTGTTTTTGGTAATCCGGAAACAAACTGGATTTTATCTAACTTGGCAATTGGTCCGATTTGATCAGAGATTTGTTGGTTAATTTCTTTTCGTAAATTATCCTGATTTCTGCTCTCTCCGGATTCTTTTAAAATTACAAATCCATACAACGCATTTCCTTTTACATCATGAGGGAAACCAACAATCGCACTTTCTGCCACAGCAGGATGCTCGTTGATTGAATCTTCAATTGGTGCTGTTCCTAAATTATGTCCGGAAACAATGATTACATCATCAACTCTACCGGTAATTCGGTAATAACCTACTTCATCGCGTAAAGCTCCATCTCCAGTGAAATATTTACCCGGAAATGCAGAGAAATAGGTTTCTCTATAACGTTCATGATCGCCCCAAATGGTTCGAGCCATTGCCGGCCACGGGAATTTAATACACAAACTTCCGGTAACTTGATTGCCTTCAATTTCATTACGCAATTCATCCATCAAAACGGGTTGAATTCCGGGTAATGGTAACGACGCATATGTTGGTTTTGTTGGCGTAACAAAAGGAATCGGAGAAATCATAATGCCACCGGTTTCAGTTTGCCACCAGGTATCTACCAATGGACAACGTTTTCCACCAACGTGGTCGTTGTACCAGTGCCAAGCTTCTTCGTTAATAGGTTCACCCACGGAACCAATAACTTTTAAAGATTTCAAAGGAAAACGTTGTACGAAATCCAAACTTTCTTTAGCTAAAGCCCGAATGGCTGTTGGAGCAGTGTAAAACTGTGTGATTTTATGTTTTTCTATCACTTCCCAAAAACGACTAAAATCAGGATACGATGGTACGCCTTCAAACAATACAGTTGTTGCTCCGTTTAATAACGGACCATATAAGATATAAGAATGCCCCGTTATCCAACCAATATCGGCGGTACACCAATAGACATCATTTTCTTCATAATTGAAAACGTTTTTAAACGTATACGCAGTATAAACCATATATCCCGCTGTGGTATGCAACATTCCTTTTGGTTTTCCGGTGGAACCGGATGTATATAAAATGAATAACGGATCTTCTGCATCCATAATTTCAGCTACATTGTTTGGAATGGCTTCATCTAAAAGTGGTTGTAACCATAAATCGCGACCTTCTTTCATGTTTACCGTTTCATGTGTGCGTTTCGCAACCAATACTTTTTCAACGGTTGGACATTTTTCAAGAGCTTCATCAATAATACCTTTTAAATCGATGGTTTTATTTCCTCTGAAACCTCCATCAGAAGTGATAACCATGTTACATTCAGAATCGTTGATTCGTGTAGCAACTGCAGAAGCTGAAAATCCGGCAAAAACAACCGAATGAATGGCTCCAATTCGGGCACAAGCTAAAACTGAAACAGCCAATTCAGGAATCATTGGCAAATAAATACAAACTCTGTCTCCTTTTTTTATACCTTGATCTCTTAAAACATTCGCCATTTTGGCCACTCTGGCATACAGTTCATTATATGAAATATGTTGAGCTTCTTCTTTTGGATCATTAGGTTCAAAGATAATAGCGGTTTTATCTCCTCTTCGGGCTAAGTGTCTGTCAATGCAGTTTTTAGTTATGTTTACTTTGGCATCTACAAACCATTTGAATTTAGCTTCTTGCATATCAAATTCAAATACTTTGTCCCATTTCTGATACCAAGTAAAGTTTTCATCGGCAATTCGATCCCAGAATTTTCGGGGTTCGCGAACCGACTTTTTATACATTTTAAAATAATTCTCTAAATCATGGATTTTATAATAGCTCATAATCTTCTTTTTTTGTGTGTAATTTTTTGTAAAAATAACCATTCTATTGTTTCACACCAATGTATGTTTGCTAAAAAGATATAGTTAAAATTAGGAATTTGATATTATTTTTGTTTGTTAGTTGCATATTTATCAATCACTTCCTGAATTTCACCAATGATTGCTTCGTCATCAATTGTGGATGGAATTTGAAAGTTTTCTTTATCAACAATACTTCGCAACAGTTTACGCAATATTTTACCGGAACGTGTTTTTGGTAAGCGTTGCACTACCATCACATTTCTCAAACAGGCCACAGCTCCAATTTGATCTCGTATTAAATGTACAATTTCATATTCCAATTGAAAATGTTCCATTAACTCTCCGGTTTTGGTGACTACCATAGCTAAAGGAATTTGTCCTCTTAATTCATCATGAATTCCAACAACAGCACATTCTGCAACAGCGGGATGCGAAGCAACAATTTCTTCCATTTCTGCTGTTGATAAACGATGACCGGCAACATTAATTACGTCATCAACTCTTCCTGTGATATAAATATAACCTTCAGCATCTTTAAATCCGCCATCACCTGAAAAATAATAACCGGGAAACGCACTCAAATAACCCGATTTGAATCGTGGAGAATCCTTCCATAAATCCAACATGGTTCCGGGAGGTAACGGCAATTTGATTACTACAAATCCTTCTTCGTTAGGACCGTTTTCTTGTCCGTTTTCATTTAAAATTTGAATAGCATAACCGCAAACCGCTTTTCCTGCCGAACCGGGTTTTATATCCAGAAATTCCACTCCCATCATGTTGGCAATCATAGGCCATCCGGATTCGGTTTGCCACCAATGATCAATGGCAGGTACCGGAATATGTTGGTTGTACCACTCTAAAGTAGCCACATCACAACGTTCTCCTGCTAAAAATTGCGTTCGCAAACACGATAAATCATAGTTTTTGATAAAATCTCCGTTAGGATCTTCTTTTTTTATGGCTCGGATAGCTGTTGGAGCAGTAAACATCACAGCCACTTTGTGTTCAGAAATGACTCGCCAAAAAGTGGAGGCATCGGGAGTTTTGATGGGTTTCCCTTCAAAAAGTACGGTTGTATTTCGATTGATTAGCGGACCATAAACAATATAACTATGACCAACTACCCAGCCTACATCGGAAGCCGCCCAAAAAACTTCATCGGGTTTTACTCCGTAAATATATTTCATTGAAAATTTAAGTGATACTGCATAACCTCCTGTATCTCTTACAATTCCTTTTGGTTTTCCGGTAGTTCCGGAAGTATATAATACATATAAAGGATGCGTGGCATTTACTGCAACGCAAGGCACTTCTTCAGAACCATAAACCAGGGCATCATAATCGACATCGTATTTTTTAAAAGGTACCCTTGCTCCTAATTTGCGATTGAAAACTACCACTTTTTTAGGTTTGTGTTCTGCCAATTCAATGGCTTCATCTACCAAAGGTTTATAAGCAATCAAGCGATCTACTTCAATGCCTGACGAAGCCGTTAAAATAACGCGAGGTTTGCAATCGTTAATACGTATAGCTAGTTCATGCGGTGCAAATCCGCCAAAAACAACAGAATGTGTCACACCAATTCGAGCACAAGCCAACATAGCAAAGGCAGCTTGAGGAATCATTGGCATATAAACTACAGCGGTATCTCCTTTTTTCAAACCTAGAGAAAGTAGACCTCCGGCTAACTTAGCTACTTCCGTTTTAACTTGATGATAAGTATATTTAATTACTGTTTGTGTTACCGGAGAATCATAAATAATCGCCACATGATCACCAAAGCCATCTTGAATGTGTTTGTCTAAAGCCAAATAACACATGTTGAGTTCGCCATCAGCATACCAAAGCGGATAGTCATTTTGATCTTTTGATAAAATGGTTTGAGGTTGAGCATACCACTCAATTTGTTCGGCTTGTTCTTTCCAGAATTGTTCCGGTTGTTCAAGACTTTTTTGATAGAAATCTTTGTAGTTCATTTTTTGAGTTGCTAAGTTGCTGAGGTTCTGAGTTACTGAGTTACTGAGTTACTGAGTTACTGAGTTACTGAGTTACTGAGTTACTGAGTTGCTGAGTTTGATTTAATAATTTACTTTTCACTTAAGGAGTGATTAATCACTTTCTAAAAGCAAGACATTCACCTGTTCCACTAATTTTTTAATGGAAAACGGCTTGGTCATATAAGCGTTGGCTCCTAATTTCATTCCTTTTTCGATATCACTTTCTTTATTTTTTGCAGAAAGAAAAATGACTTTACAAGCATTCAATTTTTCGTCTTTTTTAACAGCTTCAATCGTGGCATAACCGTCAACATTTGGCATCATGATGTCAAGAATAATCAAATCGGGTTGTTCTGTTTTGAGAATGTCCAGAGCTTCTTGACCATCTCTGGCTATGAACACTTCAAAATTGTTTTTCTTGAACGTATATTCCAACGACATAATGATATTGGGTTCATCATCAACTAATAATATCTTTTTCATAAGCTCTATTTTAATCAATTAATTGTTTGGGAATGGTAAACGAAAATGTAACACCTTTTTCCACATTTGTAGCCCAAATTTTACCTTTATGGGCTTCAATAATTTGTTTGCAAATGGCTAATCCTAATCCGCTTCCAATTGGCTTCTTGATAGTCTGGTCACTGGATTGGTAGAATTTTTCGAATACGGCTTCCAATTCGTTAGGGTTCACTCCTTTTCCGTTATTAAATATATGTACACTGTATTCGGTGTCGTTATTCTGCAAAGAAATAATGATAACGCCTTCCTTTTCATCACAAAATTTAATGGCGTTTGAAACTAAGTTGGTGATAACTTGAATCATGCGTTCTTCATCAAAATACAACTTTATGGCTTTTTGATTTTCGTTAAATTCAAGGTAGATTTTTTTATTGGAAATCAACTGCTGTAACGGTCTAATGGAGTTGGCAATGGTTGTAATAATATCTTGCTCTGTTAAACTGATTTTTTGTTTTCCGGTTTCAAATTTTTCTAAATCTAAAATCTTATCAATCAATCGATTTAATCGGTCCGATTCTGAAATGATATTTTGAAGAAACTGTTTTCGCATGGCTTCCGGAATATCTTCATCGTCATGTAAAATTTCACTGGCGGCTCTGATGGCTGTGATTGGAGTTCTCAACTCATGTGTCACAGTATCTAAAAATTCATCTTTTTGTTTGTCTTTTACCAACAAGGCAAAATTAGCTTCTTTCAATTGTCCCGACAGTTGCTTGAGTTCGTTTGACGTTTCCACCAATTTTTTGTTGATGGTTATGTTTTCTTTAGATTCCTCTAAGATTTTTAATACTTCCGGTAAGCTGATTTTATCTTCTTTGGTAACACCGTCAATTAAAATTTTTGCCGAAGCAGTTCCGATATGTCCTGTTAATAAATTCTCTGCAAATTTGATTAATCGGGCATCTGCCATCAAATTATCCGGAGCAATATTGTATTTCATTTTAAAAAGATGCAACGCTCGATTTGTTCGTTCTTCACCTAAAAAACGTTTCAATACTTTTTCAATATCCGAAACATAAGCAGTACCTTTCCATACAAATGCATTCTCATGGTTGGTAATGTATTTGTCAATATCTACAAACATTTCGGCATAATTGCGTTCTCTGTAATTACCTTTAAAACTTACCGAAAATGCCAAATAAACCATCAAGTTAAAAAACAAACTCCAAAACAAGGCATGAGGCACAGGATCAAGATAGTTTAATCCAAATAACTGAAAGGGTTGCAATAATTCAAATCCCCAAAAACCTTCTTTAAAAAACAAACTGTCAGGATTCAATGAACTTAAAAAAAAGGGTAATAATAAGGTGTAAAAACAAATGCTAAAACCAACAAAAACACCGCTAATGGCTCCAATTAAAGAACCGCGTTTCCAAAATAAAGCTCCAAAAAATGCAGGTGCCAATTGAGCCACAATCACAAACGATATCAACCCGACAGAAACGAGCGAGAAATCCATGATAAAAAAACGGTAATACAAAAACGATAGAATAATCAAACTGAAAATTCCAATACGTCTGATTCTAACAATTCGACTGTTGTTTCTTTCTTGGTTGTCCTTTTGAAGGGAGCCTAAAAAACCATAGGGAATGAGCAAATTGTTACTCAACATGGTAGATAAACTTATTGATGAAACTACAATCATAGATATTGCCGCTGAAAATCCACCTAAGAACACCAAAACCGTCATGAAATCATTACCTCTGGATTGTGGAATCAATAATGAAAACATATCGGAATTCATGTCTTGTCCGTCAAACAAGATATTTCCTCCCCAAGCAATTGGATAAACAAAAAAATTAAACAATAAAAGGTACAACGGAAACAACCAAATAGCTGTTCGAATGTGACGCTCTCTGTTGTTTTCTACAATGCTCATATGAAACTGTCTTGGTAATAAAAAAATAGCAAAAAAAGACAAGACAATTAACATCATCCAATTTACGGCTCCTTCTAATCCGTCAATAGTATTTCGTTTTTCAAAATGTTCTAAAACAGAAGCTTGGCTATAGATATCCGTAAAACCATCAAACACATAATAGGTAACATACAAACCTAAAATTAAAAAGAAAAAAAGCTTTAAAACCGATTCAAAAGCAACTGCAGTAACCATACCTTTTCTCTTTTCAGATGCATCAACGTATCGGGTTCCGTAATATGAGGCAAACAAAGCTAATATTAAAGCAACATAAGTAGAGGTGTCTAAAAAAATATTAGAACTTTCTGTTGATTGTGTAACAACATGAAATGTTTCTGAGATGGCCTTGAGTTGTAACCCAATATATGGCAGTATTGCAAGTAGAGCAATTACCGTAACCAAAGCACCTAAAAATCTACTGTTTCCATAACGTAATGAAATAAAATCAGCAATACTTGAAATCTTGTTAACTCTTGAAATTCGAATGATTTTTTTTAGAATAACAATCCACAACGGAAACGCAATAACCGGCCCGATGTAGATAGGTAAATAATTCAATCCCGAATCGGCTGCAACGCCAATGCTGCCATAATACGTCCAAGCCGTACAATAAACGGCTAATGACAATGAATAAACATAAGGATTGTTCGTCCATTTTGAATTTCGGTTTCGTTCCGCCCATTGAGCTATCAAAAACAAAAATCCTAAATAGACCAATACAATTGATAATAATCCGATGCTATTCATTGTATTTGTGAATGATTAAAAAACTTATTAAAACTGCCAAAATCCAAATGGAAAACAAATAAATATAAAAAAACGGAATTCCAAAAAAGGCATCGGCACTGTTACATAAAAGAATAAATGGAACGTTAAATAACATCCATAACCCTATGCCGAGTACAATTAATTTTTGAATATGTCTTTTTTTCATGCCCTCGTTTCAAAATTTCTAAAATTACAAACTCTGCTCCCGAAAAACAAGAGCAGAGAAAGTAATTACTAACCAAAGTAATAACTAAACTATTTAATGTCCTGTTGCTTCACCTGCACCCGATGGAATACGGATATTTTCAACAATTTCTTGCACATCTTGTGGTGGCTCCGGTGTGAATCTGTTAACAACTATGGCTACAACAAAATTCACAATCATCGCCACGGTTCCAAAACCTTCAGGTGAAATACCAAACCACCAATCCGGTTTTAAAGCATCTACCATTTCTTTTCCTCCATCAAATATTCCGAATTTGAATTTAAGCATATAATATAGCATCAACAACATCCCTACAATCATTCCACTTACCGCTCCTTCTTTGTTCATTTTCTTATAGAAAATACCCAAAATAATAGCCGGGAAAAAGGAGGCTGCTGCTAGACCAAAAGCTAGGGCGACGACTGCCGCCACAAAACCGGGTGGATTGATTCCAAAATATCCTGCAATACAAACAGCAACTGTAGCTGCAATTCGAGCTGCCCAAAGTTCATTTTTATCTGAGATATTTGGATTAATCATCTTTTTAATTAAATCGTGAGATACCGAAGATGAGATTACTAATAATAATCCCGCCGCCGTCGAAAGTGCTGCTGCTAATGCTCCTGCAGCAACTAAAGCGATTACCCAATTTGGTAAATTTGCAATTTCAGGATTGGCCAATACCATAATATCATTGTCAATTTTTAATTCGTTGGCTTCTTTGTCTGCAACGTATTGAATTTTTCCATCAGCATTTTTATCATCAAAAGTCAACAAACCGGTTTTTTCCCAGTTGGTGAACCATTGTGGCATGGAACTGTACTCTTTATCGCTAACGGTTTGAATCAAATTAGCTTTAGCAAAAACGGCAACTGCAGGAGCTGTGGTATATAAAATAGCAATTAATAATAAAGCGTAACCGGCAGATTTACGTGCATCACGTACTTTCTTAACTGTAAAAAATCGAACAATAACGTGAGGTAATCCGGCTGTACCAACCATTAATGCTAGCGTTATAGCAAAGACATCAACTAACGATTTTGTTCCACTGGTATATTCTGTAAAACCTAATTCGGTTTGTAATCCGTTTAATTTATCTAATAAATAAGTTCCTGAGCCATCCGCGATTGTTCCTCCCATTCCCAATTGTGGAATTGGGTTTCCGGTCATTTGAATGGAAATAAAAATTGCAGGGACCATGAACGCAAAAATCAACACGCAATATTGTGCTACTTGGGTATACGTAATTCCTTTCATTCCTCCCAAAACGGCATAGAACAAAACGATTATCATACCAATGATTACACCTGTATTAATGTCTACTTCTAAGAAACGTGAAAACACCACTCCAACTCCACGCATTTGTCCGGCTACATAGGTAAATGACACAATCAACGCACAAATAACTGCTACCGAACGAGCGGTTTTTGAATAATAACGGTCACCAATAAAATCAGGCACCGTAAATTTTCCGAATTTTCTAAGATAAGGAGCCAATAATAAGGCCAATAAAACATAACCTCCTGTCCATCCCATTAAATATACGGCTCCATCGTATCCTGCAAAGGAAATAATACCGGCCATAGAGATGAAAGATGCGGCCGACATCCAGTCGGCAGCTGTAGCCATTCCGTTTGCCAAAGGTGAAACACCACCACCGGCTACATAAAATTCTTTTGTGGAACCTGCTCTTGACCAAATTGCGATTCCGATGTAGAGAGCAAATGTGATCCCTACTATTATATATGTCCAAATTTGTACATCCATTTTTTTAGTTTTTAGAGTTGCTGAGTTACTCAGCAGCTGAGTTTTTTTTATTTTTTTTTAATTTCCGTTATGACTAATTACTAATCACTTAAAGCCTACTCCTCATCATATCCATACTTCTTATCCAACTTGTTCATCAATCGAACATAGACAAAAATTAAAATCACGAATACATAGATGGAACCTTGTTGTGCAAACCAAAACCCGAGTGGAAAACCACCAATTTTGAAAGCATCTAAAGCATCTTTAAATAAAATTCCGGCTCCGTAGGAAACTAAAAACCAGATGGCCAAGAGAATGAGAAGGTATCGTAAATTCTCTTTCCAGTAGGCGGTTGCATTGGCTTGATTACTCATTGTTTTTGTTTTTAGGTTGTTATAGATAAATATGTAATTGCAATAAAAATTCTCCTTTATAGGAATCAATTTTATCAACAGCCGTATAAATAGGTCTGTTTGAATATTGAGCCGTTATTTTGGCATGATGACCATCTAAGAAAAAATTGGTTCCAAAGTCAAATTGATTACTCGCTTTTTCTAAAGCATCAAAGTTTTTATAAGTATAGGCTGCAAAAGGTTGAATTCGCACCTTTGGTTTTTCGTTTGCATTTGGCAATAAAACACCGGCTTGAGTATACCATATAGAACCGGTTCCAATCATGGGTTGTAAATTGCCCGGTCCGGCTAAAGCTTCTGATCCTGTGTATTGCGTATTTCTTACTCCCTCATTCATAATTCCGATATTTCTCAAATAATTCGGACCAAAATCATAGGAATAAAAAACACTGTATCCTGTGAAGGCCATTTTTTTCTCTTTATTCCCAATGGGTAAATCTAAAAACACATCACCTGAAAACAAATTGGTAGCATGGCGTTCGGTTTCCCCGTTTACAGAAGTTTTAGTGGAACTTGGAGCTGTATAAAACCCGGCTCCAATATTTAACATCTTTTTCGCTCCCAAATAGGTGCCAACTTTAAAAGGTAAAAAGTTAGATTCTTTATCAAAAAATTGGTATTCCACATAACCGGCTTTTGACCAATGGGCGTTATTATTGTTGTCCACCGCTCTAGCAACAGCTTCATCGGCAACATCAACCGGTATTTGATTAGTTGCAAACGGTTTGTTGATACTGAACCGGTATTCAATACGATTGTATTTCCCTTTAGCAAAAACACCAATTTGTCGGGCAAACTGATCGGAATTTTCAATCAACGGCCAATTGAATATTGGAGCATCAATGGTCATATAGTTTAGTGTGGATGACATTGTCATGCGGGATAATCCCATATAATAATGCAAACCGGCTCCCATACTCAAACTGAATGGCTTGTCTTCTTTTGGAAGTACAACAGCATATTCATTCCAAGCATCGTGAAAAAACAGTCCCGGTTTTTTTCCGTTTCCATATCCACCCGTTCCTGAGGATCCGGAAGCTCCGCCGTTAATAAACGTTTGATTGTTGATACCAATATGGGTTACAATCATATAACGAGGCGAAATTTGTGCATATGCCAACAATCGCAATCGTCGGAGTCCGATATCTTCTTGTTGTGAAATTCCTTCGTCACCAATCATTGTACCCGGATTCATTTGAGAGGAACGAAGCCAAATTTGATTCCAAGCTATAAATCGCATGTATTTTGTACCTTCGGGATTTATGTTGAATTTCATTCCGCCACCGTAATCGGGTGAACCTTGCGAGAAAGCAAAGAATGACAATAACATAATGGTACTTGTTAGAATACTTTTTTTCATAATTAGAAATTGGGTTAGTTAAGGGTTAGATTGTCTATTTTTGACAGTACCAAATTCTATTTTTATCATGAAGAAAAAAATTCTTCTATATATTTTTGTTAATGACTATAGTTAATCTTTAAAACGTTCCCATTTTATAAGCATAAATTTGTCTCCAAGTTCCGTAATAATCATTCCGGCTCCTTTGAGTTGGTCTTTGTTTTTTAAGAATTCTACCAACTCTAAATGGTTGTATATCTTATAGGTGGGATGATAATCGGTGTGAGCCGGTTTTTTGATTTTAAACTCTTTTACCCAATTGCTCACTGTTACATGTGAAACTCCTATGATGCGTTCGATTTCACGGTAACTCAACCCTTCCAAATACAACTGCAATGCTTTCGTAACATAGTAATCATCTATCTTTTTACCTATCTTATTAACGGTAAAATAATAGTTGCATTTTTTGCATAAATACCTTTGTCTGTCTTTGATAATACCACTTTTAACTAACTGATTGTTTTGGCATTTCGGACACGCTAAAATCTCCATATATAAAAAATTTGCATAAATATATTAAATTAGCAAGTATTTAAAAACAGATTCTTTACTTTTTTTTAAATAAATTTATGAAGTATGTATTTTTATTGGCTAAAATTTATAAACAACATAATTTTAATTAAATTCATACGTAACAGCTAATTACTGTAAATTGAAACATAATTCATCAAAAAGTTGATAATTTTAGTAGCTATTAAACAACAATATTCTTTCAAATTTCTTTAATTTGTAGAAACAACAAACTAACTATGCAATTTAATACTGATGAAACAGATCCTTCTGTTTTATATAAATTATTAACCGGAACAATCATCCCCAGACCCATTGGCTGGATTTCAACTGTAGATGCTAACGGAATCAACAACCTCGCTCCTTTTTCTTATTTCAATATGGTGTCCCACAATCCTCCTTGTGTGATGTTTTCCACAGCCAGAGATAATAATAAAAATAAAGATACTTTGAACAACGTGTTGCTAAACGGACAGTTTGTGGTGAATTTAGCAACGTTAGCTGTGGTGGAACAAATGAATGCTACATCAGCCACAGTTGCTTCCGATATAGATGAATTTGAATTGGCTAGACTTACTCCTATTGACGCTGTTTTCATCAAACCCAAACGTGTCAAAGAAAGTCCGATTCATTTGGAATGCGAAATGGTTCATCATTATTTTATGGATAATAACGAAGGTGGTGGTGCTTGCCTTGTCATCGGAAAAATAAAAATAATACATATTGACGATGCTATTTTAATGGAAAACAACCGAATTAATTTAGACGTTTATAAACCTGTAGCTCGTTTAGCAGGTTCGAATTATAGTACGTTGGGAGAACTTTTTTCGATTAAAAGAGCGTAAAATTTTGGAACACTGATTTTAAAAATTGGAGAAATTGAAACAATATAAATTAAATGACAATGAGTACAATAATTCCCCCTTCGGGGGTTAGGGGGCTAAAAATAACAGTAATCGGTGGCGGCCCAGGCGGACTCTACTTTTCCATATTAACCAAAAAAGCAATGCCCAATTGCCAAATTGATGTTTATGAACGCAATAAACCCGAGGATAGTTTCGGTTTTGGCGTAGTTTTCTCAGATGAAACATTAAGCGAGTTTTTAATGCGGGATTTAAAATCCTATGAACTGATTCGCAGTGAATTTGCCTATTGGGATGATATTATTGTCGCTCGTGACGGAGAAACCGTGAACAGTTCAGGTAACGGATTTTGTGGTTGTTCCCGAAAAACGTTATTGAAATTATTGCACCAACGTTGCCGTGAAGAAGGTGTCAACTTGCATTTTCAACAAAATGTGGATGATTTAAGTCAATTTGCTGATTCAGATATTATTGTGGCTTGTGATGGGATTGGAAGTGCCATTCGAACACAATACCAAGATCAGTTTGGCACGAAAATTAAAATGATGAAAAATCGTTTTGTGTGGATGGGTTCCACAAAACCGTTGGATGCTTTTACCTATTTTTTCAGAACAACACCTTTCGGAACCATTGTCGCTCATACCTATCAATATGAAGAAGGAATGAGTACGTGGATTTTTGAATGTTCAGAACAAACTTGGCAAAACATTGGTTTTGAAGTCACCAACGAAGAAGATACCATTCAAAAAATTGCTGAAATTTTCAAAGATGAATTAGACGGACATCCATTAATTTCCAACAAATCACACTGGCGACAATTTCCTCATGTAACCAATGAAAAATGGTCACATAACAACATTGTTTTATTAGGCGATGCCAAAGCAACGGCCCACTACTCTATTGGTTCCGGAACAAAATTAGCGATGGATTCAGCAATTGGATTATCCGATGCAGTTATTGCCAATCCAAAGAATGTAAAAGCTGCTTTTGAACAATACGACAAAACCCGAAGAAATACAGTGGAAATGATTCAGTATGCCGCTTTGGTTTCATTAGATTGGTTCGAAAATATGGATAGACACATGCAACATCCCTTCTATCAATTTGCGTTTGGTTGCATGACGCGTTCTAAAAAAGTGACGTTTGAAAATCTTCAAATTCGAGATAAATCGTTTACAAATAAAGTTCTGAATGAATTCAATACTTTGAACAACTGTCATTCTGAACTTGTTTCAGAATCTCCCAACTCCCAACTCCCAACTCCCAACTCAAAATCAGCGGCTTTTTCAACTTTCAAATTAAGAGATTTAGAACTTTCTAACCGAATTGTAATGGCTCCGATGGGACAATATTCAGCCGATAACGGTTTGGTTACTAATTGGCATTTAGTTCATTATGGAAGTCGAGCAACCGGAGGTGTTGGATTGATTTTAACTGAAATGACTGCCGTTTCTCCAAATGGACGTATCACTTTAGGTTGTGCCGGTATTTATGATGAAAATCAGATTATTGAATGGAAAAAAGTTACTGATTTCATTCATCAAAATACATCTACTAAAATCGGGATTCAACTCGGACATTCAGGAAGAAAAGGTGCAATTAAAAAACCTTGGGAAGGTCAAAATGAACCGATTGATCAGGCTTGGGAATTGCTTTCCGCCTCTCCTATTCCATTCCATTCCAACATGGCAACGCCAAAAGAAATGAGTTTGGAAGACATGGATAAAATCACTGCTGAATTTGTTCAAGCCACCAAAAATGCAGAACAAGCCGGTTTTGATATGATTGAATTACAAGGACATCACGGATTTTTATTAGCTTCGTTTTTATCTCCTTTGACAAATACGCGAACGGATGAATTTGGCGGAAGTATTGAAAACCGAATTAAATTTCCATTGCGAGTGTTTAATGAAATGCGAAACGTTTTTCCGCAACAAAAACCAATGTCAGTTCGAATTTCCGCTTCAGATTGGGCAGTAAATGGTATTTCGGAAGAAGATGTTATTTATATCGCCAATACTTTCAAATCAGCCGGAGCAGATATCATCAACGTTTCAACCGGAAATACCGTTGAACATCAAAAACCACAAATGGGAAGAATGTGGCAAACACCTTTTTCTGATTTGGTTCGAAATACGGTTCATATTCCCACCATAACCGCCGGATTTATCCAAGACATTGATCAAATTAACACCATCATTTTGAACGGAAGAGCTGATTTAGTGGCATTAGGCCGACCTTTATTAGCAGATGCGAATTTTGTTAGAAATGCTCAAGCGTATGAAAATGTGCAGGCAAATAACATTCCGGTTCAATATAAAATGGGAAGTTCACATTTATATCCGTTGAAAGCAGCTGAACGGAAGCAAGTTGAAGGAATGAAGAAAACTTTAAAACCAAAAAGCAATAAAAAAGACTAATTTATAATCTCAGCAACTCAGTTTCTCAGCAACTCAGTAACTCAGAAAATGAAAGAAAAAAAATCTAAAATAGAAGTTCAAGGATTTGAAATTACCATTACCTCAAAAGATAATGATGATTATATTTCGTTGACAGATATGACAGTAAAATTTGGTGGTGATGACCTTATTTACAGCTGGATGCGAAACAGAAATACGTTGGAGTTTTTAGGTATTTGGGAACAAATACACAATCCAAATTTTAAAGGTGGCGAATTCGAGACCTTTAAAAAGGAAGCCGGTTTAAATTCTTTTCACTTAACACCAAAAAAATGGGTTGAAGCAACAAATGCAATCGGTATTTATTCAAAATCAGGCAGGTATGGCGGAGGAACGTATGCACACAAAGACTTAGCTTTTGAGTTTGGTAGTTGGTTAAGTCCTGAATTTAAATTATACTTAATCAAAGAATTCCAACGATTAAAAGAAAACGAAAACGACAGCTTAAATTTAGAATGGAATTTACAACGTACAATTTCAAAAATTAATTATCATATTCATACTGATGCAATTAAAGAAAACCTAATACCAGTTGAAATTACTAAACAACAGACATCTTTTGTGTATGCTAATGAGGCTGATTTACTTAATGTAGCATTATTTGGAATTACAGCAAAAGAATGGAGAGAAAATAATTCGACTCAAAAAGGAAATATTCGAGATTTTGCCACTTTGGAGCAATTAGTAGTCTTAAGTAATTTGGAGAGTATAAATGCACTTCTTATTCAACAAGGTCTGTCACAAGGTGAACGACTTATACAACTTAATAAAGTTGCTATTACTCAAATGAAATCTCTAGTTCGTTCCAAGGAAATAAAAAAACTTAAAGAGTAATAAATGAAACATTTTGATGATAATTTCGCTCACGATTCCCTACCAAGCATCGACTTGCAACCTACCTATTTACCTGGTTTGTACGAAAATGAAATGCTCAATTGTGTCGAACGTCTATTAGATTCTCACATTAAAAACGGTAACGGAAATGCTCCTTGTCTGCGTACTTTCAAAAAGACGTGGTCGTATCAGGATTTATTTGAAAAAGCCAATCAAATTGCTAATGTTTTAGTCGATGATTTAGGTTTACAATCCGGAAATCGTGTGCTGATTCGTTCTGCCAATAATCCGATGATGGTTGCGTTGTGGTTCGGAATTCTGAAAGCAGGCGGAATTGTAGTGGCTACGATGCCATTATTACGTTCAAAAGAACTAAAAACAATCATTGAATGTGCCGAAATATCGCACGTGTTTTGCGATATCGCTTTAGAAAGTGAAATGGATTTGGTGGATTCCGATTTTCTGAAAAGAATCTGCAAATTTTGTGGTTCAGAAAGCGGCACTTCCGAATTGGAAAATCTGATGATTAATAAATACAAAACATTTACTAATTTTCATTCCAAATCAGATAGTGTTGCCTTAATTGGTTTTACTTCCGGCACAACAGGATTACCCAAAATGACGGCTCATTATCATAAAGATATTTTGAATATTTGTGAAGCATTTCCAACCTATTCACTTCAACCAACCGCAAATGATATATTTACCGGAAGTCCGCCAATCGGTTTTACCTTTGGTTTAGGTGGATTAGTTTTATTTCCGTTGTATTTTGGTGCTTCCACATTTTTAATAGAAAAACCAACGCCGGATGTTTTATTGCAAGCCATTCAGGAACATAAAATCACGATTTGTTTTACCGCTCCTACTGCTTGGCGAATTATTACGACTAAAGTCAAGGATTATGACATTTCAAGCTTACGCAAATGTGTCTCTGCGGGAGAAACCTTACCATTAAAGGTTTGGGAAGATTGGTACAACGCCACTGGATTAAAAATCATCGATGGTATTGGAGCAACCGAAATGTTACATATTTTCATTTCATCTAATGAAGAGAATATGAAACCGGGATCAACCGGTTTGGCTATCACTGGTTATGAAGCGAAAATTATTGATGCAAATGGAAATGATGTTTCAACCAACCAACCCGGACGTTTAGCCGTTCGAGGAATTACAGGTTGTAAATACCTAAATCGAATAGAAAAACAACAAGAATACGTGCAAAACGGTTGGAATATCACCGGAGATATTTTCAAACAAGACGAAGACGGTTACTTTTGGTTTGTAGCCCGAGGTGATGATATGATCATTTCTTCCGGTTATAATATTGCGGCAATTGAAGTAGAATCCGTACTTTTAACCCACGAAGAAATTCTGGAATGTGCCGTGGTAGGTTTACCCGATGACGAACGTGGGATGTTGGTTTGTGCTCATATTGTTCTAAAAGATGTATCTAAAGCGACAGATAACATGAAAAACCATATTCAGCACTGGTTCAAAGAAGTAGCTGCTCCATATAAATATCCAAGAGTGATTTATTTTATAGAGGCTTTGCCGAAAACGGAGACGGGAAAAATACAGCGGTTTAAATTAAAGTAGCCACGAATTACACTAATTTACACAAATTAAATTCGTGAAAATTCGTGGCAAAGAAAAACATATAACTATGAATAAAACTTTCACCAAACTAGAAAAAATAAAATTCAAACATATCGACTACGCAGGCATTGTGTTCTATCCAAGATTTTTGGAAATGCTCAATGATTTAGTAGAAGATTGGTTTGAAGAAGCACTAGACCGACCGTTTTCTAAAATGCACGAAACAAATGGTATTCCAACGGTAGATTTGAAGATACAGTTTAAAAACCCTGCTCGATTGGGAGAAGTCTTAACCAAAAAATTATGGGTAAAAGACATTGGTTTTGCTTCCGTTTTATGCGGATTTCAATTCGTTAATGAAAATGAAGTAACCGTTTTAGACGGCGAAGTAACCCTCGTTAACGTAAAAATCGCCGAAGACCGTGAAAAAATCAAAGCAGAAGGTTTTTCGGAGGAAATGAAGGAGAAAATTTCAAATTTTAAAATATAAAATGGGAACACGGATTTGAAAAATTAGAGAAATCAGAAAAATACAATTATTCAAATTTTTAAAATTTCTTAAATCTGTGTTCAAAAAAATATTAATTATGATTCAATTCCACAAATTCAAAGCCGCCGCCGTTCAAACCTCTCCTGTTTTTTTAAACGTTGATAAAACCATTGAAAAAGCGATTTCTTTCATCAAAGAAGCCAGTTCAAACGGAGCTCAATTAATTGCATTTCCGGAAGTTTTCATTGCCGGATATCCGTATTGGAACTGGATTATGACACCCGTGCAAGGCAGTAAATGGTACGAGCAATTATATAAAAATTCAGTCGCTATTACCGATGAGTCGATGAAACCGTTATTCCAAGCTGCAAAAGATTTCAATATGCACGTGGTCATCGGAATTAACGAACGTGGCGATAGTTATGGCGAAATTTACAATACCAATCTCATCATCGATAACACCGGAACGCTGATCGGAAAACACCGAAAGTTAGTCCCAACTTGGGCAGAAAAACTAACGTGGTCAAGCGGTGACGGTTCGTCTTTAAAAGTTTATAAAACCGAAATCGGTCCAATCGGAACATTAGCTTGTGGCGAAAACACAAACACTTTAGCCCGATTTACGTTATTATCGCAAGGCGAATTAATTCACATTGCCAATTACATTTCACTTCCAGTTGCTCCACCTGACTACAATATGGCGGAAGCCATTAAAATTCGTGCCGCTGCTCATTCGTTTGAAGGGAAATTATTCACCGTTGTTTCGTGTTCTACGATTTCAAAAGAAATTATGGATGTTTTAAAACCCGATGTTCCTAATATTGAGGAGTTATTGACTCGAAAAAATTCGGCATTTTCAGGAATTATTGGTCCAAACGGAGCTGTTGTTGGCGAACCTTTGATTGATGACGAAGGAATTGTGTATGCCGATATTGATTTGGAAAAATGCATCCAACCTAAACAAATGCACGATATTTTGGGACATTACAACCGATTTGATATCTTTGATTTACGGGTAAATACCGCTCCTACACGAAAAATAACATTTATAGATAATCACGAAGATTTTAATAAATAGGAATGGGTTGAAACCCATTAGAAATAATAAAAAATATGGACGCAAAACATTCAGACGACGTATACGGTAGAGCTAGAGTTCAAGATTCTGATGAACTAAAAGCCTATTACAAAGAATTGGAAGATTTAGGAGCTGGTGCATTATGGACAGTTGCCAATGATATCGAGCCTTGGGAACCAAGAGCCAATTCTGTTCCCATGTTGTGGAAATATGATGATTTACGATCTTTAGTGCTTAAATCATCCGAACTCGTTACTCCCGAACAAGCCGGACGACGTGTGGTGTATTTGGTTAACGACAAACGAAAAGACGTTGCTGCCGCTGTAGGTTGGTTATACACCGGGATTCAAGTTACCCGTCCGGGTGAATTTACTTCTGCTCATCGGCATCGTGCTTCTGCCCTGCGTTTTATTATGGAAGGCGAAAAAGGATATACCGTCGTAGATGGAAATAAAATTATGTTGGAAGTCAATGATTTTGTCATTACTCCCAATTCCACTTGGCACGAACACGGCGTGGAAGAAGTCGGGAAAACCTGCATTTGGCAAGACGGACTTGATATTCCACTCGTAAATGCCTTAGAAGCTAATGATTACGCAGTATATGATGGCAAACAGGAATTAATAGCCCCGTTAAACTACTCACCAATAACTTATGGTTGTGCCGGACTTATTCCGGCTGACAAAACTTGGGACAAACCGTATTCACCATTGTTTAAATACTCGTGGTCTAACGTTTATCCTGCTTTAGTGGCAGCCCAAAAAGTAAATGAAGTCAATCCCTTTGATGGGATTTTCATGAAATATTCCAATCCGTTAACGGGTGGTCACGTGATGCAAACCATGGGTGCTTCAATGCAATTATTACCTGCCGGTTTTAGTGGAAAAGCTCACCGACATACGGGTTCGTTTGTCTATCAATGTGCCAAAGGAAAAGGCTATTCCATTATCAACGGGCAACGTTTTGATTGGAAGGAACGCGATATTTTCTGTGTGCCGTCTTGGGCTTGGCATGAACATCACAATCTTTCTGAAACGGAAGACGCGTGTTTGTTTTCTTTTAATGACTTACCGGTGATTGAAGGTTTGGGTTTGTATCAAGAAAAAATATATTCCGAAAATAATGGAAATCAAACTACTAATTAATATTATTTAAATGAATAAGTTATATATTACTTTACTTTTTTTATTCATTTCCGGACTAGTAGTTTCCCAAAAAATAGCCTTTGACCAAGGCAAAATAAACCAAAAGAACTATTATGAAGAGATTAGTTTCGAATTGGTAAATAATAAAATCATGTTACCGGTGGTGATTAACAACAAAACCTACCGTTTTTTGTTAGACACCGGAGCTCCAAATGTCATTTCAAAAAGAGTATTGAATGAACTTAAAATTCAAAATTCCTTAAAAATAAATGTCTCCGATGCGAATAACAAAAGTGATACGATGGAATTGGTTTCGGTCAATTCCATTCAAATCGGCAAGCTTAATTTTGAAAACAATGTAGCTTTAGTCAGTGATTTAGACAATCATTATATTTTGAAATGTTACCAAATGGATGGTTTTATTGGTAGTAATTTATTTCATAAATCCGTTGTAAAAATCAGCTTAAAAGATAAAAAAATCATTGTAACCAATGATATTAAAAAATTAAATCCAATTTCTAAACCTTCTAAACTACAATTGATAGGACAACAGAAATCACCCTATATCCAAGTAAATTATTCTTCAGATAAAAAGAACCGCGTTGTTGAAGAAGTATTAATTGATACGGGAATGGATGGCTTTTTCGAAATGTCACTAAATGCTTTTTCAATTCTTTCGAAAGAAAATGTGTTAGAAGAATTAGCTCGAGCCACAGGTTCCAGTGGTATTGGCTTATTTGGTTCAGCTCCTGAAAAAGAACAAATCCTATTTAGGACTCCCTTTTATAAATTGAATCAAACCACATTTGAAAATCTAATTGCCAATACCACCGACGATAACAATTCCAGAATCGGATTGGATTTATTAAATCACGGTGATATTATCATTGATTTCATCAACAAAAAATTCTATTTTGAAGCGATAGATACAATTACGTTAACCGAAAAACCACCTGTTTATTCGGCAACATTGATTGATACCAAATATTCCATCGGGTTTGTTTGGGATGCTGCTTTTAAAGATATATTAAACTATGGTGATGAAATCATCCGTGTGGATTCTTTTATCATCAATGAAATGGAATTTTGTGACGTAGTAAAAATCAAAGAATTCAGAAAAAATAAAGAATCCTATGAATTAGAAGTAAAATCAAAAGAAACAACGGAAACCAAAACAGTAAAAATAGAACAATAATCTCAGTACCTTTGCACCTCAGAAACTCTAAAAATGAAACTACTCACCTACAAAACAAAACACACCGAACCTCGCTTAGGTTTTTTACACAACAATCGCATCATTGACATGGAAGACTTTGGAGAAATATCCAATTTTCCATTGCCAATTGATATGCTGGATTTAATCGATTTGGGATTTGAAATCATCGAAGAAATCACCGAAATGATCAATGAAACCAGAGAAATCGACTTCGAGCAAATCGGATATACTTTCGAGGAAGTGGAAATCCTCGCTCCGATTCAACGTCCGCGAAAAAACATTATCGGAATTGGTTTGAATTATACCGAACACGTGGCAGAAAGTGCCAGAACGTTAGATACTACCGGAAAATTACCTCAAAAACCAATCATCTTTTCTAAACCGCCAACAACTGTTACGGGGCCAAATACCAATATCCTATTGAACCCTAAATTGACACAACAATTAGATTGGGAAGTAGAATTGGCTGTAGTTATCGGAAAACATGGAAAATATGTTGCAAACAAAGAAGCGTTGGATTATGTTTTTGGCTATACGGTCATTAACGATATTTCAGCTCGTGATTGCCGCCGTGAAGGACAATGGATTGTTTCTAAGGGTCAAGACACGTTTGCACCAATGGGACCGTATTTGGTAACAAAAGATGAAATTCCGGATCCACATAACTTGAATTTATCCTTAAAAGTGAATGGGGTTGAAAAACAAAATTCCAATACCAAATTCTTATTGTTCAATATCAACGCATTAATTGAAGATTTAAGCACCGTTTTCACGCTCGAACCCGGCGACATCATTGCAACAGGAACACCCGCAGGTGTTGGTGCCGGTCGTAATCCACAAGAATGGATGTGGGATGGCGATGTGGTAGAAGCCACTGTGGAAGGCATTGGGACAATTGTGAATACGGTGAAGGAGATTAAGTAGGCAGTCTCAGTTTTCAGTAATCAGTTATCACCTTTGCGAACTTTGCGTAAACCTTTGTGCCCTTTACGGTTAAATAAAAAAATATGAAAAAATACAGAATAGGCCAAATCGTCCCCTCCTCAAACATCACCATGGAAACAGAAATCCCTGCTATTTTTAGAGCTAGGGAGACCATTTTACCTGAACGTTTCACCTTTCATTCCAGCAGAATGCGAATGAAAAAAGTAACCAAAGAAGAACTAGAAGCCATGGATGCCATGAGCCTGAAATGTGCCCAAGAATTATCGGATGCTCATGTTGATGTTATGGGTTATGCGTGCTTGGTCGCCATCATGAGTATGGGTCGAGGCTACCATTGTGTCTCGGAAGTGAATTTACATCAGGAAACCATAGCCAACGACTTCCCTACCCCAATTGTGACTTCTGCCGGTGCTTTGATAAACGGGTTGAAAGTTTTGGGTGCCAAACAAATCTCAATCATAACACCTTACATGCGTCCGTTGACCAATATGGTAGTAGATTATATCGAACACCAAGGATTCAAAGTAAAAGAAAGCATCGCACTTGAGATTCCCGATAACTTAGAAGTAGCCGCACAAAATCCAATGAACTTATTGGAAATCTACAAGCAATTGGATTTGACGGATGTGGATGTTTTAGTGGTTTCTGCTTGCGTTCAAATGCCATCCTTGGAAGCAATTGATATGATTCAAGCGGAATGCGGCATTCCTGTCACGTCAGCAGCAGTTTGTACCACTTATGAAATGATGAAAAAATTGGGTATTGAGGCCAAATCAAGTATTGGTGGCGAATTGTTGAATGGGAAGTATTAATAACAATCATTTAAGATAATCTTACCATAAATCAAATTATCTTTTTTTAAATTTGGCTATCACCAAATACAACTAAAAATGAAAAGAAAAGCAACAGCCGTATGGAACGGTACAGGAAAAGAAGGCAAAGGCCATTTAACCACACAAAGCACCGTATTAAACAAAACCCAATATTCGTTTGGATCGCGATTTGAAGAAGGTATCGGAACCAATCCCGAAGAATTAATTGGAGCCGCTCACGCAGGTTGCTTCACCATGAAGTTGAGTTTCAATTTAACCGAAGCGGGATTTCCGCCAGAAGAATTGCAAACTGAAGCACAAGTTACTTTTGAAGACGGAGCCGTAACCCAATCACATTTGGTGTTGAAAGCCACTGTGGCAGACATCTCTGAAGAAAAATTTGCCGAATTGGTAAAAGATGCCGAACTGAACTGCCCGATTTCTAAACTATTGGATACGGCAATATCTGTTGAGTTTACTTTGAATTAAACAAAAGACAAGCATACAACTAAAGGACATGGAAACGTGTCCTTTTTTACTTTAATTTAGAAGCACAACGTTTACACAAAGCCAATTGAGCTTTATCAATTGTTGCCACACTTTCAACAGCATCCGTCATCACACAAGTTTTATCGGCACAATGAGGTAACCCCAAGTTATGACCAAATTCATGAACAGTTACTTTCTTTAAGCGTGCAAAGTGTTTTTCGGTATTGTGATGTTGGATTCGGAAAGTAGAAACAATACAACTGTTTCCCGGACAATAAGCCAAACCCATAATACCCCAATCTGCATACTTGGAAGCAGGATCTTTTATCTTGCCGTCACTGCCTTTTTTGGTAACCGAAATATCTTGAGAAGTTAACCCTAAAATATAATCAAAGGAAGTTGCTATGGTCTGTTTTTGTATTTTAATCAGGCTGTCTGCTCGATACCGAGGTGATTTTACAGTAGTAAATGCCTTTTTAGGATGTTCTATTTCTTCCAATACCACAGTTTGCAAATCATAAAATGTTGCAAGGGTCTTAGCAATCGTATCCGTTTTCTCTTTTGGAAAACCTTTATAAGGCTGAATTCCAACAACCGTATTGGAATCGATCTTCGATTGACAGGAAGCTAAAACCAACAGTAAAATAAAAAGGTATTTATTCATTTTAAATTAGAAAATTAGGTTTAAAGAGATAGTAAATTAAGGTTATATGAAAACATAAATACGCTTATTTATTCAAAATCAAATAATCGTGTGCAGTAAGTTCAAGATTACCTGTTAAGGTAACATTTTGATTGTTCAATGCATTCGTCCAATTCCCTTGTAAGTTAACAGGTACTGCTAAGTTTTTACCCGACGCACGACTGTTGATTATTACAAGCAATTTTGCATCGCCTAACGTCTTTTCAAAAACAATCAAATCCGGATGGTTGACATAATTAATCGTGCCAATTTTGGCCACATCCGAACTGCTGTAAAACTGCAACATCGTTCGATAGGCTACCAACATATCCGCATTGGCATTCCATGAAATCGGTTGCCCGGAGGTATAAAGGGTTGGATTGCTTACCCCTACCTCTTGTCCTGAATAAAGTAGCGGCGTACCATTCATGAACAACGTAGCTGCTGAAGCTGCCAGTGCCGCTTTTTTAGTGCCAAATACACCAATTGGCGTGAGTTCGTTCGATAAATCATGATTGGTAGTAAACCGTAATTTTCGCTTTCCTGAAGGAACGGATGCGATTTCACTAAGGTGTGTGGCATACAGTTGTCCCGCATTGCCGTTAGAAACAAAAATACTTTTCACGGTATTGTAAAAGTCCCAACCAAAATTCATTTGAAATCCGGCCGAAAAATGATCGTTTCTTGTACCTTCAGCTAAAAACAGCAAGTTTTTTGGGGAACTACTTTGCAACGAAGTGATGGCTTGTTGCCAAAAATCAAACGGAACTAAATCGGCCGCATCACATCTGAATCCATCAATACCGGCTTCTGTAATCCAAAACTTCATCGCAGCAATCATTTCTGCTCGCATGTCGGTATTGGTAAAGTTTAAGTCGGCCACATCGGTCCAGTTTGTTCCCGCGGGATGAATAATATTTCCCATCCCGTCTTGGGTATACCAGTTGGGATGTTCCGTAATCCATGGATGGTCCCAAGCCGTGTGATTGGCAACCCAGTCCAAGATAACCGCAATATTTCTTTCGTGAGCTGCTGCAACTAAATTTTTTATGTCATTGAAGTTCCCCAACTGCGGATTGATACCCTGATAATCTTTCACACAATACGGCGAACCAAATGAGTTAACCGTACCAATGGGATGAATGGGCATCAACCAAATGGTGTTAATTCCTAACGTTTGTAAGTGGTTCAATCGGTTGGTAATGCCGTTGATATCTCCTGTTGCACTAAATGACCCAATATTGATTTCATACATCACAATATCTTTGGTGTCCGGTACCGTAAATTCAGGTGTATCGATGGTAGAGGAACCCTCAATTTTACTGCAATTCAAAAATAAGTTTGCTAATAAAACTAATGGAAGTATTTTTTTCATTGATTTTAGGTTGTTGAATAGGCTTTTTTTAACTGTTTTTACAAATGAGTATCTCAACATGAACCTATCGAAAAGGATTATGTTTTCACAAAATTAAGTTACTTTAATTAATTTTGTTCCATCTAATGCCTATTTGATTTTTTGTATGCAAATCATTTCTTATTTCTTTAAACCACACAGTAGGCACATAGAAAACGTTCATAAATACAATTGCTTCACTTGCTCGATACCGCTCGGTTCTTGGTTTCGAAGAGCACGCTTTAGAGTTGTTTATTTTGATTGAATAATAAAATATAATTAATTTTCTAGTTACTACTTCTTTAAAACTTTACTACTACTACTCTTTTCCCCTGAAACGATTGTAACAAAATACATACCTGCAGCCAATTCACTAAAATTCAGGTTTATTTGTCTTGAATTGGGGTGAAACTCTTGCAGAAGTTGACCAAACACAGAATAAACCCGCACAATATCTATTGTGTCTTGCTCTGATGTGATATAAAACAAATCTTCAACCGGATTGGGATGATATTTCAAACTAAGTTGTTGTGTTGAACCAACAGTTAACAACGGGGCATACAGTTCAAAATTATCAACATAAAAAGTGGTTTCATTTCCGCTTTGCGTTCCGTTGCCGGCAACAAAGGCAAAACGAATTTGAAAGGATTCAGGTAATTCAGTGATGGTAACTGTTTGCGGTTGGTTTGAGATAGGTGTTCCATTATTCCAAACATACAAATCAGACCATGTATAGCCGTTGTTTATTGTGTATTTTAAGGTAATACTGTCATCACTATCAAGTGTAGCTGATCCAAATTCATTGAGTGGTGTTAAAGCGATATCAAACTTAAGCGAACTATTTTCTACTAAATTGAATTTTGGGGAAATCAACCAAGCTCCAGTTGTGTTACCTTGTCCCACCATATCGATTTTAGCAGATGGATTTGAAAGATCTGCCGCAAAATTAGTCGTCTGTTGCCAAAACAATTCGGGATCTTCATTTCTGGCTAACAATATCAGTTCTTCTCCATTACTGCCAATTTCCCAACAGTTTTCTTCAAAAGCAGTAAGATCGGACACATAAGGAATGGTCTCCGTACAATTCAATGCATTGGTAAGTGCTTCTTGACCAATAGAAAAATTATCGAGTCGCAACCCTCTGCCAAAATAGGAATTACTATTGCTGTAATAGTTATAGCGAAACACCACATTGGGCTGATTTTGTAAAAACGATACATCCATTTTTACAGTTTTGATTAAGCCATCCTGCCAACTCCACCCCGGTTGATTAAAAGCTGTTAAATGTTCCCATTCGTTATAAAAGTTTACTGATGGGCCTGATAAATCATCTAAAAGCAACCAAGTACTACCCCCGTTGAGGCTATACTCCATTGTACCACCGGTGTTTCCCGGAGATCCAACACACATAATATCAAACGACATTACTAACGGTTCAGGGTCAGTATAGGCAGTAAAATTGAAGGCGGGGGTATAAATGTGATACAAAGGTGTCATTTGTGCTTGCCAGGCTCCAAGTGGCACTTGCTCTGTAGCTAAAATACCGTCAAATAGTCTATCGTGAATACTGGGACTATGTGATACCGGAATTCTATGTTTTACTCTATAATTGGATAGTTCCTCTCCAAACATGTTTGTATAAGCATAACCATGCCACCCATGTATAACGTCTTCTTCAAAATCCTCAAAATACGGGTAAGTGGTTATCCCTGAAAGGCCTAATTCCCAAAATCCTATATTATTTCCAAGGTTACTGTCGCTGGTTAGGTTTTGACTGTCAATAACATAAATAAGATACTGATAGGTAGAAAAATCAGTAGGTACTGAAAACTCCAGATTTTGATAGTTTCTGTAATCCGGACGCACTCTGGGAAGTGCTGTTGTTCCTAAATTAAAATCAGATGCATCTAAAGTGGTGTCAGTAGACAAATAAAACGTAACATCAGTTGCATTACTATATGCAGTACCACTATTCTTGACCGACATGGAAAACTTCAATAAATCTGCCTGACTGCTCCAATACAATATTTTGTTTGATGTGATATGCAAATCAACTGCAGCTTCTTTGATTTCAAAGTTATCAATAAGTGCTCCTTCAAGATCTCCATAGGTATTAACCTGATTCATATTAAAATGGTCTGATGCCAAATTAAATCGGAAACGAATACTTGATTCTTCTTTCAAATGAGATATATTGACCATGTATCGTGTATTTCTGTCACTATCTCTGGTATCATATTGAATTTGATTGGTAAAATTAGGTTCACTTTTTGCAAATAATTTACCGGTAGTACTTTCCTGGCTGTAGACATCTAGCCCGTTGTCATTGTTATAATGCATTATTGTATACCATTTGGTATAATCCATAGTCAAAATTGCATTTTGTGGTTGCAACAGGTGCCATGTGGCACCATTATCTACAGAATAGCTCATATTTTCAGAAATAAGAAGAAAACCACCGTTTATGTTATCAAGCAACATATCAAACGCTAACACCGGATCTACGGTTGTCGTAAGATCAAAAACAGGGGTATACAAATGCATGCGACTCATTGGTGTTATTTGACCGGTTGCTTTTGTAATCCATGCATTTTCTCCCGAAAAAGCTTCGTTAAATACTTGTCCTTGTGGAGAGGCTAGCTCCCACTCATCAACACCCAAAGTGGCATCATGATCCCAAAACATAGCATTGGTTTCAAAGTCATTAAAATAAGGTACAGATAAAGCCGGCATCACCTGAACGGGAATTACCCCGCTATTATTCGTCTCAATAGATTCACTAATTTGATTAGTGGCATCCAGCTGATAAATAATATAATACGTGCCTATCGTTTGCGTTGGCTTAATAAAACTAAATGCTTGCTTTTTTTCAAGTTTATGCACCATGGTTTGCAACGCTTCATCAAATTGAGAATAGGTTAAAGCATATAAAGTCTGTTCGCCTAACAATACATCTGAAGCATCCAAAACAGCATCATTAGACCAATAAAACCTTGTAACAAAGTTACTGTTTGTTACCACTTCCGGATTTACGTTATAATGCAATACATCGGTGGCACTACTTACCGTTAAAAAACGATTGTTGCTGTAAATGCCTTCAATCGTTAAATCGGCTTTATCCGGGCCCACATAAAAATCATCAAAAATAATTCCCTCAGGTTTTAAATAGCTGCCTTGATAGGTGATTCGAAATCGTATGTTCGCATTGGAATTGATACTTTCATCAAGTGGAATTTTTATTAACTCCCATTCGTCAGACAAATTTTCGGGTAGTTCATAAAGAAAATTCCATGTGTTGGAACAATCGACGGAATATTGAATATGGTACGTATTTCCACCGGCACCAACATACCACGGGTAGTGGCATTTGTACCAAAAACTCAACAAAAGAGGGTCACTGGAAGAGCCCAAATTAAAATAAGGTGTTTCCACACATTGAAAAGTAGTGTCAGGGTGTTCAGACAACGTATTACTTGTGTGCCATGCATTCACTCCGGAATGTGATTTTTCAATATGATGTCGTGTGCCCAAACCTCTGCTCCACAAAGTGGGTGTGCTCGGATTGGCTCCTAAAACTATTCGCCAATTGTCATCGGCAGTCTCAAAATCAGTAGTATACGGCAAATTAAAAATTGGCCTGACAATAACCGAAGTATAGCCTATATTATCGTCTTCGTTGTTTTCCGCCAAAACATTTAAAACATCGTGCTGATGGAGCACATAATACTGACCGGGCAATGTACCCTCCGGAATAGTTATTATTTTATTTAAATTAGCAATGCTGCCGGAAGTAGTAAAATTACTGAAATCCAATAATTGATCATTCGCATCAAGTGTTGTGTCAGTTGACCAATAATAGTGTGTAAGAATTACAAAACCTTCCGAATATTGATTCGAAAATTGGAAACTGGTCTTCACTTCAATGGTTGGACATAATGGGGAAATTTCAACAGGAAAACCATTTACGGCCTGAATGTTGTAATACTCGGGCTGAATTTTAAAACTGTCTATCACCCACCCAAAACCGGTAGTAACTCCCAATGTTAACATTCGAAACCGAAACTTAACATTCGAAAAACCTTCTAGAAAAGAGATGTTTATGGACGACTCTTGGTATGCAAGAGTAACAAAACTAAATCCCCCATTAGACTGCCAATTTTTCTTTAAGGTAGTATTCGGATTCAACAACTGCCAAGACAAACCATTATCTGTTGAATAGTCTAAATAAAAACCACCGTTATTGATATATCTTTTGTGGGTGAAAGACAAAACAGATGACGAACCTAAGGCACTAAAATCAAACGAAGGCGACTCCAAAACACGATTTGAACTTGCATTGGGATTTGTGTTTAACTTGGTTTCCCATGCTCTGGCAGTAACATCTGTAACAAACGAAGGAACGCCTCGTTGCCAATCATCAATTCCGGTAATGGCATAGTGTGTCCAACCCTCATCAGAATCCGGATGGTTAAATTCAGTTAGATAAGGAAGGTTAATTTGAGAATAGAAAACAGCTGAGAAAAACAAAAACAAAATAGTAATTTTCTTCATATTTGTATAAAAATCATGTGAATGAATTAACGGATGCTAAAATACTGTATTTATGTAATGCAACTGTATTTTTTTATTAATTATAACCCGTTAGTTAGAATTATTTAATTCAAGATTATTTTGTTTTTTTACCACTAATTCTCGAATTATAAATTATTAAAACGCAATAATTTGTTCATCTTCGATGAAAATTCGAATTAAATCTAATAATTACTATAAAAAATTAGTGGCCCGAGCGTAGCGAACAGACAAAGTAAATTAGTGGCAAAATTATTTTCCAAAATTTAATTACACCCAATGGGTTAATAAAAAAAATTAGTGGCCCGAGCGTAGCGAACAGACAAAGTAAATTAGTGGCAAAATTATATTTAAAAGTAGGAACTGAAACTATAAATTTACTTCCTCAGTTCAACTATCGGATACGCTGATAATTCAGAAGACTTATTCTTTGTTAAGCCACACAAATGGATTCGTCAGCGGGGGTTATGCTAAGGTTCATTTTGAACATAGCTCTTGGTATTTTGTTCAATTGCTTTTTTAAGATTTAAAAGATTCGTTTCTTCCTGATTCTTTAGTGAACTTCCCATTAACGCCAGTATAGATTTTGAAAGTATGCCATTTCCTGCTGCTGTTGTGATGGAATGAATTTTTGTTTTTCCATCAACGGAAGTAGTTCGTATTTCATAATCCATATCCATAAAATCAGATTCATATTTCATAGACATCATTTCATTGGGTTGGATGTCCGTTATTGTTTCTTTAATGGCTATAGTTTCTCCGTTATTGTCAAAATAAACCGTTGACACCGCTCCTATAGTTCCCGGAGTACCGCTATTATGTTCAATTCGTTGAAAGCCGGGCAACCATTCCGGTAATTTTTCAGGGTCTTGCAGTACGTCCCACGTTTCAGTCATCGGTTTATCCACTACTAGTTCACATGCATAAGTGGCTTTTGGTTTGATCAATCCCAAAGCTAAAAATCCGATAATCAGGATTCCGATAAGTACTAAGGCATATTTTAAATACTTCATGATGTTTCTTTTTAATTGGTTATTTTTCTGATTTTGTTTATCTCATCAAAAGTAAGACAAAGTTTAGTTTCCCTTATTTCCCCCTCACCGCCTCCTCAATCAATTTCTCCAATACACTAACATCAATATCCGCTAATTTATTGATGTAAAGACAACCGGCACCGGTTTTGAACTTGCCTAGCTTCGCCAATAAGTCGGCTTGTTTGTGGAGGTCAAAAACAAGGTGCAACGAAAGGTTGGCTTTGCGGGGTGAAAACCCAATCAGAAACCAATCCACTTCCCTACCCGTTTTGGGGCTTTGGTATCGCTTGATGCCAAAACCGATGAGTGAAGCCCCCCACATTTTAGGCTCTTCCCCACTGTACTTTTTCATCAGGTCAAGAATGACCGTACTGTCTTTACGTTGTTGTTCGTTTGTTACGGTGTTGATGTAATCGGCAACGCTGGCAGTGGTTTGTTGTGTTTTTATTTCGACTACTTTTCCCATGGTTGTTTTTTAGTAGGATCAAATATAACGAAGTTTTCGTTTTATGCCAAAGGATTTGATTGGATTGTAGGGTCAAGTCGCGACTTGTCCGTACAGTGCCTGAAAAAAAAACATAATCTGCGAATCAGATGTTAAAAAAATCCGCCCCAATCCGCAAGTTAAATAATACATTTATCACATGTTATTCCACATTTGGTCGACATTCCTTCGGAAGTTGTTCGGAAAACACCCCCTTTTTGCGAAGCTCTTCCGAACAAGTCCCGAACGACACCCGAACAAAACCCCTAGTTTTTTTCAAAAAAGGTGTCAATTGATCTCAAAAGGCGTCAAAACCAATCAAAAGCTATCAAATCCGGTCAAAACCAGTCAGATTCGCTTTATAAAACAGCGTGAAGAACAGGAAAAAAGTGGTTTACACGTTCGCAATTGACATTTACACTCTAGCAAACGGCAATTACACCTTCGCAAATGGCAATTACACTTTAGCAAACGGCATTTACACTCTAGCAAACGGCAATTACACCTTAGCAAATGGCAATTACACTCTAGCAAATGGCAATAACACCTTGACAAACGCCATTTACACGCTCGCAAACGGCAATTACACCGTCGCAAACGGGTGTTACATCATCAAAAACGGGTGTTACATTATCAAAAGAGGCAATTACACCATCGCAAACGGGTGTTACATTATCAAAAGTGGATGTTACAGCTTCAAAATCGGGAGTTACATCATCAAAAGCGGATGTTACATCATCAAAATCGGTATCTACACGGTCAAAAGCGGTAATTACACTCTCGCAATTGACATTTACACTCTCGCAAACGGCATTTACAGCTTCACAAACGGTATTTACACTCTAGCAAACGGCATTTACAGCTTCGCAAAGGGGGTTTACACTCTCGCAAATGGTATTTTATATTTACTTATCTGGTTTAGATTTTCAGATTTTTAGATTATTTGATTATTTAATTCTTTAGATTATTTGGATTGTTAGATTTTTAGATTATTTTATTTTATTTGTTTTTAATTATTTGATTCTATTTGTTCGATTTTGGGTTTGATTGATGCAAAACGGGATTATGAATGACCGGATTGAAATCCGGCCCTACACTAGATTCGAGCCTACGGCTCTTTGAGGTTTGAGGGGGGTGGGTTTGTTTTGCAGTAGCGGGTTTTATTTATTGTAAAGCCACATGAAGGGAATTGTGCGGCAGCCGTGAAATTTCAATTAAATATTCTTTATTATTTAAAAAAATTATCTAAGCTATTAATTAAAAAATCTCGATCTTTTAATTCTATTCTATAAAAATCATTATGAGCTTCTTTTAAAGTATTTTTTGTAAAATAGTTTGATGTTACAACAATTCCTTTTAAAGCATTTTGTGTATCCAAAATACCATTTAATTCTCGGATTATACTCGGTTGAATTTTGTTTTTTGTGTGTTTACATTGTAGAACTATTTTAAAATCACCTACAGATGTATTTCTATTTACACCAATTATGTCTACACCTTTGTCTGCCTGATTCCAACGCCCTACTCGTTTGACTTCAAAACCAAAATTTCCATAAATTTTACTTACTAAATCTTCAAAACCTTCAGGGTGTAAAAAATCTAAGTATTTGGGGTTTTTAGTGATTTCATATATAATTTTATCATTTACTTCTCGAATACTTCGAAATTCTTCCTTAAAAAGATTATAATCAGGTATGAGAATTTGAGGTGAATAGATTTGTGAGGCAAATTGTTGAAATTCTATTGAGTATTTATAAAGCGGAATAGAGGTAGTAAAATTAATTTTATCATATATAATAACTTCTATCATATATTTTTTTGATGGATCGTTAGTATTAGAAACTTTATCTAAATTAACAATTGTTGCTAAAAGACCATTATATGGTCCCGATGTAAACTTTATTTCTGTACCATTATAAATATGAACAATGTCTTCTGCTTTTGCATCCTTTAAATTATTTAACTTAGGATTTACAGAGTACAAACGAAATGTTTCTTTCATATGATAAAGTGTTAATAGCTAATTTTCTTGGTGTGTTATAACTTAAAATTTTAATAAAAACCAACTTTAGAACAAGCTTCAAACCCACAATGTTGATAAACCTATGTTAATACTTTTTTTAATTCATTTTTGCTTTTAATTTGTCCCAAAAGGTGACTTTTTCATTTGATTCGCCATCTTTAGTGAATTTTATTTTATTCCAATGTTTGTCTAAATCCTTAATCGTTTTTATTTTTAGTCCTCTTATATTGATTTCCGTCAATCCCGATTTTAAATCTTCTGCCATATTTTTATAGAGAGCACTATTTTCTTTTTCTACATTGCTAACCTCTACATCTTTAATTTCTGAACTGAAATCAGTCGAGAGTCTTTTCCATAATTCAGCGTCTTGATAATCCGAATTATAACAGATAATAGGTTTTTGATTATCATTTATATTTACGAACTTTATAATTTCCGAAAACATTTTTGTCTTTTGGTTTTCGTCCAAATCCGTTTTTGTCAAGTCGTCAAAATAAATTCTTACTCCATTAACATAGGTCGACCATAATTCATACTCTTTTCCATTCAATTTATAGAAAATCCCTTCTCCTCGAAAACCAAATCTAATATGCGAAAAGTTATTCATTTTATCTGTTGACATTGGTTTAGTCAAATGTTTTACAACTAATTAATACCACCAAATATATAAAACTTTTTTAACAACAGCTCACCTAAGTCTTTCTATGTGAAAGGCACAGCGAACGTCTCTGACTTCGCAGTAAGAACTTTATAGTTCTTAAAAATACGAACTTAAAGACACTTTCTTTTTATCAAATATACTATAAATTTGAAATAATTTATCGCTGCGAAGTCAGAGACGTTCGCAGAGCAGAGAGCACACTTCGAATAGCTGGCAAAGCTCTCCCCCACAACCTTAGCACCTTCCCATCTCCGTAGCAAAAATAATTCGTGTAATTCGTGTAATTCGTGGCAAAAAAAAAAAGAGCGAAGCTCTAATTCGTGCATTCGTGGCAAAAAAAAAGCCCCCAACCAAAGTCAAGAGCTTTAAAATCTCAAATTTATTTAACATTACGAAGCAATCCTCATAGAAACCCCCTCATTTAACTGCACATTAACATCCGTACGCTCATTCGCCACAATAGCAACAGGCTGAGTATGCGTCTCATAACCCTGAAGTTCAAAACTCACATTATAAACCCCTGCCGGTAACGACTTAAACTCAAAATTACCATTGCCCGTCGAACGCTTACTAACGCCCAAACTACCAATACGAACCACAGCTCCGGCCAAAGCCTCGCCCATCTCGTTCGTAATCGAACCTCGTAAAGACAACTTGCGATAACCCGGTGTAACCAACTTACGACTAAACGTATAACGCTCATAAAACTCCGGATGACTCCATTCCAGCATCTTAACATGAACATCCATAGCCGCTGCCTTAGCACTACAAACACCCAAATACTGCGAAACCAATTCCGTCTGAACCCTACGGTCAACAATAGCCGTCCGTGGTTTCGGCAACCATTCCATATACACCGTAATAGCAGCCTGCAAATCAGTCAAATCCTGAGCAACAACACCATAAGCCCCCAAAGAAGCCAACAACGCCGTCCCCTCATCATGAACCATTTGACAATAATCCATGCTAAGCGAATCCTTCATTTTAGCAATACTCGAACGCGACTTGTTCACCTTGCGAAACAAAAACCAGTTACCACTATCATAAGCATATGCCCGGATTCTACTCGCAATATTCATACTCAAATCAACCATAGCCGTCTGATATAACTCCTTTTCAACACGGGCTCCCGTACGGTTATAAAGTTGATCCTCACTCGCTGCTCTTAAATCATTTAAAGCAGTTACAAATTCCTGATACGCCGAATTAAAATTCGGCATCAAAGCCAAAACACTAGCATCAGAGTTCTGTACAAACTCTTCAACTACAATAAACATCGAGCGTTTGCTCTCTTGTCTTCTGTTCATAATTTCAAAAATTAAGTTGATAAAATAGACTTGGGGTCCAACACCTCTTTGGTGCATGACAAAGCTATAAACAAAAATTTAACAAATAAAAACACACGCATTTTCACAAAACACTGATTTTAAGGATTTTGCAGTAAATCTTAATTTTAGCATTTATTTTCTTATTAAAACAAGAGTAATTGTAAGAATAAATAAAAAATAATCGACAAACAACACAAATTTTTATGGCGGTTTTCTGCATAAAATAACTAAAATCCTCAAAATCAACCCCTAAAACAATCAATTTTAAGCAACAAAAAACACCAAAAACGTCGTCTTCCTACAATTTCATGCATTTAATCGCAAAAAACAACCCATTCATCGACCATAAAACACCCACCCTCCTTTTTGTCATTGCGAACAACGTCGAAGACGAGATAGCAACCTCCTACGCAGTAGGCAGCTTATCACCAAAGTTTATCACCTTAGTTTATCAACTTCGTTTGTCATTGCGAGCGACGTCGCAGACGAGATAGCAACCTCCTACGCAGTAGGCAGCTTATCACCACAGTTTAT
>NZ_DIVJ01000021.1 GCF_002428305.1 Flavobacterium sp. UBA6135 | reverse complement strand
ATGCGTTTGGCAAATCGAAGGAAACCCAATCTGGACGTTTTCTGCTTACCACATAAGCACTTGTCAATCCGGCAAACATCATGGTCATACTCACCATGGAAACCCACAACATAGGCTTGGCCGACTTTCTTTTTGCTTGTTTGTATTCTTGATCTATAGTTTGTTTCATGAGATTTTTTATTAGTTAATCGTTTAACTGTTGAGTTTTTTTTTAGGTTAAAAATTCATATATTTTAATTTAAAATCTTAATGTAAAAATTTATCAACCACATAAATAACCTGAATTAAAGTAATGTATAAAACGCTTGAAAGCATGAGTTGTCTTGCTTCTTTATTGGTTTGGTTTTTATATAATTTAACGGCATAAAATAACATCACGCCACCCAATAATGCAACAATAATTGCTGTGACCGGATAAATATAAAAATTTCCTGTCAATTTCAATACAGGAATCACAGAAACTATGATCAAACAAACAGTATAAATAATAATTTGCACCACCGCTTTTTTATTTTTTTGTCCCATTGGCATTAAGTTAAATCCGGCTTTTTTGTATTCATCATATTGAAGCCAAGCGATTGCCCAAAAATGCGGAAATTGCCAAAAAAACTGAATTAAAAATAACATGCCTGGTTCAATGGAAAAATCGTCGGTTGCGGCAACCCAACCCAACATAAAAGGAATGGCTCCGGGAATTGCGCCAACAAAAACGGCCAAAGGTGTTATCGATTTTAACGGCGTGTAAACACTGGTGTATAGAAAAATAGAAATAGCGCCAAACAAGGCACTTTTTGGATTGATACTGTATAAAATAGCCAAGCCTAAAATGGTAAAAGAGACCGCAATCACCATCGCCATGGAAACGTGCATTCTGCCTGTTGGCAAAGGTCGGTTCATGGTTCGTTTCATTAAGGCATCGGTATCTTTTTCAATAATTTGGTTAAAAGCGTTTGAAGCCCCAACCATTAAATAGCCACCAATTGCCAATAAAATAAGGATTGAAACCTTAATTTCTTCAACGGCCAATAAATAGCCAGCCAATGATGAAAACACCACACTCAGCGACAAGCCCACTTTGGTTAACTGCTTAAAATCACTAAATACTGCTGAAAAATTCACCTTTTGAGGAATGTATTTTGAGGTTATTTGCATTAAAATTGTTTAAAATAGTGCAAATATATTTTATTATTACAGAATTACAACCTTAAAACAAGCGGATTAAAAAAATCTTTTAAATAAAATTAATAATTATCTTTGCAGTTAATAGAAATGTTTTAAATTTGCCGTCTCATTTAAGCAATTAAGTGCGCGTTCATTAATAATATTTGCGAAAGTAGCTCAGGGGTAGAGCACCACCTTGCCAAGGTGGGGGTCGCGGGTTCAAATCCCGTCTTTCGCTCAAAAAAATTTAATACCAATGCAGGAGTGGTGGAATTGGTAGACACGCTGGACTTAAAATCCAGTGAGCTGTAAGGCTCGTGCGGGTTCAAGTCCCGCCTCTTGTACTTAAAACCTTGTTAATCTTTTGATTTTCAAGGTTTTTTAATTTTATAGGGGGTTGTTTTAGGGGGCGATATTTTTATGTTAGATAATTCTTCTTTTCCTATACAACCAACTTCACCAACCCAACATCTTCTAAAAGTTCCAAAAGATTATGCTTACAATAATTAAAATTATTTTTTGCATTAGCACTTCAAATTAAATATTATAAGTAATTTAGTGACATTATAAAATTGCGAAAAAACAATCTATATAAGAATTTTAATAGTTTATCACAATAATATTAAACAATACATTTTGTAATGATAATACGAGTTAGTGGCAAGTGTAACGGAAAACCAAAAAAAAGAAAGATAAACCATTAAATAAAATACAATGACAAAGCAGGAACTTATAAATGTGTTTTATGACAATCATAAAGAAATGAGTGATTTCATTAATTCTTTGACTAACGACCAATTTGTTTACGGACAAAACGACAAATGGACTGCGGGACAACAATTTAGTCACGTATATTTGACATTGCTGCCATTCCCGAAAGTTTTACCATCAAAAGAATTTATTATACAGAAGTTTGGAAAAATAAACCGTCCGACTTGGGATTACGAAACCGTGCTTAAAAACTATTTTAAGACAAGTCTTCAAGCACCACAACAATTTTTACCCGAACAAGTAAATCCCGAACAAAAGGCATCAATCACAGCGGAATTGCAAAAAATTGTTCTAACAATTCAACAACTGTTAGAACAATACACAGAAGAAGAACTTGACACACTTGTTTTACCACATCCTTTACTTGGTAATATGACCATCAGAGAAATGTTTTACTTGATGACTTACCACGCAACACATCATCTCAGACAAACAGAAAAAAACTTGGAGCAACTGACAAAATGAGAACTAACTTTGTGTAAAATGAAAAATTGAAACAACACCAGCCACTAACAGCACCTACCCAAAAGTGGCGGTTCAGTGGTTAAATCATGCTTTGTGCTTCTATCAAAGTTTCTGCTTGGTTGACAGTGAAAAGCTTCGAAATCGCCACCTTCGGGTAGCTGCGGAACGTTAGGTACAATGCCGACAGAAAAAAATTGATATTGAAAAAATGATAATCGACAACTTAATTTCATTCTTTTTTGGAGTTTTAATGACATTTCTACTTCAACATTTATTTGGTGGAAATAAAGAGTTTTTTAGAATCGTAAATGATTTCAGAAAAAAGCTACCTCCGAAAGATAAAAAAGCAATTATTGGATACAATGAGAATTTAGGAATGTCTCATATGAATCTCAACACTTTGAAAACAAGTTTAGATGAAAAAGAACTGGATTTTTTTCTTAAAGAATTAGAGGATTTTGATTATAGTAAAGTTTATTTTAGAAAAAAGAAAGTTGAGGGATATTCTAGAAATCTTCAAAGAATACTTAAAACAACAGATTGGAAATTGTTTGGTATCGGAATATTGCAAGAAATAATTGATAACGATAAAAAAGGAAAAAACAAACCATACATATTCGGCCCGAAAATAGCACGATTTATAAATTGCTAAAAGCACAGTACCTAACAACTAGTATATTCTATAGCTTGGTTTTTGCTCACTTACGAAAATCCTCTCGGATTTTCTTGGTCGGTAAATATTTACTAAATTGGTTGCTTAAAACACGCTACAAAATATACCAAAAACCGTTGTGTTTCAGAACACGGAGGACACAAAGAAATATACAATGAAACAAAGCTTAGCGACCTTTGTGTAAAAACTT
>NZ_DIVJ01000018.1 GCF_002428305.1 Flavobacterium sp. UBA6135 | reverse complement strand
AATTTCCTGATGGTTATGAAGATACCGATATTATCCGTTTTAGAAATGCCCAAAACGAATTGATTGAAGCTGTTGAAGTTCGAACGGAAGATACTATTTATTTAGTAAAAGTGAGCAAAAAACTCGCTACCCGTATTGAAAACTTTGAAGAAGATGATGATTTGGATGTAGAAGTAGAAACAATTGCTCCGGTTAAAGGTTTAGATCTAGACGATGACATTGACGAAGTAGATGTAGATGAAGAAGATGACGATGCTCCATCTGACGATGACACAGAAGTGGATTTATTAAAAGATGCAGGCGGTTCTGACGATGAAGACGATGATGATGATTTTGAAGACGAACCTTCTGATGAAGAAGACGAAGAAGAAGATTATTAAAAAATAGAAGGAGCTCCATTGGGCTCCTTTTTATTTATAAATACCTCTCTTTTATAATTTTCTCATGATGTTTTTGATGACCCAAAATAATAAATCCAATAGCACGAACCGATACCGGATTATCTGAGGCTATCCCCATTCGACTTAACTGTTCGTCAGTAAAAGTGCTAAACAAACTCATAGTCCCTTTTCTAACGATAACAAACTCTTCCAACAAATCATTCACACTTCTTCTATTGGCATGAGCTGTTTCAACATAGTCATTTTCTTCAAAACCGGGTAAAGGAGTTGTATCATTTCTGGCAATTCGCAACGCTCGATAGGCAAAAATTCGTTCAGCGTCAATCAGATGCTGTAGTATATCTTTGATAGTCCATTTTCCTTCGGCATAACGAAATTCATGTTTGTGAATAGGAATAGTAGTAAAAAAAGCTACACTAAATTCGATACCATCTTGAAATCCACTTCTCAATTCCACTTCTCCCAAAGCTTCAATATAAGGTTTATAATAGGGTGCGTATTCACTTGTTTGTAAGGATGATGAAGTCATGATTCTTTATTTTAAATTTGAATTATAAATTTTAAATTAAGCCGAATTTCTACTCGCATTAATATTCCCGAACAACGAACGTGTTACAATCTTTTCATACACGGCAATTAGCTTTTCGTTTGGATTTTTTTGACTTTTTAGTTCATTGATTTTTAACAACGCATATTGTTGAATGGTTAAAAGCGGTAATACAATTTGTTCTCTAATTTCGATGGAGGCTTTACCATCAGGATAGTTTTCCATCAATTCCTTGAATCCGGAGAGTTTTAACAACAATCTTTTGGTTTCCAAAAATTCATCATAAATGATTTGCCAAAACGCTCCAAACTCTTCATCCTTTTGCATATAAGCCGTTAATGGAAAAAAAGATTTACACAAGGACATCATACTGTTTTCCATCAAGGTTTTAAAAAACAACGAATTTTGATACAACATTACTACTTTTTCCCATTGATTGGTTGCTTCAAAATGTTGCAACGCTGTTCCTACTCCAAAAAATCCGGGAACATTTTGCTTCAATTGACTCCAAGAACCCACAAACGGTATGGCTCGTAAATCATTAAAATCCAATTGATCGGACTTGTTACGCTTGGAAGGACGACTCCCAATGTTGGTTTTTGCATAATAATTCAGCGTACTCATTCGCTCCAAATACGGAATGAATTTGGGATGTTGCTTGAATTTTTTATACTTATCATAGCTCAATTCTGATAATTCATCCAACACCTTATTTTCAGATTCCGACAAAGCGATTTCACCTTTGCTAAAAACTTGATTTGTAGCTCCGGCACTTAATAAATTTTCTAGATTATAACGACACGAATCCAAAGTACCAAAATTCGAACTAATGGTTTGACCTTGCACCGTAATTTGTATTTGTTGGTTTTCAATATTGGAACCCAAAGATGCATAAAACTTGTGGGTTTTTCCGCCACCGCGAGCGGGTGGTCCGCCTCTACCATCAAAAAACAGTACTTTGATTCCGTATTTTATTGAAATGGCTGTCAGCATTTCTTTTGCTTTATAAATACTCCAATTGGCCATTAAATATCCTCCATCTTTAGTACCGTCAGAAAAACCTAACATAACAGTTTGTGTATTATTTCGGTTTTGCAAATGTTGTTTATAGGAAGCGTTTGTGTACAATTGTTCCATTATTTTGTCCGCCGAATGCAAATCGTTTACCGATTCAAAAAGCGGTATCACATCAACAGAAGGGTCTTCCCAACCGCATAAATGAAACATAGCAAAGGTTTCCATTACATTCAAGGCACTTTCATTATTGCTGATAATGTAGCGATTGCAACCCAGTTCTCCATTTCGTTCCTGAATGGTTTTCATGGCGTGAATAGAACTAACTGTTGAGCCAGTAATCGCATCATCAAAATCGGCTTCCGAAATATTGCTTCGCAAATTGGATAATACAGCAATTTTCTCCTTTTCCTCCAAATCAAAATAATTTTCAGGAAAAAGTGCTTTTTCTTTCGCTACAATATCTTGAAATACTTGTTTGTGAATTTTGCTGTTTTGACGAATATCTAAAGTAGCAAAATGAAACCCAAACAAGTTGAGTCTGTTCAACAATAAATCAATTTCGTCCAAATAAAGTGATTGGTGTTCCTGTTTTATAAGCTGTTTAATTCGCTGTAAGCCTTCATAAAATTCTTCTTGTGTCAAGTAAATCTCACCTCGTGAATAAAAAACAGAACGATATAATTTACTTTCTAAATCAGCAATTATTGTATCTACTTCTTTAAAAGTAAGTTTTCTTTTCAGTTTACGGATGTCATTGTAGTAGCATTTCAAAATAGAAGTACGCAAACGTTCAGCAACTTTCAAAGTGATTTCTGTTGTCACAAATGGGTTTCCATCTCTGTCGCCTCCGGGCCAAAAACCCAAATTAAATATAGCATTAGTAATTTCCTCCCCGCCATAAATATTCTTCTGTAAGTACTGAATCATATTTCCGGCAGTGGTGTAAAATACATTTTCAAGATACCAAATCAAGCTAATCGCTTCGTCGTATGGTGTTGGTTTTTCTTTTTTAATAAAAGGTGTTTTACCCAATTGAGCTAACAGTTGTTTGATTTGAATTAAATCATTCACTCGTAAGGCTTCGGTTAAATCGGTAATAATTCCCAAAACAGCACCCGGATAAAACTGCGTTGGATGTGCTGTTAAAACCGTTCGCACTTTAAAGTTTTCTAAAAAAGTTCTAAGTTCTTTTGATTTTGAACGTTGTTCTGCTTTTTCTTTCATATCGCGAAGTGAACCGCGACCTTCCATATTGTTCACCGTTGGAAATGCAGCATCTTCAATGGCATCAAAAAGCACAACTTGTCGTTCTACATATTGAATAAAGCGAAACATTAGTTCGATTTTTTGCTCTTCAGAAGGATTTTCCATGTATTTGGCAGCAAACGATTCAAAAATATCATTTGGACTTTGTTGGTTTTTAAATCCATTTTCACACACTTCGGAAAAAAGAGGTAATAAAACACCGGTATTGTCTATCGCATCAAAAGGCAACGTAATAAAGACACTGTTGTAAATTTGGTATTTGGATAAAACATTTTGACGAAATCGTTCTATTCTTGGTAGCGTGTACATGGGCTGAATTTTGCTTACTAAATTAGTGAATTATTCTATTATTTGTATTTGTAACTCCTATTATGATTGTATAAAAAAACCCTCTCGGTTTGAAGGAGAGGGTTTGTTTATAGTGCCATTACATCTTACATGTTTTGGAAAATGGTGTGCATCAAACGTTTTTTATCATTGATACTTTCTTCCAGTGAAATCATGGTTTCTGTTCTATAAACACCCTCAATATCATCAATCATGAAGATAACATCTTTAGCATGTTTGGTATCTTTAGCACGGATTTTACAAAAAATATTGAATTTTCCGGTTGTAACATGTGCTACAGTCACAAAAGGAATCTCGTTAATACGTTCCAAAACAAATTTAGTTTGTGAAGTATTGTTTAAGAAAACTCCAACATAAGCAATGAAAGAATAACCTAATTTTTCATAATCTAAAGTTAAAGAAGAACCCATAATAATTCCTGCATCTTCCATTTTTTTCACTCTAACGTGAACGGTACCGGCTGATATTAAAAGTTTTTTAGCAATATCGGTAAAAGGAACTCTTGTATTATCGATTAACATATCAAGAATTTGGTGATCTACTTCATCTAAACGAAACTTACTCATGTGTGTGTCTATTTATTATTAAATTTAGTGCAAAAGAAATATATTTTATTCAATAAAAAAACGCAATTGTTATTTTTTTAATAAACCATTAACAAATACATTGGTTTTTCCTAAAACAAAATTCGCTTTTTCATCAATTTTCGGAAAAGTACCGGTTTCACTTTCAAATTTTTGGCCTTCTGCATCCCACTCCAAGTGACCATTAAAATCATCTAATTCTCCCACTGAAGAAATATAGGCTGTAAAAACCAACTCATTTTCAACCAATTCTTCTCTAAATTGAGCGGCAAAATTCGTTATAATTTCTGAATTATCATAACGAAACTTAACATTTCTATAAATAAAATCAAAAAAACCAACATTATTCTGTGATATATTTAAATAATTCGCAGTTTTGTTATCAACTAAATCGTTTTCGTAAAGCAATTGAAAACTCACCAAGAGGCTGAGAAAAATATAATACCTGGTTTTCTCCCTTTGGTAATCATTTTGAAAATGTCCGGCTTCAAAAAGCACCGTTGGAACCCCTAACTGTTGAAAAGTATCTCCAACGCAATTTCTATTAAAAGAATCATCAAAACGCCCCACTTGGTTGGGAATATGATATTGTAGGACGTCATTAATCCCGGCAATTAAATTTATAGCTTTTTGTCGCGTATCATTAATTGCTCGTTCTTCATTAAATGCCGGTGCTAAAAAAGAGACAGTTGCAGGATTCTTTGTTTTTCCCGCCGCAAAAATAGTACGTTGATCATGAAGGTTATAACAAAAATCCGGTTTAAACTCCTGAAAACATTTCATGAGTAACCTGCTTTCGGGTTGCGATAAATTCAAAAAATCTCGATTTAAATCGATACTATTTGCATTTTCTCTGGTATACACTTCCGCTCCGTCCGGATTTAACATCGGGATAAAAAAGAACGTAAATTTTTCTTTCCAATTTAAAGCTACTTTTTCATCTGAATCTAAAAAGTTGAACAAATCAAAAACTGCTTTTGTAGTAGTACTTTCATTACCGTGCATTTGCGACCAAAGTAAAATCTTGAAATTTCCTGTTCCGGTTTTGTATCCATAAATCGATTTTCCTAAAACCGATTTTCCCAAAACGGAGATGGAATTTTTGAATTGGTGCTTTTCAAAAAGAGGCTCAATATGATTCAACGTAACATATCTGCCTTGAATGGTTTGTTCTTTATATTTCTCAAAAAGAGATGGATAATTCATGTGGTACTTTTTAACGTTACAAAGGTAAACATCTTTGAAATAACAATTGTAAATCAATGCAAAAGTTGTAAAGTTTAACTTTGTAAACACAATTTTTAGTGTTTTTTATCTTTAAAAATTACAATTGTTTATCTTATACTATTTTGTAAACTAAATAATTAATTTCCAATATTTTAAATACCATTACATAAAGTGTAAGTGACAATAAAATAATTGATAAACTGTTAATTTTACAATTGTAACATCCCTATTCTGAAATCATTTGATTACATTTGTAACCTATTCTTTTCCGAATACAAATTTACTATGTTAAACACACAAGATTTTGTTCAAAAGCTAGAAATTCTGTTGGACTATTACCAACTGAATGCCTCATCGTTTGCTGATAAAATTGGTGTACAGCGTTCCAGTTTATCACACCTCCTATCCGGAAGAAACAAACCGAGTTTAGAATTTGTGTTGAAAGTTTCTGAAAGTTTTCCTGAAGTTGATTTGTATTGGTTTTTGCTTAGTAGAGGGAGTTTTCCAAAGTTAACTGATGTAGAGACGACAGAAGATGCAAAGCAAATCAATACGGAGCATGAAAAAGCACCCTTATCTGACTTACCAAAACCGCTTATCCCACAAAACAAAGGGATCGCGAGTAACAATAAAGAAATAGAAAAGATTGTGATATTTTTTAAAGACGGTAGTTTCAAAAGTTATATTCCTGAAAACTAAGTACATTAAAACAGAAAACTGTTCTCTGGATATTTACCAACTACTCCTTTAAAATAGTGTTCCAAAATAGGCATATCCACTTCGATTTCTCCGGTTGGGTCATACGGTTTATTGATAGTAATTTGCTTTTTACTGAAATCAAAAGCGACAGGAATTATCGGAACATTTGCTTGAAGTGAAATATAATAAAACCCTGTTTTCCATTTTATTACTTTCTTTCTAGTTCCTTCAGGAGCGATAGCTAATCGAAAGGTTTCTCGATTAGCAAATACTTTTGCAATAGCATCTACTTTGTTCAATCCACCGGTTCTATCCAAAGGAGCTCCACCTAACCATCGGAAATAAAACCCAAACGGAAATTGAAACAATTCTTTTTTACCCACAAAATTTATTTCAATCCCTAAATAACTTCTTATAAATAATCCAATGTAGAAATCATGCCAACTGGTGTGAGGCACCACAATAATGACGCATTTTTTGATAGCCGGATCCAAAGTTCCTTCTATCTTCCAACCCATTACTTTGAATAAAATAAATTGACTCAACCGTTTTTTCACCTAACAATAATTTTAGTAAAAATACGATTAAACTCTTATTTTTACTAAAAAATTTAAAATGCTAAAAAAACTAATCAGCTACTTTTATCCAATCAATATTTATAAAACCACTTCAGAGTTGAGTAAAACGTTAGAAGTAACTTTAGTTAATGGCGAATTGGTTTTAGACAGTAAAAATACCAATTACTCTTATGGAAGTCTGCAACGTGTTTTGCGAAAAGGTTTAAAACATATCGGATTTGAAAAAATCAAACCCATGAATCACATTTTGGTTTTAGGAGTTGCCGGAGGAAGTGTCATCAAAACCTTGGTAGATGAAATTGGCTGTAAAGGAAAAATTACCGGAATTGAAATCGATGACAAAGTAATTGAGTTGGCTAATGATTATTTTCAATTAAATAAGATTAAAAATTTCAACATAATACACCACGAAGCGTTTGAATTTGTTTTGAAAACCAAACAAACTTATGATTTAATTATTGTCGATATTTTTCAAGATACCTTGATGCCAAGTTTTCTATTTGAAACTTTTTTTCAAAATCGGCTAACCGAGATTTTAAATCCTGGCGGGTTTATGCTTTTTAATACGATGTTGTTAAAAGAAATTGACACGGTTAGGAATCAAAATTACCTTCGATTTTACAATCAAATAAATTTCAAAGTAGCTACCTTGCCTCGTATTGAAGAACACAACGAATTGATTATTGTTGAAAAACTAAAGTAATTTACGGGCTTTTTCTAAATCTTCAGGAGTATCAATTCCAATTCCAACATGAGAAGTAGTTACCATCTTGATTTTCTTTCCGTATTCCAAATAGCGAAGTTGTTCTAATTTTTCAGAAGCTTCAAGCGATTTCATCGGAAGTTTATAAAAATCCAACAATGCTTGTTTTCTGAAAGCATAAATACCAATGTGCTGAAAGTAGTGAGCACCCACGTTTTTTTCTCTTGGATACGGAATTACCGAACGAGAAAAATATAATGCAAATGCGTTTTGATCTACAATCACTTTAACGTTATTCGGATTCTCAATAGTATCCCAATCTGTAATTTCACGCATCAATGAAGCCAAGTCAATTTGTTTTGAATCATCTTTTTTAAAAACTTCCAATACGGAAGCTAAAGGTTCTTTGTTAATAAATGGTTCGTCACCTTGAACATTCACAACAATATCTACATCCAAATATTCTACCGCTTCTGCGATACGATCACTCCCACTCTCGTGTTCTTTTATACTCATAATGGCTTTTCCACCATTAGAAACAATTTCTTGAAAAATCAAATCAGAATCTGTCACCACAAATACATCATCAAATAATTTAGTATTCACAGCGGCTTCATACGTTCTCGTAATCACTGTTTTTCCGCCTAAATCCTGCATTAATTTTGCCGGAAATCGGGTTGATGCGTAACGAGCTGGAATGACGGCGATGGTTTTCATTTTTTTGGTAATTTGATAAGTTGTTGAGCATTCTTAAAATGCATTTTTATTCCAACAAAGAAAATAAAAACAACTAAGATAATTGCTAAAAAAAAAGAAATATAGCTGTGGATGATTGTTCCGGTTTCTATTTTGGAGAGGATCGGGTTCACTAAAATCTGATATTTGTTTGAACTAAGTCAAAACTTAACAATGATTATAATTAAGTGGCAATAGATTATGGGTACAAGCAAGACTCTTTAATAATCACAATTTTGAATTAAATTGTCATCACAAAATAGATAAGGAGTTCTAGTTCGTTTTGGATGATAGCAGTAATCATTTCGAAAAAAACAAACCATACAATTATTACAAAAATAATAACTACTTTCAGGAAATAATTTCATTCATAATAAAGTTTGATTGTTATATAAGTAATTTTGTTTTTTAACATTAATAAAAATCCTAGTTACCTAAACATCTTAAATATTTTAAAAACTCAACAATATTTTCTTTTAATTTCATTAAAACTTAAATCTGTAGCAACCATACTTTCAACGATTTCTTTCCGAATCACATCCAAATCCTCATACTCCAAATGTTTCGCCCAATTTTCTTCATTCAAAACTTGTTTGATAGTTTTCATCACTTTTGCAGTTTCAGCAGCATTTCTTAAAACTGCTTTTCCGTCGTAAAATGGCAAGTCTTTATGAAAAAAATCAACTGTTTTTTGCTCCCAATCCACTTGGATAAAGAATAACTTTGCATTTTCATCATTAGGCAAAAAATCATTCCAATGTGCAAAACCTACTTTGGTATATTGGTTTTTATTATCAGTTAAAGGAACTAACCGCCATCGGCAATTGGCTACCCTACCCCAATGATTGGAAATTCGATAAACACCATCCTCAGTAAAAAAATATTCACTACCTGACTTGCTTTTGAAATGCGATTTTTGCACCTCAAAATCAGCTTGAGAAACCTCGTTCCAAAGGCAAAAAGTGTATTTATGGAAGTTTTTGGAATGGTAGGTTTTCAATAGTTTAGAAGTATTATTTAAGCTTAACTGATTTTTGAAGCTTTGCAGATCCAATATTTATTATTCAAACAACATTTCAAAAAGTAAATAGTGCTCTATGCCATATTTTAATCCCCAATTTTCAATATCCTTTCCATTAGATCCAACTTCACACCATGATTTAGAGCCATCTTCTCTTTTGTAAGGAAGAATGTAAGCCAACAAATAAAACTTTTTACCATACTCTATTTCTAATTTACTTTCTCTTGCTAGATTTCTCAAACTGTATTCATTTAATTCAATAGCATCATATTCTTTAGTAAAAGAAAAACTAGGAAATTTAAATGTCATTTTTAATTTATTATGATTCGTTAATTTTGAAATTACCTTTAAATTTAAAATGGTATCATTCACTTTTGAAAATTCTTCAATTCCAATTGATTTACTATCAAATACTACTGTTTCGCTTTTGACTTTTCCATTCCATATTTCTTTTACAGTCAACTGATAACTTTTATTCTTCAATTCAGTTCCAGCAAACTCTAAATTCATGTATTCAATTCCCTCAAATTGAAGAACATCTCTGACATCTATAATATTACTATTATCATTTAAAAAAATTTTCAAATCATGACTACTCTTTTGTCCAAAAGAAAGATTAGTAAATGCAATTACTATAATCGTTAAAATAAATTTTTTCATAAAAGTTATTTAAAAAATTGTTTTTTAAAATTTTTGAATTATTGGGGTTTTCAATGTTTTTGATTAATTCCTTTGGTAATTAGACCACACCTGACAGGTTTTTGAAACCTGTCAGGTGTAATAATATAATTTTGAAAGGCAAAAACTATCTTTATAAAAAAGTTTTTTCTGTTCCCACTAATTAAAAAAAATACAATCAAATTAATTCGTGAAATTAATGTAATTAGTGGCTAAAAAATTAATGTAACTTCTTCACTTTCTCCTGAGCTGCTACAGTTGCAAAATCTTTAACCAATCGTTCGGCATAATCCTCTAATAATTCACGAACGCGTTCATGTTTCTCTGATTTTACAATTAATCCCGCATGATATTCCAAAGGAACACGGAAACACACTTCAGCATCATTAAACCCACTCAAATCAGGATGTTCAAATTTAGATAAAGTCAACACAATCCCGGCAAATTGCTTCTTTTGTGATGGTACTTTATACTCATTTCCTCGAACCAATGCATCTTCAATCTTTGCCCATTCTCCCCATAAGTTAATTCCTGAAGCAGCTTCAACCATTTCTGCTAAATGAGCTCCACCTACTCTGGAAGATGTTTCCAAAAAGTAAATTTTGCCATCTTCATTACATTTAATAAATTCCGTATGCGTAGCTCCGTGTTTCATTCCGAAAGCTTTCATTACCTGCTCATTCACTTTTTTTATGGCTTTTTCATCAGCACTATTATATGGAATGTTAGCACTTCTAAAAATTCCGCCTCCTTGTGAAATTTCCATTGGAGTGGCTAAATATTGAGATGTTAAACTAAATAAAACTTTACTATTAAAATTCAGGCCATCACAATGATAAACTGCTCCCGGTTTGAATTGCTCTACTAAATATTTAATGCGATTATCACCCAATTCATTTATTTTTTCCCATAATTCTTCTTTGGAATGTACTTTCATAATTCCGGAGGCTGATGCTTCAGAACGTGGTTTCAAAACCCATGGAGGCGAAACGCTGTCTGCAAAAGTGTTGATGTATTCGTCATTAAACAATGCACTAAAAGCCGGAACTGGAACTCCTTCTGCCTGTGCTTTTACTCGCATGGCCAATTTATCCCTGAAATACCTTCCTGTGGTTTGACCCATTCCATCCACTCGAAGATTCTCACGTAAAAAAGTAGCTTTCTCTACATCAAAATCATCCAAGGCAACAATTGCGGCTATTTTTTCATTCCGCATGATTCCGGCAACGCCTTGAAGCAGCATGTCTAAATCCCAATCAATATCCTGACCCGGCATATAAAAAATTTCATCTATCGAATCAAAAGCCCAAGGTTTGTTTCGCAACTTTTCGGAAGTAATTAAGAATACTTTGTTTCCTAATTTTTTCATATTGATTAAAAAATCATTCCCTTTAAAGTAATTGGAAATACAGATAAAAGTTTTAACAGTCGTATCCATAAGCTACAGGTTTTCAATAAAATTGGTTAGTAAATGCACCCCAAATGCTGAGGCGTGTTTTGTTTTTGCAAATTCATCATCAATAAATGTTACTCCAGCTACATCAATGTGTGCCCAAGAAGTATGATTATTAGTAAAAAATTCTAAAAATTTTGCTGCTGAAATAGCTCCTGCAACCGGTTTTCCTGAATAATTTTTAACATCCGCAATATCACTTTCAATATCCGATTTATAAGCATCCCATAAAGGTAATTGCCACAAACGTTCTCCAATTTCATCTCCGGATTGTTGCAATTGTTTAGATAAGGATTCATTGTTCGTAAACAACGCTCCACATTCATTGCCTAAAGTGGCTACACTACTTCCTGTTAAAGTGGCAATATCAATAACCGTTTCCGGATTGTAGTTTTTAATTAAATAAGACAATCCATCGGCCAAGATTAATCTTCCTTCGGCATCTGTATCAATGATTTCAATAGAATGTCCGCTGTAACTTCCAATCACATCACTGGGTAAAAAAGAATTGGCATCCACCGAATTTTCACAAGCCGGAACAATAGCCGTAACATGATACGGTAATTTCAAATCAGCAATCAATTGCATGGCACCTAAAACTGCCGCAGCACCCGCCATGTCACACTTCATATGAACCATTCCGGCAGTTTTGATATTCAAACCTCCTGTGTCAAAAGTAATTCCTTTGCCAACCAAGCCAATGTGCTTTTTGGAATTTTCGGGCTTATAATCAATGATAATGAATTGCGATTCATTTGCACTTCCTTTTCCTACGGAATAAAAGGCTTCCAAACCTAGTTCTTTTGATCTTTTGTTGCCAAAAACTTCAACAGAAAAACCGTATTTTTTTCCGGCTTCAACAGCCCAATCCGCTAAATGTTTTGGAGTAATTTTATTTGGAGGTAAATCTACCAAATGAAACGTTTCCAATTGGGCGTTGGCAATCTTGATACCGCGTTCAATGGCTTGTGTGTTATCCAAATACGAATTAATTTCTAAAACAAATTCTTCTGCCTCAAACGGATGTTGCTTTTTATCTTTTTTATAATGCCCCAATTGATACGTTCCCAACCATAAACCGGATATAATCGCTTCAATCATGTCATTAGATAATTCTGATGAGAGAAACAATTTGGCCTCATTTTTAAAATGTGAAAACTGTTTGGCTGAAATTCTTCGTAAAGCAGTTTTAATAGCTTTATAATCTTGATCTTTTCCCAAACCAATAAATAAAAAGATATTTTCATCTTTTTCTAAAGTATAAAGACTGTCCTTTTTTCCCGAAAAAATAGATTTTGACAGATGGATAGTATCAAAAATAATGTCTTCTTCTGTTTCCAAAAGCGGAATTAAATTTACTTTCTTAAAGATTAGGTTATTCGTGTAATGAATTTTCATTTATAAACTTTTGATTTTTTTAATTTTTGCTTTTTGCCATTGCTATTGTCATTGTCATTGTTATTGTTATTGCCATTGTAATTGTTATTGCCATTGAAATTGTTATTCTTCTTTCGTACTAAAAAACAACCACTCAATGGCTTTTGGAAATTCGTCACTCCAAAAAACTTCATTGTGTTTTCCTTGTTCGTTAATGCTTAATCGTACTTTCATTTTATCATTCAATGCATCTTTTTTTAATAATCGCTTCTTGAAATTTTTAACATGATCAATCATTGTGGCACTTTCATCGCCACCGGCATACAAATAAATTCGAGTGTCTTGAGGTTCATCCATATCTAAAAATGACAACTTGATTTTAGGAACCACCCATAAAGAAGGTGAAAAAATCATCAACTTACCAAATACTTCAGGATACATGATTCCACTGAAAATACTTACCAAACCACCCATTGAACTCCCCCCTATTCCGGTATGCTCGCGTTCGGGTTTGGTTCTGAAATTAGTGTCAACAAAAGGCTTTAAGGTGTCTGTTAAAAATCGAATGTATTTTTTTCCTTGACCGGCACCCAAAACAGTGTTGCCTACATTGTATTCTATGATTCTTTCATTATCGGCATGTTCAACTGCAATAACGATGATTTTTCCAATTTTATACTCCGCCATTACGGCTAACTTTTTATCAATTTCCCAATTGCCATACCTGGCTTTTTCATTAAATAAATTTTGAGCATCTTGCAAATACATCACAGGATAATGTTCTGTTGACGTTTCATAATCATATGGCAACAAAGCCCAAACTTTTCGTTTTTTATTCAATTGAGGGATTTCAAATTCTTCAGAAATCAAATGCACTTTTGGTAAAAAATTCGGTTTGAAAGGAAGCCAATTTTTTCTCCATTTTGCAACATGTTCTTTTTTAACGCCATTGTGTTGCTTACACGAACGATTTTCTGTTTTGTTTCCGTATTGGTCAATTTCAACTTCACTCCAATCGCCCCGAGTGAATTTGTAGAGCAATTCATCAGGATAGTTAAAATCATTTGGAAACTTGAAATGATAAAGACCTTTTCCAACTTTTTCCATTTGGAATTTTTTATCTTGAGTAACCCAAAGATTAAAATTTCCGGAAATATAAACCGGCCGTTCATCATCTTCATCAGTAGTCAGTATAAAATTGAGTTGGGGCTCTATTATATTTTTATCAGCTTGTTGTGGTATTGTATTTTCTTCTGGCTTCATGCTCGTTAATAAAGGAAAACGTAAAAATTTAAAAAGTAAATATAGGGTATTAGGATTGTGAATGAAAATATTTTTTAACAGAAATTCAATTTATGCAAGAATTGTTAGAGATTGAATGGATTAGTAACAATTAAACAAATTTGACACCTTAACTAGGCATTAAATCGCATTATTTTTAATAAATTAGCCACTTCAAATTTTATTCAACAAACAAATGAAAAATACTGCATTATCTCACATTCACGAAAGCTTAGGTGCAAAAATGGTTCCTTTTGCCGGTTATAACATGCCTGTTCAATATGAAGGCGTAACTGCAGAACATGAAACCGTTAGAAACGGCGTGGGTGTTTTTGACGTATCACATATGGGCGAATTTATTTTATCAGGTCCCAACGCATTGGCATTAATACAGAAAGTAACTTCAAATGATGCTTCCGTTTTAACGGTTGGAAGGGCACAATATTCTTGCTTACCTAATGATAACGGAGGAATTGTTGATGATTTGATTGTCTATAAATTAGAAGAAGAACAATATCTTTTGGTGGTGAATGCATCAAACATTGAAAAGGACTGGAACTGGATTGCGTCGCATAATGATTTAGGTGTTGACATGAGAAATCTATCTGAAAATTATTCTTTATTAGCCATTCAAGGTCCTAAAAGTGTAGAAGCAATGCAAACGCTTACTTCAATCGATTTAAGTGCCATAAAATATTACCATTTTGAAGTGGCCGATTTTGCCGGAATTGAAAATGTAATCATTTCAGCAACCGGATATACAGGCTCCGGTGGTTTTGAAATTTATTGCAAAAATGACGAAGTGGAACACATTTGGAAAAAAGTGTTTGAAGCCGGTGCTTCTTTTGGCATCAAACCAATCGGATTAGCAGCTCGCGACACCTTGCGTTTGGAAATGGGATTTTGCTTATACGGAAATGACATCAACGATACCACTTCGCCACTTGAAGCAGGTTTGGGATGGATTACAAAATTTACAAAAGAATTTACCAATTCCGAAAACCTTAAAAAACAAAAAGAAGAAGGCGTTACAAAGAAATTAGTAGGTTTTGAATTGTTGGAAAGAGGAATTCCACGTCATGATTACCAAATTGTGGATGCTGACGGTACTACTATTGGAATCGTAACCTCAGGAACAATGGCTCCAACTGTAGGTAAAGGGATTGGAATGGGCTATGTAAATACTGAATTTGCTGCAGAAGGTTCTGAAATTTTTATTCAAATTCGAAATAATAAAGTAAAAGCAAAAGTGGTGAAATTACCTTTTTATAAAAAGTAAAAAGGATTTTAAAATATTAGTTTTAATACTATTTTTGCAACACAAATTTTGAACAAGTAATTTCGAATAAAGAATACTGAAATAAATAGAAATGGGAAGAGCATTTGAATTTAGAAAAGCACGAAAGATGAAACGTTGGTCAGCCATGGCAAAAACGTTTACAAGAATTGGAAAAGATATCGTAATGGCCGTGAAAGAAGGTGGTCCGAATCCGGAAACCAACTCTCGTTTGCGTGCTGTTATTCAAAATGCAAAAGCCGCCAACATGCCAAAAGACAATGTGGAGCGTGCCATCAAGAAAGCATCGGATAAAGATACTGCCAATTTCAAAGAAGTATTGTTTGAAGGCTATGCACCTCACGGCATAGCAATATTGATAGAAACGGCTACTGATAATAACAATAGAACGGTGGCTAATATAAGAAGCTATTTTAATAAATGTAACGGTACGCTGGGAACACAAGGTTCAGTTGAATTTATGTTTGACCATACCTGTAATTTCAGAATTCCTGCTGAAGGTCAAGATGTAGATGAATTAGAATTAGAGATGATTGACTTTGGTGTTGAAGAAATTTTTGCTGATGAAGATGGAATTCTAATGTATGCTCCTTTTGAAAGTTTTGGTTCCATTCAAAAAGAATTGGAAAACAGAAATATTGAAATATTATCTTCCGGTTTTGAACGAATTCCTCAAATAACCAAAGAAGTTACAGCAGAACAAATGGCCGATGTTGAAAAATTATTAGAAAAAATTGAAGAAGATGATGATGTGATGAATGTATATCATACAATGCAGGAATAGATATAACAGAAACCACTTAAATACTAAAATTTTGAAGCATTTTTAATCTGAAGAAATTTGATAAGAAATTTTATTTTTAAAATTTGAAAAAAAATTACCTTTTAGGCGATAATTTTCTTTCTAAATATATGTGCTAAAGTAATTCAAACTCTCTATCTTTTCTATTTATTTTTAATGAAAATTATGGCTAATTCAATTTTTATAGAAGAATACGTGTTAGCCATGTAAACACTCAAGACAACTTTTTATCAACATTTTGGTTGACCTGTTAGAATGCCTTTCTTTTTCCATATACCTTCATAAAGGTTGAATGGTAATAACTCCAACAATGCTGTCAACACCTCTAAAGGGATGCTTATCGGAAATAAAGTTGTCAAACTAATAAGGTAAAAGTGTTGCTTCAAAATGATTACAGCATTTAAAATATAGATATAAAAACCTGTAAGTCAGGCATGAATTCATCAAACACTACTTTTTAAATAAAAAAAAATAAAAAAAACCGCCTCAAGGTGAGAGACGGTTTCGTTTATTAATTATTTAATTCATTGTAGATTTTAATGTTTTGTATTTATCTGTTAAGTCAAGTATAGAATATAAATTTAGAAGCGTCTTTTTAGATTCTACATCCTTTGAATCTAATTCAATAACTTTTTCTAAAATAGGGATTACAGTAGAAAATAATTTCTCTCTCTCTTTTCTTAAAACTTCATATCGTTTATTATCACTAGCTGACCCACCTAGTTTATTCATCTCATCAACAATTTTTGTATCAGCTTCTAATCGTAATATTGCTAAATTCTTATAAGCATTCTTATAATCATTTTTAATTTCAATAGCTTTTAAATAATACATTTCAGCATCAATATTATTATTAGCTTTAGATGAAACCACCCCTAAGTTATACAATAAATCAGCATCATTAGGACTTTTAATAAGTAATTCACTTACTACTCTCTTATAATTTTCAAAATCACCTTCATCCAAATATAAATTCGCTTCTGAAATTGCTAACGAAGCATCATTTGGATTTGATTTTCTTGCTTCAGCAATTGCTATTTTCGCTTTTTCAACCTCTCCCTTTTCAACTAAAATTAAAGCATAATTTCTATAAATCTCTCCTCTTTTAGAAGATGTTTTTTCTTGTCTGGGTTTAACATGAGTCCCCGCTTTGACAAATAAATCTCTTTCTGTCTTAGAATCAAAAGAAACTTCCTCTCCAGTAGTTTTTTCTGTTGCATAATATTGAATTGAAATTCCTGAAAAATTCATTTTCTTCAACTCATCATAATACCTTAATGCAGTATCATAATCACCTCCATTTACAGCTCCGTTTGCAGCATAATACAGATATATAGTGTCTTTTTTATTGATATTATAGGCCTCATATAATTTCAAAGTTCCTTGACTAAAACGACTTGCATTATTATCATTGATGGCTTGATGTACTAGTCCATTTTGCACTTCAACTAATGATGATTGTGATTGAGGAGTAAATTTAGATTTACCTATCTTTTTTTCAATTTCTACTACTTCTTGATACGATTTAGATGCTTGTAAAAGCTTTTCTCCTTTATCAGGTGAACGTTTTGATAACAGCATCATTGCATTACCTTTTAAAAAGTAAAATTGAGCTTTTTCAGCATCTGTAGCATTTGCTAATACCTTTTCTGCATTGGTTAATGATGTTTTAATCATTTGGTCATCAGTTGATTTCAAAGCTTTTTCAAGTGCTTTTAGTTCATCTTTCTGAGCAAATGTGCCCATGGTAATCATCGAAATAGCCAGAGCGATTGCATATTTGCTTTTCATTTTTAATTTAATTTAGTTGTTATTTATTCTTGGGTTTCATTGTTCTCTTCTGTTGGATTTTCATCTGTTGTATCATTTGAATTTTCTGAGTTATCAACAGCTTTAATTTCCTCGCTCACGTCTTCAAATTCAACTTCTTCAGCTTGTTCCTCTCGCATTACTTTTGTAACTGCAGCAATAGAATCATTTCCTTTGATGTTAATTAATCGAACACCTTGTGTTGCTCTTCCCATTACTCGTAAATCGGAAACTTCCATTCTGATTGTTAATCCTGACTTATTAATAATCATTAAATCATCGGCATCCGTAACATTATTGATGGATACTAATCTTCCTGTTTTATCAGTAATGTTTAGGGTTTTAACCCCTTTTCCACCTCGGTTTGTTATTCTGTAATCTTCCAAAGAAGAACGTTTTCCATAACCGTTTTCGGAAACTACCAAAATCTCACTGCTCATGTCATTCACAGAAACCATGCCAATCACCTCGTCTTTGTCATCTGCAAGGGTGATACCTCGAACTCCTGAAGCATTTCTTCCCATTGGTCGAGTTTTCCCTTCTTCAAACCGAACTAACTTACCGGATTTAACCGCTATCAAAATTTGACTGTTACCGTTTGTTAATTTTGCTTCTAACAATTCATCATCCTCTCTAATAGTAATGGCAGCAATTCCGTTTTGTCTCGGACGTGAATATTGTTCTAACAAGGTCTTTTTTACAATTCCTTGTTTTGTGGCCATGATTACATAATGATTGTTGATATATTCTTCATTTTTCAAATCTTGTGTACAGATGAAGGCCTTTACTTTATCATCATTTTCAATATTAATCAAGTTTTGAATGGCTCTTCCTTTTGATGTTTTACTACCTTCTGGAATTTCATAAACCCTCATCCAGAAACATTTTCCTTTTTGAGTAAAGAACAACATGTATTGGTGATTGGTGGCTACAAACAAATGCTCTAAGAAATCTTGATCTCTTGTTCCTGCACTTTTCTGACCGACTCCTCCTCTATTTTGAGTTTTGTATTCTGAAAGATTTGTACGTTTAATATATCCCGCATGAGAAATTGTAATCACCACATTTTCATCTGCAATTAAATCTTCAATGCTTACATCACCTCCTGAATATTCAATAATAGAACGTCTTTCATCTCCATATTTATCACGAATTTCAACCAATTCATCTTTGATTACTTGCATTCTCAAATCTTTGTTTGCCAACAATTCTCTCAAATGTGTAATCAATTTCATGATTTCTTCATATTCCGCACGTAATTTATCTTGCTCAAGACCGGTAAGTTGACGCAAACGCATTTCAACAATAGCTCTAGCTTGAATTTCACTTAATGAAAAACGTTCAATCAATTTCGTTCTTGCTTCATCACCATCTTTCGAACCTCTAATCAAAGCAATTACTTCATCAATATTATCTGAAGCGATGATTAAACCTTCTAAAATGTGAGCTCTTTCTTCAGCTTTACGCAAATCAAATTTAGCTCTTCGAACAACTACTTCATGACGGTGTTCCACAAAATAATGAATCAATTCTTTCAGATTCAACATTTGTGGACGACCATTTACTAATGCAATATTGTTTACACTAAAAGAAGATTGTAGTTGCGTAAACTTATATAACGTATTCAAAACCACATTTGGAACTGCATCACGTTTTAATTCATAAACAATTCGCATTCCGTTTCTATCCGATTCATCACGGATATTTGAAATACCTTCAATTTTTTTATCATTAACTAAATCGGCTGTTTTTTTTATCATATCAGCCTTGTTTACCTGATATGGAATTTCCGTTACAACAATCGCTTCTTTTCCGTTACTTTCTTCAAAACTTGTTTTGGCACGCATGACAATACGTCCACGACCTGTTTTGAATGCTTCACGGACACCTTCATAACCATAAATAATTCCTCCGGTAGGAAAATCAGGAGCTTTTATATGATTCATCAGCTCATCAATTTCAATTTCGTTATTATCAATGTAGGCCAAAGTACCATCAATAACTTCTGTCAAATTGTGAGGAGGCATGTTTGTTGCCATACCAACCGCAATTCCGGAGGCTCCATTAATCAAAAGATTCGGAACCTTTGTTGGCATTACTTTTGGTTCATATAACGTATCATCAAAGTTCAATTGAAAATCAACAGTCTCCTTTTCAATGTCGGCCATAATTTCTTCCGAAATCTTTTGCATTCTGGCTTCTGTATAACGCATGGCGGCAGGGCTATCTCCATCAACTGAACCAAAGTTACCTTGACCGTCTACCAAAAGATAACGCAAACTCCATTCTTGAGCCATACGAACCATTGCATCATAAACCGATGTATCGCCGTGTGGGTGATATTTACCTAAAACTTCTCCGACAATTCTTGCAGACTTCTTGTGAGCTCTATTCGAAAAAACTCCTAAATCATACATTCCGTAAAGAACTCTACGGTGCACAGGTTTTAAACCATCTCTAACATCAGGCAAAGCACGTGACACAATAACAGACATCGAATAATCGATGTAAGCTGATTTCATCTCATCTTCAATGTTAATAGGAATTAACTTTTCTCCTTCAGACATAAGTATTTATATTTTAAAAATTATATTTTAACAAAACGTGCTAATATAAGGAATTTGAACATTTTTTAAGATAAAAAAACGAACAAATTTCAAAGATTTATTAACAAAAAGACCTCGGTTTTTGGTTGATAAGTATATAGCATTTTAGCTTTTATTTTTGAAATATTTTTTGTCAATTTACTGTCAGCAGATTAGTCAAGGAATGGTTTTTGCTTATTTTAATCATATTCACTAAATTTACCTATAAAAAACAATTGCTATGGACGATAATTTTTCACCAAGAGTCAAAGATGTAATTAGTTACAGTAAGGAAGAAGCCCTTCGTTTGGGTCACGACTTTATTGGAACTGAACATCTGATGTTAGGTATTTTGAGAGATGGAAATGGAAAAGCGATAAACATTTTAAACAATTTAGATATAGATTTAGAGCATCTTCGAAGAAAAGTTGAGATTTTAAGTCCGCCAAATCCTATTGCCGAGATTGGCAATGAAAAGAAAAACCTACACTTAACCCGTCAAGCGGAAAGAGCGTTAAAAACTACGTTTCTAGAAGCCAAAGTTTTCCAGAGTTCTTCTATCAGTACGGCACATCTTTTGCTTTGTATCTTGAGGAACGAGAACGATCCGACAACAAAATTACTTAACAAGCTAAAAATCGATTACGATATAGCTAAAGAACAATATTTGAATATGATACCAAATAACAATGAAGAAGATTTTAATGAAAATTTTCCAAAAGCAGAATCATTTAATGATGACTCAGGACAAGATGACAGTTTAAAAGAAGGCTCTTTTAATAACCCGGGAAGCAAAACCAATAAAAAATCGAAAACACCTGTTTTAGACAATTTTGGTCGCGATTTAACAGAAATGGCCGAAGAAGGAAAACTTGATCCGGTTGTGGGTCGTGAAAAAGAAATCGAACGTGTTTCACAAATTTTAAGCCGAAGAAAGAAAAATAATCCGCTTTTAATTGGTGAACCCGGTGTTGGTAAATCTGCCATTGCAGAAGGTTTAGCGTTGCGAATCATACAAAAAAAAGTATCCCGAATTTTATTTAATAAACGAGTAGTTACACTTGATTTAGCAAGTTTAGTTGCGGGAACAAAATACCGCGGACAGTTTGAAGAACGAATGAAAGCGGTAATGAATGAATTGGAAAAAAACGATGACATTATTTTGTTTATCGATGAAATCCATACGATTGTTGGTGCCGGTGGAGCAACAGGTTCGTTGGATGCTTCGAATATGTTTAAACCCGCTTTAGCCAGAGGCGAAATTCAATGTATTGGTGCTACAACGTTAGACGAATACCGTCAATATATTGAAAAGGATGGTGCTTTGGAAAGACGTTTTCAAAAAGTAATTGTTGAACCAACTTCGATTGAAGAAACCATTACAATTTTAAATAATATTAAAGGTAAATATGAAGAACATCATAGTGTAACTTACACATCGGAAGCAATTGATGCTTGTGTAAAATTAACAAGTCGTTATATGTCTGATCGATTTTTACCGGACAAAGCCATTGATGCATTAGACGAAGCCGGTTCTCGTGTTCACATCACCAATATTGAAGTTCCAAAACAAATTTTGGAACTTGAAAAACAATTAGAAGATGTTCGTGAATTGAAAAACACCGTCGTTAAAAAACAAAAATACGAAGAAGCAGCGAAGTTGCGAGATGATGAAAAACGTATTGAAAAAGAATTAGCAATTGCTCAAGAACAATGGGAAATTGATTCTAAAAATAACCGAATTACCGTTACCGAAGATAATGTTGCCGATGTGGTTTCAATGATGACCGGAATTCCTGTGAACAGAATTGCTCAAACAGAAAGCAATAAATTAGCTCATTTACCTGAATTAATCAGAGGAAAAGTAATTGGTCAAGACGAAGCAGTAATGAAAATTGCTCGTTCGATTCAACGGAATCGTGCCGGGTTGAAAGATCCAAACCGCCCCATTGGTTCCTTTATTTTCTTAGGTCAAACCGGAGTCGGAAAAACACAATTAGCCAAAGTATTAGCTAAAGAATTATTTGATTCTGAAGATGCGTTGGTTCGTATCGACATGAGTGAGTACATGGAAAAATTTGCAATTTCCAGATTAGTCGGAGCACCTCCGGGATATGTTGGCTACGAAGAAGGCGGTCAATTAACCGAAAAAGTACGTCGCAAACCGTATTGTGTTGTTCTCTTAGATGAAATTGAAAAAGCTCATCCTGACGTTTTCAATATGATGCTGCAAGTGTTGGATGATGGTTATTTAACGGATAGTTTAGGTCGAAAAATCGATTTTAGAAATACCATTATCATTATGACTTCCAATGTGGGAGCTCGTCAATTGAAAGATTTTGGTCAAGGTGTTGGATTTGGAACTGCTGCAAAAGTTTCGCAAGCAGATGATCATTCGAAAAGTGTTGTTGAAAATGCTTTGAAAAAAACCTTTGCTCCTGAATTTCTAAATCGTATTGATGATGTGATTGTGTTTAATGCATTAGAAAAAGAACACATCGATTTAATCATCGAAATTGAATTGAAAAAATTGTATGCTCGTATTAAAGACCTGGGTTATACTTTGAATTTATCGGATAAAGCTAAAGCATTTATTGCAGAAAAAGGTTTTGATAAACAATTTGGAGCACGTCCATTAAAAAGAGCCATTCAAAAATATGTGGAAGATTCATTAGCAGAAGAAATCATTACTTCCAAAATTGGAGAAGGTGACGAAATTTTTATGGATATTGAGGAGGATGCTCAAGAATTGAGTGTAAAAATCCAAAAAGCAGAAAAACCTACGAGTTAGATATAACTAAATTATAAGCCACGAATTCGCGAATTAAAGTAAAACTATTTGTGAATTCGTGGCTTTTTTTATACCATCAATAAATGTTAGACAACAAATTAATTTTAGGTAGCGAAGAATGGTGTTCATTTCCAGAACTTGGAATTCCAACTATCAAAGCTCGCGTAGATTCCGGAGCCAAAACCTCTGCTCTACATGCCATCAACATCAGTCCGTTTATTAAAGAGGGTGAACATTGGGTGAAATTTGATATTAATCCGATTCAGAATAATGTCAAAACCATCATTCATTGTCAAGCTCCTTTGATTGATAAACGTGTGGTAAAAAGTTCTAGTGGATTTCGTGAGCAACGTTTTGTGATTCAAACGCAACTCAAATTAGGCGATTCAAATTGGGTAATAGAAATGACACTGACCAACCGAGATTCCATGGGTTTCAGAATGTTATTGGGTCGAGAAGCAATGAGCGGACGAGCAATGGTTGATCCGGAACGGAAATATTTGTTAGGTGATAATTCAACCGATAAATTAAAAGACTTGTATCCTGATGTTTTGAAAGAACGTTCGGGTTTAAAAATCGGGCTTTTGGCCAGTAATCCTGAACTGTACAGTAATAAAAGAATAATGGAAGCCGGTGAACGCCGTGGTCATGAAATGCAATTTTTAAATATCAAAGAATGTTACATGAAATTGGATGCCGACACGCCTGAAATTCATTACCGTGGTGGAAAAATTTTAAATGAATTAGATGCAGTCATTCCCAGAATTCGTCCTAATATTACGTTTTATGGTTGTGCGTTAACACGTCAATTTGAAGCGTTAAAGATTTTTTGTTTGAATTCTTCTTCCGCCATTACGCAATCCAGAGATAAATTGTATTCATTGCAATTGCTTTTGAATAATGGAATCGACATTCCAACGACAGGATTCGCCAATTCACCATTAGATACCGATGATTTAATAAAAATGGTTGGCGGAACTCCTTTAATAGTAAAACTTTTAGAAGGAACCCAAGGAAAAGGAGTTGTTTTGGCTGAAACCAAAAAAGCAGCAGAAAGTGTTATTAATGCTTTTAAAAGTTTGAATGCAAACATTTTAGTACAAGAATTCATCAAAGAAGCCAACGGTAAAGATTTACGTTTATTTGTGATTGACGGAAAAGTAGTAGCGACTATTCAACGGGAAGCATTGGCAGGAGAATTTAGAGCGAACATTCATTTAGGTGGAACAGCTTCAGTTATCAAACCAACTCGTGAAGAAAAAATTATCGCCGTCAAAGCTGCAAAAGCAATGGGCTTAAAAGTAGCCGGAGTTGATATTATCCGTTCAAGTAAAGGACCACTTTTGTTGGAAGTAAACTCTTCTCCAGGTTTAGAAGGAATTGAAGGTGCTACTAACAAAGACATTGCAGGGGAAATGATTAAGGCGATTGAGAAGAATTTTAGGGTGAAAAGCTGAATTATAAAAAAAATAATCCAAACATAAAAAACCTTCAACTATAAAATAATTTGAAAATAAAAATATTGTTTTGAATTTCAAAATTTTATATATATTTGTATAAAATAATTTTCATGCGAATTGTAACTTTCAAAAGAATAAAAGAATTTTCTGAGAATCATAATGATGCCGAAAGTGCTTTATTTGTTTGGTATTACACAGTAACTTCTAAAGATTGGAATTCGCTAAATGATATTAAAAAGGATTTTAATACGGTTGATTATGTTGGCAATAATCGTTTTGTTTTTAATATAAAAGGAAACTCGTATCGATTAGTTGCAATCATTTCGTTCAACGCAAAAAAAGTGTACATCCGATTTATTGGAACACATTCAGAATACGACAAAATAAAAGACATCAAAAATATATAGTGATGATTAAAACAGAAAAAGAATATAATGTATTGCTTCAAAGAATTGAAGAGCTTTTACGAAATAATGAAAACATTGAAAATCAAGATGCTGAAGGCTATATTGAACTAAATATTTTGTCTGACCTTGTGGCAGATTATGAGGAAACCAATTTTCCCGTTAAAAAACCAACGTTAATTGAAACAATGAAATTGCGTATGTATGAACGTGGATTAAACCAAAAGCGTTTATCGGAATTACTAGGTGTAAGCACTTCAAGAGTTAGTGAATATTTAACTGGAAAAACGGAACCAACATTAAAAACGGCAAGAGACATCAGTAAAAAATTAGATATCGATCCTACTATTGTTTTAGGTTTATAAAAAATATTCTTTTAACTTTTTAATTCTCCACCTCAATCTCAAAACTCCTTAAAAAAGCAATAGAGTTTTCAATATCATAATGCAAAATGCGATCTTCTTGTACAAAGGGAACTTCTGTTCGATAAGAAGCGATAAATTGCTCAATAAATTCACTAGATTTCAATGGTCTTCTAAATTCAATTGCTTGCGAAGCATTCATCAATTCAATAGCCAAAATGCGTTCTAAATTTTCAATTATTTTAAAACATTTTGTTGCCGCATTCGCACCCATACTAACGTGATCTTCTTGACCATTACTGGAAACAATGCTATCAATACTGGCTGGAGTTGCTAATTGTTTATTCTGACTTACGATGCTTGCAGCGGTGTATTGCGGAATCATAAAACCGGAATTCAACCCTGGATTATCCACTAAAAAAGCCGGTAATCCACGAAGACCGGAAATCAATTGATAGGTTCTTCTTTCAGAAATACTTCCTAATTCTGCTAAAGCAATTCCAAGAAAATCTAATGCCAAAGCTAAAGGTTGTCCGTGGAAATTTCCACCGGAAACGATAATATCTTCGCCTACAAAAACATTTGGATTATCGGTTACAGAATTGATTTCTGTTCGAAAAACTCTTCGCACATAATCCATTGTATCTTTTGAAGCTCCGTGAACTTGTGGCATACATCGGAAAGAATACGGATCTTGAACGTGAACTTTCTTTTGATTTATAATTTGACTTCCATCTAAAAAATCAGTAATTCGCTGAGCGGTTTCAATTTGTCCTTTGTGCGGACGAACCAAGTGAATCAATTCGTTAAACGGATCAATTCGACCATCAAAACCTTCTAACGAAATGGTTCCGATTAAGTCTGCCAAATAGGATAATTTATATGATTTTAATAAAATATGAACACCATAAGCACTCATAAACTGCGTTCCGTTCAACAATGCCAAACCTTCTTTGGATTGCAAAACGATAGGTTTCCAATTAAAATGGGCGAGTACTTCTTTAGAATGGACTTTTTTACCTTCAAAACAAACTTCGCCTTCGCCTAATAATGGCAAACTTAAATGTGCTAATGGAGCCAAATCACCTGATGCTCCTAATGAACCTTGCGTATAAATGATAGGTAAAACATCATTATTGAAAAATTCTATTAATCGTTCCACCGTTTCCAATTGAACGCCTGAATTTCCGTAACTCAACGATTGAATTTTAAGCAACAACATCAATTTTACAATCGAGTTTGGTACTTCATCGCCTGTTCCGCAAGCGTGTGATTTCACTAGATTTTCTTGAAGTTGCGAAAGATTTTCATTTGAAATTTTCACATTACACAACGACCCAAATCCAGTATTTATACCATAGATCGGATCGGTTTGCGATTGCATTTTCTTATCTAAATAATCACGACATTTCTGTATGTTGACTTTTGCTTCTTCTGATAAAGCAAGCGATTTATTTTCAAGTAAAATTTGATTGATGGTTTCCAACGAAAGTAGGTCGGAACTGATATAATGATAATGGTCCATTTATTGTTTGGTTGAGGTTTCAAAATTCCGCAAACGTTTGCATAAATGCAACATAATTGTGGTTTTTTTAATAACATTTGTAAAAATCTTCAACATTTGAGTGTTCAAATGAAAATTAATTAATTCAACTTGAAAAACTTAGTCATTTAATAGTTAAATTTAATTTTTCAACTCCAAAAAAACTTTCCCTAAATACTTTATAATATCCGAAGCAATAAAACCTCCGTAACCCATATCGTTCATGGCAAGATCAGCGGTACGACCGTGAAAATAAACGCCTAAAAGTGAAGCATCAACGGCAGAATAACCTTGAGCACGAAAACTTGTAATCATTCCGGATAACACATCGCCGCTTCCTCCTGTTGCCAGAGCTTGATTTCCTGAAGAATTTACATACACATTTTTGTCATCAATAATTAAAGTATAAGCACCTTTGATTAAAACCACCAAATGGTACATTTTAGCAAACGATTTTACTTTTTCAATTTTGTCAAAATCATCTTCCCAAATTCCAATCAATCGTTCTAATTCTTTAGGATGAGGAGTCAAAATTGAGTTCTTTGGCAGTAAATTCATCCATTCTGAATTCTCAGAAAGAATATTCAATGCATCGGCATCAATCACTAGAGGAATTTTATTCTCCTTTAAAAAGTGATATAAAGCTGCTGTAGTTTCCTCCTCTTGACCAATTCCCATTCCAATTCCGATTGCTTTTGGTTGAAGATTAAATTCAATGTTGGTTATTTTATCATAATTTTCATCAGTCATCACCATGACCTCCGGTGTGGCGGTTTGTAAAATTTCGTAACCACATTTAGGAATAAAAACCGTTGCCAAACCGCAACCTGACCGCAATGCAGCTTGCGAAGCTAAAACCATTGCTCCAATTTTTCCATAGCAACCACCAATCAACAACACATGACCTTGCGTTCCTTTATGCGAAAATTTTGAAATGGGCTTGTATCGCTTTTTTATTTTATTCAAATCGGTATAATAATAATTAGTGTGAATTGATTCGATAGATTTCACATCCAAATCAATTGGCAACAAAACAATTTCATTAATAAAACTTTCATTATCAGGTAAATAAAAAGCCAATTTTGGGAACTGAAACGTGAGAACAACATCTGAATGAATAGCAATCGTTGTTTTTTTATCCAATAATAATCCGGATGGAACATCAATGGAGACTTTAAACGATTGATGATAATTTATTTTTTGAATCAAAATTTGAAGCCAACTATCCATTTCTCTGGTTAAACCAATTCCGAAAATGGCATCTACAATAACATGATTTTCAGCTATATCAGGAAATTCAGATGCAGCATTAATTACTTCATATGTTAAATTACTTTCTTTTAAACGATCTAAATTTGAATCAAAATCAGATGAAAATTTATCAGTAAACGGAACAACATACACATGAACATCAAAGTAATTTTGTTTCAACATTCGAGCAATTACCAATCCGTCACCTCCGTTATTTCCAACTCCACAAAATATGTGGTAAACGGTTTTTTTATCTTGAAAATGATTCACCAACCACAAAAAAGCTTGCAGAGCTGCTCGTTCCATCAATTCTAAAGAAGTGATTTGCTGCTTTTCAATTGTTAATTTATCAAGTTCTTTGATTTTTTCTGCATTAAATATTTTCATCTGTATCAGATTACAAAGTTTATTGAAGTATTCGCAAAAAGTTTCAATTTTACATTTCCTATATGTAAATTTATTACATTTGTTTCAGATGAAATCACAAAAGAACATATTTTATTCAAACAACTCCTTCAATTCGTTGAACGGATTTTCTTTTGGCACATCTTCTACAACTACAACCCCATTCGGGGTATAATTTTTACATATCATCCGCATCCATGCTTATTCGAAAGAATAAAATAAAATCTACATTTTCCAGTAAAAAATAATCAAATGAAGGTATTAAAATTCGGCGGAACTTCGGTTGCCAATGCTCAAAATATAAAGTTAGTTCTCGAAATTGTTGAACAAAAATCTAAAGAAGATAAATTAATCGTGGCTGTTTCAGCCTTTAGTGGTGTTACCGATTTGCTGTTATCTGCAGCTCAAAAAGCAGCTTCAAAAGATGATTCGTATCGGGATGTCGTTTTGCAAATTGAGAAAAAACACCTCGAAGCCATTAAAGAATTGGTTCCAACTAACGAACAATCGGCTTTGTTGCATTATTGTAAAAAGAAAATTTCCTTATTGGAAACGTTGTTGGATGGTTGTTATTTGTTGGGCGAATTAACCGCTCGAACATCAGATATGATTGTGAGTTTTGGTGAGTTGTTATCGTCTTACATTATTGCTGAAGCGATGAAACAACAGCTATCAAATAGCAGTTTTAAAGATAGTCGGGAACTAATTAAAACCAATAATAACTTTGGAAAAGCTGAAGTGAATTTTGAAATTACGAATACAACTATTATTGATTATTTTAATTCTACTACCTATCAAGTTACACTCATTCCCGGTTTTATTGCTTCTTCATTAGATGGAAATACGACCACGTTAGGTCGTGGTGGCTCTGATTATACTGCTGCGATTGTTGCTGCCGCTTTGAAAGTTAAAGAATTAGAAATTTGGACCGACGTCAACGGAATGTTCACTGCCAATCCGAAAATCGTAAAACAAGCTCAACCCATTGAGAAAATCACCTACGAAGAAGCGATGGAATTGTCACATTTTGGTGCAAAAGTGCTTTATCCGCCAACAATTCAACCCGTTTTAAGCAAAAATATTCCGATTTGGATAAAAAACACCTTTGAACCGGAAGCTTTTGGAACGTATATTTCTTCTGAATCGAATCCGAACGGAAATCCGATTAAAGGAATTTCACATATTGATAAAATTAGTTTAATTACGTTGGAAGGTTCAGGAATGGTAGGAGTTGCCGGAGTTTCTAAACGTTTGTTTGAAGTTTTATCCAATCATTCTATCAATGTTATTTTTATCACACAAGCTTCATCGGAACATTCCATTTGTATCGGAATTTTAAATGCTGATGCTGATTTGGCAAAAACGGCGATTGATAAAATCTTTGAATTAGAAATTGCACAACAAAAAATCAATCCGTGTGTGGTTGAAAAAGATTTGTGTATTGTGGCTTTGGTTGGTGAGCAAATGAAAAATCACCAAGGAATTAGTGGAAAAATGTTCAGTACTTTAGGCAAGAATAACGTAAATATTCGTGCCATTGCTCAAGGTGCTTCAGAGCGAAATATTTCTGTGGTAATCAATGAAAATGATGTAAAAAAAGCATTGAACACGTTACACGAACGTTTTTTTGAAGAACAAACCAAACAGTTGAATTTATTTGTAATGGGAGTTGGAAATGTAGGTGAAAAATTCATCGAACAAATCAATCAACAAAAGAAATTTTTAAAAGAAAATTTAAAAATAAATCTGCGGGTTATTGCACTTTCCAATTCCAGAAAAATGGTTTTTGATGAAGAAGGAATTTCATTAAAAGATTGGAAAACGGCTTTGGATAGTGGTGAAAAAGCTTCAAAAGCTGATTTTATAGAAAAAACAAAAGCCCTGAATCTTCGCAACAGCATTTTTGTTGACATTACAGCAAATGCTGAAGTTTCTAAAACCTACGAACATTATCTTCGAAAAAATATTGCGGTGGTAACTTGCAACAAAATAGCTTGTTCATCTGAGTATGATAATTATTTGAATTTGAAACGTTTATCGCGAAAATACAATGCTCCTTTTTTGTTTGAAACGAATGTGGGTGCAGGTTTACCCATTATTGATACGTTGAAACATTTGATTGCTTCGGGTGATCGAATTCATAAAATTCAAGCCGTTTTATCAGGAAGTTTGAACTTTATTTTTAATAATTTTAGCGAAACCTATAACTTTCATGATGTAGTGAAAGAAGCCGGAGTACAAGGTTTCACTGAGCCCGATCCTAAAATTGATTTAAGCGGCGTTGATGTAGCAAGAAAAATTTTGATTCTTATTCGTGAAAGTGGTTATCAAATGGAAATGGAAGACATTGAAAATATTTCTTTTTTACCAAAAGAATGTATGGAAACCACAACTAATGAAGACTTTTTCAAATCGTTAACCAAACATGCAAGTCATTTTGAAAATTTGTTAAAAGAAGCAAAAGAAAAAGACTGTCGTTTGAAATTTGTTGCTAAATTCGATAACGGAAAAGCCAGTGTTGGTTTACAATTTATTCCAAAGGAAAGTCCGTTTTACAATTTAGAAGGAAAAGACAATATTGTTGAATTTTTCACCGATCGTTATGTTGATCAACCGTTGATAATCAAAGGAGCCGGTGCCGGTGCTGCCGTGACTGCTTCAGGTATTTTTGCGGATGTAATTCGGATTGGAAATGTTTAAAAAAAGTTGCTGAGTCTCTAAGTAGCTGAGTGACTGAGTTTTTAAATTCAGTAACTTTACTCAGCTACTCAGAGTCTCAGCTACTCAGCAACTCAGAAAAAAATGAACCAAATAAAAATATTCTGCCCCGCCACCGTAGCCAACTTATCCTGTGGATTTGATGTCTTAGGATTATGTTTGGAAGGCATTGGCGATGAAATGATTATTCGTAAAAGCGATGTAAAAGGAATCCGAATTACAAAAATAACCGGAGCCGATTTGCCTTTGGAAACCAATAAAAATGTAGCTGGTGTTGCCGGATTGGCGATGTTAAACCACTTGGATTTAGAATTTGGATTTGAGATTGAAATCCATAAAAAAATTAAAGCCGGGAGCGGAATTGGAAGCAGTGCTGCAAGTGCAGCCGGAGTTGTCGTTGGAATTAATGAGTTATTAGGAAACCCTTTGCATCGGAAAGATTTAATTCCGTTTGCCATGGAAGGTGAATTTTTAGCCAGCGGAAGCTATCACGCCGATAATGTTGCTCCTGCAATTTTGGGCGGATTTACGTTAGTTCGTAGTTATAATCCGTTGGAAGTTATTAAAATTACTAGTCCGAAGGATTTATATGTAACAATTATTCATCCGCATATTGAAGTAAAAACTTCGGAAGCAAGGAAAGTTTTACCTAAAGAAATTGCGTTAAAAACAGCCATTACGCAATGGGGAAATTTAGGTGGATTGATTAGTGGATTATATACCGAAGATTACGGATTAATTGGTCGAAGTTTACACGATGTGGTTGCCGAACCCTATCGAAAAAATTTAATTCCTGAATTTGATAATGTAAAGAAAGTGGCTTTGGAAAATGGTGCTTTAGGTTGTGGAATTTCAGGCTCCGGACCTTCAATTTATGCATTGAGTAAAGGAATTCAAACAGCTGAAAATGTGGGTAATAAAATTAAAGAAGTCTATTCAAAAACCGGAATTGAATATGCTATTTATGTGTCTAGGGTTTGTGATTTTGGAGTGAAAGTGTTGTAATAAGTATTTCAAAATTGTTTACATTTGTAGTATGTTATCAAAAAATCAAATACAAATTATCATAGATATTTTAAAACCATACAACCCAAAACGTATCGGTTTGTTTGGTTCATTTGCTAGAAGTGAAGAAAAAGACAGTAGTGATATTGATATTTTATTTTCATTACACAAACCGATTGGTCTTTTTACGTTGGCCAAAATTCACGATGATTTAGAATTGAAACTTCAAAAAAAAGTTGATTTAATCTCTGAGAATGGTTTAAACAAATTCATCAAAGAAAAAGTTTTAAAGGAAGCTACTTATTTTTATGAAAACTGATTCTAATAAGTTATATTTTCTTCATATTCTTGAAGCGATAGACAAAAATTAGAATTGGTCGCTAAAGACTATTCTAAAGAAGATTTTCTTTCAGATTGGTTAAAACAAGATGCAGTTTTAAAAAATTTTATTGTAATAGGTGAAGCTGTTGCTCAAATTGATGAAGAATTCAAATTGCAAAATTCAGAAATTGATTGGCGAGGAGCAAAGTCGATGAGAAATTTTATAGTTCACGAATATTTTTCTGTGGATTTGAATTTTGTTTGGGAAACAATTTTTGAAACTATTCCAACTTTTAAAAACCAAATTCAAAATCTTCTAAATCAACTTTAATATTTTATTGATTCTTTTAAATTAGAAATCAACTCTTCAACTTCCTTTTTATCAACTTTAAAAAGTAAAATTTCAATTTCTGAATCTTTTGTCTGAATGATTAATTTATCTTTTTCTTTGTAATTACTAAAACTTCCTAAATCAAAAATAAAATCAATCACTAAACTAAAAATTGATACAATCCAATTGGTTTTACCTTTAACTAAATCAACCGAAATAATAGAATTATATTCAAATTCACCATTATTTGAAGGATTATCTTCATCAATCAAATGAAAATCACTATCATTTAAAGTAAATAATAATTTCGGTTTCTTTCTTAATTCGTAAATTGTTGTCGCCATCAATTAATCCTCTTCCCTATTCTGAAACTTTGCTCGTTTACTTCCTTCGTAAATATCATATTTCAACAATCTTGCTTCTAATTTTCCGTTGAATAATTTGATTTTTCGGGATGGTTTTAATCCCACAAACTTCAATGCTTCTAAATTAGCTGTGATAAACCAAGCTTGTGTGTTGGGATAACTTTGTTTGAAAGTATCGCCAATTTCTCTATAAAATCGTTCCATATCAATATCCAAACGTTCACCATACGGCGGATTGAAAACCATATGAAGCGGACCTTCGGTTTGTTTTTCTGTTTCAAAAAAGTCTTTCTGTTCAATGGTTACATAATCATCCAGATTAGCATTTTGAATATTGTCTTGAGCTTTTCTTACGGCACTTGGAGCCTTATCAAAACCTTTAATCGTATAATGAAATTCTCTCGTTTTCTTCATCAAACTATCAATAATTTGGTCGAATAAATCATTATCCCAATCATTCCATTTTTCAAAAGCGAATTCTTTTCGGTTAATGTTTGCGGGAATGTTGCAAGCAATCATCGCAGCTTCGGCTAAAATGGTTCCGCTTCCGCACATCGGATCGAGAAAATGAGAAGTTCCATCCCAACCGGAAAGAATCAACATTCCCGCCGCTAAAACTTCGTTAATCGGAGCAATATTCGTAGCCGAACGATAACCTCTTTGATGCAACGATTCACCTGAAGTATCCAATGAAACCGTACATTGATCACGATCCAAATGAATGTGAATTCGTAAATCCGGAAAATCTTTATCTATACTCGGACGAACACCGGTTTTTTCACGAAATTGATCCACAATCGCATCTTTGGTTTTTAAAGCTACAAATTGTGAGTTATTAAAAGCTTCGGAATATAAGGTGACATCCACCACAAAAGTCTGCTTTTCGTTCATAAACTGACTCCAATCAATGCTAGAAATACCATCATATAAACTCTTGTCATTAAACACTTTAAACCATTTAATTGGCTTTAAAATTTTAAGAGCTGTTCGCAACGATAAATTGGCTTTATACATAAAACCTTTGTCTCCGGAAAAAGTGACAACTCGCGTTCCGGTTTGCACATCTTGTCCGCCTAATTGCTGCACTTCTTTGGCTAAAATCTCTTCAAAACCAAAAAAGGTTTTGGCTACCATCTTAAAATTCTTCTCCATGACTGTTTAAATCTGTAAAACTTGGCAAAAATACACTAAATTTGCACGTTCTTAAAGCATCTATCCAATTAATGTCAGAATCTAACATTCCTTCAACCCGCAACTCGCAACTCGCCACCGAAAACTGGTACGCCTCTTGGTTTGACACTCCGTATTATCATATTCTTTATAAAGACAGAGATTATGAAGAAGCACAGGCGTTTATGGATAATTTAACCGAATATTTGAATTTACCCGAAGAAGCTAAGATTTTAGATTTAGCTTGTGGAAAAGGTCGTCATTCAATTTATCTGAATCAATTGGGTTATGACGTGACAGGAGCTGATTTATCTGAAAACAGTATAAATGAAGCGTCCAAATCTTCCAATGAAAAATTGCATTTTATGGTGCACGATATGCGAATTTCATTTGAAGAAAAGTTTGATGCCATTTTCAATTTATTCACCAGTTTTGGTTATTTTGAGGATGATGCGGATAATTTAACGACGCTAAAGGCCATTCGCGACAGCTTAACTGAATACGGATTTGCAGTCATTGATTTTATGAATGTAGATTTCGTTTTAGAAAATTTAATTCCTGAGGAAACAAAAACAGTTGATGGAATTGATTTTCATATTAAACGATATGAAAAAGACAATCATATTTATAAAGAAATTTCGTTTTCGGATAAAGGAAAAGAGTTTCATTTTACCGAAAAAGTACAAGCTCTCCGATTAGCCGATTTTGAAAAAATGATGGATGAAGCGGGAATTTATTTATTGGATGTTTTTGGCGATTATAAACTCCGGAAATTCTACAAATCACAATCTGAACGTTTAATTTTGATTTTTAAATAATGCAGTACATCATTACTTTTTCGGCTGTTATTTTAGGTTTTTTGATTGCTTTGTTTTTAAAACCTCAAAAGAAAAAAAACATCAAATTATTGTTGGCCTTTAGTGGAGCTTTTTTGCTTTCACTGACGGTTTTGCATTTGCTCCCTGAATTATTTGAAGATTCTCATCATGTTCATGAAGGCGAACATGTGCATTCGAGCATTCCCGTAGGCGTTTTTATAATGATTGGAATTTTATTTCAAATTGTCTTAGAATTTTTCTCCAAAGGTGCCGAACACGGTCACGTTCACGTGCATACTGACGAAAACAATGAAGTGCATCATATTCCATGGTTATTGTTTATTAGTTTGTGTATTCACGCCTTACTAGAAGGATTTCCAATTCACGAAAATACGAATTTGGCGTATGGAATTGCGGTACACCACTTCCCTATCGCGATTATTTTGACGCTGTTTTTTGTGAATGCGAAGATGAACAAATGGATGGTTTTTGCCTTTATGTTTTCATTTGCATTGATGACACCAATCGGAACTTTATTAGCGGAACATTTGCATTTTGCTCAACATTATTCCAAAGAAATTTCGGCCATTGTAGTGGGTATTTTATTTCACATTTCTTCTACCATTATTTTTGAAAGTAATGAAGGTCACAAATTCAATTTAGCGAAAATAACAATGATTGTATTGGGGTTTTTGTTGGCGTATGTGATGGAAATGGGGCATTCGCATTAAGGTTTTCTGTTGTCGGTTGTCAGTTTTCTGATTTGGGATGACGTTATATTTCATCATTATCATCAAAAAAACTCAGATTCTCAGCTTCTCAGCAACTCAGCAACTTTTTTTGCGTCTTTGCGACTTTGCGAGAATCTTAATTTCACTTATCTTTGAGTGAAAATTTAAAGCATGACTTTCACCAAAACCACCGAACAATCTTCCAAATACGAACATCTGGAAAAGATGTCGGTTTCCGAATTATTACAAAACATTAATAATGAAGATAAAACCGTTCCATCAGCGGTTGAAAAAGCGTTGCCACAAATTGAAAAAACCGTTCAAAAAGTGGTTAGTCAATTAAAAAATGGCGGAAGACTTTTCTACATCGGAGCCGGAACATCAGGAAGACTGGGTGTTGTGGATGCTTCGGAATGTCCGCCGACGTTTGGAGTACCATTTGATTTGGTTTTGGGAATCATTGCCGGTGGCGATCAAGCCATTCGAAAAGCGGTTGAATTTGCCGAAGATGATACTGAACAAGCTTGGAAAGATTTATCGGAATTCAACATCAGTCAGAACGATTTCGTTATAGGAATTGCGGCTTCAGGAACTACGCCTTATGTGATTGGTGGTTTAGAAAAATGCAATGAAAATAACATTCCAACGGGTTGTATTACTTGCAACGAAGGTAGTCCGCTCTCACAAGTTTCACAATTTCCGATTGAAGTTGTGGTTGGACCCGAATTTGTAACCGGAAGTTCACGAATGAAAGCCGGAACCGCTCAAAAGTTGGTTTTGAATATGATTTCTACCGCTACAATGATTCAACTTGGAAAAGTGAAAGGCAATAAAATGGTGGATATGCAATTGAGTAACAACAAATTAGTTGATCGTGGTATTCGAATGATAATGAGCGAAATTCCTGTGAGTAATGAAGAAGCGGGAGTTTTGTTGGAAAAGTATGGAAGTGTGCGGAAAGCGGTAGAAAGTTATCTGTCGCAGTAATCAACCTCAGAAACTCAGTCACTCAGAACCTTAGCAACTTAAAAAATATGGATAACAAAGAACTCCTTTTTAAAGGAATAAAATATGCAGTAGGTTCCATTCCTTTGATGTTTTTGGGACCAATCCTAATTCATAATGCCTTTATGAACAAACATACTTGGATTCATTACATCGTTTTGGGTGTCGGAATCTTTGTTTGTATAACAGCCGTATCTTTGATGTTCAAAGGAATAAAAATTATGATGAAAAGTTTATTTGATGAAAACGAAAACTAATTACCTCGAGAGTGTCAAAAAACAATTTCTCTACTATAAAACGTTGGGAGAAAAAGCGATGGAGCAACTTGAACCGGAGCAACTTTTTGTTTCGGTGAATGAAGACACGAATTCAATTTCAATTATTGTGAATCATTTAGTGGGAAATATGCTTTCGCGATGGACCGACTTTCTAACTACCGACGGCGAAAAAGAATGGCGAAATCGTGATACAGAATTTGAAGAAATTCTCAAAACCAAACCTGAACTTTTAGCTCATTGGGAAAAAGGTTGGGAATGTTTATTTGATGCATTAAATGGTTTACAACCGGAACAACTAAACGAAATCATCTATATTCGAAACGAAGGTCATACCGTTTTAGAAGCTATCAACCGTCAATTAGCTCATTATCCTTACCATATTGGACAAATTGTGTTTTATGCCAAAATGATAAAGAAAACCGAATGGCAAAGTTTATCCATTCCTAAAAATAAATCCAAAAATTACAATACTGATAAATTTTCGAAAGAAAAAAGCAATAAGAATTTTACTGATGATGAATTAAAAAAATTACAATGAAAAAATTGCTTCCAATCTTATCTTTACTATTCATTTCCTGTTACCAACAAGAGCGAAACTGTGCCGATTTCAAAACCGGAAAATTTCAATTTGAACAAGAAATTGATGGCAAAATAGAAATTTCTCTTTTTGACCGAAATGATTCGTTACAAATAGAAACCTTTCGAGGTAAAACAGATACTTCCTCCGTTCGATGGTTAAATGATTGCGAATTTGTCTTGCAAAAGCTTCATCCGAAAGGCATGAAAGAAAAAAAAGCAATTCACATGAAAATTTTAACAACAAACGAAAAAAACTATACATTTGAATATTCTTTTGTGGGCGAAACTGCGAAACAAAAAGGAGTGGTTACAAAGCAATAACAAGCACTTTTTTATATTCAATTTAGTTTTAATTTTATGGAAATATTTTTAAATCCTGATACCTGGATTGCCTTATTAACATTGACATTCTTAGAGGTAATTCTCGGAATTGACAATATTATTTTCATTTCTATAGTTGCCGGAAAACTTCCGGAAGAACAACGTAAAAAAGCCATCCGACTTGGATTGTTTTTAGCAATGTTCATGCGAATAGCACTTTTATTTGGAATTACTGTTCTAATTGCAATGAAAGAACCCTTTTTTCATGTTGATTGGTCATGGTTTGATGTAGATGTCACCGGGCAAAGCATTATTCTTTTTAGTGGCGGTTTATTCCTGATTTATAAAAGCACCAAAGAAATTCGTGAAAAAGTAGAACATTCAGGTGAAGAGGCTATTAGCTTAAAAAAAGCCGCTGTAAAATCATTTGGTAATGTTATTTTTCAGATTTTATTAATTGACTTAGTCTTTTCTGTAGATAGTATTTTAACCGCAGTAGGTATGACCAATGGCGTTCCCGGTGCCTTGACAATCATGATAATTGCCGTTGTTGTTGCTGTTTCCATTATGATGTTTTTTGCCGTTCCGGTTGGTAATTTTGTAAACAATCACCCCTCAATCCAGGTCTTGGGATTAGCTTTTCTAATTTTAATTGGGTTTATGCTAATTACGGAAAGTGCTCATTTAGCTCATGCAAAAGTGTTTGATCAAGAAGTTGGAGCAGTTCCAAAAGGATATCTCTATTTTGCCATTGCATTTTCGTTAGGTGTTGAATTTATTAATATGAAAATGCGGAAGAAAACAATCGCCAAATAGTTATAACTCTAAATTAATTAAGATAACCCCGAAATAACACCATCATTGTCTATATCTATTCGTTCTGCATTTGGAACTGCAGGCAATCCGGGCATTCGCATCACATCACCTAAAAGTGGCACTACAAATCTGGCACCTGAAGAAATTTCAAACTCACGAACAATAATATCAAAATTCGTCGGGCGACCAATTAACTTCTCATTATCGGAAAAACTTGCAGGTGTTTTTGCCATACAAATCGAAAAATGACTAAATCCTAAATCGTTAATCACTTTCAATTGTGCTTTAGATTTTGGAGAAAACTCCACCGAATTGGCTCCGTAAATCGTTTTTGCTACGATGTTAATTTTATGTTCAATACTATCCGTAGGTTGATATAAAGGTTTGTAATTAGTAGTTCCCTTCTCAATTTCTTGAACAACTTTTTGTGCCACTTCAATCGAACCTTTTCCGCCATGAGCAAAAGCACTACTGACTATGGCTGTAACACCTTTTGCTTTACATAATGCTATCAATTTATCATATTCCACTTGTAGATCATCTGGAAAAGCATTGATGCAAACCACTGGATTAAATCCAAATTGCTGCATGTTTTCTATATGTTTTTCTACGTTACAAAATCCCTTTTCAATTGCTGTTACATTTTCTGATTTAAAATCATCTGCTGTTAAACCCGCATGGTGTTTAATCGCACGAATTGTTACCACTAAAACCACTGCATCTGGTTTCAAACCAGATTGTTCGCACTTGATATGCAAGAATTTTTCTGCTCCTAAATCGGCACCAAAACCCGCTTCAGTAACAACATAATCACTTAAGGACAATCCCATTTTAGTGGCAATAGAAGAATTTGTTCCTTGAGCTATACTGGCAAAAGGACCACCGTGTAAAATAGCCGGATTACCATCTATGGTTTGCACTAAATTTGGTTTAATAGCATCTTTCAATAAAGCTGCCATTGCTCCTACAACATTCAAATCGCGAGCAAAAATAGCATTACCGTCAAATGTTTTTCCAATGAAAATATTTCCTAATCGGTATTTTAAATCTTCTAAATCTTTGGCCAAACACAAAATCGCCATCACTTCCGATGCGGGTGTGATATTAAAACCATCTTCACGCATGATTCCATTTGCTTTAGCTCCAACTCCTATAATAATCTGACGTAATGAACGGTCGTTCATATCCATCACACGTTTCCAAGAAATGGATTTTGGGTCAAGATTTAAAGAATATTTCGCGTTCTGTAAATTGTTATCAATTACTGCAGAAAGTAAGTTATTAGCCTTTTCAATTGCAGAAAAATCTCCGGTAAAATGCAAGTTTATGTCTTCCATGGGAAGTACTTGAGCATAACCTCCTCCTGCAGCTCCTCCTTTTAAACCAAAAACCGGACCTAACGAAGGTTCACGTAAAACTGCAATGGCTTTTTTCCCAATACAATTCAAGCCGTCTGTTAAACCAATTGCCATGGTAGTTTTTCCTTCACCATATTTTGTTGGTGACATGGCAGTTACTAAAATTAATTTCCCTTTTGGATTACTTGATTGTAGTTCTAAAGGTAATTTAGCTTTGAACTTACCATAATATTCTAATGATTCCTCATGTATATTTATTTTTTCTGCAATTTCTTTGATGTGAAGCATTTTTGCATTTTGAGCAATTGCGATGTCAGAAGGAAAATTATCCATTTTAGTTTCGTATTATAAATTTACCGAATTTATAAATAAGTTATGGCTCAAAATAGGATAAAAATCATGTTTTAAAAAAACCTGTAAGTTTTATTTTCTTACAGGTTTTATATTTAATCTAAACTTAGTGTTATCTGACCATCATCATCTAATTCGGTATGAATATCATCAGACACATTATCTTCTCCGGAAACTTCCATCTCCTCCGGAACCTCTTCCTCGGGTTCTTCATATGGAAGGGGATCCAATAAGTTTACTTGTTTTATTTTATCAGCTGTCAACTGATTTCCAAGAGCTTTAATTCCTTTAACCGCAATGAATTGTTCAAAATCAACCGTTTGATTGTCTTTTTGAACTCCTTTTACTTTTGCAAAAATAACTTCTGCAACCGGACGCCAATCGGTGGAAACAATTTCTAACTGCGATTTTTCATTTTCCGAAATAAAGATTTCTTCTTTATTTTCATTCTCAACCAAGAAACGCTTCACATAGTAACGGTCTTTTTCACCATCATAATAAATGGCCGAAATTGGTTTTTTAGGATGCCATTTTTCCAATACAATCATGTCTTCATCAAAATGTGTCGTGAGTTCAGGAATAATGGTTTTTAATTTTCCGGATTGATTAATTACCAAAATACGATCATTCGGACGGAATTCACCCAACAACTCGCCTCTTCCATCTACATTGAGACGTTGAACGGTATCATCAAACCAAATTTTTCTTGGTCGTAAGGTGGATATTCCTTTTTCTTTTAATTCAATTTTCTTAATCGGATATTTGGTTACGGTATTTCCACGGGAAGCTCTTCCTTTGATGGCAATATCAGCAAAATCTAAATCCCATTTCAGTTTTTTAATGCTTCCCACTTGACGCAATAAAATCGTCACCACTTCCGCTTCACCATTTGGATTCGCAGAAAAATAAGAAACCATTGAACCTGCTTTTTCCTGTGTTAAATCGTAAAATTTATCTCTCGTAACTCCGGAAACATTGAATCGCTTGATGAAAGTGGAACCATTTTTACCATCGCGATAAATCATATTATAAATCGTTCGCTTATCGTTTTTGTCAAAAATGGCAATGTGAATGATGTCTTTTCCGATGAATTTTTTATCATCTACTTTCGTCACCATCATTTTTCCGTCACGGAGAAAAACAATCACATCATCAATATCGGAACAATCGGCCACGTATTCGTCTTTTTTGAGTCCGGTTCCAAGGAAACCTTCTTCTTTATTGACATATAATTTGGTGTTTCGCAACACCACTTTTGTAGCTTCAATGGTATCAAAACTTCGCAATTCGGTTTGACGTTCTCTGCCTTTTCCGTATTTATCTTTTAATTTCAAAAAGAAGTCAACCGCAAAATCAATAATATGATTCAAATGATGTTTCACTTGTTCCATTTCGGCTTCCAACTTCGCAATGGCATCATCCGCCTTATCCGAATCGAAACGTGTGATACGAATCATCGGAATTTGCGTTAATTTCTGCAAATCATCATCATTAATTTCCCGAACAAATGATTTTAAAAACGGTTTAAATCGATCATACATGTACGTATATAATGATTCTCTGTCGGAATACAATTTGAAATCAATATACATTTCTTCCCGAATGAATATTTTTTCCAAGGTAGAAAAATGCCATTTGTTTTCGAGTTCATCCAATTGAATTTCCAATTCCCGTTTCAGCAAATCCACCGTTCGATGAGTTGAAATTTTCAACATGTCCGAAACGCCTATAAACAACGGTTTATGGTTTTCAATCACACAACCCAACGGAGCAACCGAAGTTTCGCAAGCGGTGAACGCATATAATGCATCAATGGTTTTATCAGGAGAAACACCCGGCGGAAGATGAATAAGAATTTCAACCTCAGCAGCTGTGTTATCTTCAATTTTTTTGACTTTAATTTTTCCTTTTTCGTTGGCTTTCAAGATACTGTCAATCAACGTTCCGGTGTTGGTAGAAAACGGAATTTGCGTAATCACCAAGGTTTGTTTGTCCAATTGTGAAATCTTCGCACGCACACGTACACGACCACCACGCATTCCGTCATTGTAGTTGGAAACATCGGCAATTCCGGCCGTTGGAAAATCGGGAAATAAGGTAAAAGGTTTGTTTTTTAATACTTTAATCGAACAATCAATCAATTCATTGAAATTGTGTGGTAGCACTTTCGTAGATAAACCAACGGCAATTCCTTCGGCACCTTGAGCCAACAACAATGGAAATTTCACGGGAAGATTGATAGGCTCGGCACGACGTCCGTCATAGGAAACACCCCATTCAGTAATTTTTGGTGAAAATAAAATATCGTGACCCAATTTTGAGATTCGAGCTTCAATATAACGAGAAGCGGCGGCACTGTCACCGGTTAGGATATTACCCCAGTTTCCTTGCATATCAATCAGTAAATCTTTCTGACCGATTTGCACCATCGCATCACCAATACTCGCATCTCCGTGCGGATGATATTGCATGGTATGACCAACGATGTTCGCCACTTTGTTGTAACGACCGTCATCGAGTTCTTTCATCGAGTGCATAATTCTACGTTGAACCGGTTTAAAACCGTCTTCAATCGCCGGAACGGCACGCTCCAAAATTACATAGGAAGCATAATCGAGAAACCAATCCTTATACATTCCCGTCACTTTTGTGATGGTATCTTCGGGGTTTTCGTCATTTTCGTAAAAATGTTTGTTACTAAAAACTTTCACATCTTCAAAACCTTGTTCTTGGCTCGACTCGTTCAGTTCTTCGTTTTCATCGTCTGGGATGATGTTTTCTTCGTCTTCGTTCATTTATGCTGAATTTATTTTCAGTATATTATTTACTTTCAATCAATCGTTTAAAATCTTCTTTGCTTGGTAAAATGGTTTTGTATTTACTGGCAAAAATTTGTTCGTTTCCTTCCGGTAAAGTATATTCTACTAACAAGTTACTTTTGTTTTGACACAATACAATTCCGATGGTTTTATTTTCGCCTTCCAACCGCATTTCTCTGTCATAATAATTCACATACATTTGCATCTGACCTAAATCTTGATGCTTGAGTTCGCCAATTTTTAAATCGATCAGCACAAAACTTCGCAACACTCTGTTATAAAAAACCAAATCGATTCTGAAATGCTTATCATCAAACGAAATTCTTTGTTGACGAGACACGAATGCAAAACCTTGTCCTAATTCCAACAAAAAATGTTCTAATTTATTGATGATTTCTTGTTCTAATTCTGATTCAGAATACTGATGCAATTCGGGTAAACCAAGAAATTCTAAAATGTATGGATCTTTGATGATGTCTTTTGGTTTTTCAATGATTTGACCTTCTTGAGACAATTTTAAAACACCTTCTTTATCTCTACTTAACGCCAATCTTGTATATAAAGCGGAATCGTATTGTCGCTTGAGTTCACGAACGCTCCAATTATTTTTTTCCGTTTCGATTTCATAAAAACTTCGCTCATTTTCATCATCAATTCTCATTAAAAAAGAATAATGTGACCAAGTCAATTTAAAAAACGAAAACAGCGTCTGCGTTTTTTGTGTGTCAAATTCCGAAGTAATACTCTTTGTTTCTTCATTATTAGAATTCCGCAACAGTGTCTCGGATTTTGAATAAATCAAATAAAAATTTCTTATACGCTCCAAAGAATCAACAGAAAACCCTTTACCAAACTCCTTCGTCAATTCCTTAGAAAGTTCTTTTAAAACTTGTTTGCCGTACGCTGCTCTTTCTTTTCCATTTTGTTCTTCTTCTACAATCATTCTGCCTATTTCAAAATAGGTATAAACCATCGTTGAATTGATGGTACGAATAACTTGTTGCTGAGCATTTTTTAACAACGCAACAACTTGTTGAAACAGCACTTTATTTTGTAATTCTTCAGACAATCTAAAATCTTTAAAAAAATTATTTTTTTTCAATCGTATCCAACTCCACTTTCAAATTATTAATAATAAACTCTTGTCTATCCGGGGTATTTTTACCCATATAAAATTCCAACAAGGTTTCGATGGAAGTGGCTTTATCCAACATCACCGGATCTAATCGAATACTTTCACCAATAAAATTCTTGAATTCATCTGGCGAAATTTCTCCTAATCCTTTGAATCGGGTGATTTCCGGTTTTGGTTTTAATTTCTCGATAGCATCCACTCGCTCCTGCTCGCTGTAACAATAAATCGTTTCTTTTTTATTTCGAACACGGAATAACGGCGTTTGCAAAATATATAAATGTCCGTCTTTAATTAATTCAGGGAAAAATTGAAGGAAAAATGTAATCAACAACAAACGAATGTGCATACCATCCACATCGGCATCGGTAGCAATTACAATGTTGTTGTATCGCAAATCTTCCATCGATTCTTCAATGTTTAATGCGGCTTGCAACAAGTTGAATTCTTCGTTTTCGTAAACGATTTTCTTACTCATTCCATACGAATTCAAAGGCTTTCCACGTAAACTAAACACGGCTTGCGTATTCACATCGCGTGATTTGGTAATCGAACCCGAAGCCGAATCTCCCTCCGTTATAAAAAGCGTACTTTCTAAACTTCTCGGATTTTTGGCATCGGTTAAATGCACTCGGCAATCGCGTAATTTTTTGTTGTGTAAACTTGCTTTCTTCGCTCGGTCTTTCGCTAATTTCCGAATACCTGAAAGTTCTTTACGTTCTCTTTCCGCTTGCAGAATTTTACGTAAAAGTGAATCGGCAACCTCTGGATTTTTATGTAAAAAGTTATCGAGTTTTTTGGATATAAAATCGTTTATGAATGTACGAACGGTTGGACCTTTCGGACCGATATCTGTAGAACCTAATTTGGTTTTGGTCTGACTTTCAAAAACCGGTTCTTCTACTTTAACTGCAATAGCCGAAACAATTGATTTTCTGATATCTGAAGGATCAAAATCTTTTTTGTAAAACTCACGAATGGTTTTCACAATCGATTCACGAAATGCATTCAAATGCGTTCCACCTTGCGTTGTATTTTGTCCGTTAACGAAGGAATGATATTCTTCTGAATATTGAGATTTACTGTGTGTGATAGCAATTTCAATATCGTCACCTGAAAGATGAATGATTGGATAAATCATATCTTCCTCCGTAATATTTTCTTCCAATAAATCTTTTAAACCATTTTCAGAATAATACTTTTCACCGTTATAATAAATTGTTAATCCTGTATTGAGGTAACAATAATTTTTGAGCATTTTGATGATGTACTCATTACGGTATTTGTAGTTTTTAAAAATCGTTTCATCGGCAATAAACGCTACTTTGGTTCCACGACGTTTGGTTGTTTCTTGAATATCTTCTTCCAACGTTAAATTTCCGGCAGAGAATTCAGCGGCTTTTTGTTGGTTGTCACGAACCGATTCCACACGGAAATAGTTGGACAACGCATTGACAGCTTTTGTCCCCACTCCATTCAAACCCACAGATTTTTTGAAGGCTTTAGAATCGTATTTACCACCGGTATTCATTTTTGAAACGACATCGACCACTTTTCCTAACGGAATTCCGCGTCCGTAATCACGAACGGTTACTAGTTTATCTTTAATAGTAACTTCGATGGTTTTTCCTGCTCCCATCACGTATTCATCGATACAGTTATCTAACGTTTCTTTCAACAAAATATAGATACCATCATCAGGTGATGAACCATCACCCAGTTTTCCGATATACATACCGGGTCGCATTCGGATGTGTTCTTTCCAATCGAGGGAACGAATATTGTCTTCGGTGTATTGATCTTGCTCTAACATGGGGGAAAAATGATTTTGTGCTAATATAGCGGATAAAGCAAAATTTTAAAAGAAATATGATTTAAAGTTATTAAGAAAAATATTGACAGTATTGTCAGTTTGAGGTTATGCATTTTTTTTTAATATGTTTTCTTAAATCTTTATGAATTCAAAGAAAGTATCCATTGAAATTTGAGTTAGTTCAATAAACTGTATCAAATATAAAAATGCTAAGTCTTAAATATACAAACAAAACTCAATGCTATATGATCATTATTAGTAAAATAATTATTAACCAACTCATCGTAGATAAATGAAAAATCTATCAGCACCTAATTTTTCTAAGAAAATTATACTCTGTAATAATTAAATATTATAAAGAAGAATGTCAATGCCTAAATTATTTGTTGTTGTGGAAATATCATTAAAACGCTGTAATTACAGTTAATTACAAGAAAAAAGGAGTTAAAAATCTAGTTTTTTACCCCTTTTTTTAAACGATTTACCAGCGAGAAGACTTTTTTAGTGCCTTCAAGTTTGTGAGACGGTTTCTTTATAATTATAACAAGTAATTACTTAATTATAGTAATTTTCTCAGTTACAAAAACATCTTTTTTTGGATCATAAGTTTCCAAAATTAAATCACCATTTGAATCAAAATGACCATATGATGTTTTGTTTTTTCTTGTAAAAATATAGGTATTGTTAGAGGTTTGTCTTATTCTAGCATAATTTTTATTTTTCTCACTCACAACGCTATACCCTTTAGGTTCTGCCATAACTCTATATTTTTGACCATTAATAACATAAACTGACGAACGGTCTTTGTCTTTTACGTTTGGTCTTGAAGTTGTAGAAATCTCAGTTGATTCTGTTACAATAGTTGGAGTGTTTTTTACATCACGATTTACAGTGTTGTCTTTTTTATCGCCAACTTGAATTAGTTGAACTTCTTTAGAATTTTCTTCTTTGATGATTTTTTTTTCACCTTCACTGGTTTTAATTGTTGTTGTGGTAGTTTTGGTTTCGTCTTTTACATTTTTATTTTGAGCTTGACCAAAAGTAAATGTTAACAACAACAATCCGATAGAAAATAGTTTCATAATTTTTAGATTTAATTTTTAATAATGTAAATGTACTGTATCAATGCTCTGAAGTCATTACACAACTCGTTTTTTAAATTACATAATTCCCACCTTTGTTTTGCGACATTTCAAATCCAATAATTTTTAATCTTTCAATATTATAAACTATATTTGCACCCGTTTAAAAACCGATTACCCATTCCCGAAGTTTCGGGACTAACCCATTACCCTAAGATGAAAGCAGGAATTGTAGGATTACCGAATGTTGGAAAATCAACCCTTTTTAATTGTTTATCAAATGCTAAAGCTCAGAGTGCGAACTTTCCGTTTTGCACCATCGAACCTAATATTGGGGTGGTAAATGTTCCCGATCCTCGAATTGCACGTTTGGAAGAATTGGTAAAACCCGAACGAGTTCAAATGGCTACGGTTGATATTGTTGATATTGCAGGATTAGTGAAAGGAGCCAGTAAAGGTGAAGGTTTAGGAAATCAGTTTTTAGGAAATATCAGAGAATGTAACGCTATTATTCATGTGTTGCGTTGTTTTGATAACGATAATATTGTTCACGTTGACGGAAATGTAAACCCAATTCGTGACAAGGAAACCATCGACATCGAATTACAACTAAAAGATTTAGAAACCGTTGAAAAGCGTTTAGAAAAAACCAATCGTGCAGCAAAAACAGGTAATAAAGAAGCAATAGTTGAAAAAGGTTTGTTAGATAGAATTCGCGAAGCTTTATTACAAGCAAAATCGGCTCGTACGGTTATTCCTCAAAATCAAGATGAAATTGATTTGATGGAGGAATTTCAATTAATTACAACCAAACCGGTTTTGTATGTTTGCAACGTTGACGAAGCATCAGCCGTAAACGGAAACAAGTATGTGGATCAAGTTCGCGAAATGGTAAAAGACGAACAAGCCGAAGTGATTGTTCTTTCAGTAGGAGCAGAAGCTGATATTACGGAATTAGAAAGCTACGAAGAACGCCAAGTTTTCTTGGAAGATATGGGATTAAAGGAGCCAGGTTCGGCCGTTTTAATTCGTGCCGCTTATAAATTATTAAACCTGCAAACTTATTTTACAGCTGGTGTGAAAGAAGTACGTGCATGGACTATCAATATTGGTGATACTGCTCCAAAAGCAGCCGGAGTTATCCACACCGATTTTGAAAAAGGATTCATAAGAGCTGAAGTAATTGCCTTCGAAGATTATTCCAATTTCGGTTCAGAAGCCAAAGTAAAAGAAGCCGGAAAACTTCGCGTGGAAGGAAAAGAATACATTGTAAAAGATGGTGATGTGATGCATTTCCGTTTTAATGTGTAAAGCGAATAAAAAAAAGAGAAAAGAAAATAGAGGAAACTGCTGAAGAAATTCAGCAGTTTTTTACTTTTATAGAAAAATTAGTATGAAGCAACTGTTTTTATCATTTTTGATCATTTTTTTAATTTCATGTAAACAGAAAAAAGCAGAAATTGTTGGTAACCAATTTTATTTTAGTTCACCTCAGCCGGTGAACGATTCAGAGTTAAATAAATTTCCGAATAAGTTTATTGGTTTGTATGTGGATTCAGATTCTTTATTTTTTACAATAACTAAAGAAGCCATGTATTATGAAGCTAATTTTGCTTACCGAATTTCTATTTCTGATTTAGATTCATTGAAAGCCGATTTTGATTTTGTTAATGATAAGTATGTCTTTAAAAATTCCAAAGAAGAATTTAATTATAAAAGTATTGGTGATTCTTTAGAACTTTATTCCAAACAAAGAGATACTTTCTTTATCTAATCAAATGATAAAAAAGTAAAACGAATCAATAATAATTTAATTATAAATCAAAGAGATTCCATTTATTGGAAAATTACAATTTATTCCTTACAAGATGATATTCTCACTGTAAAACAACTTTATTCTGATACAGATTTAATAAAAATGGATTCAATCACAAAAATAAAATCAAAGATGATAGATTCCACATCTTTTTTGATTTCGCCTAACAAAAATGAAATTAAGAAGTTTTTGAAATTAAAGGACTTTGGATATGACAAAACTTTCAAAAAAATAAATTAAAAAAAAGTTCAAAAATTGTTAGAAGATTATCAAATGAAAAAAATAAAATCAGCTTTAAAAATAGTATTGAAATTTGTTTTATTTATAGTTTTTTTATTGATGCTTTATGTTATTTCAGCTTTTGTTTTATCTATTATTCCGGTAAATAAAAATCAATCGGAGCATACAAAAGAATACACCATTTACATCAAATCAAATGGCGTTCACACCGATTTGGTTTTACCAATAAAATCTGATTTGAAAGATTGGTCGGAGAAAATAAAATTTGAAAACATACAATCCAAAGATTCAACTCATCAATTTTTAGCATTTGGCTGGGGTGACAAAGGTTTTTATCTCGACACGCCGGAATGGTCTGATTTAAAATTCAGTACCGCTTTTAAGGCCGCCTTCAACCTTGGAACTTCGGCAATGCATACCACTTTTTACAAACAAATTCAAGAAACTGAAAATTGTGTAAAAATTGAAATTTCGAAAAAACAATATCAAAAATTAATTTCTTTCATCGAAGCTAGTTTTCAATATGACACCAACGGAGATCCCATTTTTATTGAGGCTGCAACCTATGGTAAAAATGATAGTTTTTATGTGGCTAATCGAACCTATAACTTGTTTTACACGTGCAATACCTGGACAAATCAAGCTTTAAAAAAAGCGGGGTTAAAAGCTGCTTTTTGGACTCCGGCTGATAAGGGAATTTTTTTTCATTATAAAATATAGTATCTTCTTTTCTAATTGTATAAAAAACATTAAAAAAACATTTCATCAAAATAAAACATCAAACGAATCAAAAGGTTTATTTAATTTTTTGAAGACCAAAAGCTCAAAGTCTCTTGCTACTTTTATTTTATCTTCTTCCCTTTTTCGCCTTCATCTCTTTTCATCTTCTATACTATTTTAAATTTTGAATTATTATACAGACATGAAAATATTAGTTTATGATTTCTTATTTAAATATTTTCAAATCGCTTTCATTATCCACTGTCCTTTCCCTTCAGGTAATGTGAAATAGAAACAAGCTCCGTTACCTTCTTCGCTTTCTACCCAAACAGTGCCGCCGTTTTTCTCCAAAAAGCCTTTGACTAATAGTAAACCTATTCCAGCTCCCTGTTTGGTTTCAACAGCTTTGGTAAGATTGTTCACTTGAGGTGAAAAAAGGGTACTCTGTGCTTCTTTAGCAATGCCATTGCCTTGGTCTTGAACGGCGATAATTATTTTACCTTCTTGTTCTTTGGCTGATAAAGTAATACATCCTTCTCTGTGCGAATGCTTGATGGCGTTAGAAATCAAATTTTGTAGTATAGAAAGCACCATTTTCTCGTCAGCATACACTCTGTAATCTGCACTAATTTCATTTTGAATACAGATACAACTTAAAGCTGCTGCTTCTTTTAAATTAGCTAATACTTTATTAACGGAAGGCAACAGAGTAATCGTAGTAGGATTAAATGCCTCTGCTGCATATTTTATTCGTGCCCACTCCACCAAGTAGTCCAACATATCTAATTGGTTTTTGGTGGCGGTATGGATTTCTTTCACTAGTTCTACAGCCAGTTCGGGACCAACGCTGTCAAAGTTGGTTGACAAGTATTCTGTACCTTGTATAATGGCGGAAAGCGGACTTCTTAAATCGTGAGATAAAATAGCCAGTACACTTTCTTTGTGCGAGTTGAGGTCTTCCATCTCTTTGGTATAACTTTTCAAGGCATCTTCGGATTCTTTTCTAGCAGTAATATCTCTTAATATTTTAACATACCCAATAACAGCATCTTCTTCATCTCTTAGAGGAAATACCAAACCATCTGCATAAAATGTGGTACTGTCTTTCCGAAGGTGCCAACGGATATCCGTTGAACGTCCGTTTTGCATCGCCAAATCAATTTCATTTTGGGGTATACCACTTACTTTGTCTTCATCTGTAAAGATGATGCTAAATGGTTTTCCAATAATATCATCTGTTTCGTACTGAAAAATTTTGGTAGCACCCGAGTTCCAGCTATTTACTTGCAAATCCATGTCCACCGTAAAGATGGCATAGTCATGCAAACTATCAATCACTTGACTGTAAAACGCAGTGCCGGGCACATACTGTTTTTTTAGAATTTTTACTGTTTCTAATTCTTCTTGCATGTTTATATTGATTTAGGTTATTGCTTATTTTGAGTATAAGCACTCCTATCAAAGATAGGATTTTGGTTTACCTATATTGTTGCATAACATTTATTAAATGTTGTAGTATTCACAGAAATGTAACGGATTAAAATTTAGAACATTATTGTAAGAAATGTTAATAGTCAAAACTTAAAGAATCCGAGTTCATTAGAAAAACTGCGTTGATTTTTTTAAGTTATAAATAAATTAATAGTACTCATTCGTAAAAAAACTTGTTTAATCTGAAGGATATATTAATTTTATTATCAATTAGGTATGTCTATTGTTACCTTTCATATTTATAACATTTGTTATCAAAACAATTATTTAAATTTCAATAGTAATTTGATACAATAGTTAAATCTATTTTTAAATATTAAAAAAATATTATAGTTTTTTTTTCATGTATTGGTTTAAGAAAAAATGGCCTAACTAACTAACCTTTTTAATAATACCACAAGGCTTATTTTTAAACCGGACAAAGTCCGGTTTTTTTTACCTCAATTTTATAAGAGTTTCATAAGGTCATAACATTTTATAGCATTGGTTTTCTTTATATGATGCAGAATAAATTAGTGATGGTAATCGAAAATGAGAGAATGGTGTTTTGTACCATAATCAAGTAACAAAAAAACCGCCTGATTGCTCAGGCGGTTTTCAGTATTTTAAACTAAGATTACCTAGTTTTTAATCACTTTAATAGTTTTCGTTTGGTTTTCTGAGGTTACTTTAACCAAATACGTTCCGTTCGGGAAACTTGACATGTCAACTTGACCTTGCGTTGCATTAGGTTTTGTTGCCAAAACTTGTTGTCCTAAAAGATTGTAGATTACTAAATCAGAAATCGTATTGCTGTAAGCAAAATTAAATACATCTTTTACAGGGTTTGGATACGCACTGAAACTTGATGAATCAAAAGAACCTGTGCTTAATGACACGTCAATAACTATATTATCAACATACAAATTATATTGGTTGGCTGCTGAATAAACATTAAAACCAAAATAATAAACCCCTGTAGTAGTTGGTGTAAACTCAGTTAAACTAGTAACCGGTGTGTTATTAGAAATGCTTGGCAAGTCAACAACTACATTTGTCATGGATGCAGCAGTAGCTGAAGTACCATACGCCACTTTTAATTTTTCAACATAGGCTGTAGAATTTGAACCATAGTCAAACGCAATTGAATACGTTGTTCCTGCAGTTAGATTCAATCCTTGTGTATAAAACCAAACATTTGCTGCATTTGAACCATTATAAAGGTACTGTAGCGTTTTTGTTGTAAAACCAAATCCGGGATTATTAGCAACTGTCCATAAATTACCCGTACCTACATTTTGGATAGATGTACAGTTTGGTAAAGCAGGAACTATTGCTGTCTCAAAATTCATTACATACGGAACAGTTGTAGCAATACATGCTGTTGTAAAGTTAAATGGTCCGGACCAAGTGCTTTCTCCATTTGTTCCACCACAATTAGTTCTTACGTAAAAACTATAAGCTGTATTTGGATCTAATCCTGTTAAGGCGTGAGGGTTTGTTGTTGTTCCTAAAATAGTAGGTGTTCCTGTTGGTGTAAAGCCTGCAGTTCCCCATTCAATATCCCAAACTGTTGCTGTTCCATTTTCTGTCCAACCTAAATTGGCTGAATTACTTGTAACATTTGAAACAACTAAATTGGTTGGAGCTAAACATGCCGGTGACACATCAATACTGATATCATCAAGTGAAATGTACCAAGGTGTACCATTCATAAATCCTTTTATACCAACATAATATACGCCTGATGCTGATGGAGTGAATGCACCTGTAATTTGTTGATAGTTCCCATTTACTATTCCCGTAGCAGGTACAATTGCATTGGTCATTGCAACAGCTGTTGCACTAGTACCATAACTAATCAACATATTAGAATTAGCTGCTGTAGCACCATCTTGACGAGCATATAATTCTACTGTATAACTCGTACCTCCCACTAATTCAATGGGTATAAACAACCAATCTTCATTACCATACTGCAAAAATGCATTCCAGCCTCCAGTTCTTGGTGCTCTGTTATACGTGGTTAACGTATTATTTGCTGTCCATACAGCTGTACCCGTTACTGAAGCTTGTACAAAACAACCTGAAACTGCTGTATTATGAGTATATCCCGACTCAAATCCTTCAAAATAAGGAATTGTATAAGGTATACATGGTGTAGTAAAGTTAAAAGGACCAACCCAAACACTAGTTTCACTTGTACCTCCACAACTAGCTTGAACATAATAGCTGTAAGCTGTATTTGGAGTTAATCCTGTTAAGTTGTATGGATTTGTTGTAGTTTCCAATATATTTGGTGTTCCTGTAGGTGAAAATCCAGCAGTTCCCCATTCAATGTTCCAAGCTGTTGCTGTTCCGCCTTCAGTCCAAGTTAACTGAGCAGAAGTTGCAGTAATTGCACCAACTGACGATGATGTTGGTTCCGGACAACTTGGAATGGCTTCCCAAATTACGTCATCAATATAAACTGTTGAAGTTTCACCAGGGAAACCAGGGTTTAAAATGGCTAAATGTTTCACTCCTGCAGGAACTGAAGCCGGTGGTGATATAAAAAATTGTTGTGAATTTGTAACAACGGTACCCGGTATTGTAATCTCCTCTAATGGTACAAAAGAGTTTATATCAGTCGGATCTGTTAAATACCCAACTTCAACAAAACGATTCACTTGTGTTGAAAACGCTTTGAAACGAAGTCTATGTGTTCCAGCTGATAAATTTGAAACAGAAGGTAGAATTGCACAAGCTTGTTGAGCCGGTACAGTTGTTGGTGTACTTGACACAAACATATACAATCGGTTTGAAGGTGACATTGGTGCCGTACTTCCTGTAGTTACATACAAACTAGGTGTTCCTACCAATGCTCTATCCCAACAATCAGGCATGGTTGTACTGAAATTTGATGTTAACGAATCGAAGTTCTCTGAAAATTCAGTTACATCACCACATAGCGTTTTAAATATTATTGGACCTGCCCAGGGGCTAAATTCACTACCACAATTAGAACGTACCCATACTTTATAATTTGTATTACCCACTAAGCCCGTACTTATCGTTGCTGTTGGTACGCCTCCAATAACATCCACTGGCGTAAGACCACTAGGGTCAGTAACTGTTGATAATCCAACTGCATATTGCCAAGTTGTTTCTACTCCTTGAGGAGACCAATCTAAATCTGCACCATTTGCAGTCACATTACTTACCACTATAGAAGATGGCGGTAAACAGTTAGGAGGCAAAATTGACACAATCTGTATTTGTGCAATGTTAGCGTTTGGACCATAATTTGCTGTAGGTGGAAGTGATGGATCTGGGTTGTTTGTATCACTATAATACAATATCCCTCTGTTTGAACCTGAAGGAAAAGAAGCCCAAGTAGCCGTACAACTATAATTTGGTGTATTTTCATCAACACCTATTACTAAATTACTTGTACCGTCCCAAATAAATCCTACATTCAAGGATATTTCAACCCAATCATTTGCAGTAAAAGTTAAGTTGCCTGAATATACTTGTGTTAAATTGGCAGCAGGCACCCATGCATCTGAATCTACAAATACACTCTGAGTGGTGTTACCCATATAAACCGTCCAGCTGGCAAAGTTTGCAGGTGTAGTTGGTAAAGTTGTAGATTTAAAACGAATTTTTGAAATATATGTATTTCCCGGTTCCAAAACGGCTTGTAATTCACTTGCCAAATAAATTTGTTGCGAATAGTTATAGCCATAGCAACTGTAAATAGGAAAGTAGGAACTTGTTGCACTACCGCTTCCTATATGACCCGGAGTTGCCGTTGTTAAAGAAACAAATTGCCAAGTTCCAAATTCATCATTACCACAATTGGAGCGAATCCAAAAATAATAATTTTGACTTGGTAACAAAGATGATAATGCTACAGATGTAGCTGAACTCAATACTGTTCCGGAAGGAACTGTTGATCCTGTAGGAGGAGTATTAACATCCGAATAATAATATTGATACCCCTCAGTAGGCAAAATTGCCGGAAGATTCCAAGAAACTGTAGCACTAGTAGTTAAAGCACTAGCCGTAAGAGCATCAGGAGAAGGACATGCACCTAACAACTCAGCAGTAACTGCAAAAAGATTTAAAGCATTACCTGCTAAGGATGTTTTGGTTATTTCTATACTCGAAATTACCTTGGTTTGATTGGCAACAAGAATAGGAATTTCCAATTGATACAACCTAGGGTTTCCCGAAGGATTTTCTGTTGTATTATTAGTGGTGTTTATTCTTCCGATTCCTGATATAGCTACAGGCAAAGTAGTACTATTGAACCAATCAGGAATTGTAGATGAACTTATTGTTTGAGTTGAGTTATCAGCAAATGTAATCACACCTGTGAAAGTTGAAATTCCACTTCCTGAAGTTACCAAAAATAATAACTTTTTTGCAGCAACATTGTTTGAAAATGTTAGCGTTGAAGATGAATTTTGAGCCTCAAGCTTTAATGAATTTGTACCCGTATAAGATGCTAACTGAAACGTTAGGTTGGGTGTTGCTGCAACAGCAGAAGTAATCAATCCATCTACCGGCAATCCAAAAGTTAATGCAGGGCTACTTACTGTAGCTTGAAAGTCATTTGAAACAAATGCAAAATTAACAACATCAACACCTGAAGTAGTTGATGAAGAAGCGTTACCTACACCATTTGCAATAACATCTTGTGTTAATCCGGTTGCAATTTGCAAATGCTGATACTCTTGTGCATATATAAATTGTCCTATTAAAAACACCATAAAAAGCGACATACGATCAAGCCATGGTTTCTTTTTCATTTGATTCAGAAAAGAATCATAAAAAGTAAATTTTCTCATATATTTATTATTTAATTAGTTAGCTACTAAAGTATCATTATTTTTATAAAAAAATGTTAAAAATAGAATTAAAAACAATCTGGAAGAATTTGTCTTCATCCCTCGATGGGTTTCCAACTCTTCAATGGTTGAATAAAAAAAACCGCCTGATTGCTCAGGCGGTTTTCAATATCTAAACTAAACTTTCTTAGTTTTTAATCACTTTAATCGTTTTAGTTTGGTTATCTGATGTTACTTTTACCAAGTAGGTTCCGTCAGGTAAAGCAGACATATCTACTTGACCTTGGTTTGCGTTAGGCTTAGTTGCTAACACTTGTTGTCCTAAAAGGTTGTATACATTCAAGTCAGAAATCACATTGCTATACGCAAAGTTAAAGATATCTTTCACAGGGTTTGGATAGGCTTTGAAACTAGCTGTATCAAAAGAACCTGTACTTAAATCTTCTTCAATAACGTTAACTATAAAGTCTAATGTAATTGCGTAAGATCCTGAGAAGCAAGGATTATTACCTAATCCATCACCCCCTGAAATTCTCATTCTATGAGTACCTAGAGCTGCTGAAGCCGGCAGTGTGAATGAAGCATTTAATACACCTACTCCAGGAGCAATACCTTGGAACATCAATTCAGAAGGTTCAAAAATGAAGTTATCATTTAAATCAATCCAAATGTAAGTTGTATAAGGCCATGAACCTGTATTATAAGTTAACTGAACATTTGCTAACATATTTTGATTTAATGTAATCGGAGTTGCAGTTAGATTAAAATAATAAGGAGCACTTGTAACAGCAATAGGAAAGTTTGTTGTTCCTATTAAAGCATTTGTCATACCAGAAGCATCAATAAGTGTTGGAGCAGAAGTACAATAACATCCATTAAGAGCTGTTGTAAATGATTGTTCCGTACATCCTGTAGCATCACCATTGGCATTAAATGGTACCACTTTAAAATAATAGGTTGTATTGATACTACCTACAAAAGGATAAGAAGTTCCACCTACAACAAAATTGTTTAAAACATCATTTCCACCAGCTGTTGTTCCGATAGTCAATTTATATCCATCAGAACCTGAAGCAGGATTCCAAGAAATAACGGTTGCCACATTTCCACAGTTTACATCAATTGTAGCTGTAACATTGGTTGCACAATCCGGAGCAGAAACCGGTATAGTTTGCACTTCAAAATCATCAATAAAGAAGTCTAAATCTTGACCTTCTGTTACTGTACCACTAGTGCCATAAAATGCAAATTTAACGGCATTAGTATTTACTGAAGGAATGTTATAGATTTTAGATTCACCTAAATGTGAAGGTGTGTTTGTTGCACTATAAGTTTCTAAAATCGTCCAAGTTGCACCTCCATTTGTAGACATCATGAAATAAACAAAATCATCAGAGCCTAGAGTTGGAGAAGGACCGGAAGTAATTGGAGTAGTTGCTGCATATTGGGTTGCTCCTACTTTATATTTCACTTGATAGCCCCCTGTGGTTAAATCAAAAATTGGAGTTACTAACCAACCTCTGATTGTTGTGGTGAAGATATTAATTCTAGCCGCACCTGTTGAACCTGTTCCATTTAACCAACTATCAGATGTCCAACTTCCGGCATTAGTACTTCCGGTAGGACCTGTAATTTGATCACCAGAACCTAACCTTGACCAACATAGTGCTTCTAAGGTTGCATTAGATGTATAAGTAGTAAAATTTTGCAAATAATAAGGCACAAAAGAAGCACAAGGTGTTGTAAACGTTGTTATTACAGTCCAAGCACTTTTATCAGATGTTGAACATACCGAACGAACCCATACATAGTATACAGTAGACGGTGTTAATTCTGTCAAATTAGCTGTAGTAATTCCTGCTCCCACTGCACCTGTTGCTACAGTTGTAGCATCCGGATTAGTGGATGTTGTAGATAAATAATATTCATATCCCTCTGCAGGTGCAGGTGATGCTGCTGTCCAATTTAAAGTTGCTGTAGTAGCTAAAACACTTCCAAGTGTAACTCCTGATGGTTCTACACAGGTAGGAATCACTTCCCAACTTACATCATCAATATAAATTCCAGAGCTTCCTGTAGGGAAACCAGGATTCAAAATCACTAAACTTTTAACTCCGGCCGGAATAGAAGTAGGCGGTACAAAAACAAATTGTTGTGTATTTGCAACCGCTGTACCTGGTAATTGAATATCTGTTAAATATTCAAAAGTTGACATATCTGACGTATCTGTTAAATAACCTATTTCTAAATAGCGGTCTGCTGCTGTAGCAAATGCTTTAAAACGAAGTCTGTGTGTACCTGCTGCTAAATTTGAAACCGAAGGTAAGATGGCATATGCTTGTTGAGCTGGAGTAGCCGTACTAGACACAAACATGTATAATCTATTTGATGGAGACATTGGTAGTGTGCTTCCTGTAGTTACATACAAGCTGGGAGTTCCTACCAGTCCTCTACCCCAACAATCCGGCATTGTTGTACTGAAGTTAGATGTCAATGAATCAAAGTTTTCAGAAAACTCAGTCACCTCGTTACATTGTGTTTTGAATGCAAAAGGTCCTGTCCAAAAACTTGATTCGCTTACTGAACATATTGCACGAACATAATACACATAGTTCGTATTTGGTGTAAGTGAGTTTAAAGTGAATGGATTACTGTTAGCCGAAACAATTGTACCTGTTCCTAATGTAAAGCCAGGAGCACCATACTGTATTTCCCATGCAGTGGCTGAGTCAGCTTCAGTCCATCCTAAAACTACACTGTTACTTGTAACACTAGATACTGTTAATGCTGAAGGCTCATTACAAGTTGGAATCGCTTCCCAGAATACGTCATCTATATAGGCCGTAGTTGAGGCAGGAGACGTTCCTGTTAACCCATTGTTTCTAAATGCTAAGTGTCTAACACCTGGAGGTAAAGCACCTGGAATAATATTAAACTCAAGAGCAGAAGAAGCAGCAGTACCTGGAAGTACAATTACATCAATTGTAGTATAAGTAGTCAAGTTGTTTGGGTCAGTCAAATAACCTATTTCTATTGTTCTACCTACAATAGAGGAGTGTGCTTTAAAACGAAGTCGGTGTGTATTTGCCTGTAAATTAGATAAAGGAGGTAAAATTGCATACGCCTCTGTAGCAGGAGCAACAGCCGTAGCAAACATGTAAATTCTATTAGCCGGCGTCATTGGAGCCGCACTACCTGTAGTTACATACACAGAAGCAGAGCCTATTAAGCCTCTGGTCCAACAATCAGGCATAATAGTAGTGCCAGTTGCCGTTAAGGCATCAAAGTTTTCCGATAATTCTGTTACGCCTTCACATTGTGTTCTAAAAGAAGTTGGACCACCCCAAGAACTAAATTCATTTGCTCCACAAACTGAACGTACGTAAACAAAATAAACTGTGTTAGGAAGTAAATTTGTTAATGAAGCAGTAGTTGTAGCAGCAGCTGTTCCTGTCGATGTAGGCAATTGATTGGAAGTACTCACAAAATACTCATAACCCGAAGCAGGTACTGTTGTTGGAGCAACCCATGAAATTGTAGCTGTAGTAGCTTGAACATTAGAATTTGTTACCCCGGTTGGTTCAATACATGTTGGAGTTTCTTCTACTGTAAAATCATCAAAAGCCACATACCATGGTGAACCAGTTGGTTCATTTACTCTAACTGCAAAATAATAAGTTCCTGATATTTCCGGTATAAACGTTCTACGCACTTTAAAATACGGTTGAAATCCTATTGTTGCACTTGCCGAAACACCTGGAGGAGAATAACTAGCTCCTAATTGAGTAGCACCTGTTCCTGAATTTGTAGTATTTACAAAAAAATCAACTTGCCAAGTGTTTGCATTATCCCCTTGAACATAAGACGAAAACTCATAAGAAACTCCCGCTGTTAAAGCAAAGGCCGGTGTCCAAATGAATTCATTGGTTGCCGTCCAGGAATTTGTAATATAATTGCTTCCTGATCTAGCATTAGTGTAGTTAGTTGGAACATTTCTAGAAGTCCAATCTCCATTTTGTTTGAACCAACACATTGGAAAAGAAGATATTCCAAAAGTTGTTAAATTTTCAAAACCTTCATTCCATGGTAATGTTGTAATTGGCAATCCGGAACAATTTGTGATTGTTGAAATTGAAGAATATTCAAATAATGATGAACTAGTACATGTCACCTTTGCTCTATATGCAATGTTAGTTCCTGCAAAAGCAACAGGTGTATAAACATTAGCGGTTTGACCTGTTCCTGTTGTTACGTTTGTCCAAGTTGTACCTCCGTCAGTTGATTGCTCCCACTGGAACGTTAATCCTGAAGTTCCTTCTGCATATTGTTGCAACACCAATGGTTGTGAGGTCTGTGTAGTTACTAAATTTTGATTAGCCGGTAAAACTGTCGATACAACGGGTGTACCTAAACAAGCTACCGGAGGTGTAAAAGTATACACTAAACCATTGGTAGGCATACCCGGAGTAGTAACTGTTGTATTGAAAGCCTGTGAGCTAGAATTGCCTGTACCAGCTGTAGAAGCGGTAAATAGTTGAGTAGTTGTATTAGTTCTAGTTTTAAAATCCGCATTGGTAGCACCACGTAATCCAATTTGTCTAGTCCCTGAAAAAGTTGTAGCTCCTATGGCATAGCCTGAAGGTCCGTAAACAATTTTAATTTGATTGGTCGTTTCCGATAAACGAATTTGAAAATTAATGAAAGCTACATCAGTAACACTTGCAGAATAAGAAGGTCTCCAATTTTTAAATTGGATTACAAATTCTCTGTTAGGAGCATCTCCTACCACTTCCCATCTTGTTTCAGCGGTAATTAAGTTGTTAACAAAAACACCAACTAAATCTCCTCCCCAAGCAGATACTGCACCGGAATAGGCTGTAGCAGAAGAAATTGGTGAAGATAAAAAAGTGTCAGGAGCAGTAGCTCCAAAAGTAATGAATCCATTACTATTGACTGTGCATCCTGTGTAGTTTACCCCATTGTAATTAAAATCAAATGGAATGGAACCGGCCGCAATAGTCCAGTTTTGGGAGTCAAAACTAGTTGCTGTTGTGGAAGTACCTAAAACAGTACCTCCGGTAATTTCTGTGTAGGTTTGATTACTCTGTGCAAAGGAGTACAAACTTACTTGAGCCTGAAGTTGCCAAAAGGAAAAGAAGGCAATCAGGAGTAGTGTAATTTTCTTCATAAAAAGGTTAATAATTTGAAATTAGTTAATAATTCGATAAAAGTATAAATTTAGTATTAATTTACAATAACAATATTTCTAAATTTATTTTAATATATAGTTTTTCAAAAAAAAAAAAAAATCAGCATTTAATTTCTTTTGCAGTTAGCATAATATATACTAAAACCGTCAGGTGTAATTTAATACATAATAATTAATTTAAAAAAAACAGAAGCAATATGGTAATAGAAAACATATTAATTAAGATGTTAAAAATCAATATATTACGCATATATATTATTATAAAATTAAAAATAAGTAACATAAATTTAAAATTTAACATATAATGAACAATAATCTTAATCATTGTTGACTTTTTTTATTAATTTTGTTAAAACGACTATAAAAGGGTGGTTCTACTATTGTTTAAGTTTTACTATACTTAATTTCTTTAGTAAACGCTAGTTAAATGTCTGAATAGAATTGACCTAACCAATTATTATATTTTAAACTTTCCATGAACATCTTTATCCTTTAAAAAACACCCATTAAATTAGTACTTTTCATTTATTAAAAGAACTAAAAGTACCATCAATAGCCCCAAAAATTGTAATCTATGAGTAAAAATGAGCAAGATTATAACAGCCTTTTTTATTTTGCACCGCTTCCCTGTTGGCTGTACCGCATTGACACGTTTAAAATTCTTGACGTGAATCAGGCTGCGTTAACTCACTATGGTTACAGTAAAGAAGAATTCTTATCAATTACTATCAAGGAACTTCGCCCAGAAGAAGAACTTCCCAGATTAATGGCTACTCAAACCATGATTCATGACAATGAAGGCAATATCTATTTTGGTGTTTTCACACATCAAAAAAAGAATGGGGAACGTATCCGAATGGAAACAAACGGGCATAGAATCAATTTCCAAGGCAAAGAATGTATGATGGTGATTGCTCAGGACGTTACAAAAGAGGAGACTAAGCTACAACAACTTAAAGAATCGGAGCAACGACTAAAAGCAGCCACAACTATTGCTAAATTAGGATATTGGCGATTAGACATAAAGCGTAATGTCTTTACATGGACAGATGAAGTATATAACATTTGGAACAAAAAAAGAGAAACTTTTGATGCGACTTATGTTAACTTTCTTGAAACCATTCATCCGGATGATCGTGAGGGCTTTGAAAAAGAACTCCAACTTTGTTTTGCCAATGAAAAAGAATACAATTTTATTCATCGCATTTATGTGTCGGACACTCGTGTGAAATGGGTGCATGAACTTGGTCGTTTAGTAAAAGATACAGAAGGAAATTTAATTGCCTTTGAAGGTACCGTTCAGGACATCACAGCTAGTAAGGTAGAAGAACAGCGATTGCAACTTATGAACCGTGTGATCACAGACTCCAACGACGCTGTTTTGATTACCGAGGCCGAACCCTTTGATGGGCCCGGACCTCGGATTGTTTATGTAAATAAAGCCTTTACAACAATGACCGGTTATACTGCGGAAGAAGTCTTAGGAAAAACACCTCGTATTTTACAAGGTCCGCATTCCGACAGAGTTGCCCTGGATGGATTAAAAAAAGCGATGCAAAATTGGGAATCATGTGAAGTGACTACTATCAACTATAAAAAAAATGGCGATGAATTTTGGATGAACTTTAAGGTATCACCAGTTGCCAATGAACACGGATGGTATACCCATTGGATTGCAATTGAAAGGGATGTGACCGATCAAAAGCAAAAAGAACTTGAACAAGAATTATTGGGCAAAATCAGTTTGAATTTCACTATTGAAAATGATCTCATGACTGCCTCAAAAAAATTATGTAGCACACTTATCAACTTTGGTAAGTTTGACTTAGTGGAATTATGGTTACCCAATCTTGAAAACAAACATATTCAATTGTGTGCTTATCACTGTGAAAATCCCAAAATTGAAAAGTTTTATGAACACACAAAAAACACCAAGTACTTAGAAAAAAATGAAGGTCTTCCCGGAACTGTTTGGCAAATGAAATCTTCTGTTCTTTGGAATGATATTGTTACACAAACCTCTTTTACGCGAAGTAAAGCCGCTGAAAAAGTGGGTATACGATCGGTATTAGGCATTCCCCTACTTTTTAATGATGATGTAGTGGGTGTTTTAATGATAGGCACTCAAAAAGAAGCTTACTTTCTCAAGAAATATGAGAAGGTTTTTGAGCAACTGAAATATTTTATTGGGTCGGAAATTAACCGTAAAAAATTAGAAAATGACTTGAATCATTTATATAATGCCATACCCGATATTTTGTGCATGGTTGACTTTCAAGGCAGGTTTCTAAAAATGAATAAGGCAGGATGTGAATTATTGGGCTATAGCCAAGAGGAACTGCTTTATACACCATTTGATCACTACTTACATCCTGACGACAAAGCAATTTCAGCAATTGAATTGAACAAACTTCAAAAAGGAGACACTATTTTTAAATTTGAAAATCGTTATATTACAAAAAGTGGAGCCATCGTTTGGTTAAATTGGACCAGTAACTCGGTGGTTGAAGAAAGATTAATCTATGCCTCTGCTAAAAACATCACTACTGAAAAAAACTTAAAAGAACTGAACCGTCAAGCCAATAAAATGGCTAAAATTGGAAGTTGGGAAGTAGATTTAGTACAAAAAAAGGTCTATTGGTCTGACATGGTCCATCAATTGCATGAAACCGACCCCTTGACCTATGTGCCCGACTTGGATAGTGGCATTCGTTTTTATCGAAAAGACTATATAGAGTCGGTACAACAAGCGATTGCAACTTGTATAGCAACCGGAAAAGCTTTTGATTTTGAAGCTCCTTTGATCACCGCCAAAAAAAATGAAGTGTGGATTCGAGCTATTGGCAATTCTGAATTCAGTGATGGTCAATGTAAGCGTATATATGGTAGTTTTCAAGATATAACTACTTCTAAAAAAATGGAACACCAAATCAGTGATATTTTGAAAAGTATCTCTGACGCTTTTTATGCTGTTGACCGATCTTGGAATTTCACTTATTTTAATCGTGAGGCCGAACGTTTGTTAGGACAAAAAGAGGCCTCAGTAATTGGTAAAAACATTTGGCAAGTTTTTCCAGCTACAATAGGAACTGAACTTGAGGTAACCTATCACAGAGTTGTCCAAAGCATGAAACCTGAGTCATTTGATTATTTGTTTCCGGGTGACGGTAAGTGGTATGAAATCAATGCCTATCCTTCAAATGGAGGAGTTGCCATTTATTTTAAAAATATTGATGAAAGAAAACAAGCCGCAGCAGAGTTGGAAAAGGCTTACCAAGAAAAAAACAATATCTTAGAGAGTATTGGTGATGCATTTATATCCCTAAACAATCAATGGGAAGTAACTTATTGGAACAAAGAGGCTGAGCGAGTTTTAGGTAAAAACAGAGCCGTGATTTTAGGCAAAAACTTGTGGGAGGAATATGCGGATGCGATAGATACAGACTTCTATCGAAATTATCATGAATCTATGAAAACCGGAAAAATCATGAATTTTGTTGAATATTATGCCACACTCAACAAATGGTTTGAAGCTACCACCTACCCTTCTGTTGCCGGACTTTCGGTTTATTTAAAAGATGTTACTACGAGAAAAGAATCCGATCTTCGTATTCAACAGGCCAATGAACGCTTTGAAAAAGTTACGGAAGCAACCAATGATGCGATTTGGGATTGGGACTTAGTCAACCACACCTTTTATCGGTCAAATGCCATTACTAAGTTTTTTGGAAATCAAGCCGGAAAATACCTGAAAGAAGAAAAATTTTGGCAGGATACTTTTCATCAAGAAGACCTCCCCCGAATACAAGAAAGTATTCGAGGAGCTTTATCTGATCCAAAGGTTCATCGTTGGGAAATGGAATATCGGATTATTAATGACAAAGGAGCCACACTTTATATCATTGATCGCGGAGTAATTGTTAGAGATTCAAAAGGAAAAGCTACTCGAATGGTGGGAGCCATGACTGATATTACCGAGCATAAGAATTATGAGATACAGCTTCTCAACTTAAATGCTTCTATTAAACAATATGCTCATGATTTGGAAGTAACTAACGAACAATTGGAACAATTTGCCTTTATTGCTTCACACGACTTACAGGAGCCGCTTCGAATGATTTCAAGTTTTCTTGATCAATTAAAAAGAAAATACGGGGATTTGTTGGATGAAAAAGGCCACCAATATATCTATTTTGCAACAGATGGTGCGAAGCGAATGAAGCAAATTATATTGGACCTTTTAGAGTATTCCAGAGCCGGTAAATTGAATGAAAGAAAAGAAAAAATAGATGTCAATGAAGTATTGGAAGAATATAAAATTTTAAGACGAAAAATCATAGCTGAAAAATCTGCAATGATAACAGCACTAAATTTACCGACACTTACAACTTATAAAGTTCCCTTAATACAGACACTTCATTGTTTAATGGATAATGCCATAAAATATTCCAAAAAAGACCAACCCCCAATCATTACTTTTACAGCAGAGGAACAATCCGATTCCTGGTTATTAAAGATAGCGGATAATGGAATTGGAATTGAGTCGCAATTCTTTGAAAAGATATTTGTCATCTTTCAAAGATTACACAACAGAGAAGCTTATCCCGGCACAGGCATTGGTCTTTCTATTGCAAAAAAACACGTAGAAGCATGGGGAGGTAAAATAGGGCTCACATCGACACCTGAAAAAGGAAGTGTTTTTTATTTTACGGTACCTAAAGAAACGAAAATAATTAAAAACAACCCCACTATATGAAACCTGCACATATCCTATTGGTAGAAGACAACGAGGGCGATATTGTTCTCACCATTGATGCATTTGAAGAATGCAAGGTCAAAACAAAAATAAGTGTCGCAAGAAATGGTCAGGAAGCTCTTGATTTTCTATTCAGGCAAGGTGTTTTCCAAAGTGAAAGTAAACCTGATTTAATATTAATGGATATTAATATCCCTATTTATAATGGTCATGAAGTTTTAAAAAGAATAAAGGAACATCCCGAACTAAAGAAAATACCCGTTATTATGTTAACCACTTCTTCAAGTAAAAAAGACATCAACATGGCTTATAACAACCACACCAACAGTTATGTGAAAAAACCCCTTGAAATGGAAGAATTTTTCACTACAATTCTAAAAATTGAGGAATTTTGGTTGCAATTATCCACTTTAACTGACGAGTAATATGAGTAAAATCATTAATTATCCCGATAAATTGTCTGTGCTCGTCATAGAGGACAATCCCGGCGATTTTGTTTTAATTGAGGATTATTTGCTTGAAAAATTCAAAGATGTCACCATTAGTCATTGTTCCAGTTATGCGGAATCTATACTATTTTTGGAAAAAACCAAGGAGACCCTATCAGTGCTCTTACTGGATTTGAACCTTCCGGATTTGAAAGGTTTGGATTTAATTAAAAGTATTTTATCCTATAGTTTTCATGTTCCGGTTATTGTAATCACGGGATATTCTGATTTGTCTATGGCAAAAAGCAGTCTTAAAATGGGCGTTTATGACTTTCTTGTTAAAGATGAAATCAATCCGGATTTGCTTGAAAAAACTATCATATACACTTTAAACAGAAGTAGTTTTATAAATCAAATTGATGATGCGAAGATGAACTACGAAAACCTGTTTAACTTTAGTCCACAACCCATGTGGTTATTAGATTTTACTACGTTAAAAATACTAAATGCCAATTTTGCTGCTCAAATAAAATATGGTTATTCTCTAGACGAATTTAAAGCGATGTCTTTTTTAGCCTTTCATCCCGAAGCGGAACAACCGAAGGTTAAGCAACAATTTGAGTTGAATGAAAATGGTGTTTTTGACAGTAACCATTTTACACATTTTTTGCAAAACGGGAACGAAATCAAGGTAGAAATCTATTACAAAGTGCTACAAAATGCTACATCAAACGAAATCATAGTATTATCAAATGATATCACAGAGATGATCAACCAAATCAACACGATACAAATTCAGAATGCCAAGTTACGCAATATTGCATGGACTCAATCGCATATTGTACGTGCCCCTTTATCTAGAATACTGGGAATTATTAATTTGATTGAGATGCAACCTGACAACTTCGAAGATTTGCCTTTTCTATTAAAGCAGCTCAAGATATCAACCAATGAAATGGATGATATTGTAAAGAAAATTGTAACTGAAACCAAGGGCTTTACCGAAAAATAAAAATAATTATGAAAAAACAATTGTTTATTGTAGATGATGATCAAATATACCGAATGATTGTATCATTAATGTTAAAAAGAATTGACCCTACATTACATATTAACGAATGTGAAAACGGCAAATTAGGATTAACCCGATTACAATATCTGAAAGATTCCGTTGACTCAATTATTGTTCTTTTAGATATCAATATGCCACACGTTGACGGTTGGGGATTTTTGGAAGAAATAAAAAAATCTAACTTTTATGATATCAAAAAACTGACTTTATACATGGTTACTTCTTCCACTGATGAAAGAGATATTGAAAGAGCAAGTCAATATGGATTTGTAAAGCAGTTGTTTCACAAGCCCTTAAGTATTGAAAATATTAAATCAATAATTGCCGTTACTTAAATTGGAAAAACAAGGAACTTGACCTAGCTAGTAGCCATAAAACAACTCCAAATTGGTTTAAATTTATTCCCCTTTTGTTAACAGACAAAGCGGTGCACATGATTTTGCCACTAAGAAAAGAAGGCACTAAGTGTTGGATTGTTGGACTCTTCGATTTTTGAGATTACGAAGATGAGAAAAGAGAAGTACCGGTAGTTAGAAAATG
>NZ_DIVJ01000038.1 GCF_002428305.1 Flavobacterium sp. UBA6135 | reverse complement strand
GTAAAATTAATAAATCAATAAAAGTAAATGCCATTAACAGAAAAGAATGGGAAAATTTTGAAAAAAACATACTGCAAAGTCATGAAGATTTTGTACACCGATTAACAAATAAATACCCAAACATAACTTCAAAAGACATCAAACTCTGTATCTACTTAAAAATGAATTTGTCTTCAAAAGAAATTGCACCATTAATGAATATTTCTTATCGCGGCGTTGAACTTCACCGCTACCGACTTCGTAAAAAATTGGAGTTGCACTCAGACGACAATTTATCTAATTTTATGATTAACTTATAAAAATTAATCAAAAATTATTCTTTATTTATTTTTTCTCACAATATTTTAGTGAATTTTAACCCATCATTACTACATCAAAGTGCTTTTATTGAGATGTATCTATGTTTATTTGTTAACATTACAAATAATTGATAATCAATTTAATAATTATTATTGTTTAGCTTTTGATGTAGTAGTGTAGTGAAATATTATGAGTAACTACAACGTTTTAGTTAGTATATTTACAACACCAACAAAACAAACTAATATTTATATGACAAGGTATATAATTATACTCGTTGCATTATCTTCTCAATTTTTATCACATGCACAGGAAATTTCAGGAAGAGTAACAGACTCAAAGGGATTTCCTTTACCTGATGTTGTTGTTTTAGTTTTAGAAACACAAGAAAATACCACAACCGATTTTAACGGTAATTTTACGGTAAAAGCCGAAGTAGGTGATGAAATTCAATTTTTGATGATAAGCTTTGAAAGAACTACTGTTAAGGCAACTCAAGGGATGGTTGTTGTATTAAAAGATGACAGCGATCAAAATCTCGATGAAGTGGTAGTAGTGGGATATGGAACTAAAAAAGCGGGTTCAATCACAGGATCAGTTTCTCAAATCAAATCAGCAGATATCCTTAAAACACCCGCACAGTCAGCTGTTCAAGCTATCCAAGGTAGAGCCGCTGGAGTTAATATTGTTACAAATGATGAACCCGGTGCTAATCCGTCAATTCGAATTAGAGGACTGGGGACTTTATTAGGGGGTAGAGACCCATTATATATAATTGACGGTATTGAAGCTTCTAGCCTGAATGGATTAAGCCCTAATGAAATTGAAACAATGGACATTTTGAAAGATGCGTCTTCGCTTGCCATTTATGGTCAAAAAGGCTCTAATGGAGTGGTAGTGATCTCAACTAAAAAAGGTAAAAGAGGAACGATGAAGGTTACTTTTGATTCCTATTACGGACAAAAATTTATCCAACGTGAAGTTGAAATGTCCGATTCCTATCGCTTTGCATATTATAATAATACAGCCCAAGGGTCTTCATCCTATTTTAATTTTGAACAACCCTATAACACTAATTGGTTAAACGAAATTACAAGTACCGGTGAAGTGATGAGCAATCATATTGCCGTCTCGGGAGGTAGTGAAAATGCAAATTATTATTTTGGGGCAACCAATTATAAAGAGAAAGGTATTTTAGACGGAACAGAGTTTGAAAGAACAAACATAAATTCAAGAAATGAATTCAGACTCTTAGAAGACAGATTAAAAATCTCTCAAGCTGTGAATGTTTCTATAGTGGGTAATACACCCAAACCACTAAGTGCTTTTACAAATGCTTATAAACAAGCACCAATCGTCCCAGTGCGTTTTGAAAACGGTCGTTGGGGAGTACCATTGCGAAACCCTGAAACCGGTCTCATAGATATAAACGGAAGTGACCGTTTTAACAATGTAGGAAACCCTGTTTCTCAATTGTATTATACAAATGAAAAGAACAAAAATCTAACCCTTTTTGGTTCAGTTGGTGCGGAATTAAAAATTCTTGACGAATTAATTTTTACCTCAAATTTTGGAGCAACTTTTGACTGGTCAAAAGGTTATACGTTTACCCCAAGCAGAGATATTTGGTTATCTCAGAATGCGACATCCGAAATACAAGACTATTCACCCAATGCTCCAATTAATATTTTAAATCAACGCCGCGGTGATTCATACCGTTGGAACTGGGATAATTTCTTAACCTATAAAAAAGAATTTGATAAGCATGAGTTTACGGTAACGGTAGGTATGTCTCGAACAACTTCAAACGTTTCAGAAAATTTAAGTGGAACTCGATGGAATGTCCCTGAACAATCAAATTATTGGTCGTTGGATCTTTCTTCATACAATAATGAAACCGCTCCCGGTGCTGTAGTGTCTAATTTAAGACAAACTCCTTTGGTTTCATTAGCTTATTTTGGAAGGGTAGATTATGAATTTGATAACCGATACCTTTTAACAGCTTCTGTCAGAAGGGAAGGAATAAGTGCTTTTCAAGATGCAAAAAGATGGGGAGTTTTTCCTGCCGTTTCTGCAGGTTGGGTAATTTCTAATGAGAATTTCATGCAAAATAGCAAACATATAAATTACTTGAAACTTAGAGGAGGCTATGGAGAAGTGGGGAACGGTAATACGCTTAACGCACTAAATATTCCGGTTTTTGCAGCGGGGTTCAACTATGCTTTCGGACCTGACCAAACCATCTATCCGGGAAGTAATCAACCTTATCAAGTTGACCCCAATTTAACATGGGAAACCATGAAAGAGTTTGATTTAGGTCTTGATTTTAAGGTTTTAAATAATAAATTGTCCGGTTCCTTAGATGTCTATGACAGAAAATCAGAAAACGTAATTCTTCCGGTTACTTTGCCTACCGTGCTTTCGCCGGAAAGAGTAACCGTTAATACAGGTGATGTCAGCAATAGAGGTGTTGAGTTTTCTTTACGATGGGATGATAAAATAAATGATAATCTAAATTATTGGATATCTGGAAACATATCCTATAATAAAAACGAATTGACAAGCGTAAGTAATGCATTTTTTGCCGATTATATTGGAGGAAGCATTAATAACGGTCAATGGACAAAACAAGTTTTAGTAGGTGAGGCTTTAGGAAGTTTCTATGTATATGAGGTTACGGGAATAGATAATGACGGGGCTTTTACTTATAGTGATGAACGTGTAGTAGCCGGTTCTTATTTACCAACGTATACTTATGGATTGAGTTTTGGCGGTAAATACAGAAACTTTGACTTCTCTGTGGATACTTACGGTGTTGGTGGAAATAAGCTATATAACGGGAAAAAAGCCCAGCGTTTTGGAGGTGAAAATATTGAATATGCTGTGCTGGAAAACTTCTGGTCGCCCTCAAATCCTAATGCTGAAAATCCGCTCCCGTTTAACACCATTCCAACTTCTTCAACGTATTATATTGAAGACGGAGCATTCTTTAGAATCAATAACATAACAGTTGGATTTACGTTACCTAAATTTTATGAAAAAATTGAAAGAGTGCGATTTTATCTAACAGCTATAAATCCATTTATATTCACAAAATTCACGGGATATTCACCGGAATTGGCTGGTGGTAACAATGCTGACCCACTAGGTAATGCGGGTATTGAATTAGATGCCTATCCCACAAATAAAACATTTTTACTAGGTCTTAATGTTAGTTTTTAAAAAAATAATGCTATGAATCACAATATAAAATTTAAAATAATAAGTCTTTTTTTTATTTCGGTTTTCATTTTTTCCTGTGAAGATGATTTGAATGTAGAACCAAATAATGCACAAACAGAATTTGACTTTTTAAATAATCCTGAAAACGCGGTGCAATTGGTCAATGGTATCTATAATAAACAATTGGACTTTAATATGTATTCCTTTTCTTGGATTGGGATTACCAGTATTACTTCTGATGATGCAGATAAAGGTTCAACACCAACCGACACGGGTACTGATAAACATAAAATGGATAATTTGACTTTCTCAGCAATTGATGTTTCCTTTAATGATGTTTGGAGAGGAAGATACGATGGAATTTATAGAGCAAACAATGCCTTATATTATCTGGAATTGTTAACCATAGACCCGGTTTTAAAAAACAGGTTGATTGGAGAAGTAAAATTTCTCAGAGCTCTTTTCTATTTTGACTTGGTGCGTTGTTTTGGTGGTGTCCCAATTGTTGTTGAAAAAATTGATATTAATGACTCACAAACAATTAATGAAGTCGTTTTTATCAGAAAAACGAAAGAAGAAGTTTATGCTCAAATTGAACTCGATTTAACCGATGCTATAGAGAAACTGCCTTTGAAAGGACAATATCCTCTGAATGATTTAGGAAGAGCATCAAAGGGTGCCGCTCAGGCTTTATTAGCAAAGGCGTATTTATACCAACAAAAATGGCAATTGGCTTATGCGATGTCCGGTGAAGTTATTAACTCTG
>NZ_DIVJ01000050.1 GCF_002428305.1 Flavobacterium sp. UBA6135 | reverse complement strand
GACACAGTTTATTGAGCATACTCATAATAAACGAGATAATTGAAATCACCATCATCTTTAAACCCAACTTTCGTTTTGATTCAAAAAACAACAATATAAAACCAATTACAAAACTGATTAAACTCAGTATTGCGACAATCATTCCAAAACCAACAAAAAATTCATCCATAATACTATCTTTTAGCTGTAAATAATTGCAAAACAAGAACCAAATCCAATAATAAGACCTATTAAACCATACATCATTAACTTTAATGCATTTTCCTTTTTATCTTTCTCAACAAACAATTGTATTAATCCAATAAGGAACATAAAACCACAAACTAATATTGTAATAAAAAAAAATATAAACATTTCTAATAGTTTAATTGTTTTCTAATTTCATCAATCTTATTATCCCTATAGAAAATATTCATGGTTTCAAACGGAATCATTTTCATTTTATCGCTAACAATATGAACGCATGATTTTTTGACAGCACGAACATCAAAATCATACGGATCCATAAAATTCATTATCAGTACTCGGAATAAGTTACTATAACTCAAATTATCCGATTGAACTCTTGGCAAACAACACATCAATTCGCCAAACGTTTCCTCAGCACAATCTACTGAAACACCCGTGCTGAAAAGATTTAACATGTGTGATTTTAATTTTTCATCGTGTTCAAAAACAATCGTATTCTTTGAGTTATTCAACAAATCTTCCGGATTAATTAAATGTGTCATTGGAAAAACTTCTCCATCTACTTTGAGTGCATAAGCCATGCAAAGTGCATCGGGATTACAAGGTACCGGAATTAAATCTTGTGGTGTAAAAAGCGGATATTGCTCATAAATTTTTCGACGAACTTCAGTTAACGTTATTCTTCCTTCCCCATCATTATAATTTTGATTTCTTCCGGCTACTTGCGTGGGTTGAAAAGTAACTCCTCGAACACATTTCTGTTGTAACGCATAGTTGAGAATTTCGCCTATTTCATCATCGTTTACACCTTTTTGTAACGTAATAACCAACGTTGTTGACAGATTATATTTGTTTAAATATTCTATTGCTTTTTTTCGTGTTTCGGTTAAATCTTCGCCTCTTAGTTTTTCTAAAACTTCCGGTTTAAAACTGTCAAACTGAAGATAAAGTTCAAAATCCGGCATATAATCTGCTAACTTCTGCACAAATTTTTCATCTTTGGCAATTCGAATTCCGTTGGTGTTAACCATCAAATGTTTGATTGGTTTTGTTTTAGCAATATCTAAAATTTTAAAAAAATCAGGATGCACAGTAGGTTCTCCTCCGGAAATTTGAACTACATCAGGTTCACCTTCGTTGGCTACAATCACATCAAACATTTTTTCAATTTCTTCTAAGGTGCGATGACGACCGTAATTTGGCCCTGAACTGGCATAACAGGTCGGACATGTTAAGTTACATCGATCCGTTACTTCAACAATAGATAAACACGAATGTTGCTCATGATCGGTGCATAAACCACAATCGTACGGACAACCATAATGCACTTTTGTGTTGAATTTTAAAGGCATTTCGGATTGCTTATTGTAATTTCGAATTTGCTTGTAATACTCCACATCATCGGCAATCATAACTTTTGAATCGCCATGTGTACGACAGTGCTTAAGCATAAAAACCTGATTATCTTGAAATACAATTTTAGCATCAATCGTATGCAAACATTCCGGACACAAACTTTTGGTGTAATCGTAATAAATGTAATCTCTGGTTTTCATGTTTTAAATTTCTTTGCAATTCGATTTAAAAAAGGAACATAATACACAAATATAAATAAAGCTGACCAATGAATGCTACTCAAACCCAAAAACAATGGTTCAATGGGTTTCAAAAACTCAATGCCAAAACGATACAAAAAATAGAGCACCATAAAAAGTTTAAATCGGTCACCGTTTTGTAATTTAACGTTCTTAATTTTCCAAAAAAGGAATAAAAGAAATAACATAAATAGCATTTCATACAAGGCAGTAGGATGTCTTTTTAGTCCATCGCCCAAATCCATTCCCATAAAAAAAGTGGTTTCAATACCATGCGTTGGTTCTGTAATTCCGGCAAAAAAACAACCAATTCTTCCAATAAAAACAGAAACAACAATTGGAATAACATACAAATCACCGGAAGATGATTTTTCACCGATTATTTTTTTGATGAGTTCAACACCAAATAATCCGCCCAAAAAACCACCAGCCACCGTTTTATTTTGATAAAAAGTGAGCCATGTCATTTCATAAAGTTGTGAAGGAGTTTCCAAAGCGGCTAAAATTCGAGAACCTAATAAAGCTCCAAGCATAGCTCCTACCAAAATCCAAAGTCGATTGATGTTTGAAATTGGATCAACGGTTCGTTTTTTTAAATAATAATATAATCGAACACCCACAAAAAAAGCCAATACTTCAAAAAAGTAATGAACGGGTTCAACGGATTCAAATCCAAACGTTACCGGAAACTTCATGATTATTTCCGCCTCGTATCAATAATATAAACCACTTTCCAAACGTCATTTTCTTTATACAATTGAAAAGAATTCACTCCGGAATGACTTAATTTATCATTGACATAAAATTCATACGGCGTCCAAGCGTGAGCCATTGAGCCATCAACTTGAATGGTATGGCTTAGAATCTTTTCTTCAATTTTTACTGTGGTAGGAATGGAAGCTATCGATTTATAAAAACCGGATGCTTTTTCAATAGAAAATTTACTTCCTTTTTCCGATTCAGAAATAGAATGTAAAACCAAGTTTTCTGAACAAACAGCTTTAATTTTTGTGGAATCACGTTGGTGAAAACCTTCAAAAAAAAGTTTTATAGTTGCTTCAATTTCTTGGTTTTGAGCTTGAATAATTGTAGTTGAAAAACAGACAATCATCAGTAAAAAATATTTAATCATTGTTTTTACTTTTTATATTGGTTTCAATGTTTAACTTTATGTTACAAATTAAATCAAATATAGTATTTTTACATCTCTAAATATAAGTAGTATGTCAACAGCAAAAAAAGATTACAAACGCATTACAACCAAGTCACTTTTTGATATGAAAGCTAATGGCGAAAAAATATCAATGCTTACGGCTTACGATTTCACAATGGCAAAAATTGTAGATGCTGCTGGAATCGATGTGATTTTAGTAGGTGATTCTGCCAGTAATGTAATGGCCGGTCACGAAACGACTTTACCCATCACATTAGATCAAATGATTTATCACGCCAGTAGCGTTGTTCGTGCATGTGAAAGAGCTTTGGTTGTTGTTGATTTACCGTTTGGAACCTATCAATCCGATCCAAAAGAAGCCTTGCGTTCTTCCATTCGAATTATGAAAGAAAGTGGCGGACATGCCGTAAAATTAGAAGGCGGAAGTGAAATTAAAGATTCGATTAAAAAAATATTGAATGCCGGAATTCCTGTGATGGGACATTTGGGATTAACACCACAATCCATCTATAAATTTGGAACTTACACCGTTCGTGCCAAAGAAGAAGCCGAAGCCGAAAAATTAGTAGAAGATGCCAAATTGTTAGAACGAATTGGCTGTTTTGCCTTAGTTTTAGAAAAAATTCCTGCCAAATTAGCTCAAAAAGTGGCAGAAAGTATTTCGATTCCGGTAATTGGAATTGGTGCCGGAAATGGAGTTGATGGTCAAGTATTGGTTCTGCACGATATGATTGGAATGACACATGAATTTAGTCCTCGATTCTTGCGACGATACATGAATTTATACGAAGACATGACCAAAGCCATCGGACAATATGTATCGGATGTAAAAGCCTTAGATTTTCCGAATGCGAATGAACAGTATTAATGTGACAATTGGGAAATGTGTCAATGTATCAATGAGATAATTTGAGAATGAAAATAGTTACTACAAAAGATAATTTACAGATTCTTCATGAGGATAATCATCTGATTGTAGTAAACAAAAGAGTTGGAGACATTGCACAAGGCGATACTTCCGGAGATAAACCATTGCCTGACATTGTTAAAGAATTCCTTAAAGAAAAATACAACAAACCCGGTGATGTTTTTTTAGGTGTGATTCATCGGCTTGATCGACCTACAACTGGAATCGTCGTTTTTGCCAAAACCAGTAAAGCATTAACCCGAATGAACGATTTGTTCAGTTCACGTGAAACGCAAAAAACCTATTGGGCAGTGGTGAAAAACAAACCGCCTAAAGAAGAAGATACATTGGTTCATTTCATCAAAAGAAATCAACAAAACAACACTTCCAAAGCTCATAGTAAAGAAGTTCCTGATAGCAAAAAAGCGAGTTTAAACTATAAAATAATTGCAACTTTAAACACCTATTATGTTCTGGAAGTTGCGTTACATACCGGAAGACACCATCAAATCAGAGCACAATTACAAGCTATCGGTTGTCCTATCAAAGGCGATTTGAAATATGGATTTGACAGAAGTAACCCGGATGGTGGAATACATTTACATGCCAGAAAGTTATCATTCATTCATCCTGTTTCAAAAGAACAAATTAATTTGATTGCTCCGTTACCTGATGATGTCATTTGGAATTCTATTTAAAAAACTAAAATTACATATTTTTCGTTTATATATTTCGAAGTAAAAAACCATTTCACTTGTTACTTAAAAACTTAATAATTATGAAAAAAATAATTTTTCTATTCTTACTACTGAGCTCCAAGGCTTTTTTTGCTCAAGATCATTTTTCAGGAATTAGTACTTCCAGACGAATTGGCGTTTTAAATGGAACAATCAATCCGGCTGAATTGGCTAATTTGAGCTCTAAAGTTGAAGTACATGTTTTTGCATTAAGCACAACAGTTGCTAACAATAAAATCGGTTTTAGTGATTTAACAGGTGATACCAATCTCGAAGAACTCATTTTTGTGGGTTCTGAACCGGCAAACCTTCGACTTGATGTTGAAATACTTGGGCCAAGTGTTGCCTTTCGTCATAAAAATTGGGGATTTGCAATTACTTCAAAAGCATATGGAAAATTAAATCTAGTAGATATTGATGTAAATATTGGAGATGCAATTAGTAATGGCGGATTAAACTCCTTGTTAAATTCTACCACTTTAAACGGAAATTATAACCAACGCTTAAACGGAACCACTTATGGTGAAATCGGTTTTTCGGCAGGTAGAAATCTTTGGGAAACAGAAAATTACAAATTAAATGGTGGTGCTACTATAAAACTATTGTTCCCTGGTTCTTATGCAAATTTTGGTGCTGATAAAATGAACGGAACCATCACAACAGTTGCAGGCAACTCATTTCTTTCGGATACCAATGCAAACTTAAACATTGCATATTCCGGCAATTTAGGTAACAGTTTTTCAGATTTTGATAATTATACAGGATCTGTTTTTGGAGGATTGAATGGTGTTGGTGCTGATTTTGGTGCTAATTTTTTAATCAAAGACACTGATTCTGACAAAGGATATAAATTCAACTCGGGTTTATCCGTTAGAAATATTGGAAGCATGACATTTAAAGATGAAAACAATTCCTCTACAAACTATTCCTTAGTTATTCAAGGAAATGAAAGCTTAAATTTAAGTCAATTTGACGGCGTTGATAGTTTACAAGAAGTGGAACAAATTTTATTGGACAGTGGCTTTTTAACCGCTACTTCATCCAACAGAGATTTTAAGGCAAAATTACCAACTGTTTTAAACGCTTATGCAGATTTAAGAGTTATTCCAACTTTATATGTTTCCCTTTTTTTACAACAAAAATTGAACAATGACAGCTCAAATGATCAAATTACAACTCAAAATACATTTACTGTTACGCCACGATTTTCGCTAAAACATTTTGAAGTTTTTTCACCTTGGACTCAAAATGAAATTTCGGGTTTTAATGGCGGAATTGGCTTTAGAGCCGGTGGATTTTTTGTGGGTTCAGGTTCAGTAATCACAACTTTGATTAATGACAGTAAACATGCCGATTTTTATTTTGGATTTCGATTTGGCATTGGAAAAAGTTAATTTTTCTCACTACATTTGAATACATTCAAGCAGAGAAAAATGAATTCAACTATTCCCGTTCATAAAAGGAAATTACTTCTCAGAAAACTTTTGATAACTATCAAAAAACATGAAGATGAAGTAACTGAAGCGTTATATAAAGATTTCAAGAAACCACCTTTTGAGACTTTTTTAACTGAAATCAATTATGTTATTTCAGATTTGAAATATACCATTTCAAATATTGAAAAATGGGCAAAACCAAAACGCGTTTGGCCTTCAATAATGACGTTTCCATCTTCTGATTTTATTTATTCAGAACCTTATGGAAGGGTTTTAATTATTGCTCCATGGAATTATCCATTTCAATTGGCATTTAGTCCTTTGATAGCAGCTATTGCTGCCGGGAACACAGTTGTTTTAAAACCTTCTGAATTGTCATTTCAAACATCTCAAATTATTACAAAAATTGTAGAAGAAGTTTTTGATGTTAAAGAAGCCGTGGTCGTTCATGGCGGTCCGGAATTCGCACAATCACTTCTTGAAAAAAAATGGGACTATATTTTTTTTACGGGAAGTGTGGCCGTTGGTAAAATTGTAGCACAAGCTGCCGCAAAACATTTAACACCGGTAACTTTAGAATTAGGCGGAAAAAACCCATGTATAATTGATGAAGGAGCCAATTTGGAAGTTGCCGCAAAACGAATAGTTTGGGGTAAATTTGTCAATGCAGGTCAAACCTGTATCGCTCCCGATTATATTTTAATTCAAGCAAAAGAAAAATACGATTTTATAGAATTAGTAAAAAAAGAAATCATCGCAGCTTATGGCGAAAATCAAGAAGAATCAAAGGATTTTGCTCGAATAATTTCAAGTAAACATTGGAAACGACTTTCCGATTTAATTGAACCTTCAAAAGTGATTTTTGGTGGAATAACTTCAGAAAACGATAAATATATCAGTCCAACACTTATTGACGAACTTGAGATGAATAGTGAGTTGATGAAAGATGAAATATTTGGTCCTATATTGCCAATTATTTCATATGCTACTGAAGATGAACTGCAATCAATTATCAATAAATTTGAAAAACCACTCGCTCTTTATGTTTTTTCAGATAATAAAAAATTTGCAGAAAAAATGATAACTAAGTTTTCATTTGGCGGTGGTTGTGTGAACGATTGTATGGTTCACTTTGCTAATAAAAGATTACCCTTTGGCGGAGTTGGAAATAGTGGCATCGGAGCCTATCATGGAAAACTAGGTTTTGATACTTTTTCTCATAAAAAAACAATAGTAAAACGACCCAATTGGGGAGACAATCCGATTAGGTATGCACCTTACAACAAAAAATCAAATTTTATTAAAAAAGTTATATCTTGGCTTACTTAAAAATCATATAATAAACAATGGAGAATCATAAAAATTTAATTGATAAAATCTTAGAAAATGGCTATGAACTTGATTTTAGCAAACTGTTTGAAAAAGCTTTTGAAAATTACAAAAAAGTAGCAGTAATTATCGGCTTATTATTTATAATTATTACAATAATTACAGTTATTGTGACTTTTTCAACTATAATTATGTTTGTTGAATTAGATGATCTTGAAAACATCGCCACTTCTATAAACCCCATCTATGAATCTACTACAAGTATGATGATTTATATTTTTGGAATCAGCTTAATTTCAGGATTAGCAAGCCCAATGACAGCCGGTTTATTTAAAATTATCCATTTAGCAGAAAAAAACAACCCTTTTTCAATTGGAAACGCTTTTGATTATTACAAAACAAATCACTTTCTCCAGCTTTTTTCTGCTGCTTTTATACTTTCTTTTATTGGTATTGGAGTAACTACATTATTAGAGTATAATGGTGTTCAAATTTATGGAACGCTATTTTCATTATTATTAAGTTTTTTTACATTTTTAACTATACCGCTAATTATTTTTTCTAATCTCAGCGGAACGGATGCAATACATTACAGCATCCAATTAGTTATTAAACAACCATTGATTATATTAGGATTATTAGTAGTTTCTATACTATTAAGTATGGTAGGATTTATTGCTTTTTGTATTGGTATATTTTTTACTTTACCCTTCTATTATTCAATGATTTATATGATTTATGATGCTATTTTACCGGATTCAAGCAAAGAAGAAAATCCATTTAAGGAAAATCAATCGTATTAAACAATAATTTTGACTTATAAAAAACTCATATATCAAATAACCTATTAATGAAACATTTAATCGATTTTATTTTACGGGTTGTATTACAATTAAACTACGATTTAAAAATCGAATATTTTCAAAAATTTTTAATTTTTAAAAGTGAATATATTTCTATATTCTTAAACTTACTTATAGAAAAATGGTGGTTGATACTTATTCTATTTGCTCTTTTCTCCTTATTTTTTTATTTAATTTATTTAAAAATTGTTTCGTTCAACAAATCCATTTTAAGTTATTATTCTGAGAATTACTTAAACAGAGAACACTATAAGTTATACTTTCTTTTCTTAGGAATTATTATCCCTTTTGCTGATTTTTTCTTCGAAATTTTTGAAATAAGAAGCCATTCAATTTTTCTGCAAAGTTGTTTAATGGGAATTTCTCTTTTATCAATTTACTACTTGAGTTTAACTGTAAATTGGGTTAATAAATACATCTATGAAATATTTATTTTTGGTTTCATTTTATTCAATTTATCAGTTCTAAAAAATCTATTTTTAAGAGAATTTGAATTGGTAACTTTTACAGGATTCATTACTACACTATTTTTAGCATACATCGTTTTTAAAAATTTCTATCATTATCTCGTTTATGTTTTTCTTGCAACTTTAGCTATAATTTTGGGTTATTTTTTAAACTATTTACCACAAAAAGTAACCATTATCTTTGTTGTTTTTAGTTTGGTAATTTTATCTGTAAACTATACCCGATTTATTTCATCCATAAGGAGAAAAGATAAGTTTTTGTTTACCAATGAAATTGTAAACAAAGGGAATTCATTGATTATTGCTACAGAAAGAAAAGGAAATGTAGTGTTTTGTAGCGAAACGATTGCTACAATTTTAGGTTATTCAAGTGAAGAAGTTTTGGGAATGAAATTTTGGGAATTAACCAAAGACCCTGAATTTATTGGTGAAGCTTATCATTCCACTTTTGTTCGAGACCGTTTGTATACCAGAAAGTTAAAATGCAAAAACGGAGATTACAAATACATTCAATGGGTTGACAAACAATTTGGTGAAAATTTATTTGTTGGAATTGGTCATGATATAACCGAAAAAATTAATCTTGAAAATCAATACCAAAATCTGATTGAATCTGCCCGAGATATTATTTTTGAAACAGATTCTGATGGAAAATTTATATACATAAATAGTTTTACAAGTGAATTATTGGGTTATGATATTGAAGAATTAAAAGAAATTTATTTTGGAGAATTAATCCATGATGATTATAAAAATAAGATTATTTCATATTATACTGATGAAATCAAAAACCTTAAAAATTTAGCTATTGTTGAATTTCCAATTTATAAGAAAAATGGAGAAATTATATGGATTTCTCAAAAAATCTCAATAAAGAGAAATGACAACAATGAAATAATTGGATACTCCGGAATCAGCCGAGACATTACCTTGGTAAAAACAATAGAAATTGAAAACATACAACGTCAGGAAAAAATTAAAAAATACAATGATGTTACAACAAAATTATCGGTTTTAAAATTTTCAAAATTTGATACAACACTTACTTTGCTTCAAATTGTATTAGAAAATGCAGCAAAATCTTCAAATTGTAATAGAATTAGTTTTTGGGAATATAATGATGATTATTTAAAATGTATTCATTTGTATACTTTAAATCAAACTCATCAACAAGAAGAAACTATTTTATATAAAAAAGATTATCCTATCTATTTTGAAAGCATTGAAAAAGAAAAAATGATTATTGCTTCAGATGTAATCAATCATTTTGAAACTATTGAATTCAACAAAACCTATTTTAAGATACACAACATTAAATCATTACTTGATTATCCAGTGTTTATTGAAGGTAAACTTTTTGGAATACTTAGTTTAGAAATTACTGACTCTATTCGTTTTTGGGATAATGAAGATATCAATTTTGCTCGTTCCATTTCAGAAATAATCTCAATCGGTTTAGAGACTTTAAAGAGAAAAGAAATTGAATTTAATCTAAAATATAAAAGTGAATTTTTAACAGTTGTTAGTAAAATTTCAGAGAAAATATTAATTTCTAAAAACATATACAACGAATTTGATGCCATATTTGAAGCGATAGGTAAAGTCACAAATATTGATAGAATTTATTATTTTGAAAATAATGAAATTAGCAGAACAGCCTGCCAAAAATTTGAATGGGTTAATGAAAACATAGTTCCTCAAATTGACAATCCAAATTTACAAAACGTTCCTTATGAATTAATATTAGATATAATTGTTCCATTAAAGGCAAAAAAATTATACAAAAAACTGGTTAAAGATATTTATGAATGTGATTATAAAGAGTTATTGAAATCACAAGATATACTTTCAGTTTTGGTTATTCCACTTCAAGTTCAAAACAAAACTATTGGATTTATTGGTTTTGATGATTGTACTATTGAACGAATCTGGTCTGATGATGAAATTTCAATTTTACAAACGCTAGTCAACTATATTTCTTCATCTGTAGAACGAATGCAAAATGAAGCAATCATTCATGAAAGCCAAGAAAGATTTAGGTTATTAGCTGAAAATATCCCAGGTACCGTTTATTTATCTAAAAACGATGAAAAATGGACAAAACTATATATAAATGATGAAGTAAAAAATTTAACCGGCTATTCAAAGGAAGAATTTCTAAGCAACGAAATTTTGTTTATAAATTTAATTCATCCAGATGACAAAGTCAAAGTAATTTATGATCAAAAAAGAGCTTTAGAAAAAGGTCTTAAAATTCATCAAGAATATAGGATTATTAAGAAAAACGGAGAGATTGCATGGGTCGAAGAATTTGGAGATATCGTTAAAAAAGGGGATGAAATTGATTTCATTGAAGGAATTTTCATTGACATTACAGAACAAAAACTCAAAGAAGATGCTATCAAAGAAAAGGAAATGGCGATTGCTGCAAATAAAGCCAAGTCAGAGTTTTTAGCAAATATGAGTCATGAAATTAGAACACCTTTAAACGGTATTGTTGGTTTTACAGAACTTTTAATGCAGTCTGATCTGAATAAACAACAAAATAAATACATGAAAACCGTTAATCAGTCTGCAAAATCACTGATGGGTTTAATTAATGATATTCTTGATTTTTCTAAAATCGAATCTGGTAATTTAGAACTAAATGTTGAAGAAGTAAAGTTGTCAGATCTAACAAGAGAAGTTATTGATACCATTAAATTTGAAGCTATTCAGAAAAAATTAGACGTAGATTTACATATCAATGCTGATGTACCTATTCGAATTTGGATTGACCCTATCAGGATAAAACAAGTATTAATCAACCTATTAGGAAATGCAGTAAAATTTACTGCAACAGGAAAAATAAAACTTAAAATTACTACACTAAATAAAATTGACACACATCAATCAGTTGTAAGATTTTCCGTAATTGATACCGGTATTGGAATTAAAGAAGAGAACCAATCCAAAATATTTGAAGCTTTTTCACAAGAAGATAGTTCAACAACAAGACAATTTGGAGGAACTGGCTTAGGATTGAGCATCTCCAACAAAATACTAGCCTTAATGAACAGTAAACTACAATTGACAAGTTTCCCAAATCAAGGAAGTACTTTCTTTTTTGATTTGGTGGTTCAGTCATCATCAAAAGATAATCCCGATTTGAATTTCATCAATATTGAAGGAAGTGAAATAACATTTGTTTCTGACAAAGAACCTAATGTTTTGATTGTTGAAGACAATAATATTAACTCATTACTCGCAAAAACCCTAATCAGAAAAATAATACCAAATAGTAAAATTCATATAGCTTCCAACGGAATCGAAGCCATTGAAAATTGCCAAAGTAACATTTTTGATATAATTTTTATGGACATTCAAATGCCGGTTATGAATGGGTATGAAGCAACAATAGAAATTAGAAAAATTATAAATTATAAGTCTATTCCAATAATTGCTTTAACCGCAGGAACGGTAATTGGAGAAAAAGAAAAATGTCTCGAAATGGGAATGAATGATTATTTGTCAAAACCTATCATAAAAGGTTCGTTAGAACAAATAATTTCTACTTGGGTGAAATAATTTTAAACAAATCGCTACATACCAATTTTGAATTAAATTCAGTATTTCAATAAAAAAATATCTTTTCTTAAATTAAAAGTTCCCTTTTATAAAACATTCATAATTCGTTTTATTTAAGGGATTTTTTATGAAATGTTCATATCAAATTGGTGTTCACTTTTATACATTTGTTTTCCTAAAACATTAAAAATGAACGTTGGCATCGATAGCATTTCTTTTGATATTCCTAAAATATACTTACCTATTTCAACACTTGCAATCCATAGAAATATTGAACCTGATAAACTAATTAAAGGTTTGGGATTGCATAAAATGAGTTTTCCAGACAAATACCAAGATGTGGTGACTTTTGCTGCCAATGCAGGCTTAAAATTAATTCAACAGGAAAACATCAATCCTTCAGAAATTGCTCGAATTTATATTGGCTCAGAAAGTGGCGTGGATAGTTCAAAACCTATTGCCTCTTATGTTTTATCGTTATTGGAAAATAAATTAGGTGAAGGTTCTTTTCGAAATTGTGACGTTGTAGATTTAACTTTCGCGTGTATTGGTGGTGTGGATGCGTTGCAAAATTGCTTGGACTACGTTAGATTAAATCCAACCAAAAAAGCAATTGTAATTGCGTCTGATAATGCAAAATATGATTTAGAATCAACAGGAGAATATACGCAAGGAGCCGGTGCTGTTGCCATGTTGATTACTTCAAATCCAAGAATTTTAAGTTTTTCTAATAATGTTGGTGTTTCAACAGAGGGTGTTTTTGACTTTTTTAAACCCAGAAGAAATTTTACAAAAGCTGAAATTACCAATTCATCCGAAAACCAGGAATGGTTAGGTGTTTTAGAAAATGAAATTTCAATTTACAAAGAACAACCCGTTTTTGACGGACAGTATTCAAACCAATGCTACATCATTCGAATTACCGAAGCTTACAATCACTTTAAAAAAGAAAGTCAACAATCCGGTAAAGTTTATGAAAACTGGGCAGCTATCCTGATGCATCTACCCTACTGTTTTCAAGGTAGACGAACTTTTATTGAAATTTTTGCTAAAGAAAATCCGGAATTATTAAACAGACAAATCGGTGAAACTGAAAAAGACAAATTAAAAGCCTTGACTAAAAGTCCGCAATATTTAGAACTCATCAACCAAAAAATCTACCCTTCAGAAATAGCTTCGGGTCAAATTGGCAATTGTTATACCGGTTCCATTTTTATTGGATTACTTTCCACTTTATGCTATCATTCACAACAAAATAATGATATTGCAAATAAAAAAGTGGGTTTCATAGCCTATGGTAGCGGTTCCAAATCAAAAGTATTTGAAGCTACAATGGGCGAAAACTGGAAATCAGTCATCAACCAAACTCTTTTCTTTGAAACTTTAGAACGATGTCATTCTATAGATTTTGAAACTTATGAAAAACTGCATAAAAAAGAAGTGCAACATTCTGTTTTAGAACCAAAAAATGAATTTGTTTTAAAATCGATTGAAAGAGATAATCCGGTTTTGGTTGGAGCAAGGTATTATGAATATGTAAAGTAAACTACCCCAACCACCCTTCTCTATCCAAACTCCTATATTGAATTGCTTCAGCAATATGATTCGGTTTAATAGGCTCCGAAGCTTCTAAATCTGCAATAGTTCGTGCCACTTTCAGAATTCGGTCATACGCTCTGGCTGATAAATTCAAACGTTCCATTGCTGTTTTTAAAAGGCTTAATGAAGCATCATCCAACACACAAAATTCTCTGATGTGTTTGCTTCCCATTTGAGCATTGTAATGAAGATTTTCAAAATTTTCAAAGCGTTGCGATTGTATTTCTCTGGCATGTGTAACCCGTTTTCTAATTTCTACACTACTCTCTGCTTTTTGCTTTTCAGTTAACTTTTCAAAAGGAACCGGATTAACTTCAATATGAATATCAATTCGATCTAATAGCGGACCCGAAATTTTACTCAAATACCGTTGCATTTCAGCCGGAGATGAACTCACCGGAGCATCAGGGTCATTAAAATAACCTCCCGGACTAGGATTCATGCTAGCAACCAACATAAACGATGAAGGATAAGTAATTGTAAATTTAGCTCTAGAGATGGTCACTTCTCTATCCTCTAACGGTTGACGCATTACTTCCAAAACTTCTCGTTTAAATTCCGGCAATTCATCCAAAAACAAAACACCATTATGTGCCAATGAAATTTCGCCCGGTTGTGGATAACTTCCACCGCCAACCAAAGAAACACTTGAAGCCGTATGATGCGGACTCCTAAACGGTCGCTGACTCATCAAACCGGCTTCTTTTGTTTTTCCAGCAACCGAATGAATCTTTGTTGTTTCCAAAGCTTCTTTCATTGTCATGGGTGGCAAAATACTTGGTAATCTTTTGGCTAGCATTGTTTTCCCCGAACCCGGAGGACCAATAAGAATGATATTATGTCCGCCTGAAGCGGCAATTTCCATACATCTCTTAATACTTTCTTGTCCTTTTACATCCGAAAAATCAAATTCAGGAAATTCAAGCGTACGAGAAAATTCGGTTTGTGTATCAATAATTGTGGGTTGCAAATTACCTCTTCCTTCAAAAAAATCAATGACTTGCAAAACATTTTCAACACCATAAACATCTAAACCTTCAACAATAGCGGCTTCTTTTACATTTTGAATGGGAAGAATAAAGCCTTTGAAACCTTCTTCTTTCGCTTTTATAGCAATTGACAAAGCACCTTTAATTGGTTGCAAACCTCCATCTAATGAGAGTTCACCCATTATGACATAACGGTCTAATTCTTCAACTTTAATTTGACTTGAAGCTACCAAAATACCAACAGCCAAAGTAAGGTCATAAGCAGAACCTTCTTTTCGTAAATCGGCCGGTGCCATGTTAATGGTAATTTTTTTTCCGGGTAAATAATATCCGTTGTTCTTGAGAGCTGCAGCAATGCGATAACTGCTTTCTTTGATGGCATTGTCGGGCAATCCTACCAAGTGGTAGCCCACTCCTTTATCAATGTTTACTTCTACGGTAATGGTTGTGGCTTCCACACCAAAAACGGCACTTCCAAATACTTTAACTAACATGGCGTATAAATTTATCTATGACAAATATCACAAATTCATTGATAGAAAAGAAGTATTTTTGAAAAATATTTTTAACTAAATCATGAAATTGTGTAAAATTTCAATTTTAGCAGTCTTCTTAATTACTTCACAAATTGTTTTTTCACAAAAAATTACTGACGAAAAAAGACAAATTTGGGTAGGATATATTACGCAAACAAAAATCTCAAAACCAATTTCAATTTGGAATGATTTTCATTGGGTTCCTGAAAGTTTTTTTATTGCAAGAACCGGATTGACTTATCATTTTGACAATAAATTAAAAACTACCACTACGCTTGGTTATGCTCATGCTTGGTTTTATCCTTCCGAAGGAAATGACACCTATAGACCCGAACACCGTATTTTTGGACAAACAACTTTTAGTCACAAAAAAAAATCGTTTAATTTCTTTCATAGAATACGATACGAAGCCAGATTTAGAGGTGTAATAGTTGATGATTTTTTACAAAATGAATTCAACTTTAATTACAGATTTCGATATTTATTTCAATCACGCTATTTCTTTACAAAAGATAAAACCGGTAACTGGTTTGCGGTTGCTTCTGATGAAATTTTGTTTAATGCCGGACATGAAATTAAAAACAATTTCCGATTGGACCAAAACAGAATTTCGCTTGGTTTTGGCTATCAAACAAAGAACATGACATTTCAATTAGCCTATATGAATCAACTAATTGAATCGAATACCGAATTTAGCTTTAGAATGAATCACAACCTTCAATTGTTGGTATTTCATAATTTTGATTTAACTAAAAAAAACAATCCAACAGAGTAATCATTCCTGATTGATTTTAGTCAAAAAATATCATTCCTTTTTTATTTCGTACCTTTGCAACCGTCAAATTGATTTGTTTGGATTAACTTATTGCTATTTTCATTCATTCTACTAATCCAAATTTTTGATTTCCAACGAAGGAAATCTTCTTAAAATCAAGTAACAGTTTTAACTGTTCATCTGCCTTGGGAAAATCCCAATTACGGCATAAATAATCAAATTTAAAAAAAATAAAAAAGGCATTTTGTCTTTGAATTTTTAATAGAAATGAATTATGGAATTTATACTCATTACCACTCAAACAGGAAATCATCCAACTTATTCTCCAAAAGTTATTGCTGAATTTTTATTCACTCATTTGGAACAATATGGCGATAAAACATCAGCTATTTTGAAATGCATCGACTTTGTAATGAATCCCGCAAAAGGCGGCACCATAGTTATTGGTTTGGATGAAAATAAAATCGTTGGCGTCGTTATTTTGAACAACACCGGCATGAAAGATTACATTCCGGAAAATATTCTTGTCTACATAGCTGTTGATAATTCACAACGCGGAAAAGGCTATGGCAAAAAATTAATGCAAAAAGCGATTGATTCCACTACTGGTTCCATTGCACTGCATGTTGAACCCGATAATCCGGCTTTTCATTTGTATAAAAAGATGGGGTTTACCAACAAATATTTAGAAATGAGGTTAACCAAATAATCGTTATGGAAAATTTAAACCAACGACTGGAATCACTCATTCGTTTTCGAAAAGAACTACATAAAAACCCTGAATTGTCAGGAAAAGAGATAGAAACTGCAAAAAGAATTGTTTCATTTTTAGAACAATATCCACCCGATGAAATGCAAACCAATGTAGGCGGAACCGGAATTATTGCCCTTTACAAAGGTGCTGAAGAAGGAAAATCAATTTTATTTCGATGTGAATTGGATGCGTTACCCATTAAAGAAACAAATTCATTTGAACATAAATCTTTAAAAAATACTATTTCACATAAGTGCGGACACGATGGTCATATGGCTATTTTGTGCGGATTGGCGACCGAATTACATCATCAACGACCGGAAAAAGGAAACGTAATTTTATTGTTTCAACCTGCCGAAGAAAATGGTTCAGGTGCAGAAAAAGTAGCCAATGATGATAATTTTAAAAAGTACAAACCCGATTATGTTTTTGCTTTGCACAACTTACCCGGATTTGATAAAAATCAAATTGTTGTGAAAGACGGCACTTTTTCGTGTGCTGTAAAAAGTATGATTATTCGATTGAAAGGAAAAATTGCTCATGCTGCCGAACCTGAAAATGGCATTAATCCGGCATTGACAATTGCATCAATCATTCAACAATTTGATGAGAAAAATCAAATGGATAAAACGAAACCTAACTTTTCAATCCTTACTCCTATTTACATTTCGTTAGGTGAAAAAGCGTATGGTGTTTCAGCTGGCAAAGGCGAAGTTCATTTCACTATTCGTTGTCAAACTAATAAAGAAATGGATAAACTTTCAAAAGAATTGGAAAACTTGACCGAAGAAATTTCAAAAAATCATCAATTAGAATATAAAATTAAATGGACGGAATCTTTCCAAGCCAATGAAAATAATGCTGATGCGAACAATTTCATCAAAAATGCATCAAAAATTTTAGGATTGGATGTACTTGAAAAAGAAACTCCTTTTAGTTGGGGCGAAGATTTTGGATTGTTCACACAACTACATAAAGGAGCAATGTTTGGACTTGGAGCTGGAAAAGAAATTCCGGCTTTGCATCATTCGGATTATGATTTTCCGGATGAAATTATGGCAACCGGCGTAAAATTATTTCATCAAATCAGTAAAGAAATCAATAATGCATACTAATTCTATTATAGAACTTAATTCAGATTCCTATCTAAACAACTTACTTTTTTTAAAGAAAATGTATGGCAAAGATGTCATTCTTTCTTCTGTTGTAAAAGGAAATGCGTATGGTCATGGCATTGAAGAATTTGTGACAATGGCTCATAAATCTGGTGTTGCACATTTTTCTGTTTTTGATGTTGCCGAAGCTCAACTCGTTAAAAAACAACTTCCTAAAAAAGTTACCATTTTGATTATGGGATTTGTCTCGGATGAACTAATGGAATGGGTTATTCAAAACGACATTGAATTTTTTGTATTTGATAAAAAAAGATTAGACTCAGCCATTAAAATCAGTAAAAAGTTAAATAAAAAAGCCATCATTCACATTGAAGTTGAAACCGGTATGAATCGAACCGGTTTTGTTCAAAATGAATTAAACAGCCTAATTTCTTTACTAAAAAAAGAAGAAAATCATATCGAATTCAAAGGATTATGCACACATTTTGCCGGAGCCGAAAGTATGTCAAATTACTTTAGAGTCAAACAACAAATTGAACGATTTGAAAAAATATATGCTTATTTCTGTGTAAAAAATTTAATCCCAAAAATAAAACATTCCGCTTGTTCAGCCGCTTCAATTATGTTTCCTGAAACCAGAATGGACATGGTTCGCATCGGAATTATGCAATATGGATTATGGCCAAGTCCTGAGGTTTTTGCCAGTTATATTTCCTCCAAAAAGAAGAAAATTGATCCGTTAAAAAGAGTCATATCTTGGAAAAGTCAAGTGATGAGTATCAAAAAAATTGATGCGTGCGAATTCATTGGTTACGGAACGAGTTTTATGGCGAAAGAAAAAATGAAAATTGCCACCATTCCAATTGGTTATGCACACGGTTACAGTCGTTCGCTGAGTAATAAAGGTCGAGTGATTATAAATCAACAGCGATGTATGGTGGTGGGAACGGTCAATATGAATATGATGTTGGTGGATGTTTCGGATATTCCTTCCATTCAAATTGGCGATGAAGTAATTCTCATCGGAAGCCAAGAAAAAATTGATGTTTCTGTAGCTTCGTTTAGCGAAAACAGTAATCAATTAAATTATGAATTACTAACGAGAATTTCAAAATCAATTCCCAGAAAAATTTTAATCTAATGGCATTTATCAAATTATATCGATCAAAACTTCAAGAAAATTATAGTTTTCTTGACGATTTATTCAAATCCAGAAATATAGAATGGGGCGTTGTTTCCAAATTATTGTGTGGAAATATAATCTATTTGAAAGAGTTAATTGCTCTTGGTGCAACTGAAATTCACGATTCCAGAATCAGTAATTTAAAAAAAGTAAAAAAACTAAATCCGGCTATTCAAACCGTTTACATCAAACCGCCGGCAAAGTTAAGTATTAAACGAATTGTTGAATTTGCTGATGTGAGTTTTAACACCGAAATTTTCACAATAAAACTTCTTTCAGAAGAAGCGATTAGACAAAATAAAATCCATAAAATCATCATTATGATTGAAATGGGCGATTTGCGTGAAGGTGTAATGGGCGAAGAATTAATCCAATTTTATGGCGAAGTTTTACAACTACCAAACATAGAAGTTCGCGGAATTGGTACGAATTTAAATTGTTTGAGTGGCGTAATGCCAACGCAAGACAAATTGATTCAATTAAGTTTATACAAACAATTGATTGAAGCCAAATTCAACGTTTCTATTCCTTGGGTTTCAGGAGGAACTTCAGTGGCGGTTCCTTTGATTTTAAAGAATGCACGACCGATGGCGGTGAATCATTTTAGAGTTGGTGAAGCGTTGTTTTTTGGAAAAGATTTATTTACCGGTGAAACGATTGAAAACATGCATAACGATGTTTTTAAATTATATGCCGAAATCATCGAAATCACTCAAAAACCGAACATTCCTGATGGTGAATTAGGCGAAAATGTGGCTGGAAATTCATTTTCAATTGCAAATATTGAAGATTTAGGCGGAACATCACTTAGAGCTATTTTGGACATTGGTTTGTTGGATATGCAACCTAAATATTTAGAAGTTGAAGATGAAAATATCACGATCGTGGATGCTAGTTCGGATATGTTAGTAGTTGATATTTCTAATTCAGAAAATCAGTATTCTGTTGGCGATTTGATTTCTTTCAAATTGAAATATATGGGAGCTTTGCAACTTTTAAATTCTGATTATATTGAAAAAATTGTGGAATAAAAAAGGAGCTCGTTAGGCTCCTTTCTGTTATTTTACAAACTTGTCAATTCCACTTCGTAACCATTTCTCATATACATCGATATTTGGATCATAACTTGCCGGCTCATCTGAAATGGTATTGCCATCTGTATCCAAAATCAAATAATACGGCTGAGCATTGGCTTTATATTTGGTAATTTGGAAATCGCTCCATTTATTACCAATGGTTTTGATTTTTTTGCCGGTCTCTTTTGATACATATTTTTCGTTTTCGGCTAATTCCTTTTTGTCATCAACATATAACGAAATTAAAACCACTTCATTTTTCAAAATAGAAAGTATTTTTGGATCAGACCAAACATAATCTTCCATCTTGCGACAGTTCACACAAGCATATCCGGTAAAATCAAGCAATATGGGTTTATTCACTTCTTTTGCATAAGCTAAACCATATTTATAATCGTGAAAAGCCATGATTCCGTGCGGTCCGGAATGAGCACCTTTGGGTAAGATTCCTAATTCTAATGCACTTCCGCTGCCACCAACTCCATTTGGACTTTCGCTATAATGCAACGGAGGTGGAAAACCGGAAATTATCTTTAACGGAGCACCCCAAAGTCCGGGAACCATATAAATGGTGAAACTCAACACAAACAATCCCATAAATAATCTTCCTACGGAAATATGAGTAAGCGGACTATCGTGTGGCAACGTTAATTTACCAAATAAATACAATGCCCAAGCTCCAAAAACAGCAATCCAAATCGCTAAAAAGGTTTCTCTTTCAAACCAATGCAATTGCAAAACCAAATCGGCATTCGATAAAAATTTGAATGCAAAAGCCAATTCTAAAAATCCAAGTGAAACTTTTACGGTATTTAACCATCCACCTGATTTTGGTAAGGAATTCATCCAACCTGGAAATAAAGCAAATAACATAAATGGTAAAGCAATAGCTGATGAAAAGCCTAACATACCCACGATTGGAGCAATTCCACCTTTGGAAGCTGACTCAACAATCAACGTTCCTACAATTGGTCCCGTACAAGAAAATGATACAATAGCTAATGCTAATGCCATAAAAAAGATGCCGATGATTCCGCCTCTATCCGCTTGACGGTCTACTTTATTTGCCCAAGAATTTGGTAAAACAATTTCAAACGCACCTAAAAAAGAAGCAGCAAAAAGAACTAATAATGCGAAGAAAATTAAATTAAATGTTACACTTGTCGAAAGTTCATTCAAGGAGTCAGGACCAAATATGGCTACAATGGCAGTACCTAAAAGCACATAGATTACAATAATTGAAATACCATAAATAATGGCATTTTTGATTCCTTTCGACCTGTCTTTACTCTGTTTAGTGAAGAAACTCACTGTCATTGGAATCATTGGAAACACACAAGGTGTCAGTAAAGCTAAAAAACCAGAAAAAAATGCGACGATAAAAATAGTCCAGAGATCCTTTTTTTCTTCTTTTTTCTCCGCTTTTTTTAACTTTTCTTCTGCTACTTTAGTAGATGTAGAATCCACTTCAGTAGAAGTTAGCGTAATGTTAGATAAACTTGCGTCCTCTACTGAATCTGAAAGCACCACCTTACTATTCGGCAAAATAAATTCAAAAGTTTTGTATTGTTGAATACATTGTTCCAAACAAGCCTGGTATTCAACTTCTACTTTGATTGATTTTAAAGCAGGATTTGTCACTTTTACTAACTGCTGAAATTGTGCAGAACCTTCAAACAAGTACTCATCAACTCCAAAAACTTCTTCAAATTTTACTTTATACTTACTTTCAGTTGTTTTACCTACCAATTGGTAATTACCTTTAGAATTTTCGTAAATGAAAATGGTTGGAAGCGAGCCACCTTCCGGTGTAAATTGTGAAAAAATATGCCAATCCTTTTGAATGGTAGCATCAAATTTTAATAGAAATTCCGTGTCCGATTTTTGTTCAATGGAAGTTTTCCATTTTACCGGATCTAAAATTTGAGCTTGTGAAAAAGTAAAAGCAAAAAGGGTAAGGAGTGTAAAAATTAAATTCTTCATTATATTACTTCTATTTTTAAAATAGTTTGTGTGTTTTCGGTTACTTTAAATCGGTCGTCCATACGTTTCCCAACAAGCCAAACGATTTGATTATCAGAGCATAAAAGCCATGTATTTTCTTTATCGATGATGGAAAATTTTTCGTCTTTAAAAAATTTACTCAACTTCTTTTTTCCGTTCATTCCAAAAGGGTAAAAATAATCACCTTCTTGCCATTTACGAAGTTTTAAAGGAAACTTTAACGCATCTGCATCCACAAAGATAGTTTTTGCATCGGATATAGTAATGTCACTTGTGTTACAAAACGTCAACTTTAAGGGAAAATTAAGTTCTGATTGATTTATAGTAATAAAATATTCGTCAGAAATTTTGTCCGCTTTTGGTTCAACAATCAGTGTTTCTCTATCTTTAACCAATCTGAAATGCTCCGAAAAAATTTGCTTTCCGGATTGAGCTTGCACTAAATCATAAATGTCTTGCCAAGCTGAAAATCCGAAAGGCATCAACCATTGATACAAATACGCTTGATAATTAGGAAGTTGCAATAATTTATTTAAATCAATTATCTTTTGATTATCAACATCTTGCACTACTTTTCGATACACAATTCGCGAAGCATCATCCACCAACGATTGAGCTTGATTGAGGTTTTGAATGGTATTTTCAAACGAATCTAAAAAACTCGGATTAAATTCCTTTAAAATCGGAACAACGTGATGGCGAATTTTATTTCGAAGATATTTATCGGAAGCATTACTAGAATCTTCTCTCCAAGAGATGTTATGTTCTTTGGCAAAAATTTCAATTTCTGCTCTGGAGAAAATTAATAAGGGGCGAATAATTTTATCGTTTTGGGATGGAATTCCACATAATCCATCTAAACCGGTTCCGCGAGAAAAATTGATTAAAAATGTTTCCAATTGATCGTCTAAATGATGAGCAGTTGCAACAAAATCAAACTTTTCAGTTTCCAACAATTCATAAAACCATTCGTATCGCAACTGTCGGGCTGCGACTTGGATCGATAATTTTTCGTCTTCGGCAAATTGCTTCGTATCAAATTTTTGAAAAAAACCTTGAATGGAGTTTTCTTTGCAAAAGGATTTCACAAAATATTCGTCTTCATTACTTTCATCATTTCGAAGTTGAAAATTGCAATGAGCAACAGCAAATTCTATTTTCGTTTTTGAAATTAAATCCAATAAAACCATACTGTCCAAACCACCACTGACCGCGATTAGAATTTTCGCCTTTTGAAGAAAAGGAAAATTAGTGTTGATACTTTTTTGGAATTTGGTTAGCATTTTTCAAAAGTACTTATTTCATTTGATTCCACGAAAGTACGTTAACATTTGTTCGCTTTTGATTGTCATCCCCGGCATAAACCAAACTTTTTGATTTAATTTCATCTTTGGCTAAGCTCTCAAAATAATTAATTTCCTTAAATAAATCGGTTGTAACTGTTTTGGTTGATTTAATTTCGATGACATTCAACAAATCGTCATCTTGACGAATCAAATCTACTTCGTGACCATTGGAATCTCTCCAAAACCACAATTCTTCCATTTTATTTTGATGAAAATTTTGCTTAACATACTCGCCAACAATCATATTTTCAAATAAATTTCCTTTGTATGAATTAAATTTTATTTGATCGGTATCTTTTATTTTTAACAAATGACAGAGTAAACCAGTATCATAAAAATATATCTTCGGACTTTTTATGACGCGTTTATCAAAATTTTTATGGTAGGGTTGCAACAAAAAAATGATGTAACTACTTTCTAATAACGAAATCCAAGCTTTTGCTGTGGGTTGCGTAATTCCACATTCGTTTGCCAATGAATTTAAGTTCAATAACTGTCCGGCACGCGAAGCACATAAACTCAAAAAGACACGAAAAGTACGCATATCACGAATGTTTACTAACTCAGTAATATCTCGTTCTACATAGGTTTGAATATAATTTGAATAAAACACTTGCGACGGAATTGAACGGTCATAAATTGCAGGATAAAATCCTTTTAACATCGCTTTTGTGTAATCATCTTCCATTAAATCTGCTGAATGGAGTTCGCCAAAATCAAAAGGTAATAGCTTAAAAAGAGCAACTCGACCGGCTAAACTTTGTGTGATATTCTTCATTAAATGAAAGTTTTGCGAACCCGACAAAATGAATTGTCCCATAATTTTTTTCTCGTCAACAATCGTTTGTAAATAAGAAAATAATTGTGGTACTCGCTGTACCTCATCAAAAATGCAAAATTGACTATACTTTTCAAAAAAACCATTTGGATCATTTTCAGCAAAAGCTCTTAAATCCGGATTTTCTAAGCTTAAATAGGTATAATCGTAAAAAAGTTCTTTTAATAAAGTTGTTTTTCCTGATTGCCTAGGCCCGGTTAAAGCTAGAATCGGATATTTCGTTTTATATATTTTTAATTGCTCAATTATTTTTCTATTTACAGGCATAAAACTCTAATTATAAAACAAATATATAAATTTATTTTGAATATACAAATACTTTATTTTGAAATTACATAAAGTTTATTTTTAAATTACATAGATTTTATTTTGAAAATACATAAAATTTAATTTGAAATTACATAACTAATTCAACACCTCAAACATTGCTTTCGCTTTCAACAAACATTCTTCATATTCGCCTTCGGGAGTAGCTTCGGAAGTAATGGCACTTCCCACGGAAAAAGACAAATATTGATTTTTGGAATTGTATAAAATACTTCGAATCACAACATTAAAATCAAAATCACCTTCAGGAGAAAAATAGCCGATTGCTCCGCTGTATAAACCACGTTTTGTTTCTTCCAACTCTTCGATGATTTTCATTGCAGAAAATTTGGGAGCACCGGTCATACTTCCCATTGGGAAAGTAGTTTTGATAATTTCAACAGGAGAAGTCGTATTTTCCACTTGAGAAACTACCGTCGAAATTAGTTGATGCACTTGTTTAAACGTATAAATTTGGCATAATTCTTCTACTTCCACAGAACCTTTTATGGCAGTTTTAGATAAATCATTTCGAACCAAATCCACAATCATAATGTTTTCGGCACGTTCTTTCGGATTTACAGCTAAATCCGATTTGGATTGTTCGTCTAATTCGACATCAAAAACACGTCGGGCTGTTCCTTTAATGGGTTGGGAAATAATTTTAGTTCCTTCCTTTTTTAAATAGCGTTCAGGCGAAGCAGAAAGTAAAAACTGATGATTATTCTTGAAATAAACAGCAAAAGGTGGTTGCGAAATGGCGTTGAGTTTTTGATAAATTTCGATGGGATCAATTGTTGCGTCTTTCGCAAAAAACTCCATGCAAAAATTCGCTTCATAAATGTCGCCATGATGAATGTATTCAAGCATTTTAGACACTTTTTGAAGATACGCTTCTTTTGAAATGCGTTGTTGGATTTTAGTCTCACTTTCATCTCCAGACTCCAAACTTCCCTCTTCCCTCTTCCCTCTTCCAATATCCTCAAAATCATCATCCACTTCATCATCACACAAATTAAGATACTGCATTTCAACTTGATTTTCTTTCAAAAAAAACAACTTTTTAGGTTGAAAGAAAAACAAATCAGGAAATTCTAATCCATCAAAATTTTTAGATTGTAAGGCTTCTGTATCATTTTTTAAATCATAAGACAAATAGCCGAACAACCAATCTTTTGTATGCGTTTGGTATTGATGTAAGTCTTCAAAAGCATTATAATAATCGGTTTTGATGGAAGTAAAAGCATCCACAGCCAAAACCGCATCATAATTAGAATACTTTTGATGATAATTATTGGTATCCAAAAAAACAACCTCTCTAAACTGATTACCCCAAATCAACAATTTTTGTTTGAAGATTTCAGGATTTTCAATTGAAAAGACTTTTTTTACTCTGAGCATTTTTAGACAAAAATTATTTTAATGCTATTTCAAATTGATGAAGCTTCTGTAAAATTTCATTTTTAATTGCTTCGTTGGAAATTTTTTTATCTTCCACAGAAAAATTTTCTTTGAATGACGGAAAAGAAAACGTATCAACTATTTCTGCACCAAAGCGAGGAAGCATATTTTTAGTTACTTCCAAAGAACCTATTCCACCGCGAGATCCGTTTGAAGTACTTAATAAAAAGACTTTCTTTCCTTCTAAAAATTTTCGATCCAATCGGGATAACCAATCCAAGACATTTTTAAAAAAAGCTGATGGATTACTGTTATGCTCATTAACAGAAACAATCAATCCTTCAGAAGCCTGAATATGCTTATAAATTTGACTTATAGAAGTTGGAAAACCATTATCTCTTTCTTCATCTTCACTGTAAATTACCAGGTCCATATCGGATAATTTGAACAATTCAAACGAAGTCTCTTTTAATTGCGTAGTTAAATAGGTTACTAGCTGATGATTTATAGAAGTGGAAGAATTACTTCCTGCGAAGGCTAAAATAGTTGACATTAAATTCAATTTTATATTCTACAAAATTAGCGAAAGAAAATTATTATATTTGATTTATAAACATTTAAAACATGAAAAAAATCATTTTAATTACCTTTTTTGTTTGTCTATTTCAGTATTCATTTTCTCAAACTACAAATGATAAATCTGCATTTAATGTGAAATATTATGATGCAAAAGATAAGTGGGTCATTTTTCCAAAAAAAGATACTGATAGCATTCATCCTTTTGGTTTTATATATCTTGATATGCAAGCCGGATTTACTTTAAATTTTGAAGGAACTGTTGTTATTAAAAATGATGGAACTTTCAAACTTTATAAAAACAATAGTGATGGAATGGTTAAGTATAGATTAGAACCATACAAAACTGCTGATGTTTATATTATTCCAGATAAAATAATTGAAAATTTTGGGTTAACAAACACTCCAGATTGGTTAAAATACTATCAACCAACTAACAATGAAAATATTCAAACATTGAAAGATTATGGTTTTAATTACAATCACGTAGGAGCATGCGAAAAAGCATTAATTTATTTAGAAAAAGCTTATAAAATTAATCCTCATTTTGATGGATTGGAATTTGAATTAGCTTATGCTTACAACCATTTGGGACAATATGAAAAAGCTATTCCTATTTTAGATAAAGCTATTTCTAACAATCCTAAAAATTATTACTTTTTTAGAGAGTTAGGATTTGCTTATGTGAAGCAAAATAAAATTCCTTTAGCAGAAAAAACATATGTAAAAGGAATAAAAATGTCTGACAATGATTTTGAAAAAAGTGAGATGGCATTAAATATGGCTCAAGGTTATTTTCAATCAAAAAACAGAAAGAAATTTGATGAATGGGCTAAAATAACAAGACAATATGCAAAACCAAATTCTCAATATGCCCAATATATCGATTTGTTCGAAAAAGAATGGGACAGTCCTAGATAAAAAAAACGCTTTGTAGATAAGTTCAAACTTTTTTAAACTTATCTACAAAGCGTAAATTCAAATCCTATTTTAACGTATTATTCCGGTTGTTTGTCCAAAAGCTCTAATTCAAAAATCAAATTAGTATCCGGAGGAATTACACCACCATAACCTGAAGGGCCATATCCTAAATTAGACGGAATATAAATCAAGTATTTATCACCAACATTCATCATGTTTAAAGCTTCTAAAAATCCGGCAATCAAACCGCCTTTGTTACCATATTGAAATGGAAACGGTCTGTAACCTTTTGCATCAGCTTTTTGTTGATTGAATTTTCCAAAAGTTTTTGAAACATCTTCATAGCTGCTGTCAAATAATTCTGCAGATTCAAAGAATCCTGCATAATTAACATAAACTGTTGTACCATCTGCAGGTTTTACACCACTTCCTTTGGTCAACACTTTATATTGTAAACCACTTGGTGTTGTTTGAGCATCTTTTTTATTCTTTGCAAAAAAGGCTACTTTTGCATCCATTACTTTTTTATAAGGAGCTAATGCAGTTTTCTTCTTCTCAGCTTCTTCTGCAGCTTTTTTCTTTTTTATCTCATCAAGGTAACTTGTACGATTTTCAAAAATCTTTGAAGCATCAAATTTTTTAGCTTTTTCACCTTTTCTAATAATAGTGACTTTTTCCATCACATCATCTTTTAAAGTTGCGTTAACAACATCAAAGCCTTTGACAACTTTTCCAAAAACAGTATGTCTACCATCTAAATGAGGTGTTGGAATATGAGTAATGAAAAATTGAGAACCGTTTGTTGCCGGACCTGAATTTGCCATGGATAAAACACCAGGTGAATCATGCTTTAAATCTGTAATTTCATCATCAAATTTATATCCCGGACCACCGGAACCTGTACCTGTTGGATCGCCACCTTGAATCATAAAATCATTAGCATCTCCATTTGTTTTTGAAATCACACGGTGAAATTTCAAACCATCATAATACGGTTTGTTTTTTAAATCACCGGTTACACTTGGATTTGTCCCCTCGGCTAAAGAAACAAAATTTGCTACTGTAACGGGAACTTTTTCATATTCCAATTGAATCAAAATTTTTCCTCTTTTGGTTTGAATTTCTGCATAAATTCCTTCTTCATCTTGAGCAAACAAATTCATTGCTAAAAAAGGAAGTAAGATTAAAAATAGTTTTTTCATTTTATTCTAAAATTTTAAAATTATTGTGGAGCGTTTTCAAGCATTTCAATTTCAAATATTAAATTTGAATTTCCGGGAATTGCCTCACCCATTCCTGCTTCTCCATATCCTAAATAGGAAGGAATGAATAAAACTGCTTTGTCATTAAGATTCATTTTTTCTGCTCCTTCTAAAAATCCGGGTATTAAACCTGTTTTTTGTCCATATTCAAAAGGGAAAGGTTGGTATCCATTCATATCAAATTGGCGTTGGTCAAATTTTCCGAAAGTTTTTGCTACTTCTGCAACACTGGTTTGAACTAATTCACCATTTTCTAAAAATAAGGTATAATTAAAAAAAACTGTTGAACCAACAGCAGGTTTTTTATTACTTCCTTTTTCAGTTATTTTATAAACTAGTCCGGACTGTGTTTTGGTTGCTGACTTTTTAATGTCTTCAAAAAATTTCAATTTGGCATCAATTGTTTCTTTGAATTCAGCTAAGAAAGCTTCTTTTTTGATGCGTTCTTGTTCAGCTACCTTACTTTGGAGTTCAGCTTCATTTTTAAAATCTTCTGTAAAAATTTTAACGGCATCAAACTTTTTAGCCACTTCACCATTTCTGATGATCGTTACTTTTTCAATAATATCATCTTGAACAATTGAGTTCACAACTTCCATTCCTTCAACAACATGACCAAAAACAGTATGCTTTCCGTCCAACCAAGGTGTTTCATTATGCGTAATAAAAAACTGTGACCCATTAGTTGCCGGACCTGAATTAGCCATTGATAAAATACCGCCTTTGTCATGTAATAAATCAGTAATTTCATCTTTAAATTTATACCCCGGTCCCCCTGAACCGTTTCCTTCCGGGTCACCACCTTGAATCATAAAATTTGGAATTACTCTATGAAAAGTCAACCCATCATAAAAAGGTTTTCCTTTTTTTGCTTCGTCAGTAACCATAGTGTTTTTGCCTTCAGCAAGGGTTATGAAATTGGCAACCGTAACAGGTGTTTTCTCATGTTCTAATTGAAGAATGATACTTCCTTTGTTTGTTTTAATTTCTGCAAACATGCCATCTCCCAATTGATCAAATTTAGAGGAGCAAGAAATAAGTAGCGTGGTTATTAGAATACCACAGATTAATTTAATTTTCATTTTTCTTAGTTAAAATTATTCATTTTTTTTAAAATCTCTCAAAAGAACAGTGCATCGCAAAGGAACATTTGGTCCTATTCGGTTTTTATCCCCCAAATAGCCATAAGCTATATGAGATGGGAACAAAAAAGTAACTTTTTCATTTTTACGCATTAACTTAATACCATATCGAAGTCCCATCATGATATCTTGTTCATCCACATAATACGTTTGTGGTCTAAGTTCCAATTCGGTATAAATTACATTATTGTATAAATCGTTAATTTCATAATCAAAATAAGCAACATCTCCTTTTTTTGGAGTCAATGTGTCTTTTTCATTTCTTGTTTCATAAAAATACCAAAATCCCTTTTTGGAAGAATAATATTTTATTTCAGGTGTGCTTTTTATAATAGAATCAATGATTTTCTCCTCATTTCCAACCAACTTTTTATTTCGAACAATAGATTCTTTAATAAATGTCCCTCCCGATCTTGAAACAGGTCTTCGGGCTTTATTTTCCTTGCAACCCATAACTAAAATTATGCCAACAACAAATAATAATAAAATAGATTTTTGCATTAGTTTTCCAATTGAGTTGTTGCATTAATAATTTTTATAAACTTACTAATCGTATTATTCATATTTTCATAGGATTTACCACCTGCTGCATTGATGTGACCTCCACCATTAAAATGTTCTCTGGCAAATTTATTTACATCAAAATCGCCTTGTGATCTAAAAGAAATTTTAATAATATTTTCTTCTTTATTTTCAATAAAAATAGCTGTAAAGATAATTCCTTTTAATGATAACCCATAATTTACAATGCCTTCTGTGTCACCTTTAACATAGTTGAATTCATCCAATTCTTTTTGAGATAAAGTGATATAGGACGTTTTTAGCTCCGGTATGATTTTCATATTTTGAAGAGCTCTTCCTAATAATTGTAAGCTATTGTATGAATTGTTGTCAAATAACAAATTGTGTACTTCGTAGTTTTTTACTCCTTTTTCTAAAAGTTCAGCCACAATTCTATGTGTTGCTGGAGTGGTTTTAGGAAAACGATACGAACCTGAATCTGTTGTAATTCCGGTATATAAGCAAGTGGCAACATCTAAATTAATTTTGTCTTTTCCATCTAAAAAAAGAATAAAATTGTAAATCATTTCACAGGTTGAACCAAATGAAGTATCAGAATATGTAACTGTTGCATAATCTGATGGAGCTTCATGATGGTCAATCATGACAAATGGAGCTGAGAGTTTTTCTAAAACCTGACCCATTTCGCCGGTTCTGTGTAAAGCATTAAAATCTAGGGTGAATAGCAACTCAGCTTCTTCTAATTTTTTTAAATTACTTTCTTTATCATTTTCATAAATCAAAACTTGTTCCGATCCAGGAAGAAATGCCAAATTAGATGGAAAATCATTGGGAGCCATCACAAAAACATCATGATTTTGTTGTTTTAAAAAATGATACAATGCTAAAGTAGATCCCATTGCATCGCCATCAGGATTGCGATGAGGAATGATAGCAATTTTTTTGGGGTTTTCCAGAAGACTTTTGGTCTGTTCAATTTGATTTTTATTCATAGGATGCGAAGTTACATTTTTTTAATAAAATGAACTCATTTCATGATAAAAAGTCCTAGCCAAACCGCTACTAAGCCAAACAGTATGCTTGAGCCAATGTAAACAAAAGCTATGGCTGTGTTTTGAGTTTGTAATAAATTAAAATTTTCAATTCCAAAAGCAGAAAAAGTGGTATAACCTCCACAAAATCCTGTAATAAATAAATATTTTAAATCAGAATTAAGTCCGTGTTTTTTTTCAAGAAACCCAACAAATAATCCAATTAAAAAACACCCTAAAATATTGGTAATGAAAGTAGCATACGGAATTATTCCCGTGTAGAATTTTTGAACAAATAGTGACGTAGCATATCGAAATACGCTACCAATGCCGCCACCTAAAAAAATAAGAAGTAAAGTCTTCATTAAATGAATTCTTGATTTAGTTTCAAAAATAATCAAAAATAAACTTAGAAATAAAAAAACCTCCTCAATTTGAGAAGGTTTGCTGATGTTTAATCCAACTTATTAGTTGATGATTATTTTTTTAACAAGGTATTGATTGTTCGATTTTACTTTCAATAAATAAAAACCTGATGGTATTGAGTTGATTTGCAATTGGTTTGCTGTTATATTTTCTTTTTGAATCACTTGCAATAATTGACCGTTAATAGAAATTAACTGAATTTCATCAAGTTCGATACTACTTTCTATTGATATCGTTTGATTGTTTGATGGATTTGGGTAAACGGTAATTGCGTTTTCAAAGTTGATTTCCGGAACAGATAACGTACAGTTTGATACATTCCATATATTACAAACGTAATCCGGATTGTCAACAAAAGGATTTCTGTTTCCTTGATAGGCATAAATTGCATTATTTCTGTTGATTTCTTTTTGAGAAACCGGGTCGTTAATATGCCAAGAATATAATAGTTGTAATGCCCATGTTTCAAAAACTTGATTCGAAGTGCCATTTAACATTTTATCTCCATCAGGGTTGTTTGTTTCCCAACCTGCAATCATATCTTGATAGCGTGTTGCCATGTAAAACAACGACCGAGCAATGTCTCCTTTGTATTCATCTGCCACTTCAAAAACATTTCCTGTTATGCCGGTTGTTGCACTTGAGCCTTTTTTGCTCCCATTACTACTTAAAAAAGAAACTAAATTTACATTTGCAAATGCCAAATTCCCTCTTTCATTATTTACTAATTTATCCGCAGGATAAATGTGTACTACATCTGAACGCATCGGTTCAACATTACCTCCAAACCAACTAGTTGGAAAACTATGCTCACGATTAAAAAATTGACATTCAACATTTCCTCCGGTTCCAACATCTTGATTTCCACCATTGATTGGTAATCCAAAAATGAATCCACAATTAGCATAAATATCCCAAACAGTTCCGTCTTGTTTTACATCAGCTGTTTCAAAAAATGACCAATGCGTGCTATAAGCTTGAGGAATATGACTGTTAGTTATAATTTGATGCAAAGCTGTTTTTAACGGATAACCACTCAATCCGTTAGCGGCATTATAATAACCCGCAGGTGCTTGAGCATTTAATAAAATGATATAAAAAACAGCAAGTAAAGTAATTTTCAATTTCATAATTATTCTAATTTTCGTTCCAATAAGGCCATATAAAACCCATCAAAACCTGATTCGGAGGCTAGGATTTTTTTATCTTGAACAAAGGTGAAGTTTTTACCATTTTCTGTTGTTAAAAAACGTTTTACTTGTTCTTGATTTTCAGAGGGTAAGACCGAACAAGTAGCATAAACTAACTTTCCGCCGGGCTTTACAATTCTGGAATAATTTTCTAAGACTTCGGCTTGCACTTTTCGGATATTGTCAATAAATTCGGGTTGTAATTTCCATTTACTGTCCGGATTTCGTTTTAAAACACCCAAACCGCTACAAGGAGCATCAATTAAAATTCGGTCTGCTTTGTCGTATAATTTTTTGATCACTTTCGTAGAATCAATAATTCTGTATTCAATATTGAAAGCACCATTTCGTTTGGCTCGAAGTTTCAATTGCTTTAATTTACTTTCATATAAATCCATTGCAATCAACAAACCTTTGTTTTCCATTAACGAAGCCATGTGTAATGTTTTTCCACCTGCTCCGGCACATGTATCTACCACTTTCATTCCGGGTTTTACATCTAAAAAGGCAGCAACTAATTGTGAATTAGCATCTTGTACTTCAAAAAAACCATCTTTAAACGCATCAGTCAAAAACACGTTAGCTCTTTCTTTTAAAACCAAAGCATCGGGTTGACTTTCCAAATAATCCGTTTCGATGTTTAAATCCATCAAAATGGCACGCAACTTTTGTTTGGTGGTTTTTAATGTATTTACTCGTAAAATTACTTGTGCTTGTTGGTTTTGAGCGGCAATTTCTTTAGACCAAAGTTCTTCGCCTAATTCTTTTACACCCAGTTCATCCATCCAATCGGGAATAGATTCACGGTATTTTCTGATTTTAGATAATTCATCAAAACGACCTTTGATTTTGCGTTGTGGCGTTCCTTCCAATTGTCTCCAATCCGGAATGGTGTAGCCTCGTAGAACTGCCCAAACGGCAAACATTCGCCATAAATCATCACGATCATAGGGTTCTTTAACTTCGGCAATTTCGGCGTATAAACGCTTCCATCTTACAATTTCGTAGATGGTTTCTGCAACAAACTTTCTGTCAGAACTTCCCCAACGTTTGTCCTTTTTTAAAGCTCTTGCCACCACTTTATCTGCATATTCTCCTTCATTGAATATAGCATTCAACGAATCAATAGTGGTGTAAACTAAATTTCTGTGTAATCTCATTATTTTTTTAATAGCCCGCAAAGGTATTACTTATTTGTGATTTATGGGAGTAGAAGGGTTAATTTTAAGTTATTTATACACAAAACCCAACACAAATGTGTCGGGTTCTGAATAATTTAAGGTTTGAATTGAGCTATGCTAAAACAGTTTCTAAAGTAGGTCCGGAATAAACCAAACGTTTGCCTTCTTCAGTATTTGTATATTGTTCAAAATTTTTGATATAACGAGCCGTTAAATCTTTGGCTTTTATTTCCCATTCTTCTTCCGTTTTGTAAGTATCTCTTGGGTCCAAAATTGCTTTGTCAACATTTGGAAGTTCAACAGGAATCGTTAAATTTAAGAAAGGAATGTGTTTGGTTTCCATTTGATCAATTTCACCACTAATGATGGCATCGATGATGGCACGCGTATTTTTGAGTGAAATTCGTTTTCCGGTTCCGTTCCAACCTGTGTTCACCAAATACGCTTTTGCTCCGTGTTCTTTCATTTTTCCAATTAATGTTTTAGAATACATCGTTGGATGCAAGGTCAAGAAAGCTTCACCAAAAGCTGGAGAGAACGACGGTTGTGGCTCAGTAATTCCTCGTTCTGTTCCGGCTAATTTTGATGTATAACCGCATAAGAAATGGTATTGAGCTTGGTCGTCATCTAAAATAGAAACCGGAGGCAACACCCCAAATGCATCGGCAGACAAATAAATAATTTTCTTAGCGTGACCCGCTTTGGATGGAAGCACGATTTTATTGATGTGATAAATTGGATAAGAAACTCTTGAATTTTCGGTGATGGAATGATCGTAATAATCCACTTCGCCATACTCATTCACCACTACATTTTCTAACAAAGCGTCTCGTTTAATCGCTCTCCAGATATCGGGTTCGTTTTCTTCACTTAAATCAATTACTTTGGCATAACAACCACCTTCATAATTAAAAACACCATTAGTATCCCAACCGTGTTCATCATCACCAATGAGATAACGTTTTGGATCGGCAGATAAGGTAGTTTTACCTGTTCCGGATAATCCGAAGAAAATCGCAACATCACCATTTTCACCCACATTAGCAGAACAATGCATAGAGGCCATTCCTTTCAAAGGAAGATAATAATTAATCATGGCAAACATTCCTTTTTTCATTTCGCCACCATACCAGGTTCCGCCAATAATTTGAATTTTTTCTGTTAAATTGAATACCACGAAATTCTCAGAATTTAAACCGTGTTCCTTCCAATTTGGATTGGTTATTTTTGAACCATTCATCACAATAAAATCGGGTTCACCAAAATTCTCTAACTCATAGATGGACGGTCTGATAAACATATTGGTCACAAAATGAGCTTGCCAAGCCACTTCCATTACAAAACGAACTTTTAGTCTTGTGTCAGGGTTTGTTCCACAAAAAGCATCAACAACATATAATTTTTTGGAAGTAGAAAGCTGTTTTAAAACCAATGATTTCAGTTCACTATAAACTGCTTGCGTTGTTGGAAAGTTTACTTTATCATCCCAATAAATGGTGTCTTTTGTAACATCATCTTTAACGATATATCGGTCTTTGGGAGAACGTCCCGTAAAAACACCTGTTTTCACAGCCACTGCTCCAGTATCGGTTAATGCACCTTTTTCATATCCTTTTCTCATGTGAGAAGTTTCAGCTTGAAACAACACTTCATAAGATGGATTATAAACCACTTCATGATAGCCCGTGATGCCTAAATCATGTAGTTCCTGAATGACTTTAATGTTTTTCATAATGATGGATATTTAAAGATTGTAATTTCATTTATCTATGTATCAAATTTCCGATTTATCACTCAAAATAAACCTGATAAATATCACTTTTCCTATAAATCTACGAAAACGTTTTCTTTGTTAATTATTGATTTTCAAAGCATTGACAACTCATTGATTCAGCTATATTAATTTAGCTAAAGTTTAATAAGTTAATGCATTAAAGTCCTCTAAAACTTTCGTAATTTTGCAATCGTTTAACTGATTTTCAACTACTAAAAAAAAATATATGAGTCAATTTGATGTGGCCATTATCGGTTCAGGACCAGGCGGATATGTTGCAGCCATCCGTTGTGCACAATTAGGATTTAAAACGGCTATTATAGAAAAATATTCGGTTTTAGGTGGAACATGTTTAAATGTTGGCTGTATTCCTTCTAAAGCTTTGCTTGCTTCTTCCCATCATTACCACGATGCAGTAGCTCACTTTGAAGAGCACGGAATCGAGGTTGGAAAAGTAAAACTTAACCTTGAAAAAATGATTGGTCGAAAACAAGCTGTGGTGGATCAAACTACCGGAGGAATCAAGTTTTTGATGGATAAAAATAAAATCACTGTTTTTGAAGGAATTGGTTCCTTTGAAGATGCTACTCACGTGAAAGTGACCAAAAACGATGGTTCTTCTGAAACGATTGAAGCCAAATATTCTATTATTGCAACGGGTTCAAAACCGTCAAATTTGCCATTTATTACATTAGATAAAGAACGCGTAATTACTTCTACTGAAGCATTAAAATTAAAAGAAGTTCCGAAACATTTAGTTATTATAGGTGGTGGTGTAATTGGAATTGAATTAGGTCAAGTGTACCTTCGATTAGGTGCACAAGTTTCTGTAGTGGAATTTATGGACAGAATTATTCCCGGAATGGATGCTTCATTATCTAAAGAATTGACCAAAGTGTTGAAAAAGCAAGGCATGAAATTCTACACTTCACACAAAGTAAAATCGGTTAACCGAAAAGGGAAAGCCGTTACTGTTGAAGCGGAAACACCAAAAGGAGAAATTTTATCTTTGGAAGGCGATTATTGCTTAGTTTCTGTGGGAAGAAGACCTTATACCGATGGTTTGAATGCCGACAAAGCAGGTGTAAAAGTTACTGATAGAGGTCAGATTGAAGTGAACGATCATTTGCAAACATCAGCTTCAAATATTTATGCCATTGGCGATGTGGTTCGTGGAGCCATGTTAGCTCACAAAGCCGAAGAAGAAGGTGTGATGGTTGCCGAAATTTTAGCCGGACAAAAACCACATATTGATTATAATTTGATTCCGGGTGTAGTTTATACTTGGCCGGAAGTTGCCGCTGTTGGAAAAACAGAAGAGCAATTAAAAGAAGAAGGTGTAACTTTCAAATCAGGAAGTTTCCCCTTCAAAGCATTAGGAAGAGCAAGAGCCGGTGGCGATACAGACGGATTTGTGAAAATCTTAGCCGATGCCAAAACTGATGAAGTTTTAGGTGTTCACATGATTGGTCCACGTTGTGCTGATTTAATTGCAGAAGCCGTTACAGCAATGGAATTCAGAGCCAGTGCCGAAGATATTTCGAGAATGAGTCATGCTCATCCAACGTTTGCAGAAGCGGTAAAAGAAGCAGCTTTAGCGGCTACGGATAATAGAGCTTTGCATGTGTAATTTCAAAATATATACTATAAAAAAACCAACTTTCGCAAGTTGGTTTTTTTATGTTTAGAACTTCCAATCAAATTCATCCTCATTTTTAATTACAGCACCGATTTCTACTTTGACTACTTCATCAAATTCGGTTTGTAACACTGTCCAAAAATCTTCATTGAATAAATTTGAGAAAGAATCAAAGGTTTCAACTTCAAATGATTTTAATCCTTTTTTAGATAAAAATTCTTTGGACTCATTTGCGTTTTTACCGATAATTTTTTCTCCAAATAAAATCGCATTTGGGTTTGAAATGATGATGTAGCCTAACTTAAAATCTTCTTCCGCATAAAAAGTTAAGCGAGCTTTCAATGCATTATACATCATAATAAAATTATCTTCTTCATCTTTAAAAGTATGATTTGCTTTGCCGTAAATAGCTTCAGCATCTTTTTGTTTCATTCCAAAAAGAAGTTTATCATATCCGAATTTTGGTTTTATTTCCATTGTTATTTATTTTGAATGATGAGTTTTTTGGTTAATAAATTAAAGCGATAAAACAAAAATAAAGCAGCCACGGTTAAACCAGCCAACAAGCCAATCCAAACGCCAATTGCTTTTAAATCAGTATATAATCCTAAATAGATAGAAATAGGAAAACCAATAATCCAATACGCCACAAACGTAATATACATTGGAATTTTCACATCTTGCAATCCACGTAAAGCTCCTAAAACAACCACTTGTAATCCGTCTGAAATTTGAAACAAAGCTGCCACCAACAACAAATTGGAAGCTATTGCAACAACTTCTAAATTATCTTTCAAATAAACTGCTTGTTCTAAATCTAAAAACGGAAGCGGTAAAACTTTATGGAAAACGACAAAAATTAATGCAAAGAAAATCTCTAAAATAGTCGCCAATAAAAAGATAGAAATGGCCACAACTCGCAACTTTTTATAATCTTGCAAACCTTTTTGATTTCCCACACGAATCATTGCTGTGACACTCAATCCCATCGCAAACATAAAAGTTAGTGAAGCCAAACTCAACGCAATTTGATTGGCGGCTTGACTCGTTGTGCCAATCATTCCACAAAGCCAAATGGCTCCTGTGAACAATGCTACTTCAAAAAACATCTGCATTGCCGAAGGTGTTCCTAAGTTGACAATTTTTTTAATCGTTGTTTTCGAAATTTCATCCCAACTGAATTTTTCAAAATAGGGATGAAATTTAGGTTTCTTCACCATCACGTAATGCATAAAAGCAAGCATCACAATTCGCGAAGTAATTGTTCCGATGGCTGCTCCAATTATACCCATTTCCGGAAAAATCCAAATTCCAAAAATTAGAAAATAATTGATAACCACATTCACAATGTTAGCAATAATAGTTGCCCACATTGAATACTTAGTTTCACTTTTTCCGTCAGCAAATTGCTTGTAAGCCTGAAACATAATCAACGGAATGAGTGAAAATGCTACTATATCCAAATATGGTTTTGCCAAATTCACCACTTCTTCTGGCTGTCCCATAAAACTAATGATTGGTTTAGCAAAAAAGATAAGTAGAAACAAAATCGCACCTAATAAGGTACACAAAAACAAACCATTGTGAAATGCACTCCTCCCCTTTTCTATGGAGTTTTCGCCATCAGCTTCGGCAACAATTGGAGTGATAGCTGTAGAAAAACCAATTCCCAGCGACATTGCAATAAAAACAAAACTATTACCTAACGAAACAGCTGCCAATTCTTTTGGTCCGAGTTGACCCACCATCGCATTATCAACAATACCCACAACAGTGTGACCCAACATTCCAATGATGATGGGATAAGCCAACCGCATGTTATAGCTAAATTCTTTGGTATAGGTTTGAAATGTCATGCTATTTTATTATCGACGGCAAAAGTACATCATTTGGACTGATAAAATGAAAAGAAAAAGTTAAGGACAGTAACATCTTTGGCTTGGTAAAAAGAAAACGCTAATTTTATCCATAAAAATATCCCTTGCAAAAACTGTCAACTTCATTTGTTCTTTTCGGATTTCTTTTTCTAGCGTATTATGAAGGAAAATCACAATCTGCAAAAGACACCACTGCTCTTTCTGAAGTGATTTTGATTGGTTCGCCGATAAAAAATACAATGCAAAAAGTGTCTTCGTCGGTTGCACTAATTTCTGCCAAGGAAATCAGTCAAACCGATGGTGTGATTTTGACTCCGCTTCTCAACAAAACGGCTGGCGTTTATATGCAACAAGGTGCTTTGAATACAAATCGAATCACGATTCGTGGCATTGGAGCTCGTTCGCAATTTAGCACCAACCGAGTGAAAGCTTATTTTGAAGAAATTCCACTCTCAACAGGAGAAGGTGAAACGACTTTGGAAGATATTGATTTAAGTGTTTTGAATACAATTGAAATCATCAAAGGACCTAATTCCAGTAGTTTTGGTGCGGGTTTGGGAGGTGTAATTAGTTTGTTTGGAAATCAATTTTCGGAAGAAAATTCATTTATCAAATCATCTACAACAGTTGGTAGCTTTGGTTTGATTAAAAATTCGTTTTCCGGTCAAATGTCAAATTCCAAAACAAATTTATATGCCAATTACAGCAATTTGCAAAGCGAAGGTTTTAGAGCAAACAGCAGTTATGACAGACAATCAATTAATTTATTTGGAAAACATCAACTTTCGGAAAAAGGAAAATTGAACTTTATTGGAATTGCCACTCGATTGAAAGCTTTTATTCCAAGTTCGTTAAACCAAACCGATTTTGATACTTCTCCTGAAATTGCAGCTGCCAATTGGGCTGCGGCTAGAGGTTTTGAATCGTATGACAAATTGCTATTGGGAATGGGTTATGATCATACATTTTCAGAAAAATGGAATTGGAATTCAACTGTGTTTTCTAATTTTAAAGAAGCATACGAACCACGTCCCTTTGATATTTTAGAAGATAATATCGTGAATTTTGGTGTTCGAAGTAAATTAAATTATTCAGATAAAATATTCTCCTTACCCACAAAAATGAGTGTTGGAACAGAGTTATTGCGAGAAAAATATACTTTTTCTTTATATGAAAATTTATACCAAACCCAACCAGATCAAGGAAGTATTCAAGGAGATAAATTTAGTGATGCGAATCAGAACAGAAATTATGTCAATCTTTTTTGGCAGATGGAAGTGCAATTGTCAAGTAAGTTAAATTTAGAATCCGGAATTGCTTTTAATCAGACGAATTATACTCAAAAAGACGAATTTGATACAGATTCAACTACGAAAGAAAAGTATTCCTTTGATGCCATTTTGTCGCCAAGAATTGGTTTATCTTATCAATTTTCAAAAGGAAAAAATCTCTATTTTTCAGTTAGTAAAGGATTTTCACATCCAACGGTAGCCGAAACATTAACTCCTGAAGGTCAATTGAATTCTAATATTTTGCCGGAAATCGGTATCAATTATGAAATCGGGTTTAAAGGAAACTTTTTGAAGAATAAAATGTATACAGAAGTAAATATTTATGTGACCACAATTAAAAACTTACTGGTTGCCCGAAGAATAGCCGAAGATCAATATGTTGGAATTAATGCCGGAGAAAGTCTTCATCAGGGAATTGAATTTTTGATAAATGGCAAATTGCTTTCAACTGAAAAAATTCAATTAAATTCCTATTTTTCAGGAAGTTTAAATCATTTTGAATTTGTAGATTTTATAGACAATGACAATGATTTTTCTGGAAATCAATTGCCAAGTGTGCCGGAATTTCAATGGAATTTTGGTTTGGATTTAACTGCAAAATCATTCACTTTTTCAACTTCGTATCGAACGGTTGGCAAAATGTTTTTGAATGATGCAAATTCACTTTCTTCACAACCTTATCAATTGTTGGATATCAATACAAATTATACTTTTTCTATTTGGAAAAACTTAAATGCTACTATTCAATTTGGAATTCAAAATAGTTTGGATGAAAAATATGCCGCTAGCATTTTGCCTAATGCTGTTGGTTTTGGAAATGCACTTCCAAGGTATTTTTATCCAGGAAATCCGAGAAATTATTATGGCGGAATAAATCTAACGTATCAGTTTCAATAATTACTTTTTAACCGCTTGAACTTCTGAAACGGTAACCATTTTGGTGTGTTTATTCCCCCACGAATTCATGATATAATTCATCACATCTGCCACTTCTTCATCGGTCAAACCCATGGGTGACATCATGCCGTTATAATTTTTTCCATTTACTTTTATTGGACCTGACTGCCCGTATTTTACCGCGTGAATACTTTCCTTTCGTTTATTGACCAACCAATCTGAACCTGCTAAAGGAGGCACAGTTTCGCTTCCTTTTCCATTACCAAGATGGCATTGAATGCAAAAATCGGCATAAACTTCGTTACCGCGTTGAATGCTTTTTGTCAACTCATTATTTGATTGATTTAATGGTTGATAAGATGAATTTTCATCTCCAAAAATCAAAATTCCAATGGTTACAATTACTATATAAAATCCTTTCATTATTTTTTTGGTACAATTTTGATAATTCCTTTTCCTTCCACAGCCATATAAATGTAACCATCCGGACCTTGTTTTACATCACGCAATCTGCCAATATCAGTTCCTATTTTTTGACGTCCAATCACCTTTTCGCCATCTAATTTAACCAATTCCAAATATTGAAAAACCAAAGAACCCACTAATAAGTGTCCTTTCCAATTTGGATAAATATCACCCGTAACAAATGTCATTCCGCTCGGAGCAATTGAAGGAATCCAATAATAAAGTGGTTGTTCCATTCCTTCTTTTTCGGTTAGATTAGAAATAATTGAACCGTTATAATCAATTCCATAAGTAATAACCGGCCAACCATAATTGGCTGCTTTTTTAATAATATTGATTTCATCGCCTCCTCTTGGTCCGTGTTCATGTGTCCAAATTTTTCCGGTAACGGGATGCTTTGTCATACCTTGTGGATTTCTGTGACCATAAGAAAAAACAGCTTCTTTTGCCCCTTTTTGTCCAACAAACGGATTGTCTGCCGGAATTCTGCCATCATCATGCAAACGATACACTTTCCCGCCATCGCGAGTTATATCTTGTGGATTTTCAGGATGATTACCGCGATCTCCAATTGTGAAATAAAGATAACCTTCATTGTCAAAAGTGATTCTTGAACCAAAATGATGACCTCTAGTTGTATTTGGTGTTGCTTTGTAAAGTGTTTGAATTTGAGTTAAACTTTGTCCTTCTAGTTTGGCACGAACAAGTTGAGTGTGTGCTCCTTTTTCTTCACCTTCTTCCGAAGAGTAAGTGATATAAATCCATCCGTTTTTATCATAATTGGGATGAACGGTGATATCTAACAATCCGCCTTGACCTCTTGCAACCACTTTTGGTACATTTGAAATTTCTGCTTTTGTTTTGTCTTTGATGTGATAAATTGCTCCTGATTTTTCAGTCACCAACATCGACCCATCAGGTAACCATGTCATTCCCCATGGAATGGAAATATCGGTTGCTATTGTTTCAAAAGTATAATTAATTTCTTCAGGTTGCAAAACAACATCATTTGCTTTTTCTTGGGCTTTACAACTGAAAAGTGTAAAAAGTAGCAGTAAAATAAGTGGTCGTATCATAATTATTTTTTTTAAAAGTACATAAAAACGCAAAGAACATGTCCTAAAATTAAGCTAAAATTGAAATTAAAACGGATAACCAATGGCTAAATTAAATATCAAATTTTCTTTTCGCCAGCTACTGCTTCCAAAATTGATATCATCCAAAACCCAACGTTGACCGTCCGGCAAATAGGGTTTTCGGATAGGAAAAGCAAAGTCGGTTCGCAGTACTAAAAATGAAAAATCAAATCGAAGTCCAACTCCCGTCCCAACCGCGATTTCGTTCAAAAAATCTTTTGAAAATCTGGACCCCGGTTTGTTAGGATTGTCATTCATCAACCAAATATTTCCGGCATCAACAAACACCGCACCTTTTATGAAATTATAAATTTGAGTTCGGTATTCTGTATTGAATTCCAATTTCATATCACCTGATTCATCCGGCAAAAAAACGCCTGCATTAAGCGTATTATCGTAAGTTCCCGGACCAATAGATCGAGCTCTGAAGGCACGAATACTGTTAGTCCCGCCAATAAAAAATTGTTTAATAAATGGCATTTCTTCTGAATTTCCGTAGGCAAATCCGGCTCCAACAATGATTCGGCTAGCCAATTGTGATTCTTTTCCTAGTTTTAAATAATGACGAAATTCATTTTCAATTTTGACAAATTGACTAAATGGAACATTAAAAATTTCAACTTGTTTATCGTTTTTGACATCGGCTCCTATAAGTAAACCGGTAATATTTCCTGAAAAATCAACACTTCCCTTAAAGTAAAAAGTATTCTTTTTTCTTCTTTGCATGGTGTTGGTATAAGTGTAAGAATAAGTGGGTCCAAAAATCAATTGTTTCTCGATAATTCTTTCTAAGGACGGATTTAAATCAATTTGATCCCGATACAATTGTGTGACATTTTGTGGACTCGTATAGGTTATGTCCGAAACCATAAGTTGGTGTTCTTTTCGCTCATTTTCTTTCCATAAATAACCAAAAGAACCTTTGAACGTTTGAAGAGCATACAATTTTCTGCGTTCTTGATACTCATAACCTATGGTTGCTTTTGTTCTAGGCACAAATCCACTTGATGAAACAAATTTAAACGGTGCAATAATTCTTGGCCAAACCAAACTGGCTTCAGTTCCTACACGATAAACATTGAAACCATTATTTTGTCCTGAAACTTGTACTTCCATCCCGCCAAAGGCAGAGATAGTTAACAATTCTGCACCTCTGAAAGTATTTCTGTTACTCCAATTAATATTTAATTCCGTTCCGGTGTAATTGGCTGAATTGGTTTTAGCCAACAATTCTGTTCGAATGGATTTTTTAGGCATCGGTGTTAAATAATAAAAAGTATTCAGATAATTCCCGGTGGTATCTGCTACTTTAAATTCGTTTTTCACAAACTTAAAAGTTCCCATACTTACCAAACGATTCAATGACAAATTGTGATCTGTTCTGTTATACAAATCATTCTTTTTGAAATACAAAGTCCGGTCAAAAATGCGAGGTTTAAATAAATTCTCTGAATCGATTATAGTAAAATCATTATGTTTAACGATTGAATCCGAGGTAATTCGAACACTATCATTTTGAATGGTATAATTGGGATAAACCACAATGTCTTTTATCCGAAATTGCTTTTTAGCTAAATCAGGTGTTTCCTCTTTTATCTTCAAAAATAAATCTACTTGATGTGGTGCCACAGTTGTGTCGGCTTGAACCAATAAATAATCAGCATTAAAATAATAATATCCTTTTTCTTTTAAACGGGTATCAATACGAATTCGCTCTTCTTTAATGGTTTCTAAACTATAGCCTTGTTTTGGGCGTAATCTACTTCGTCTGGTTACATCTCTAATATCTTTTGCCAATTGTGTAGAATCATCCGGAAAAGTCACATTTCTAATGATGTATTTCTTTTTGGGTGTAACCGTATAAACTACGCTTGCTTTTTTATTTCTTCTAGTAGAATCGGAAGCGGTTTGTGCATTAAAATAACCACTGTTTTCAACATAATTCTGCAAAACATCTTGGTTATATTGTCGATCCACTTGACTAAACAAAACCGGTGCTTCTCCAACTGTGTTTCTCAACCAATGACGAAATCCTTTTTCCTTTTTTGGTTCGCCGGCAAGATTATAAAAATACAATTTTGGTTTTAAACCTAAAATGGACGAATTGGGTTTGGGGCGAAGTAAGCCTTCTAATTGATTTTTTAATTCTTTTTTCTCATTTCTTGAAATACTGTCTCCTTCAATTTTTACTTTTCCACCGGTGTATAATAATTCACCATCGGGCAAAAAACGAGTATTGCTACAAGAAGCAAAAAATGCAATTGTGAATAGAATAACTATGTTTTTGAAATTGTTCATCGGATTACTTTTTTGAGTGCTCTTCTTTTTTCTTACTGAAAATTTCTTTGAATTTATTATAATCAATGGTGACAATAAATGCCACACCGGTTTCAACCACTTCACCTAAAAGTGCCACTTGATAAAGGTTTCTTCGATAAGCTCTGACACGATAACGTCCATCTTTTGACAATTGATATTCTGCAGAAATATCGCCTGCAATATTTGAAGCATCTTGATTTTCTTGTTGTGGCCCTTCCAATCCAAAACTGCTTCCTACGTTAATTTTTAAGCGATCGTCTAATAATTTTTTAGAAAGTGCCACATTCAAATCGGTCCGGGTTTCGCGTTGGCCGGTGGTAAAATCGTCGGAGGAATCTAAATCAAATTCCAATTCAAAACCTTTGATAATATCTCCGGCTAAATTGTTCAGTTGTTGCGATAAAATTTTACTTGCACTCTCTCTTGCTAACGAAGAAGCAGTTGGACCACCTGATAAGGCAAACGGATTTTCTCCCACAAAACGGTTCAATAAAAGTAATGCAAAAACCTGTTTGTTCATTTCATCAGGTTGCTGACGAAGTTGAGCCAATCTGGTTTGTGTCATATTGATAATGTCGGTTGAAACACTGTTGTTTCCTTCCGGAAGCACAATGTTAAATGCAATATCAGGTTTCATTAAATCTCCGGTCATTATTAGTTCCGTTTCAAACGGAATTCGTTGCATGTAACGATTTCTAACATCGGCTGTAACCGCTCCCAATTGATCACTCACCAAATCAAGAGGCGAAGTTTCAGTTTTGTAAATTGCCGTAATATTAATATTCGCCGAAGTTGGTTCACCTGTCCAAAGAATATAACTACCACTTTTTATATCAAACTTTCTTTTGATTAAATTAAAACTCATTTCATAACTTCCTTCAGTAAACTCATATCTTCCTGTCAAAGTTGTTTTTCCGGAAGGGTCAATTCCACCACTTAATTGAGCTTCGCCTTTTAACTTTAAAAAATCTCCATTTGCTTTATCAATAATGATAGAAAACTCTGCTTCTTTATCAATTTCGATGTTGACTGAAGCTAAAATTCCACGAATGGAACTTGTATTTAATGAATCTCTCAAGGCTAAAGAATCATCAAATAATTTCACCGTATTTGGATCAATGAATTCCACAATTCCTTCACGATCAGCAATGGAAGGATCCGATTGTGGTAAAACAACCGTAAATTTTGTGTCTTCATTTACCCTCAAAGTTCCATTCACTACCGGACTATTCATGTCGCCACGAATGTTTAATCTAGTGTCAACATACAACTCACCATAATATAAATCACTGTCTTTAGCAGTTGAATTAATTGCTTTAAAATTATTGGCAATGACCGCTAAATCAAATCGAAAATCACGATAGGTTGAAGTTAGAACGCTACCATTGATATTCAAATCATTGTCTTTTTCATCTTTAATTTCAAAATTGTCAAACACGATGGATTCACCGGTAAATTTGATTTGATCAGTAATGGATTTAAAACTGGAATTAAGTGAGGTGACTTTAAATCCGATTTCATTAAAGTCTAATGTTCCTATTACTTTGGGCTTATCAACTGTTCCTGAAATATCAAAATTTCCTGTAAAGAAACCTTTTCCATTCGTCAAATTTCCCATTGTAAATCCTTGAATACTTTTTAAATTCAATTTATCAATGGCTAATTTCATATCAAAACTACTGTCGCTCGTGCGATAAAAACCATTCAAATCCACTTTATTATCTTGGCTGGTAATCGATACTTCTGCGTTGAAAGTAGCAGCGGTTTCGTTATTCACTTTTAATTTAACATCACCAACTGTATCCTTTTTGAAAGTGAAATTTTCTATAGTTAAATCGGAAGTAAAAATTGGGGTTGAATTAATGTTTCTAATATTGGCATTCCCATTGATTCTTCCGGTCATTTCTAACTGACTTCTTTGAGCAAAACTAGTTAACGTTTCTATCTCAAAATTATCAAAATCAATCGCAATTGGAGCATTCAAATTACTGGATTCCGATTGAATAGTTAGTTTGTTTTCACCTTTTGAAAGATCAAAGTTGGAGGCATTAATGCCTTGTTGTCCAAAACGAATTAAATTATCCGCTGCCATTTGCCATTCGTTGTAATTTAAAACAAGTTTTTCTGAATCTAAACTCACTTCGTTTAAACCGTTTTTAGCTTCCAATGTTCCGGCTACAAAATAGCGTTCCTTTCCTTTATCATCTTGCAATTGTAAAGCATATTCTATTACATTATTTTCTGCCTTTCCGGTTAAACTGGTATGTGGAATTTGAAATTGTTCATTTTGAATATCATCCACAATCACGCTATAAACTAGTGCATTTTCTACGGTATTCAAATCGATTACAGCATTTGTAATTGTAATTTCTCCATATTTAATCAATGGAATTTTTCCTTTCATGACAATGGAATCATTCACTATGTTGTATCTTCCATCGATAGAAATAGGTTCTAAACCGGTTAAATCGGGAATTATTTTTTGCAGTATTGGTGTGTTTTTTACGGCTACATTAAAGGTAAAATGTTGTTCTTCTATATTTTTTACGGTTACAGTTTCAGGTGAATTATAATATTTTTGAATAGAATTTGAAAGTGATGTTCCTATTTTTGATAATTTGTATTTCCCTAAAATGGCGGCATCCAAAAATTGAGATTCGACTTGTATACTATTATTTTCAGCGGTTGATGTTGCCGAAATTTTGATAGAGTCTAATGTAAATTGCTCCTTTTCGTTGGCCAAAACAAATTCATGCAAAACAACATCGCCATTCAAAAAATCAATGTCGGTCGATGCCATATCGGCTTCAACAATTCCTTTGAATCGGAATGGTTTATCCATGAAATTAAGTTTTTGCAAATCGACCATTTCTAAATTTAACGTTAGTTTTCCGGTTGGATATTCGGTTTTAAAACTTCCTGAAGCAATTCCGTCAAAGGTGATATTTGGATCTTGACTGGCAGTTGTGATTTCAAAATCCCCATTTTGGATTGCTCCTTTTAATGAAACATTTTGGTACGTATAAGAATTGAAAGTCGCTTTGATAACGTCTAAATTCGCATCAGCTGAAGCGGTTTTGGGTTCTAAACCAACTCCTTTTACATCGGTTTTTAAAGTCAGCTTTCCGATGGAATCATTTTTAATCAACTTACCTAAATCAAATTCTGTTAAATCAATTTGAGCATCATAACGTTCGTTTCCTTTTTGGGATTGATCGAAATGTGCGACCACTTTTGCATCACCAAAACTACTTTTCAAATTTAAATTGGTTTCAAAATCATTGATTAATCCTTTGAAATTCCCATTTATATTGAAAATAGAAGGTAGCTGAATGTTGGTTGGAATTGTATTTGACGGAACAAACGTTAACACATCATTGGAAGTAGACTGAAATTGATCAATTGAAAGATCAAAATACGTTTTTTCAATATCGGGTAAACCAACGATTGTTCCGGAAAGTGATGCATTGGTTTGACCAATTCCGCTGATTTGAAAAAAGGGAATTTGTAGATTGCCAACTTTTCCTGAAAGTTCGGTATTTAATAACAAAATAGCATTTGGATGACTTTTAAACGGATTATCCTGAGCCAATTGCGGAGCAAAAAGCAATAAATCTTGAAAGGCTATTTTGGTTTGTATCAGTTTGGCACTTATCGCAATCTCACTCGTATTTTCAGTCATTGATTCCAGCGAGGAAAAACCTAAAACCAACTTATTTTTAATTTCGGTTTTTGGTGTTTTGATGAACAATTTTTCAAGTGAAATACCGGTTGGCGTCATCTTAAAATCAGTTGAAAACGATTGAATTTCCAGACCGCTCTTATCATTTACTTGAAACGAATGAATAGTAGCAGCCATGTCTTCGGCGGCATAGCTTAGCTTTGAAGCATCGAGATTTAGATTTTGAAGATGAAGATGCCTATAATCGATTCCTTTTGCGATTGGTATTGATTTTTCGTCGTCGAATTGAAAGTCTAATTTTTCAATTAAAATTTTATCCAGTTTCAATTTCCAATTGTTGGGAGTGTTTTCAGTTACTGATTCTTTTGTCACTTGTTCCTCAATTTTTCCAAAAACAAGGTTGGCTTTTGTTTGCTTTAAATCGAATGAAGCGATATCGATAAATTGTTTTTTTAAATCAATTTCGTTGAATTTGATCAGTAATTTTTCAAAAGCTAATCCGGTTTCCAGATAATTGGATTCATACTCAAAACGAATATCGATTTTTCTTAAATCGACTTCGCCTATTCTTAATTTTAGGTTGGGTTCTTTTTTTGCATCTTCAGCCACTTCTTTAGTATTTTGAAGCACTTGGCCGACACCTTGTTTTAACTTTAAGTTTAAGTTTTCAACCACTATTTTTGGCACTTCAAAATCCAAATTTTCTAAATCAAAAGATTTAACTCTTGTATCAAAATGACCTAATGTAAGGTTGAAATCGTTTTTTGTTAACGCATCTTTGAAACTGAATTGAATGTTATTCAAATTAATTTTATCTAAAAGAATTTCAGTTGATTTTGATTCTTCTTTAGGTTCTTCAGTAGCGAAAGCATTGATGATGTAATCAAAATTGAATTCCCCTTTTTCATTTCGATTGATGTTGGAAACGATGCCGGTTAGTTCAACATTTTCTATTTCAACTTTGCTACGGATGAGTTTGAATAAACTAAGGTTGACCAATACTTTTTCGGCATATAAAAGTGTATCTTTTTGTTGGTCTTGAAGATAGATTCCTTCTACGATTACGTTTTTTGGTAAACCGATTTCAATTTTATCAATGGAAACTTTGGTTTGAATTTTGTCTTCAAGGTAGGAAACCGCTTTTTCTTTAACAAAATTTTGCACAGCAGGAACTTGAAGCAAAATCACCAAAAGCAAAAAAATAAACACAATGGAACCCAGTATCCAAAGGAATATTTTTAGTACTTTTCTAAAATTCTTTTTCAAAATTTGCCGATTTGGTTAAAGATGCTTTTGGTGGTATTTTCTATTAGAAAAAATCACACACCTAACAAAGATAGTTTTCTGACAGCATAAATGTTTATAGAATTATAATGTTTTGTTATAGAATTTCTTAATGATTGGAAATTATTGATGGCACGCTTTCCTTCAGGGTTAGCAGCGGAAATCCTAGTTGTGCGGCCAAAAAAATTACTTTTCAGCCTTCAACATATCACGATACATGGCAATATTTTCTTTGACTTTATCGTCTAATTCAGGTTCTTTGATGTCTGTTATTTTTGATAATTCATCAAGAATTGTTTTTGCAACAATATATCGGGCTGTTTCTTTGTTATCGGCCGGAACAATGTACCAAGGAGCATGTGGTTTTGAGGTTTTGTTGATGGCTTCTTCATAACATTTTTGGTAGTCATCCCAAAGAGCTCTTTCTTTCAAATCACCGGGCGAAAATTTCCAATTGTGCTTCTCGGTTTCTAATCTTCGAATCAATCGTTCACGCTGTTCTTCTTTGCTTAAATGTAAAAAAAACTTCAATATCACAACGCCATTTCTGGTAATGTGTTTTTCAAAATCATTGATGCTTTCAAATCTTTTCTCCCAAAATTCAGGAGTTATGTCGTCTACCGATTCGATACCCGGAATATTTTCATTCATAATATAATAGGGATGCACTCGCGTCACTAAAACATTTTCATAATGGGTTCTGTTAAAAACTGAAAACTTTCCTTTTTCGGGCAAAGCCAAGTAATGCCGCCACAAAAAATCGTGTTCTAACTCTGTGGAATGCGGTGTTTTAAAACTGTGAACCACAACACCTCTGGCATTGATTTCTTTGAAAACTTCGCGAATCAAACTGTCTTTTCCGGCAGTATCCATTCCTTGCAAGCAAATCAAAACGCCATAGCGATTGTGAGCATACATTATGTCTTGAAGTTTACTTAACTTTTCACGCACTTTTTGGATTTCTTTTTCTTTTTTCTTTTCAGAGGTTTCAACATTAAAAAAGGTTGGAACGTCTTTGAGATGTATGGGTGCCGCAACTTTAAATTGGTGCGGATTAATGTTTTTCATAGTAAAACAAATTATAATGTTTAAATTTATACCAAAATACGAAAAATTATGCAGAACTTTCAGTTAGAAGTTTTTTTACATATTTTAGGAATTGGAGCCGCTTCAGGTTTAGTTTTTACTCAAAACGAACTTTTTTTAATCTCAGACAATAGTTCTTATTTATACAATTATTCCTTTGAAGATGAGAAACTCAATAAAATTGCTTTGATTGAAAATGCTTCAGAAAATATACCAAAAAAAGAAAAACCCGATTTTGAGTCAATCACTTTATTCAACAATCAACTTTATATTTTTGGTTCGGGATCGAGTGAAAATCGCAACGCACTTTATATTTATAATTTGAAAAACGAAACCGTTAAAGAACGAAATATTAAAATTCAACACGATAGTTTGAAAATTAAATCGGGAATTTCGGCAGAAGATTTCAATATTGAAGGTGTCGTTTATTATCAAAATAAAACATTATTATTCCAACGAGGAAATGGTATTGGAGCAAAAAATGGCGTTTTTATATTGGATGAACAAAAAAAAGAGGTGCGTTTTCAACCAATTGATTTACCAAAAATTAATGGTGTTGCAGCTACTTTTACTGATGCTGTTTTGGTTTCAAATACTATTTATTTTTTAGCTGCTGCAGAAAATTCCAATTCCACTTTTGACGATGGTGAAGTTGTGGGAAGCATTATCGGGAGCTTAACCCCTGAGAGTTTAGAAATTAATTTTACTAAAAAAATTTCAGATACTCACAAGTTTGAAGGCATAACATTTTTTAGAAAACAAGATAGCGTTTTAGAGTTTTTATTGTGTGAAGATAATGATGCTAATCTATTAGAATCTACTATTTACAAACTGACACTACATCAATAAAAAAACTGCCAACATTAAAAATGATGACAGTTTTGATAATTTTATTCCAGAAATTATTTTTCAATTTCGCGAAGGTTTTCCATTTTTTTCATAGCCAAGAATCCTTTGATATCTTCAAAATGTTCTTTGACGCGTTTGTTGCCAAATTCAAAGACTTTGGTCGCCAAGCCATCAAGAAAATCACGGTCGTGTGAAACGAGAATTAACGTACCATCAAAATCTCGCAACGCATCTTTAATGATGTCTTTGGTTTTCATATCTAAGTGGTTGGACGGCTCATCAAGAATAAGCAAATTCACCGGTTCAAGCAATAATTTTATCATGGCCAAGCGGGTTTTTTCGCCACCGGAAAGCACTTTTACTTTTTTGGTGATATCGTCTCCATGAAACATAAAAGCTCCAAGTATGTTTTTTATTTGCGTCCGCACGTCGCCCACGGCAATGTCGTCAATGGTTTCAAAAATGGTTGCATTTTCGTCTAATAACGAGGCTTGATTTTGAGCAAAATAACCAATTTGTGCGTTGTGACCGATTTCTACGCTTCCTCCGTTGATTTCGATTTCTTTCATGATGGCTTTGATCATGGTTGATTTTCCTTCGCCATTTTTACCCACAAAAGCAACTTTGTCGCCTCTTTCAATCACAATATTGGCATCTTTAAAAATCAATTTATCGCCATACGATTTTTCTAAATCTTTAACGATTACAGGATATTGACCTGAGCGAATGGCAGGAGGAAATTTTAATTTTAATGCCGAGGTATCGACCTCATCAACTTGAACTAAAACGAGTTTTTCAAGCATTTTTACACGTGATTGAACAGCATCTGTTTTAGAAAAAGTGCCTTTAAAACGATCGATAAACGTTTGATTATCGGCAATCATTTTTTGCTGTTCGTCGTAGGCTTTTTGTTGGTGAATTCTTCGGTCTTTTCTGAGTTCTAAATAATGGGTATATTTTGCTTTGTAGTCATAAATACGTCCCATCGTCACTTCGATGGTTCTATTGGTGATGTTATCTACAAAAGCTCTATCGTGTGAAATGACCACAACTGCCTTGGCTGAATTGATTAAAAAATCTTCTAACCATTGAATACTTTCGATATCCATGTGATTGGTTGGCTCATCGAGAAGAATCAAGTCGGGTTTGCGTAGAAGGATTTTGGCTAACTCAATACGCATTCTCCAACCTCCGGAAAATTCGGAAGTTTGACGTGTGAAATCGGTTCTTTCAAATCCTAATCCGGTTAATATTTTTTCAACTTCGGCTTCATAATTGATTTCTTCAATGGCATAAAATTTCTCGCTCAAATCGGAAACTCGTTCAATTAACTTCATGTAATCATCACTTTCATAATCGGTTCGGATGGTTAACTGCTCATTAATTTCGTCGATTTCAGCTTTCATTTTGAAGATTTCTCCAAAAGCTTTTGAAGCTTCTTCCATGACAGTCGAACCGTCTTGCGTCAATAAATGTTGAGGCAAATAGGCAACCACGGCATCTCTTGGTACAGAAACATTTCCGGTGGACGGTTTACTTTCTCCTGCAATTATCTTTAAAAGTGTCGATTTGCCGGCACCGTTTTTTCCCATCAAGGCAATTTTGTCGTTTTCATTGATGGCAAAAGAAACATCGCTGAACAAAGTGGTTCCGCTAAAGTGAACGGAGATATCGTTTACTGTAATCATTTTAGATTGTTGGATTTTTAGATTATTCGATTTTTGGATTTTCGAATGTTCAAATTTTCAAGGTGCAAATATAATCGATTTGTGGAATCTTGAAGTTTGAAAATGATAATTAGTATGACAATTATTTTTGGTATTGATAAATTGCTTGAACTATTCTTGAGAAATAGATACTAAGTAAGCCAATGTAATCATAATCAAGCTCAGACCTTGTTTTTTTATTTAATTTTACGGTCTCAATCAGCCAATAAACCTATGCCTTTATTTGACTACAGCTTTCTAGGGAAGATTATTCCGAAACAAAAGCATAAAAAAAGCTATCGGAAAGCGAAACAAACGTATTTGAACAGAATTCGTTTGGCGATGTCTTTTTTTTATTTTGGGATGGGATTTTGCTTTGCTTCTTGGGCAAGTAGAATTCCGGATATCAAATCATTTTTGGATTTAAGTGAAGGAGAATTAGGCACTATTTTATTTGCTCTTCCAATCGGGCAATTAACAGCTATGCCTTTTTCAGGAAAAATAGTTACGCGTTTTGGAAGTAGAAAAGTATTGTTGTTTGCCTTACCATTTTATGCATTTTGTTTAACCAATATTGGCTTGGCAGAAGAAACTTGGCAATTAGCATTGGGGTTGTATTTGTTTGGAGTTTGCGGAAATTTCAGTAATATTTCCATCAACACACAAGGTGTTTATACAGAACAAATTTTCAGAAAGCCAATTATGGGTTCGTTTCACGGTTCATGGAGTTTAGCCGGTTTTTTTGGAGCGTTAGTTGGTTTGGTGATGATGGCTTTTGAACTTTCTCCTTATCAACATTTCATTATTGTTTTTGGAGTTGTGGGTTTAATCATTTTTATCAATTATCGTTTTTTAATTAAGGTGAAAGCAGTTCAACAAGCAATTGATATTGCAAAACCAAAATTCAGAATGCCGGATAAATCGTTGATTTGGCTTGGTGTAATTGGATTTTGTTGTTTAGCTAGTGAAGGAATTATGTTTGATTGGAGCGGTGTTTATTTCAAAGATGTAGTAAAAGCACCCGGGTCTTTGGTTATTTTAGGTTATACTTCATTTATGATTACAATGGCTTCCGGACGATTTTTGAGTGATATTTTAGTTAAAAAATACGGAGCACAAAAAATACTCCTTGTCAGTGGAATCACTATTTCCTTGGGATTGTATACTGCTGTTGCTTTTCCATTTTTAATTCCGAGTACCATTGCATTTATGATGGTTGGGTTTGGCGTTTCGAATGTCATTCCAATCGTTTACAGCACAACAGGACGAATTACAACATTACCGACAAGCGAAGCTTTAACCATTGTAACCGGAATTAGTTTCTTAGGATTTTTAATGGGACCACCAATTATCGGACATATTGCTGAACTAACCAGCTTGAGGTATTCGTTTGCTTTTATTGGAGTTTTTGGCGTGTTTATTTCGGTTTTGGCTTATTATTTGAAGATTTTTAGGTGATATAAATTTAAACCTGTCAGGTCCAAAAGTAAATTTTAAATACTCATCCTAAACTTCTCCACAACTTCTGCTACTTTACCAAAGTGTCGTTCATCAATAAACAATTCTACAGCTAAATCTAAATTGCCAAAACCACCCAAACGAGCAGATTGAATGTTATCTTTCTGGAGCACTTCTACGCCAATTTCTTCTATTTTTTCTTTTAATGCGGAAGCTAAAATTTCACTTCCGGAAAATATTTTCATCATGCCCATAGGATTCGGTTTTAAGGTTTAAAAGTTGCGAGTTGCGAGTTATAATTCGGTGAACTATTCTGCTTCAAAAAAGACGGGTTCTATCATGATTTTATCGGCTAATACTTCTACTCGTTCGGTTATGGTTGAACAGAAGAAAACCCGTTGTGTTTTTTCTACACTTAATGAAAGTCTAAGAATGATGGCATCCATTCGGTTTCTAAACATCACTTCGGCATCATCCACCACAAATATTTTAATGGTATTCATATTGAATCCGGCAGATGCAAACATATCGTTAATCTTAGTTGGCGTGCCAATCAAAACATCCATTCCTAACGAAATTTGGTTTTTATCAAAATCAATATCACCTCTTTCATGAACACCAATGACACGTAAATCTAAAAAGTCACCAAATTTTTCAAATAAATCAACCATTTCGGTTACTTTATCGCGGTTTTCTACAACAATTAAAGCTCTTGTACTTTCGCCGACTGCTTTTTCTAATCGTTGAATAACATTAAGCACCAAAGTCGTTGTTTTTCCACTTCCGGCTGGAGATTGAATAACCGCATCTGCTCCACTTTTTAATGTAGAAAAAGTTGCCTGTTGTATTTCATTCGCTTCAGTCAAACCACATTCGATAAGGGCTTGTTGAAGTTTTAGGTTTATTTTTTTTAGTTGCATATATTTTTAAAGTGATTAGTAATTAGTGAATAGTAATTAGCAGCTAATCACTAATTACTATTCACTAATCACTCTTTCTATTTACTCGCAAAAAGCTTCACATCATTCTCCGAAATTTCACTTCCGCCAAGAATAATCAAACGTTCTACCACGTTGCGAAGTTCGCGAATATTTCCCGTCCAATCGTATTCTTGCAATAATTTAATTGCAGCTGGAGTAAATTGTTTCGCCACGTTGCCTTGTTCTTCTGAAATTTTGGTGGCAAAATGCTCAATCAACAACGGAATATCATCTCTTCTTTCATTCAAAGCAGGAACTTTAATTAATATAACTGCCAAACGATGATACAAATCTTCACGAAAACGACCTTCTGTAATTTCTTTTTGTAAATCTTTGTTCGTTGCAGCAATCACTCGAACATTCACTTTGATGTCTTTATCAGCTCCGACTCTTTGCACTAAATTTTCCTGTAAAGCTCGCAATACTTTGGCTTGAGCGGCTAAACTCATATCACCAATTTCATCCAAAAAAATCGTTCCGCCATCAGCAGCTTCAAATTTTCCGGCACGGTCTTTAACCGCAGAAGTAAAGGCTCCTTTTACATGACCAAATAATTCACTTTCAATTAATTCAGATGGAATGGCCGCACAGTTCACTTCCACAATTGGAAAAGCAGCACGTTCACTCTTTTCATGCAATTGATGAGCTACCAACTCTTTTCCTGTTCCGTTTGGGCCGGTAATCAAAACACGGGCTTCTGTTGGAGCCACTTTTTCAATCATCTCTTTAATATGATTAATTGGCTGTGATTGACCAATCATCTCATAATTTTTGCTAACTTTCTTTTTTAGAATTTTATTCTCAACAACCAGTTGCTTTCTGTCTAATGCATTTCGAACCGTGTTTAATAATCGATTCAAATCCGGTGGTTTTGAGATATAATCAAACGCTCCCAATCGCATCGTATTGACTGCCGTTTCCAAATCACCATGACCTGAAATCATGACCATCGGAATTTCAGGTTTAATTTTTTTAACGGCTTCGAGCACTTCTACCCCATCCATTTTAGGCATTTTGATGTCGCAAAGCACTAAATCGTAGTCTTCATTTTTAATTTTTTCAATACCCGAAAGTCCGTCTTCGGCTTCTTCTACTTGATACGTATCATTTTCTTCCGAAAGAATTTTGGTTAACACTCTTCGGATGGCTGCTTCGTCTTCTATGATTAATATTTTTGGCATAATTCTGTTTTTATTTTAAAATTTGGGTTGGAATAAATGAACATCGCGTTGTGGAAACGGAATAGAAACTTTATTGGCTCTAAATTGTTTGTCAATTTCAAATCGGAGTTCGCTTTTAACTCTTGGAACTGTGAAGGCATCATCTACAAAAAAGTAAACCGCAAAATCTAATGACGAATCGCCAAAATCTTCAAACATCACAACAGGTTCAGGAATTTTTAAAACACTTTCATGTTTAGTCGCACAAGCAATCAAGATTTGTTTTACCAATTCCGTATCGGAGCCATAAGCTACTCCAACTTCAATATTTTCGCGAATGATGTTGCTGTTTTGCGTCCAATTAAACAAAATATCGGTTAAAAATTTATGATTGGGAATCACCATTACACGCTGATTTCTGGTAACCGCTTTGGTAGATCGAAGGCTTATTTTTTCAACTTTACAAACTTTTCCATCTATTTCAATGATATCACCCACTCGTAATGATTGATCCAAAATTATTAAAATTCCGGAAATCAAATCTTGGAAAAGTTGTTGTAATGCAAAACCTAATCCAAGAAATATTGCTGCAGAGGCGGTAAGCAAGACACTTATGTTTACACCGGATGCATTGAGTGTAAACATGATAACAAAAAGATAAACTAAATATTGAACAAATTGAAAAATACTGACAAACTTGTTTTTATCTTCATCCGGAAGATTCCTTGTTATAACTTTTCTAATAAATTTTAGTAAGTAACTTGTAATTAAAAAGGCTACTATCAATGCAATAATAGCTCCTAATGTCAGATTAACATCTTCAGTTTTTATTAGACTTAGTCCTAAAATGTCTTTTAATTTTTCAATAATTTCCATAGGCTAATAGTTCATCCATTTAAACAATTCTCTCCAAGTTGGTTTCTTTCCATACATTAAAATCCCGACTCTGTATATTTTTGAAGCAAACCAAACGACCAAGAAGAAAGTAGAAAACAACAAAACAATTGATAAAACCAGCTGCCAAATTGGAACGCCAAACGGAATTCGCATTAACATCACGATTGGTGAAGTTAATGGAATGATGGAAAAAACAGTCGCAACTGTTCCGTGTGGATCATTCAACACTGTAAAAAAACCAATATAAACCCCTAAAACCAAAGGCATAATTATAGGTAATAAAAATTGCTGTGAATCGGTTTCGTTATCAACAGCAGCACCAATTGCAGCATAAAATGAACTGTATAAAAAGTAACCTCCAATAAAATATAATACAAATGAAACCAATAAAGTTCCTATTGGTAAGGTTAAAAATTCTTTGATGTAGAGTTGCATTTTTGAACCCATTTCCGCTTGACCGGCTTCAATCATTCCGGCATCAAGTGCGGGAGTGGCTCCCATTTGAACACCAAAATAAGTAGAAATTCCAAAGAATAAAATAAACCCAATTATGGCCCAAATTAAAAATTGTAAAATTCCGGCTAAAGAAGTACCAATGATTTTGCCCATCATCAATTGAAAGGGTTTCACTGAAGAAATAATAATTTCAATAATTCGATTGGTTTTCTCTTCAATCACACTACGCATAACTAAATTTCCATAAATTATAATGAACATCATAATCAAATAGCCAAACGCTCCTCCAATGGCAATTTTTATTTCGTTTAAACCTTTTACAGTTTCTTCACCTGAAGATTTTGCTAAATTGACACTGACTTTTGAAACTGAATTTTTAATAGCTAAAGTATCTAAACCGGCAACGATGTAATTTTGCTCAGTGATTTTTTTTCCAATTAAACTTTCAATAGTTCCAATGAAATTCATACTCGGACTTTCATTAGAAATGTACTGAATTTTTGATTCATAATCACGTAAACTAGCTACTTTAGGAAAGTATAACAATCCTTCGTATTTTGTATTTAAGATGCTGTCTTTCACAAATTGCAAATCAATTGCTGATAAATCATGATAGGAATAAGCATCCGAATTTTTAAAGACTGGAATAAAATTTCCACTTTCATCATGTATGGCAATTTTTTTGGTTTCCGCTTTCATTGAAGCCAGATAACCTACCAAAACAGCAATAGCAACAAACAGTAACGGACTCAAAAAAGTCATTACTATAAATGATTTGTTGCGAACTTTTGCAATAAATTCTCTTTTAATAATTAATGAAACTACACTCATAATTTGATTCTGTATTGAAAATTATTGACTTACTGTTTTAATAAAAATGTCATTTACACTTGGAATATTTTCTTCAAAATGGGTAACTTGACCTTTTTGAAGTAATAACTGAAGGAGCTCATTTGGTGAACTTTCTCCCAAGGAAACTTCAAACTTCAAATCATCATTTAACGATTTAAAATTAGTTTGAGCAATTGTATATTTTTGAGTCAATTGAACCATTAAACCTTCTACATCTTGAGTTAAAATTCCAACTTTATAGGTGTTTGTTCGAAACTGTCTTTTTACATCAGATAATTTACCTTCAATTAATTTATTGGATTGATGAAGTAATGCAATATGGTCACAAAGCTCTTCAACACTTTCCATTCTATGGGTTGAAAAAATTATGGTTGCTCCATTTTTTTGTAATTCTAAAATTTCATCTTTGATAATGTTGGCATTCACGGGATCAAATCCTGAAAAAGGTTCATCAAAAATTAATAATTTAGGTTTGTGTAAAACGGTAACAACAAACTGCACTTTTTGTGCCATTCCTTTTGAAAGTTCTTCAATTTTTTTGTCCCACCAACCTTCAATTTCCAATTTTTGAAACCAATAATCCAATTGAATTTTAGCCTCTTTTTTACTCAAACCTTTTAATTGAGCCAAATACAACGCTTGTTCACCAACTTTCATGGATTTATATAAACCGCGTTCTTCCGGCATATAACCAATGTGAGCAATATGATCGGATTTCAATTTTTCACCATCAAGAAATACACTACCACTATCGGGCATTGTGATTTGATTGATAATTCTAATTAACGAAGTTTTTCCGGCTCCATTTGGACCTAAAAGCCCATAAATACTTCCGGTTGGGACACTTAAAGATACTTTGTTTAGAGCTGTAAAATTTCCGTACTGTTTAACTAAATCATTTATTTGAAGAATTGTACTCATAGATTTTTATAAAAACGTAAATATAGCCAATTGGTAGTGGTTTTAGAAATTTGTTACAAAAAAAACCCACCCTTATAGTTACACAAGGATGGGAAAAATTGCTATGAAAAAGAATATACTAGTTGCCTAGTATGATTCAAATGTAAAAAAATTTTATAAACTATGAAAACATATCTTTAACTTTTTCAAAAAAAGATTTATCTGATTTCTCAGGGTTAGGAATAAAGTTTTCGTTAGTAAGCATTTTTTCAAAAAATTCCTTTTGTTCTCTGTCTAATTTCTTGGGTGTCCAGACATTAATATGAACCAATAAGTCGCCATTTCCATAGGAATTTATATTAGGAATTCCTTTTCCTTTTAGACGTAAGATTTTACCTGATTGAATACCTTCTTCTAACTTAATTCTCAGTTTTCCACCAATGGCTTCAATATCTTTGGAAACACCCAAAGCGGCTTCTGCAACACTTATATATAAATCATAATGAAGGTTTTCACCTTCGCGTTTTAAAAATTCATGCTCCACTTCTTCAATGGCAACAATTAAATCACCGGGGATTCCGTTACCCGGAGCATCATTTCCTTTTCCGGAAACTTTTAATTGCATGCCATCAACAACACCTGCAGGAATTTTGATAGAAACGGTTTCATCTTCTAAAATCATTCCTTGAGCATCGGCATTATTTGGTTTGGAACTAATAGATTGACCCGCACCACCACAAGTTGGACAGGTGGTTGCCGTTTGCATTCTTCCCAAAATGGTATTGGTTACTCTCAAAACCTGACCGGAACCATTACATGTTCCACAAGTTTTATAACTCACTCCGGCAGCTTGAACCTTACGTTTTACTTTAACTTTTTTCTCAACACCATTGGCAATTTCCTCTAAAGTGAGTTTCACTTTTATACGAAGATTACTCCCTTTCATTCTGCGTTGACCTCCGCCACCGCCAAATCCACCAAAACCGCCAAATCCACCGCCACCAAAAATGTCGCCAAATTGACTGAAGATGTCATCCATATTCATTCCGCCACCGCCACCAAATCCGCCATGACCGTCAAAAGCTGCATGACCATATTGATCATACTTGGCTTTTTTATTTGGGTCACTCAATACTTCATAAGCTTCAGCAGCTTTTTTGAAGTTTTCTTCTGCTTCCTTATTTCCGGGGTTTTTGTCGGGGTGAAATTCGATTGCTTTCTTGCGATACGCTTTCTTAATTTCTTCGGCAGTAGCATTTTTTGAAATGCCTAATATTTCGTAAAAATCTTTTTTCATAAACTTTTAATTTCCAATTATAACTTTTGGAAAGCGGATTATTTTATCGCCTAACTTGTATCCTTTTTCTATAACATCTACAATTTTACCTTTCAAATCAGCAGATGGAGCCGGAATTTGTGTGATTGCTTCTGCAAAATCTGCATTAAAATCATCACCCGGATTAATTTCTACTTGCTCTAATCCTTTTGAAACTAAAGTGTTTTTTAGCTTTTCATGAATTAAGTTGACACCGGTAATCAAATTCTCATCGTCAGTTTTAGAAATTTCAATCATTGCTCGGTCAAAATCATCTAAAATAGGAAGCATTGCTTGTAAAACTTCTTGATTTGCTGTTTTAAATAAATCAATTCGCTCTTTGGTTGTACGCTTTTTATAATTTTCAAACTCAGCAAATAATCGCAAGAATTTATCTTTTTCTTTTGCTAAATCCTCTTCTAACTTTTCTTCATTGGATATTTCAACAGTTGGAGCTTCTGCATTTTCTTGATTCTGCTCTATTGTTGCTTCGTTTTCAATGATTTCCTTTTCTATATTTTCTGTAGACTCCTGGTTCATATTCTTAAAAAATTTTTTGAACATTTATTGTTGGATTTTGGATTGCAAAAGTACTGCCATTTGTTTAAAAATGTCAAATTGTCAGCAAAATATTGTGATTTTTTAATTACAAAATTTTCTAAATTACAATAATTTCACTTTTGTAAAAAGTCCAATTTCTATTGTTCAAATAAATTTTAGTATAAATTTAAGAAGGATTTGTTTAAAAGAATTTAATTTTGAATCAACAAAAAATCAAATATATTATGAAAAAATCTTTTTTAATTTTTGCCTTCGTTGGTGGATTACTAACATTAAATTCTTGTAAAAACGACAAAACTGAAGCCGGTGACGCTCAAGAAGTTGCAACAACTTCAGATGATGCTAATGGTTATGTTGTGGATACTGCAAACTCTACAATAGAATGGGTTGGGTCAAAACCAACAGGAAAGCACAATGGAACTATTGCTATTTCTGCGGGTGAGGTTTATTTAAACAACGGTAAAGTTGAAAGTGGTAAATTTACGATTGACATGACTTCAATTACTGTTTTAGACTTAGCTGCAGGTGATGGTAAAGAAGATTTGGAAGGACACCTAAAAGGTTTGGGTAAAGCAGAAGATGCTGATCATTTTTTCAACACAAATAAATATCCTGAAGGGGTGTTTGAAATTACTTCAGTAAATACAGTTGACGGACAAACTACAATTGAAGGTAATTTAACGCTTAAAGAAATTACAAAAAGTGTAAAATTCCCTGCAACTTTAGCTCTTGATGGTGATAGTTTAATGTTAACTACAGAAACATTTACAATCAACAGAACAGATTGGAATGTAAATTATGGTTCAAAATCTATCTTTGATAACTTAGGAGATAAATTCATAAATGATGCTATCGAATTGAAAATTTCGGTTAAAGCTTCAAAATAATTTTTACTCATCTTACTAGAAACTAAAAACGCTGATTTTCATCAGCGTTTTTTTTATAGACTATTTTGAATACTTACCTTGGGTTCAAAGCGGTATCAATTTTTGAAACTAAATCTGCTAAATGAAATTTACTCAATCTGTCAGTTGATGAAGCTGCACCTAATTTCAGCTGGTTTTTCAATTCTGTTAATTGTCCTCTGGCAATTGATGGAATGTCAGTTTCACTATATTTTACTGGTCTTCTGTTCAATCCCATTGCGGTTTTCTTTCCATCGTTATCTAGAGCTTCAATAAGATTATTTACAAACAGTTTTTGAAGATTTCTTCGATAAACATCAATAGGTGCATTGATTCGTAATTCAGAAAAAACACCTTTTCTGATGTCACTAAATAACTCATCTACCGTATAATTCTTTTTATTAAGTGAAGAAGTTTCTATCAAACGAATCAAACGATCACCTGAAAACAAACTGTTCAAAGTTCCACCTTGTAATGATTTCATGGCTTCAACCCCACTTTCAGGTTTGATTTTGTTTAAAATATCTTGATCTAATAACCAAACCGGCGTTTTAAATAATTGTTCGTTCAAAAACGCAACAGCTTCTTTTTGAATACTTGACGGCACAACTTCATACAAATCACCCTCCATATCTGCAGTTTTTGGATCTTCATAAATACCACCTACATTTTTGGTAACATGTCCCATATAACGTCTAAATTGTCCGGTAAGTGAATTATAAAGTCCGTCAAGTTCTGAATAATCCTCGCCATCTTCTTTACTCCAAGTAATCAATTGAGGTAAAATTCTTTTCAGATTTTTTATTCCATATTCTGAAGCTTTCATAGCATTATCACCTAAATCTTCGGTTTGAAATCTAGGATCAAAAGGACTGGTCTCTGTTCCAAAATGTAAGCGTTTATTTTTATAAGCCTCTTTTGTCATGGAGTTTAACAATGCTTTTTCTTCCTTTTCATCTTTGGCATCCGGAAAATACGCATAACCCCATCTGATGGCCCATTTATCATAATCACCAATTTTTGGAAACAAATCAGTCACACCATCTTCTGGCTGTGCCACATAATTAAATCGAGCATAATCCATGATGGATGACGTGTGTCCAAATTGTTTTTGGAATTCTTTATCTCGCAACTTTTCAACCGGAGTAGCATGACTGGCTCCCATATTGTGACGTAAACCTAAAGTATGACCAACTTCGTGAGCCGCAACAAATCGAATCAGTTCACCCATCAACTTATCATTAAATTTAATGGTTCTAGCCTGAGGATCAACTGCTGCTGTTTGAATTAAATACCAATCTCGCAACAAACTCATAATGTTGTGGTACCAACCGATATGACTTTCTAAAATTTCTCCTGTTCTTGGATCATGAACATTTGGTCCGTATGCATTTTGAATATCAGCTGCAAAATATCTTAAAACTGAAAAACGAGCATCTTCCAAACTCATCGTCGGATCGTTTTCTGGCCAATATTCTCCTCTAATAGCATTCTTCCATCCGGCGAATTCAAAAGCTTCTTGCCAATCATCAATACCGGCTTTTATAAAAGGTTTCCATTTATCTGGAGTGGCAGGATCAATATAATAAACTAATTGTTTTTTAGGTTCAATTAGTTCCCCTCTTTTTTGTTTTTCTGCATCTTCAGCATTTTTAGGTTCCAATCTCCAACGAACAGCAAAAACATCTCGTTCTGCTTTTAAAGAGTTTTCTTCAAAAACACTATAACCATTTGCAAAATAACCAACTCGCTTGTCAAAAGCTCTTTTTCGCATAGGTTTTTGAGGTAATAAAATGAAGGAAGTGTTCAATTCAAAAGTTACAACACCTGCATCTAAACCAGCTGGAAAATTAGTTCCAATAGTTGGAGTTGGTGTTAGAGAAATTTGTCTTGGTTTTGTAGAAAACGTTTTTACTGAACGAATTTCCGTATTAACCGGAAATGATTTCATTGTTTGTATGAACGACTTGTCCTTTTGAAAGGCAACAATATTTAGCAATTGCTTCCGGATAGGATCCAATGAAAAAGCTTGTAAATCAGCATCAAAAAGAGGGGTTACATCAAATACATAACCTTTGATGTTTTTCCCATCTTTGTTATAAGCCATTACATCAAAATTACCAATTATTGGATCGGCACTAGAATTTTCTACTGCTTTCGTTATCGGCGAATCTTCGTTTGGTGTTGTGATTACGTAAGTTACAGAACGCAGTAAAATATTATCGTTTAAGCCTTTTTCAAACTTAATCACTTGTCTATTCACTTCTTCTCCTCCAAATATTCCACCTCCGGCCGGAGTTTTTGAATATCTTGTAATTGACATTATTTCTTTTCCAAGCAATGAATCAGCCACTTCAAAAAGATATTTATCGCCAACTTTATGTACATCAATTAATCCTTTTTGAGTAACGGCACTTGAATCAATTACTTTATTGTAGGGTTTTGGTTTTTTTACATCCGGTTTTTTGGCATCCGGAGGAGTGATTGTTGCCGTGGTTGTTGTGTTTTTTTTAGAATCTTTTTTCTTTTTTTGAGCAAATGCGTCAGTTGTAGAGAAAAGCAACAAAAGTGTTGCTGCTACTAAAAGTTGTTTTATCATAGTTGAGAGATTAGTTATAATCCTCAAATATATTTTAAAAATTCTACTAATTATCTCTGTAAAAAATAATTAGCAATTGTTTAAGAAAATATTATGTATTCAATAAATCTTTTAGAGCAGGTTCTAAATCTTCAAATTGAAACTCAAAACGCTGATTTTCAATTTTTTTAGAACTTACATTTTGACTTGAAAAAAGCAATTGATGCATTTCTCCCAACACCAATTGCATAGCAAACTTAGGAATTGCCGGCATAAAAAGAGGTTTGTTCAACACTTTAGCAATTGACTTTGTTAACGCTTTATTCGTAGCCGGATTTGGAGCTACGGCGTTGTAAACCCCCTCCAATTGATTTTGGGTTGCAAAATAAAACATTTGAGCTAAGTCTGAAATATGAATCCATGATTGCATTTGTAAACCCGAACCAAAATGAGAACCTAATCCTAACTTGATAGGTTTTATCATTTCTGATAAAGCTCCACCTTTATCAGACAAAACCAAACCAATTCTTAATTTACATACTTTTAAATGTAATAGACTGAATTTATCAACACTTTCCTCCCATTTTAGCACAACATTGGTTAAAAAATCATCGCCAAATTGTTTTGAATCTTCATGATATACTTCAGTCAAACTATCTTTATAAATACCTATTGCAGAAGCTGAAACAATTTGCTTTACTTGATTAGGATGCTGTTTTAATGCTTTAAACAATAAATTTGAAGTATCAATTCTACTTTCAATAATTTCTTGTTTGTAGTTAGATGTCCATCTTTTTGAAACGGATGCACCGGCTAAATGAATAATTACTTCCACATCATTCAAACAACTCTCATCTAAAACACCTTGCTTCGGATTCCAATAAAACCCTTTATAATTTGGTTTATCAATTATTTTATCTTTTGAAGTAGTTAAATAATGAACCGTATGATTATTTTCTAAAAGTAATGAAACAATTTCACTTCCAACCAAACCTGTTGCCCCAGTTATTAATAGTGTCATTTTTATTTTTTTATACAAATTTAGACCCTCTTGCTTCAAAAGAAAAGTTAATTGGGAATTGTTTAATTCATTGAATTTAAAATCGTTCTACTACTTAATACGAATGCTCCATTCAAAATTCATTTCTGAAACCTGATCGCCTTTTTCATCAATTCCTATAGATTTCATCCAAAAAGTTTGTCCCTCTCCTGTTGCAATAGTTTGTTTGATGGCATCTTCAATTAAATGACCATCGTTACACGTAAAAGTAATTCGTCCTGTTGCTTTTTTGGTAAAATTTCCATTATTATTGGCCACAAGCATAGAAATATTTTTGCCGCTTTTCTTTATTTGCAACATCACCAAAGATCCGGTTGTTAATTCAGCGGCCATCGCTTGAACTGCAAAATACATTGATTTAAACGGATTTTGATTAATCCATTTGTGTTTTACTGTAACCACACAATGGTTTGAATCAATCGTTTTTACACGAACTCCACACCAAAAAGCGGAAGGTAATTTAAAAAATAAGAAACTGTTTAATTTTCGGGCTGTAATCTGCATGGATACTGAATTTTTAGTAAAAATAGAATTAATTTATGAATTGACAATATGTTAATTTTATGTTAAATATTAGTACTATGCGTAACACAATACCTTCTTTTAGACATATATTTGTATAAGATATTATTATATACATTTATATTATGACAACACAAAGCGAAAAAAACACAGCCGTAGCTATCCATTTAAGTTCATTAGCTAAGTATTTAGTTCCGTTTGCAGGAATAATTGTTCCAATTATTATTTGGCAAAGCAAGAAGACCGATTCTCAATTTGTGGACGAGAATGGAAAATCAGTAATTAACTTTAATTTGAGCCTACTATTATATAGTATCATTATTGCAATCATTTTTGGTGTCTTTTTTATCAATTCAATCATTGAAATTGTTCAATTTGAAAACCAAGGTATCGATGTTATTCCGGTGAATTTGATAACCGTTGCAATCATAACCGGATTAACCTTAATAGTGTGGTCTATAACAGAATTTATATTAATTCTTATTGGAACTATAAAAGCAGGAAATGGTTCAGTATATAAATATCCTTTAACCATACCGTTTATAAAATAAAAATCAATCAATCAATCAATCAATCAATCAATCAATCAATCAATCAATCAATCAATCATCTGTCATTGTATAAAGGAGTGACAATCATCAATCAAAAACGAACAGTAATTAAAAAATTAAAAAAATGAATTATGAACATTGAAAACACAAAAGCCCAGATGAGAAAAGGGGTTTTAGAGTTTTGCATTCTTTCAGTTCTCAAAGAAAAAGAAGCCTATACATCTGAAATATTAGATACCCTTAAAGAAGCAAAGTTGTTAGTGGTTGAAGGAACAGTTTATCCGTTGCTCACCAGACTAAAAAATGATGGATTACTCAACTATCGTTGGGAAGAATCAACCTCGGGACCACCAAGAAAGTATTATGGTCTAACCGAAATCGGAAAGCAATTTTTAACAGAATTGAACACTACTTGGAGTGAATTGTCAAACGCTGTGAACACAATAACAATAAAAAAATAACAGTCATGAACAAAACAGTTAATATAAATTTAGGCGGTCTTTTTTTCCATATCGATGAAGACGCTTTTCAAAAAATAAGTCGATACTTTGATGCTATCAAACGTTCATTGTCCAATGCAAATGGTCAGGATGAAATCATGAAAGACATTGAAGTGAGAATATCTGAGATTTTTTCTGAAAACAAAAAATCAGATAAACATGTAATCAATTTAAAAGATGTTGATGCCATGATTGCAATCATGGGACAACCGGAAGATTATAGGTTAGAAGAAGAAAACGGAGAATCAACTCAGTCGTTTTCGGCATCAAAATCATCTAAAAAACTGTATCGTGACATAGATAAAAACATACTAGGTGGTGTTGCGGCAGGATTTGGTCATTATTTAGGTGTTGATGCCTTATGGTTACGATTAGCCTTGATATTGTTATTATTTGCTAGTGCCGGAACAATGATTTTTGTTTACATTTTGCTTTGGGTATTAATTCCAAAAGCAATTACTACAGTTGAAAAATTAGAAATGACCGGAGAACCGGCTAATCTTTCAAATATCGAAAAAAAAGTTCGTGAAGAATTTGCCTCGTTTTCAGAAAAAGTAGAAAATGCAGATTATGAAAAAATGGGAAACCAAGTTAAATCAGGTGCCGAAGAAATTGGCTCAACAATTGGCAAACTATTTTTAGCCATTTTTAATGTTTTTGCAAAGTTTTTAGGTGCTATAATTGTAATAGTTTCCATTTCAACTTTGGCAGGATTAATTGTTAGTGTTTTCATAGGAACCATTTTCGGACAACCTTGGCAGGAATATGTGAATGCAGTAATTACGAGCGAAGTTCCTGTTTGGGTATTAGGTTTGATTTGCTTTTTTGCAATTGGAATACCATTTTTCTTTTTGATGATTTTAGGTTTGAAGCTTTTAATAACCAACATGAAATCTATTGGTAATATTGCAAAATACAGTTTGTTAGCGATATGGATTATTGCAATTGCATTATTAATAACCTTTGGAGTTCGTCAAGCCTCAGAAAGTGCTTTTGATGCAAACAGTACGCAAAAAGAGTTTTTTGAATTGAATCAAAATGACACCTTGTTTGTAAAATTTCAAAACAATGAAAATTTCACCAGCTCTGTTTCAAGAAAGTATGATTTCACATTTGTAGAAGACGAAAATGGTGAAGAGAAAATGTTTTCAAACAACGTACGTTTTCAAATCAATCACACATCAGAAAACAAACCGTATTATATCATTGATAAAAAAGCAGATGGAAATTCATTGAGCAATGCAAAAAAACGTGCAGAAAACATTGATTATAAACTATTGTTTGAAAATAATACCTTAATTTTAAACAACTATTTTTTCACTGATATCAAACAAAAATACAGAGATCAACGTGTAACAGTTCGATTGTATATTCCTGATGGATATTATATAAAACCGGATTACACCTTGAACACAAGTATCGAATGGTATGGTAGTGACATGAATTTTGAAAATGGATTTGATAACAAAACCTATTTTGTAAAAGATAAAAAATTAAAATGTGTGAATTGTAAAGAAGATGACAAATCAGAAGAAAATGATTCCACGTCAACAACTGTAACAATAAACAAAAGCGGCATACAAATCAAAGAAGGAAACTCCAATGATTTTAAAGGATTGCAAATAAATGAAGATGGTGTAATTATTAAAAACTAAGAAATTATGATAAAATTTATTCTGAATTTTGTGAAAATAGTTATTTCAGTTGTTGTAGCATTATTGGCCACTTCTTGTGAAATTAAAATTGATGGTTTAGACTCGGTTAGTGGTAATAAAAATGTGGTTACTTCAACGAGAACTACTTCTGAATCCTTTACCAAAATTCAAGTAAGCAGAGGATTGGATGTAGAAATTTATCAAGGAAGCGAAAACGCAATAACCATTGAGGCCGATGAAAATTTACACGAGTATATTAAAACATCTATAGACAATGGAAAATTAAAAATTACAACCACAAAAAACATAAAAAGAGCTGAAGAAAAAAAAGTTAAAGTTACTTTTAAAGAATTAGATGCAATTAGCACTTCGAGCGGCTCTTTTGTTGTGAGTAAAAACATCTTAATAATACCTTCACTAGATTTAAATTCAAGCAGCGGAAGTGAAATTGATATTAAAGTAGAAGTTGAAAATATAAGTTGTAAAGCCAGTAGTGGAAGTACCATCTTTTTATCCGGAAAAGCCATAAATTTAGAAGCTTCAACTTCAAGTGGTAGTGACATAAAAGCCAAAGAACTTCTAACAAACAACATAATCACAACTGCGTCAAGCGGAAGTTCAATTCAAGTTTATCCAATTTTGAGTTTAAATGCTAAAGCATCAAGTGGTGGTTCTATTTTTTATTATAAAGAACCCAATTCAATAATTAAAAAAGCAACTTCCGGAGGTAGTGTAAAATCTAAATAATCAAACTTATCAGAAAGCTTTTAATCGCAATCTAAAAAAACATCCTGACTAATAGTTGGGATGTTTTTTTTATATTTGTAATTAAATCCATTTCTAAAATGAATAAAAAGCTTATCCTACTGGCGTTCTTTTTTATTATTTCCTTATCGTATAGTCAGAAGAAGGAAAAAATAAAAGGTTCAAAAATAGTATCCATTGAACAAGTTGAAATTGGCGACTTTGACAATTTAGAAGTGTATGACGATTTAGAAGTTTTCTTAGTTAAAGGAAATAAGTGTGCTGTAGAAGTAGAAGCCGATGATAATTTACATGATGCTATTGAAGTAGATTTAAAAAACAACACATTACGCTTACGAACTACAAAAGATATTTCAGGAGCAAAAAAAACGAGCCTTAGAGTTACTTATACTGATAATTTTAAAATGGTTATTTTACGTGACAACGCAAGCTTAACAGCTTTGTCAGAAGTTAAAATAAACGAAATGACATTCAAAAGTTATGATGATTCCAAATTATTTTTGAATGCAGATATACACAATTTCACATTAATAACTAACGACAAATCAAAAGTAGAATTAAATTTAAAATCACAAGATGCTGTTTTAGAATTCAATAAAAATTCCTCCGTAAAAGCACTGATTGCGTCAAACAAACTCAAATGTGATATGTATCAAAAATCAGCAGCTGTAATTGAAGGTGATGTTGAGGACATAAAATTGCGATTAGATAACAATGCTAACTTTACAGGCAAAAAATTAGTCACCAAAAATGCTTCTTTAATTTTAGAAGGAGCTTCAAAAAGCAGTCTTAATGTGGCAACTCGTTTGATTTTAGAAGCCTCCGGCAAATCAGAATTCAACTTCTATGGTGAAGGAAAATTGGAAATAAAAAGATTTAGCGATGAAGCCAGTATCAATAAAAAAATAAAATAAAAAAACCCGGCATGCCGGGATTTTTGTTACTCTTTACTTGCTAAATATCGCTCAGCATCCAAAGCAGCCATACAACCGGTTCCGGCAGCTGTAATAGCTTGACGATAAACATGATCTGCGGCATCACCTGCAACAAAAACACCTTCAACGTTTGTCAACGTTCTTCCAGGAACATTAATGATATATCCGGTTTCGTCTAAATTTAAATAATCCGCAAAAATATCAGTATTTGGTTTGTGACCAATCGCAACGAAAAATCCGGTGGCCGGAATTTCAGTTTCAACACCGGTTGTTCTCTCTTTTACTAAAACAGAACTAACCACTTGTCCGTCACCTTTAACCTCAACGGTTTCTGTATTTAATAAAATTTCAATGTTTTCAGTTTTGCGAACTCTAGCTTCCATGATTTTTGAAGCACGGAATTTTTCGCTTCTAACCAACATCGTAACTTTTCTACAAAGTTTAGATAAGTAATGAGCTTCTTCACAAGCCGAATCTCCTGCTCCAACAATTACTACTTCTTGATTTCTGTAGAAAAATCCGTCGCAAACAGCGCAAGCAGAAACACCTCCACCCATTTGAAGATAATGTTGCTCCGAAGGCAATCCTAAATATTTAGCAGAAGCTCCGGTAGAAATAATAACTGTTTCACAATGAATTTCTTTCGTGTCATTTACCCAAACTTTATGGATAGGCCCTGAAAAATCAACTTTAGTTGCCCAACCATCTCGTATATCTGTTCCGAAACGTTTGGCTTGTTCTTGCAATTGAACCATCATCTCCGGTCCGGTAACCCCGTCCGGATAACCCGGAAAATTTTCTACTTCATTAGTAGTAGTCAATTGTCCACCAGGTTGTGTTCCTTGATATAATACAGGAAACATATTGGCTCTCGCTGCATATATTGCTGCAGTATATCCCGCAGGACCGGAACCTATAATTAAACATTTTACTTTTTCTATTGTATCTGACATAATGCTAGTTTACTTAATTGTGATGCAAATGTAACTTTTTAATGAAAATTATATCTTAATTGTTGATTAGTTTTAATAATTTTCAAATAGAAGTATTTTATTTGAAAATTTGATTTGGTAAAACTAATTTTAGTTCTATATTTGCACCCTCTAAAAGAGTAAGTTTATTTTACTTTTTTCGGGGTGTAGCGTAGCCCGGTTATCGCGCCTGCTTTGGGAGCAGGAGGCCGCAGGTTCGAATCCTGCCACCCCGACCACAAAAATCCTTTCCACGCAAGTGGGAGGGATTTTTTGGTTTAAAGCCGTCAAGCTTGCTTGTAAGGATTGAAACCAAAAAATAACTCAGAGCGAAGCTCAAAAGATTTTGGTGAGCAACATTTCCTTAACTCCGGATCATGAAATAATCCAGTAAATCTCACTTTAAAAACTTATGCTTTTCATAATTAATTGATTATCAATTTTAAATTTTGTAAATTGTAATCAAATTTTAAGTTATGAAAATTAAAATAATGCTACTGACTATTCTTTTTCCTGCAATTCTTTTTGCACAAAGACCTTCAGGAATTCCTGGTGATACCGGCACCATATCTTTAAACTCTTTAAATGATGTTATACTCTATATCGTAATTCCTATTGTTATACTGATTCTGTATTATATCTGGAAACGAAAGAAAAAGAATGATGAATCATCTGAAAATTAAAATCAAAAATATTCCATCCTCCGTTTATAATTTCTATTTTTGTTGAACCTAAACAATCAATTTTACAAAATGCTTATCATCGGAATTGCAGGTGGAACAGGAAGTGGAAAAACTACAGTGGTTCACCAAATTATGAACGAACTCCCGGAAACAGAAGTCGGTATCATCTCCCAAGATTCATACTATAAAGAAACAAACAATTTGAGTTATGAAGAACGAACAAAAATCAATTTTGATCATCCGAGAGCAATTGATTTTGAACTTTTAACAGAGCACCTTAAACAATTAAAAAAAGGAAATATAATTGAACAACCTGTTTATTCTTTTGTAACGCACAACAGAACTGATGATACCGTGATTACTCATCCTAGAAAAGTTATGATTGTTGAAGGAATTTTAATTTTAGCAAACTCAGAGTTACGAGATATGTTTGACATAAAAGTATATGTTCATGCTGATTCTGACGAACGGTTAATCAGACGACTAAAAAGAGACATTGCTGAACGCGGCAGAGACATGGACGAAGTGTTGAATAGATACCAAACAACTTTAAAACCAATGCACCAACAATTTATCGAACCCACAAAAGCTTTTGCCGATATTATCATTCCAAATGATAAATACAATACCGTAGCAATTGATGTGGTTCGTGCTGTAATTAACCAACGAATTCTATAACTATGAAATTCATTCAACGTTTAAAAGACAAATATCCATGGTTTAGATTTGTTGGGAATCGATATGTTTTGGTTTTGGCTTTCTTTGCCGTTTGGATGCTTTTTTTAGACAACTACTCTTATTTAGAACATCGAATTTTAAATAAACAATTGGATGAATTAGAAACCAATAAAAAATATTATCAGGAAGAAATTAAAAATGATTGTTTAGAGATTAAACGTTTAAAAAACCTTGATTATATTGAAAAATATGCTCGTGAAAAATACTATATGAAACGAGATAGTGAAGACATTTATATCATTGAATTTGAAAAAAATTCACCAAATGATAGCAAAACCAAAAACAAATAAGAATGACCAAAAAATTATTTTCATCATTCGATTCAATTTCCAGTAAACAATGGAAACAACAAATTCAGTTTGAGTTAAAAGGAGCTGACTATAACGAAACGCTCGTTTGGGAAAGTCCGGAAGGCATTAAAGTGAAACCTTTTTATCATTTTGACGAAACGGAATTAAAACATGAAGTGCTAACTTCAAACGGGTTTTCAATCACACAAAACATCTATGTTTATGATGTGAAAAAATCAAACGAAAGAGCTTTAGATTCCTTAAATCGCGGAGCAGAATCCATTCGCTTTACTATTGAAAATGATACGATTTCATTAGACGAATTACTAAAAAATCTTCCTAAGGAACAGGTTATTTATTATTTCAACTTGTTATTTCTTTCTGCTGATTTTTTGAAGAAAATAACAACTTTTGCCACTAAAAATCAATTCAATATAATTGTTTTACAAGATGCTGTGGGTCAATTAGCCAATGATGGCAACTGGTTTTCTTCGTTAGAAAAAGATTTTAGTGAATTGAAATTAATTTCGGATTCAAAAATTCCTTTTTTAAGTTGCAAAATGGATTTGTATCAAAATGCAGGAGCGAATATCGTTCAGCAATTGGCTTATTCGTTAGCTCATGTGAATGAATATTTCAATCGAATTGAAACTATTTCATCGCCAATTACTTTTGAAGTGGCAGTTGGCACAAATTATTTCTTTGAAATTGCAAAATTAAGAGCTTTTCGTTTGCTATTTAATTCGTTAGCCAAAGAATACAATCATGATTTTGAATGTCATATTATTGCAACTCCAACAAAACGAAACAAAACATTATACGATTACAATGTAAACATGCTTCGCACCACAACTGAATGCATGAGTGCGATTTTGGGTGGAGCCGATGCCATTTCTAATTTGGCTTATGATGCGATTTATCATAAAGACAATGAATTTGGCGATCGTATTGCACGTAACCAATTATTGATTTTAAAAAAAGAAAGTTATTTTGACAAAGTAAGTAATCCATCTGATGGAGCCTATTACATTGAAACCTTAACCGAACAATTAGCTGAAAAAGCATTAGAATTGTTCAAAGATATCGAAGCAAACGGTGGATTAATCACCCAATTGATGGAAGGCACGATTCAACGAAAAATAAACGAAAGTGCTCAAAAAGAACAAGAACTTTTTGATTCCGGAAAAGAAGTTTTGCTGGGAACTAATAAATATCCAAACAAAAATGATAGAATGTCAAATGAGTTGGAATTATTTCCTTTTGTAAAAAATAATCCGAGAAAAACATTGGTAACGCCGATTATTGAAAGGAGATTGGCTGAGAAATTGGAACAGGAAAGGTTGAAAGATGAATAAATGAATTTACAGTTTTCAAAATACCAAGATTTAATTGTTGAAATTAAAAATCAAATTTTAAGTTCTCAACAAAAAGCAGCTTTATCAGTCAATAAAGAGTTGATTTTACTGTATTGGAATATTGGTAAAATGATTTTTGAAAACCAGTCACTTCTTGAAGGAAGAAACAATTACATTGACCAACTCTCAAAAGATATTAAATCTGAATTCCCGCATATTTCAGGCTTTTCAAGAACAAATCTATTCAATATAAGAAAATTTTATATTTTTTATGTTGAAAATTCAATCCAACAGCTTGTTGGACTGAATCAAATAGAATCAATCCAACAAGCTGTTGGACTAGAAAGATTTGTCTTAATTCCATGGGGACATCATGTTTTGATATTAGAAAAAACGAAAACAAAAGAAGAGGCTTTTTTTTATATAAATGAAACAATTAAAAACAATTGGAGCAGAGCAATTTTAGCATTACAACTAAAACAAAACCTCTTTGAACGACAAGGAAAATCCATAAATAATTTTGATAAAACACTAAAAACTAATCAAGCAGAACTAGTCAATCAATTATTAAAAGATCCTTATAATTTTGATTTTTTAACTTTAGAAGCAAAAGTTCACGAATTAGAAATAGAAAAACAACTAACAGAAAATATCACTAAGTTTTTATTAGAACTTGGAAAAGGTTTTGCTTTTGTTGGGAGACAATATCCTATAGAAATAGGCAAAAAATCATACTCCTTGGATTTACTCTTCTATCATATTAATTTAAAATGCTATATTGTTATTGAATTAAAAACAGTAGAATTTGAACCAGAATTTGCTGGAAAACTAAATTTTTACTTATCTGCTGTTGACGATATATTGAAAACTGAAAATGAAAATCCTTCAATCGGCATTTTATTATGCAATGGCAAAGATGGAATTGAAGTAGAATATGCTTTAAAAGACATAAACAAACCAATAGGTGTAAGTGAATATACTTTCACTGAACAACTGCCAAAAATTTACGAAAAAAACATACCTACAGTAAATGAATTTGAAAAAATTTTAAAAGAAAATTCATGAGAAAAAACATCCAACATATTAAATTAGAAGGTAGCATTCAGAAAGTAGAAAATTCACAAAAAGATAATTTTCTAACGGCTGAAAGTATTGAATTAAAGCCCTTTTATTCTAAAGATGAAATCAAAGAGTTAGAACATATTGAATTTGGTGCCGGATTTGCTCCCAATCTTCGCGGTCCTTATGCCACAATGTATGTTCGCAGACCTTGGACAGTTCGACAATATGCCGGATTTTCCACCGCCGAAGAAAGTAATGCATTTTACCGAAGAAATTTAGCTGCTGGTCAAAAAGGACTTTCAGTAGCGTTTGATTTAGCAACCCACAGAGGTTATGATTCCGATCACGAACGCGTGGTTGGCGATGTTGGAAAAGCAGGTGTCGCCATCGATTCGGTGGAAGATATGAAGATTTTGTTTGATCAAATTCCGTTAAATGAAATGTCGGTTTCGATGACTATGAACGGAGCGGTTTTGCCTATTATGGCTTTTTATATTGTCGTTGCCGAAGAACAAGGTGTGGCTCCGAATTTACTTTCGGGAACGATTCAGAATGATATTTTGAAAGAGTTTATGGTGCGAAATACCTACATCTACCCACCTACTCCTTCGATGAAAATTATTGCTGATATTTTTGAATATACGAGCAAGAATATGCCTAAATTCAATTCGATTTCGATTTCAGGTTATCACATGCAAGAAGCCGGAGCAACCGCCGATATTGAATTGGCTTATACCTTAGCCGATGGTTTAGAATACATCCGAACCGGATTAGCAGCTGGAATGGACATTGACACTTTCGCTCCTCGCCTCTCTTTTTTCTGGGCAATTGGGATGAATCATTTTATGGAAATTGCCAAAATGCGTGCGGCTCGAATGTTATGGGCAAAATTACTGAAACAATTCAATCCGAAAGATGAAAAATCATTGGCTTTGCGTACGCATTGTCAGACTTCGGGTTGGAGTTTAACCGAGCAAGATCCGTTCAACAATGTGGCTCGAACGTGTATTGAAGCGGCTGCAGCTGCCTTTGGCGGAACACAATCGCTGCACACCAATGCCTTGGATGAAGCGATTGCTTTGCCTACTGATTTCTCGGCTCGAATTGCTCGAAATACGCAAATATTTTTGCAGGAAGAAACTAAAATTTGCAAAACCGTTGATCCTTGGGCAGGAAGTTACTATGTGGAAAGTTTGACAAATGAAATTGCTCAAAAAGCGTGGACTTTAATAGAAGAAGTAGAAGAATTAGGTGGCATGACCAAAGCCATTGAAGCCGGAATTCCGAAATTGCGAATTGAAGAAGCAGCTGCCAGAAAGCAAGCCCGAATTGATAGCGGACAAGACATTATTGTTGGCGTCAACAAATACCGTTTGGAGAAAGAAGATCCGTTGATGATTTTGGATGTGGATAACGAAATGGTTCGCAAGCAACAATTGGAACGATTGGCTCAAATAAAAGCGTCTCGTGATACGGAAAAAGTAAAAGCCAGTTTGGCAAAATTGACTGCATCTGCAAAATCAGGTCAGGAAAATTTATTATCTTTAGCCGTAGAAGCAGCCCGAAACCGTGCAACTCTTGGCGAAATCAGTGATGCCTTAGAAGAAGTTTTCGGACGATATAAAGCACAAATTAGAACCTTTAGCGGCGTGTATAGTAAAGAAATTAAAAACGACGAAAGCTTTGAAAAAGCGAAACAATTAGCCGATGCGTTTGCCAAAAAAGACGGTCGTCGTCCCCGCATTATGATTGCAAAAATGGGACAAGACGGTCACGATCGTGGAGCAAAAGTAGTCGCAACCGGTTATGCCGATGTTGGTTTTGATGTAGACATTGGCCCACTTTTTCAAACACCTGCCGAAGCCGCCAAACAAGCCGTGGAAAATGACGTACATATTTTAGGCGTTTCTTCCTTGGCTGCCGGACACAAAACCTTGGTGCCACAAGTCATATCAGCACTTAAAAAATACGGTCGCGAAGATATTATGGTCATTGTAGGCGGTGTAATTCCCGCACAAGATTACCAATTTTTGTTTGATGCCGGAGCAGTTGCTGTTTTTGGCCCTGGAACGAAAATTAGTGAGGCGGCGATTAGTATTTTGGAGGTTTTACTTGAAGAGTAATATATAAATTATATGTTTGAAAACACTGACTGAGAGATTGGTGTTTTTTTTATATTTACAAAAACAAAAAAATGCTCACCCTCTCCTTCACCCCTTTCCCAATCCTCGAATCCAATCGTTTGCTGTTGCGAGCAGTTACTTTTGATGATATCAACGAAATAATGGAACTTCGCGGCAATCCCGAAACGATGAAATTCATTCCGCGACCGTTGGTTACTTCTCTTGAAATGGCATTGGAACACGTTGCTATGATTACTGAAAAAATTGAAAGCAACACGGGAATCAATTGGGGAATTACGTTAAAAGGAAATCCGAAATTGTTGGGTGTCATTGGCCATTATCGCATTCAACCTGAAAATTTTCGTTCAGAAATTGGATATATGATTTTACCTAAATATCAAAATAAAGGCATTACCAGTGAAGCCATAAATATGGTTTTAGATTATGGTTTCAACGTATTGAATTTTCATTCTGTTGAAGGTGTTATTGATCCTGAAAATTATGCCTCTGCCAAAGTATTAGAAAAAAACGGCTTTGTAAAAGAAGCTCACTTTGTTGAAAATGTATTTTGGGATGGCCAATTTTTAGATTCTGTAATTTACACCCTCTTAAAGAGAAATTTCAAAAAACAAAAATAAAATTCCTTAGATTTTAAATCTTAACACAAATTGTCTATTTTTAGGACTGAAATAGCTACCATGTCCAAACTACCTCATTTAAACACCAGCATTTTCACCATCATGTCTAAAATGGCTGTGGACCACAATGCGATAAATTTATCCCAAGGATTTCCAAATTTCCCCATTGACGAACGCATGATTGAAATTACTATGCGATTGGCAAAAGATGACGTGCATCAATATACGCCAATGGCCGGATATCCTCCATTAATGGAAAAAATTTGTCGTCTTACTTTTGAATCCTATAAAAGAAAAGTCAATCCAACTTCAGAACTTTTGGTAACCGCTGGAGCAACTGAGGCTATTTTTGCAACCCTTCAGGCCTTAGTAAGATCCGGAGATGAAGTTATCATTTTAGATCCCAGTTACGATTGTTATGAAACGCCCATTTTATTGTGTAACGCAAAACCGGTTCGGGTTTCTTTGAACGATGATTATACCCCAAATTTTGAACGAATAGCTCATCATTTATCAAACAAAACACGCTTATTAATCATCAATAATCCACACAATCCTTCAGGAAAAATGTGGACAGAAAGTGATTTTCAACAATTGGAAAATTTGTTAGACCTATATCCTGATGTTTTGATTTTAAGTGATGAAGTCTATGAATATATCACTTTTGAAAACAAACACATTTCTGCAAATACCAGAGACAAATTAAAAGACAAAACTGTTATCACTTCTTCCTTTGGAAAAACATTACACATGACCGGTTGGAAAATTGGTTATGCCATCGCCCCGGAACATTTGATGAAAGAAGTAAAAAAAGTACACCAATTTTTAGTTTTCAGCGTAAACAGTTTATCGCAAGCAGCAATTAGCGAATACCTTGATGTTTTTGACATCAACTCCGTTTCCAAACTCTATTTGGCAAAACGGGAGTTTTTCAAAGATCTTATGAAAACAACTCCTTTTGAGTTATTACCTTGTGACGGCACCTATTTTCAAGTGGCATCATACAAAGGCATTTCATCTGAAAATGATTTAGAATTTACCAAACGATTAGTCACCGAATTTGGCGTGGCAACAATTCCGTTATCCATTTTTTATGGTGACGGAACTGATTTGAAAAGAATCCGATTTTGCTTTGCCAAAGATGATGCAACACTTACTAAAGCTGCGGAACGATTACAAAAATTATAAGAACCAACAACTTTGTCTGTTAGAATTTTGTTAGTTTAATGCTAAAATTTATCAAAAATTACCCTTAAATAGTATCTTTACCTAAAACATATAATTATGAATTTTTCAGCAAAAATGCTTCGCGATAATGCCTTAGAAGACAAAGTAATTGTGGTAACCGGGGGCGGTAGTGGTCTCGGAAAAGCCATGACAAAATATTTTTTAGAATTAGGAGCCAAAGTCGCCATTACCTCCAGAGATATAGATAAATTAAAAACAACAGCTTCTGAATTAGAGAAGGAAACAGGAGGAAAATGTTTACCATTGCAATGTGATGTTCGGCATTATGACCAAGTAGAAGCGATGCTTCAAGAAGTTTTAAAAACTTTTGGAAAAGTAGATGTCTTATTAAACAATGCAGCGGGAAATTTCATTTCACCAACCGAAAGATTATCTGCAAATGCATTTGACACCATTATTGATATTGTGTTGAAAGGTTCCAAAAACTGCACCCTAGCCTTCGGAAAACACTGGATTGACACCAAACAAGAAAGTTCGGTAATTTTGAATATTGTCACCACTTATGCTTGGACTGGTTCGGCTTATGTAGTGCCAAGTGCTACAGCAAAAGCCGGGGTTTTAGCCATGACTAGAAGTTTGGCTGTAGAATGGGCAAAATATGGAATCAGAAGCAACGCAATCGCTCCCGGACCATTTCCAACAAAAGGTGCTTGGGACAGATTATTACCTGGAGATTTGGCCGAAAAATTTGATATGGCTAAAAAAGTTCCGTTAAAACGAGTGGGTGATCATCAGGAATTAGCAAATATCGCAGCTTATTTAGTTTCCGATTTTTCTGCTTATGTAAATGGCGAAGTCATTACCATTGACGGAGGTGAATGGTTAAAAGGTGCCGGACAGTTTAATTTACTTGAACAAATTCCCGAACAAATGTGGGACATGTTAGAAGCCATGATTAAAGCAAAAAAGGACAAATAAAAAAAGGTGAAATTGTTTTACGAATTAAATAAGTATTTGTGAGTAAAACAATTAACTTTTGTTAACAACTTGAAGTTGAAAAAACCATAAATAATCGTAATTTTACGGCTCAAATTTAATCTACTCAATGGGCAAAATAATTGCAATTGCGAATCAAAAAGGTGGCGTAGGAAAAACAACTACAACAGTTAATCTTGCGGCCTCTTTAGGTGTTCTAGAAAAAAAAGTGTTATTAATTGACGCTGATCCTCAGGCCAATGCCAGTTCCGGTTTAGGAATTGATGTTGATAGTGTAAGTATTGGTTCTTATCAAGTTCTGGAACACAGTCACCCTCCATCAGCCGCAATCGTTTCTTGTTCGGCTCCAAACGTTGATGTCATTCCGGCACATATCGATTTGGTGGCTATTGAAATTGAATTGGTTGACAAAGAAAACAGAGAATATATGTTAAAACAGGCTCTGGAGTCTGTTCGTGATCAATATGATTATATTTTAATTGATTGTGCTCCTTCATTAGGACTACTTACTTTGAATGCTTTGACTGCTGCAGATAGCGTTGTTATCCCAATTCAATGTGAATATTTTGCCTTGGAAGGTTTGGGCAAATTATTAAATACTATAAAAAGTGTACAAAAATTACACAATCCCGAATTAGACATTGAAGGATTGTTGTTAACCATGTATGACTCTCGTTTGCGATTGTCAAATCAAGTGGTTGAAGAAGTTCAAAAACATTTTAACGATATGGTTTTTAAAACCATCATACAACGAAATGTGAAATTGAGCGAAGCACCTAGTTTTGGAGAAAGTATCATTAACTTTGATGCAACCAGCAAAGGAGCTAACAATTATTTGAGTTTAGCTGAAGAAATTATTAAAAAAAACAGTTAGGATTTTATGACACAAGCCGCTAAAAAACAAGCTCTTGGAAGAGGTTTATCAGCTTTACTGAAAGACCCGGATAATGATATTAAATCAGTTAATGATAAAAATGCAGACAAAGTTGTAGGTAATATCATTGAGCTTGAAATTGATGCCATTGAAATAAATCCGTTTCAACCCCGAAGCAATTTTAATGAAGAAACGCTTCAGGAATTGGCTACTTCCATCAAAGAATTAGGCGTTATTCAACCCATTACAGTTAGAAAATTAGAATTTAATAAATACCAATTAATTTCTGGAGAAAGAAGGTTAAGAGCTTCTAAAATCGCAGGATTAAATGTTATTCCGGCTTATATTCGTATTGCCAATGACAACGAATCGCTTGTTATGGCTTTGGTGGAAAACATCCAACGTCATGATTTAGATCCTATTGAAATTGCACTTTCTTACCAACGTTTAATTGACGAAGTGCAACTTACTCAAGAACAAATGAGTGATAAAGTTGGAAAAAAACGTTCTACAATTGCCAATTATCTTCGACTCTTAAAACTGGATCCAATTATCCAAACCGGAATTAGAGATGGCTTTATTTCTATGGGACACGGTCGTGCTTTAATTACAATAGAAGATGAAGATGCACAATCCGATATTTATCATAAAATTATCAGTCAAAATCTTTCTGTTAGAGAAACCGAAACTTTAGTTAAAAATTATCAAGATAATTTAAAACCAAAAACAGGAAAAACCACTTCAAAAACTGCTTTGCCATTTATTATTTCTGAAACAGAAAAGAAAGAAATAGCCACTGTTTTAGGTTCAAAAATTGACATCAAAATTGACGCAAAAGGCAAAGGAAAGATTACCATTCCGTTTAAATCTGAAGCGGATTTTCAACGGATATTAAATTTAATCAAAAAGTAAGTGAAAGGATTAATCGTTATACTTTTCTTTTTTTTTGTTAACCAAACTGTTTTTGCTCAAAAAATTGAAATAGAAGAAGTTTTGATAGCAAAAGATTCTGTTGTTTATAAAGCAATCGATCCTTTAGCTCCGTCAAAAGCTGCTTTTTATTCTGCTATTCTTCCCGGATTAGGTCAAGCTTACAATAAAAAATATTGGAAAATTCCAATTGTTTATGGAGGTTTGGCTACAGGAATTTATTTTTATGTTGATAACAACAAACAGTACAACGAATTTAGGGATATCTACAAAAGACGATTGGAAGGTTTTACCGATGATGAATATTTTGGTATTTATTCTGATAATGTAGTTATCAACGCTCAACGAACTTTTCAAAGAAACAGAAGTATATCGCTCTTGGTAACTTTAGGAATTTATGTATTGAATATTGTTGACGCCAATGTTGACGCACATTTGATTCAATTTAACGTAAACAATAATTTATCATTGAAACCTGATCTAAGACAAGACGATATGACCTATAAATACAACATTGGACTCACACTAAATTATTCTTTTAAATGAAAATTGCATTATTAGGCTACGGAAAAATGGGTAAAGTAATTGAACGAATTGCTTTAGAAAGAGGTCATGAAATTGTTTTACGAAAATCTAAAGAAGCTACATTTGAAGGTTTGCTAAATGCTGACATTGCTATTGACTTTAGTGTTCCCGATGCTGCAATTGAAAATATTTCTACCTGTTTAAATGCAGGAATTCCAGTTGTTTCAGGAACTACAGGATGGTTGGAAGATTACCACTCCATGGTGTCGCTTTGCAATGAAAAAAACGTTGCTTTTATATATGGTTCTAATTTTAGCTTGGGCGTAAATCTATTTTTTGAACTCAACAACCATTTGGCACAACTAATGTCGAAATTTGATCAATATAAAGTTTCAATGGAAGAAATTCATCATACCCAAAAGTTGGATGCTCCAAGCGGAACCGCTATTTCTTTAGCAAACGGTATTATAAACAATACTTCATATAACAAATGGACTTTAGAAAACACCAATGAAAGTGATACTTTGTATATTGATGCCAAACGAATTGAAAATGTTCCGGGAACTCACAGTATTTTCTATACTTCAGAGGTAGACACAATTGAAATTAAACATACCGCTCACAATCGGGAAGGTTTTGCCCTTGGTGCCGTTATTGCTGCAGAATGGCTTTTAGGGAAAAAAGGTGTTTTCACTATGAAAGATGTTTTGGGTTTGAAATAAATAGTAAAAATTAGAAACATTTAAATAAATTTACAGACTAATACAATTATTCTTCGAAATCAATTTGGATGTTCGAATCACTTAAAAAAAGACTAAAATGACGCTATATCAATGGTTTATACTTTTTCTGATTGTACAAATTATTCATTATTTAGGAACTTGGAAATTATACGAAAAAGCCGGTAGAAAATCATGGGAAGCTGCCGTTCCGGTTTATAATGCCATAATTTTAATGAAAATTATAAACCGTCCGTGGTGGTATACATTTTTATTATTTATACCTATTATTAACCTGATTATGTTTCCGGTAGTTTGGGTCGAAACTTTGCGAAGTTTTGGAAAAAATTCTACTGTTGATACCATTTTAGGAGTTGCTACTTTAGGTTTATACATTTATTATATCAATTACACACAAGATGTCCAACATATAAAAGAACGTTCATTACATCCAAAAAATGCAACTGCTGATTTTATAAGTTCTATTTTATTTGCGATTGTTGTCGCAACAACGGTTCACACTTATGTGATGCAACCGTATACGATACCGACTTCATCATTAGAAAAATCTTTACTTGTTGGCGACTTTTTGTTTGTTAGTAAATTTCATTATGGAGCCAGAACTCCCTCAACAGCTATCGCTTTTCCGATGGTTCATGATACTATTCCTTTGCTTAAGAAAAAATCATATTTTAATTTTCCGCAATTGCCTTATTTCAGATTTCCGGCTTTACAAAAAGTAGAGCGAAACGAAATTGTTGTTTTTAACTGGCCAACCGATACCGTTAAATTTTTCGGTGATCGAGTAAGCAAAGGCATCCGAAAACCAATCGATAAAAAATCAAATTATGTAAAACGTTGCGTAGGAATTGCCGGAGATAGTCTTCAAATAAAAAATGGAGATGTATATGTTAATGGTAAAATATTGCCACTTCATGATCGTCAAAAGTTGCAATATTCTTATGAAGTAGTAACAGATGGTTCAGGTTTTAGCTATGATTATATAATTAAAGAATTAAAAATAACCGATGCTTTTGGACAAATTTCTCCTACTCGCTTTCAATTTAAAGCCTTAACGGATGAAAATGCAGCCAGATTGCGAAACAATCCCGTAGTTCAAAGTGTCACAAAAATTGAAGAAAAAGAAGGTTACTCTCAAATTTTTCCACATACAAAAAATTGGAATGTTGATAATTTTGGACCCATTTACATTCCTGAAGCCGGAAAAACAGTAGCTTTAAATAAAGAAACTATTCCATTTTATGAGATGATTATCAAAGAATACGAAAAAAATGATTTGATGATAAATGGTGATGAAATTCGTATTAATGGAGAAATAGCCACTTCATACACCTTTCAACAAGACTATTATTGGATGATGGGAGATAACCGTCACAATTCAGAAGACAGCCGTTTTTGGGGTTATGTGCCAGCTGATCACATTGTTGGTAAGCCCGTATTCATTTGGATGAGTTTAGATCAAAACACGCCTTGGGGTAAATTATTTGATAAAATCAGATGGGAAAGAATGTTTACTACTGTTGGTGGTGATGGAGAACCGGTATCTTACTTTAGCTATTTCTTATTGATTATGGCCGCATGGTTTGGTTTTGATTTTTATCGCAAGAGAAAAAAGAAAAAAGAAGCTGCTTAATTATTACTATGATTAGTTTACTTCATCCAACCTATTTTCCGTCAATAAGTCATTTTGTGGCAATGTTACAAGCTGATAGTGTTGTTTTTGAAATGGAAGATAATTTTCAAAAACAAACCAATAGAAATAGGATGTACATCCACAGTCCGAACGGAGTTCAACTTTTGAATATCCCAATTAAACATGCAACTATTCCACATCAAAAAACAAAAGATGTGCGTTTGGAAACCGCTTTCAATTGGCAAAAGCAACATTTAAAATCGTTAGAAGCGGCTTATCGAGCCTCACCCTTTTTTGAATATTTTGAAGATGATCTTCAAACCATTTTCAACAAGAAACATACGTTCTTAATGGATTTAAATTTGGAATCAATAGCTGTAGTTTGCAATTGTTTGGGCGTTGCTATACCATTTGAAAAAACAATGGAATACTTTCATGAAGTAAACGATATTTCGGATTTTAGAAGTCTTGCCAACGGCAAAAAAGACGGAGCTACATTTGAACCTTATACGCAAGTTTTTCAAGAAAAAAATGGATTTTTGAATAACTTAAGTATTCTTGATTTACTTTTCAATGAAGGAAGATATGCTGTAGATTATTTGAAAAGACAAGAGATTTAATTCCCCTTTGGCAAAATCGAAACCCTAGAAACAATAGGAAAGTGATCTGAATTTTTGAAATCAGAAAAACTTTTGTGACTTTTCACTTCAAATTGTTTGTCTGTAAAAATATAATCTATTCGAGCAGGGTAATATTTAAAACTATAGGTTTTCCCAAAACCACTTCCCGCTTCTTCAAAGGTATCATTCAAATCACCTTTAACACTTCTGTAAACAAAAGAAAAAGCACTATTGTTCATGTCACCACAAATTATAACCGGATAACTACATCCCATTTTGTGTTTTTTTACAATTTCAGCTTGATTTTGTTGTTCTCTGAAAGCAGCAGATGTTCTGGAAAAAATTCTTTTTGATCTAGTTTTAGTGACACCTTCCTGAATATTTTCGTCAATCTCGTGAACATCAGGAGTAATTTTTATCGATTGAAGATGAATACTGTAAACTCTAAAAACTGTGGTGTCTTTTTTTAAATCAACAAAAACAGCATTGTTGGTAGAATTCGGAAAATTCAAAACACCTCTATCAACTATCGGAAATTTAGAAAAAATGGCTTGTCCAAGTTTGGTGTTTTTGCCTTCAATAAAAACATGTTGGTAAGGATATTTAGAAAAATCAATTGTGTTTGTGTTCGAAAATTCTTGAATACACAAAACATCGGGATTGTTTTCCTTTATAAATTCAGAAATGTTGGCACTTACATCTTCGTTTTTAATCCAATCATACAAATTAAATAAACGTACATTATAACTCATAATCACAAGATCGTTTTTATGGCTTTCGGATTCATTCCCATAAAGTTTATAAAACTTGTTGATGAATGTAATTCCCAAAAGCAAAACAATCCCTGAGAGCAACATCTGCCTTTTGAATTGCAACAACCAATAGATAAAAAACAGTAGGTTAATGATTAATATCAACGGTAAAAAAAGGCTTAAAACAGATAAAATAGGAAATAATCTTGGAGCAAGAAACGGCAAAAAATAAGCCACAAAAGTCACAAGCAACACAAAAAAATTGCATATAAAAATAAACTTGTTGAACCAACTTAATTTTTTCATGTATGCCAACTTACTCTTTTCCGGATTTAAATAAAAATTCTTTTTCTTCTTTAGTTAAACTTTCATATCCTGATTTGCTGATTTTATCTAAAATCTCATCGATTTGTTGTTGCGATTTATCTTTAACAACCGGTTTTGGCTTTGAATACGACTCATTTTTATGGACTTTTCTGAACGGTGTTGTTTTTTTTGCTGAAAATAAATTGATGCAATAATCTAAAAATCCTGAAAACCATTTTGTGATATCATTTCCTTTTTTCAACTGACTACTGAATAAAAATCCAAACAATGCACCTCCTAAATGAGCAATATGCCCTCCGGTATTTGCTGTAGATAAACTTATTAAATCAATAATTAAATAGAACATGGCGATGTGCCAAAGTTTTATATTTCCAATCAATGGCAATCTAACTTGCATGTGAGGTGCATAAGTTGCAACACCAAACATAATTGTCATTACAGCTCCTGAAGCTCCAACAAGTTCAGCATTCTTATTAATTAATGCCGGAAATAATAAGTAACTTAAAATATAGATAAAACCGGCAAAAATACCACCCAATAGGTACAAACTCAACAGTTGTTTTTGAATAAAAAATGTCAAAAAAAATCTGCCAACAAAATGTAAAATAATAAGATTGAAGATAATATGTAAAAATCCAATGTGGAAAAAAGCATAAGAAAGAATTGACCAAGGTTTCCATAACAAATCTGCAGGATTTGAAGACAAACTGATATAATTGGAAAAAGAAAAATCGATTCCAAATAAAGATAAAACACCTAAAACAACATAGGGAATAACAAACAAGGCAACATTCCAGTAGATTAACTTTTCAGTTACGCCACCCATAGTATATTGCTGTTTGATTTCGTTAAAAATATTCATAAAAACTTACTTTTTACCAATTACTTATTACCTATCACCAATTATCCATTACCTTTTACCACTCCAATTTAATCCCAACGATTCTTGTCGAACTGCGATTTCTTCCAATACCACATCATCAAAAATCCGAAAAGTGCACCACCAACGTGAGCAAAGTGAGCAATACCACCGCCACCAAACAGCGATGAACCCGTGATTCCCATATATAAATCGATAGCCACTAAACCGGGAACAAAATATTTTGCTTTAATTGGAACCGGAATAAACAACAACATTAATTCGGCATTTGGAAACATAAACGCAAAAGCTACTAAAATTCCATATAAAGCTCCGGAAGCTCCAACAGCCGGAATGTGATAGGCTTGGAACATTCCTTTTAGAATTTCCATGTCTACATCTTCAGATGCACTTTTGAAATTTATACTACCCGTTTCTAAAATGAATTTCAATTGATCACTATATCCTATGGATTCTAAATAAACAACGCCTTTATGGAATTCATAGTAATTCATTCCACTATGAACGAGTGCCGCTCCAATTCCACAAGAAATATAGAAAAACAAAAACTTTTTCCAACCCCAAAAATGTTCCAAAGCTGAACCAAACATAACTAAACCAAACATATTGAAGAAAATATGCATTAAATTTGGCATTTGTGCGTGCATAAACATATGAGTGATGGGCTGCCACCATTCAAACTTATCATTCAAAGGAAAATACAACGAAAACAACTCATACGACATGGGTGCAGTCATCGCTGAACCAATATAAAATAAGATGTTTATAATCAATAATTGCTTTACGGTTTCGGTCATTCGCATCATAACATAAATCGTTTTTCGATATCATCAACTGATAACGTGATAAAAGTAGGTTTATTAAATGGAGAAGTAGCCGGTTCTTTGCAAGCAAACAAACCATTTACTATATTTTCTTGTTCTTTTTGTGCTAAAAATGAGCCGTTTTTCACAGCCATGCTTCGAGCCAAAGATTTCGCGATAGTATCATTTTGACTGAAATTATGATCTGAAGTGCCATTGTTCAAATCGTTAATAACTGCTTCAATAATTGCAGTAACTTGACTTTCATTGCTATTTATTGGAATACCTGAAATCAAAATAACATCTTTAGAAATGGAATCAAAAATGAACCCCATATTTTCTAACGCACCTTTTAACTCATGAATTAAATTAATTTCGTTTTGAGAAAATTGTAGCGAAACAGGAAATAATAATTTTTGACTGGAAGCATTGGCCACCGTCATATTTTTTAAAAATTGCTCGTACAAAATCCGTTGATGGGCTCTTTTTTGATCAATAACAATCAATCCTGATTTGATTGGAGTAACAATATATTTTTTTTGAATTTGATACGTTCTTGTTGACGTTTCTTCAATTTCATTTTCATTTTCTATAAAAAGAGAACCGCTCACAATATCTGTTTCAAAACTATGTGAAGCAATTTCTTGACTATCTGTTTTTAAATTGACATACAAGCTTTCCCAAGAAGCAGTATCGGCTTGATGTTCTCTGTAACTTGAACGTCCAAAATTTTTAGGTTTACTATCCTCAGAAAAAGGGTTATAATTGGAATCTACTTGTATTGTTGGATAATTGACTTCTTTATTTTGGATCTGATAAGGTGTATCAAGGTTTGGATCTCGTTCAAAATCTAAAACCGGAGCCACATTAAACATACCCAAACTATGTTTAACTGTGGAACGCAAAATGGCGTATAAAGCATGTTCATCATCAAACTTGATTTCTGTTTTTGTTGGATGAATATTTATATCAATACTATTTGGCGGTACAGTTAAATAAATAAAATAGGAAGGTTGCAATCCATCTTTGAGCAAACCTTCATAAGCGGCCATAACAGCATGATGCAAATAACCACTTTTGATAAACCTATCATTTACAAAAAAGAATTGTTCTCCTCTACTTTTTTTAGCATATTCAGGTTTAGACACAAAACCTTGAACCGTGACCAACTCCGTTTCTTCGCTTAACGGAACTAATTTTTCATTTGTTTTACCTGAAAAAACTCCAACAATTCGCTGTCTTAAATTGGATGAAGTCAAATTATATAATTCACTCCCGTTGTGAATCAAAGAAAATTGGATAGCAGGATGAGCCAACACCACACGTTGAAATTCATCAACTATATGTCTGAATTCTACCGTTTCTGATTTTAAAAAATTGCGTCGGGCAGGAATATTATAAAATAAATTTTTTACTGAAAAAGAAGTCCCTTTAGGCACAACCGCAGGATCTTGCGAGTTTACTTTGGTTCCTTCAATTATGATATGAGTCCCTAATTCTTCACCTTCTTGTTTGGTTTTAAGTTCCACATGAGCAATCGCAGCTATTGAAGCTAGAGCCTCGCCCCTAAAGCCTTTTGTATGAATGGCAAATAAATCTTCGGCATGACGAATTTTGGAGGTAGCATGTCTTTCAAAACAAAGCCGGGCATCAGTCACACCCATTCCAACGCCATTATCAATGACTTGAATTAATGATTTTCCGGCATCTTTAACGACCAACTTTATTTGCGTTGCTTTTGCATCAACGGCATTTTCAAGTAATTCTTTTACCACTGAAGCAGGGCGTTGCACCACCTCTCCGGCTGCAATTTGATTGGCTACATGATCCGGAAGTAATTGAATGACACTTGACATTATTTACTAATAAATAGGGATAAATCGAAATCGATTATGAATAAAAATAAGAGTAATAAAATGGTTATAATTATCAATATAGTTTTATTTGTTTTTGAATCCGAATTTGTTTTAAAATCATCATAAGCCGAAATAAACTTTGATTTCAAACCCCCTTGATCGCCAACTGTTTTTCGGAATTTATCGAACTTTGGTTCAATACGAAAAGGACTCCCCTCACTATCACTTTGATAATAACGAGGTTGATAACTGAATTTTTTGTTTGTTCTTTTACTAAATGCTCCCATAATTATAACTGTTTTCAAAGGTACTCAAAATCAAAAACAATGCCCATATTGTTAGGTTAAAAATTGTTAACATCTGGTTCTTTTTAACCATAAAAAAAGCCAAATCAAATGGATTTGGCTAACTTTCTTATTCAGAACACTATTTTTTATTTAAAAAACTGTCATTTTAATTGCTGCAACAGCTGCTTCAACACCTTTATTCCCGTGCTTTCCTCCACTTCTATCAATGGATTGCTGAAGGTTATTATCTGTTAGCACACAAAATATCACCGGCATTTTACCGACTAAATTCAAATCTTTTATGCCGTGTGTCACACCTTCACAAACAAAATCAAAATGTTGGGTTTCTCCTTTTATCACACTTCCAATGGCAATAATTCCGGCCAAATTTGGATAGGCTTCCATCATTTTTTTGCAACCGTAAATAAGTTCAAAACTTCCGGGAACATTCCACCTGATAATATTTTCAGGCTTAACATTACAATCAGTTAATGTGTCAAAAGCTCCTTTAAAAAGTCCTTCTGTAATGGAATCATTCCATTCAGAAACAACAATCCCAAACGAAAGCTGACTAACGTTTGGGAGCGTGTTTTTATCGTATTGAGATAAGTTTTTATTTTCTGTTGCCATTCTTTATTTTGAAAGACCAATAAGACCATCTATATTTCTAGCTTCCGGGGCAGCTTCATAACTTTCTTTTATTTCAGTGAAATAGTTTAAAGCCTCTTGTTTTTGACCTAAAGTCAAAGCTGTTTGTCCTGCTTTGTATAAAAAACGTGGCGTGGTTAACTCATTAGAATTCATACGAGCTGCTTTTTCATAATATTCTAAAGCATCTTTTAACTGATTTCTCTGAGCAAATGCATCTCCAATAGCTCCTTTTGCCAAAGCACTTAAAACAATATCTTTAGAACTGAATTTATCTAAATAAGCAATTGCTTCTGTGTTTTTCCCAATGTTTAAATAAGCAATTCCGGCATAGTAATTAGCTAAATTTCCGGCATCTGTACCGGAGAATTCCTCTGCAATTTTTATAAAACCATATTTTCCATCAGCACCGTTTAATGCTAGTGTAAACAAACTATCTTGACCTGTAGTAGCATCAACCGCTTGTTGAAAATTTTGTTGAGCCACAAACATTTCTTCTGCTGCTTCAATTTCTTTAGGTTCAGTTACAAACTTACCGTACAACAAATAAGCTACCGTTAAAAAAGCAATAACTCCAACAACTCCAAATATGATTTTTTGGTTTTTTGCTACCCACTCTTCTGCTTTTGAAGCGTTTTCATCTAACGTACTGAAAACTTCGGCAGTTGTACTGTTTTTCACATCAACATCAACGTTTTCTTCAATATCTTCAATATCTTTTGGTTTTGGTGCTTTGAACCCTCTTTTATTATAAGTTGCCATTTATTTTAAATTTAATGAGCCGCAAAAATAAAATTTTTATTGAAATTTAAAAGCCCTTTTTTTGGATATTTTTGAATAATTTGCACCACTGGAATTTAAAGGACGGAAAAATTTTAATTTTATCGCTCAAGAACACTCAAAAAGTCAACGTTTAATTGGTATCCCATTGTTTTTAAAACGAATTACATTAGTCAATTATAAAAATTTTTCTGAAGCTCAATATGAGTTTCAAAACACTATTAATTGTTTTGTAGGGAAAAACGGTATAGGAAAAACCAATATTCTGGATGCAATTTATCATTTGGCCTACGGAAAAAGCTATTTTAATCCGCAAGCTGTTCAAAATATTAAACACGATCAAGAATTTTTTGTGATTGAAGGTGATTTTATCAAAAACGACAGAACGGAATTAATTACCTGTAGTTTAAAAAAAGGTCAAAAGAAAATTTTAAAGCGAAACGGAAAAATTTACGAGAAATTTTCTGATCATGTTGGTTTTATTCCACTAGTGATAATATCACCGGCAGACCGTGATTTAATTATTGAAGGAAGTGAAACCAGACGGAAATTTATGGATAGCGTCATTTCACAATCAGATGTTTCTTATTTGTCAGATTTAATAAAATATCAAAAAATAATTAGTCAACGTAATGCCCTTTTAAAATACTTTGCCTCTAATCGGGTTTTTGAAAAAGACACTTTAGCAGTTTATGATGAGCAACTCGAACCGCTCGCTCATGCTCTATTTGAAAAAAGAAAAAAGTTTATTGAAAACTTTACACCAATTTTTCAATCGCATCATCAAGCGATTACTGAAGGTGCTGAAAAAGTACAATTGGTATATGAAAGTCAACTTTTTGACGCTTCATTAAACCAACTTTTTATAGAAAATTTACAAAAAGACAAATTATTACAGTTTACTTCTGCCGGAATTCATAAAGATGATTTGTCTTTTGAAATTGAAAATCATTCCATAAAAAAGTTTGGTTCACAAGGTCAACAAAAATCTTATTTGATAGCCTTGAAATTAGCCCAATTTGATTTTTTAAAAAAACAAAGTGGCGAAAAACCCATTCTTATTTTTGATGATATTTTTGATAAACTAGATGAATATCGTGTCAGCAAAATTGTTGAAATGGTAAACAATGATTCATTCGGACAATTATTTATCAGTGACACACATCCTGACCGAACTGAATCTATCGTAAAAATGACACATCAAGAGTATAAAATCTTTCGTTTAAAATAATTTTTTTTTACAAATCAATTCATTTAAAAATTTCAGCGTTTTACTGTAGCTTTGTTAAAATATTTTTGATATGATTACAAATAGCACCATTCAATTTTTAGAAGATTTAAAAGAGAACAATAATAGAGATTGGTTTCTTTCACAAAAGTCTTCTTATGAAAATTACAAAAAAAACTATCACGGTTTAATAGCCTCCATTTTGGAGCATTTGAAACCAAAAGATGAAAGTTTAAAGCATTTGGAAATTAAAAACTGTACGTTTAGAATCAATCGTGACATTAGATTTTCAAAAGATAAATCTCCTTATAAAACCCACATGGGAATCTGGTTTTCAACCAATCAAAACTTAAAAAATGCTCCGGGATATTATGTTCATATTGAAAAAGGCAAAAGTTTTATAGCTGGTGGTCTTTATTGTCCGGAACCCTCTGATTTGAAAAAAATCAGAAAAGAAATTGCTTTTTTTTATGATGAATTTCAAGAAATCATTACTCATAAAACATTTAAAAAAGAGTTTAACGAATTAGACCGTGACCCCGCTCAAGTTTTAAAAACGGCTCCAAAAGATTTTGAAAAAGATCACCCGGCTATTGAATTTTTAAAATTAAAAAGTGTTACCGCTACACAAAAAATCAATGACGATGCCTTGTTTAAAAGTGATTTTGCAGAAACGATTGCCCAAAAACTATTGGTTTTGAAACCATTGAATGAATTTTTAAACAGAGCATTACAGATAGAATAATTGACCAAAACCAATTCAAATTAGTTTACTTTTGTTGTCTCAACTTTTAGGTTATTTATGAAAATCTATTTCGATTATTCGCTTAAGAATTACAATACATTTGGCATTGAAGCCAAAGCAAAGCAGTTTGTTTCTGTTCAATCGATTGATGAATTGACAGCAGTTTTAGCGTTTAATTCTGATGCTAAAAAATTTATATTAGGAGGCGGAAGCAACATGCTATTAACGCAAGATATTGATGCTTTGGTCATTCATCTTAACTTAAAAGGAATAAAAATTGTTGATGAAAACAAAGATTATGTTTGGGTTGAAAGCCAAGCCGGTGAAAATTGGCATAAATTTGTTTTATGGACCATTGAACATGATTTTGGCGGATTGGAAAACCTTTCTTTAATTCCGGGAAATGTAGGCACCACTCCTATTCAAAACATTGGGGCTTATGGTGTTGAAATTAAAGACACCTTTGTTTTGTGTGAAGCCATTCATATTGAAACGCAAGAATTACTGATTTTTAAAAACGAAACTTGCAAGTTTGGCTATAGAGAAAGTATTTTCAAAAACGAAGTAAAGGATGAGTTTATTATCACCTCTGTAATTTTCAAATTGACCAAAAGAAATCACAAGCTCAACACTTCTTATGGTGCTATTGAAACAGAATTACAACTCCAAAACTGCACAAAACCAACCATTAAAGATGTTAGCAATGCCGTAATTGCCATCCGAAAAAGTAAACTACCGGATCCAAAAGAATTAGGAAATAGTGGTAGTTTTTTTAAAAACCCGGTAATTTCAAAAAATGAATTTGAAAAAATTCAAAATAAATTTCCCGAAATACCCCATTATGTGGTTTCAGATACGGAAGTAAAAGTACCTGCCGGATGGTTAATTGAACAAGCCGGATTTAAAGGGAAACGCTTTGGTGATGCAGGAATTCACAAAAACCAAGCTTTAGTTTTGGTGAATTACGGAAATGCCACCGGAAAAGAAATTTGGGATGTTGCCTTAACCATTCAAGATACAATTTATAAAACGTATGGAATTAAAATTGAGACCGAAGTAAACATCATCTAGTTTCGACTTTTTTAAAATAAAATTAACCCCATTAAAAAGTTAAATAACAATCGGTTTTTTTATCTTTGCACAACAAAAAAAAACGCATCAAAAATGAAATTGATTTTATTAACTATTGGTCTTTTAGCCTTAGCATTTGCGGGAATTGCAATTAAAATTTGGGCAAAAAAAGACGGTAAATTTGCCGGAACTTGTGCGAGCCAAAGTCCGTTTTTGAACAAAGACGGCGAAAATTGCAGTTTTTGTGGCAAATCACCTGAAGAAATGAAAGACTGTTCTGAACCCACTCATTCTTAATTTGCAAAATCAATTATGCTAGACCTGCTTTTCTATATTTTTATAGGCATAGTGGCTATTCAGTTTGTGTACTACATAGTTATTTTTGGAAACTTTTCCTTTGCTAAGTTACAACCAACTAACCCTAAAAAAATTCCGGTTTCAATAATCGTTTGTGCAAAAAACGAGGCTGAAAACGTTGCTAAATTTGTACCACTACTTTTAAAACAAAAGTATCCTGAGTTTGAAATTGTTCTTATTGACGATTCGTCAAACGATAACACCTTGGATATTTTTGAAGAATTTGAAAAGAATCATTCCAATGTAAAATTGGTCAAAGTAAAAAACAACGAAGCTTTTTGGGGCAACAAAAAATTTGCACTTACTTTAGGGATAAAAGCCGCCAAACACGAATATTTAGTCTTTACTGATGCAGATTGTTATCCTGAAACTGAAAATTGGATTCAGGAAATGACTTCGCATTTTACTATGAAAAAAACAATTGTTTTAGGTTATGGAGCTTATGAAAAAAATCCCAATTCATTTATCAACAAACTAATTCGATTTGAGACACTTTTAACCGCGTCCCAATATTTCGGTTGGGCTAAAGTAGGAAAACCGTATATGGGAGTTGGCAGAAATTTAGCCTATAAAAGAGAAGAATTTTTTAATGTAAATGGTTTTATTGACCACATAAAAATTAGATCCGGTGATGATGATTTGTTCATCAATCAAGCGTCAAACAATAGCAACACCACTATTTGCTTTTCAAAAGAAAGTTTTACGTATTCCAAACCAAAAACTTCTTTTAAAGAATGGTTTACACAAAAAAGAAGACATGTTTCAACAGCAACAAACTATAAGTTTTTTGATCGTTTTCAATTGTCTGTTTTTTATCTAAGTCAAATTTCTTTTCTAATTTTAGCGATACTTTTATTCGTTTTTCAATACAATTGGATTGCTGTTGGCTCGATTTGTGTAGCAAGGTATTTGTTTAGTTGGATTTCTTTAGGGTATGCCGCTACCAAATTGAAGGAATCTGATGTTATGTATTGGTATCCGTTTTTGGAGCTTGTACTAATTTTTACACAATTGAATATATTTTTTTCTAATCTTTTTTCAAAACCGGTTCATTGGAAATAAAACCACTCATAGAAAAAGCCAAAAAAGGCGATCAATTGGCCTTCACTACATTGCTTGACATGTATTGGAACGAAGTCTATGGTTTTATGATTAAAAGAACAGAAAACGAAACCGACGCTGAGGACATTACGATTGAAACTTTTTCAAAAGCCTTTGATAAATTGGCCAATTATAATGATTCGTTTCAATTCAACACGTGGTTGATTGCCATTGCAAAAAATGTGCACATTGACATGCTCAGAAAAAAGAAGTCCAAACAAAACATTGACATCACAGATAAGGAAGACCGACAAGCGTATAACATTGCAGACAGTTCACCTTCTGCTGAAGATATTTTGATTACAGAGCAAAATCTTTCGCGTTTGTTGCGATACATAAAAGAATTAAAACCACATTATCAAGAAGTAATTCAGTTGCGTTATTTTCAGGAAATGAGTTATCAGGAAATTGCCGAAACGCTGAATGAACCTTTAAACAATGTAAAAATTAAAATACTTCGGGCAAAAAAGCTTCTCTTAGAAATAATTGAGCGAAAATAATTCGATAAGAAAAACAAATTTCACTATCACTTCTATCCATTTTAACGGATGGTGTATTTCGTTTCTTTTCTTATCTTTGCTAAACTAAAAATTGCACTATGAACACGGTATTAGATAGCGTTCAACCTCCGGTTGGAAAACCAAAATGGTTACGAGTAAAATTGCCAACCGGTCAAAAATATACGGAACTAAGAGGTTTGGTGGACAAATATAAATTAAATACTATTTGCACCTCAGGAAGTTGTCCAAACATGGGAGAATGCTGGGGGGAAGGCACCGCTACTTTTATGATTTTAGGTAATATTTGCACACGTTCCTGTGGTTTTTGTGGTGTGAAAACCGGAAGACCCGAAACTGTGGACTGGGATGAACCCGAAAAAGTGGCTCGTTCTATCAAAATAATGAATATCAAACACGCGGTTATCACAAGTGTTGACCGTGATGATTTGAAAGATATGGGTTCTATTATTTGGCAAGAAACCATTTGGGCCATTCGACGAATGAATCCAACTACTACATTAGAGACTTTAATTCCTGATTTTCAAGGAAACGAAAAAAATATTGATCGAATTATTGAAGCCAATCCAGAAGTGGTTTCTCACAACATGGAAACAGTTAGAAGATTAACTCGTGAAGTTCGGATTCAAGCAAAATATGACAAAAGTTTGGAAGTGCTTCGTTATTTGAAAGAAAAAGGCATCAACCGAACAAAATCGGGTATCATGTTAGGACTTGGTGAAACCGAAGAAGAAGTAATCCAAACCATGAAGGATCTTCGCTCTGTTAACGTTGACATTGTTACTATTGGTCAATATTTGCAACCAAGCAAAAAGCATTTGCCTGTAAAAGAATTCATCACTCCGGAACAATTTAAAAAATATGAAACCTTAGGAAAAGAAATGGGTTTCCGTCATGTTGAAAGTGGTGCCTTGGTTAGATCTTCTTACCATGCTCAAAAACATATTCTTTAATTTTGTTAAACCTCTTTTGTTCTGATGACAAAAATTAGAGTTGCAATAAACGGTTTTGGAAGAATAGGCAGAAATGTGTTTCGATTGTTACACCAACATGAAGCCATTGAGGTTGTAGCAATTAATGATATTGCCGATGCTAAAACAATGGCACATTTATTAAAATACGACAGTATTCACGGTATTTTTCCTTTTAATGTGACTGCAGCCAATGATTATTTACTGATTGATTCCAAAGAATATGCCTATCTTCAAGAAAAAAATATTGAAAAAATTGATTGGAAAAAATATTCTATTGACTTTGTAATTGAAGCAACCGGAAAATTCAAAACTCAAGCTGAAGCTCAAAAACACATAGATTCCGGTGCAAAAAAAGTTATTCTTTCTGCACCTCCTGATGATGACTTCATCAAAACAATTGTTATGGGAGTAAATGAATCATTATTAGATGGTTCCGAAACAATCATTTCCAATGCAAGTTGCACCACCAACAATGCGGCACCAATGATTCAAATCATCAATAAACTTTGTGGCATTGAGCAAGCTTATATCACAACTGTTCATTCTTATACCACAGATCAAAGCTTACACGATCAACCTCATAAAGATTTAAGGAGAGCTCGAGGAGCTGCACAATCTATTGTTCCAACAACTACCGGAGCGGCAAAAGCATTAACCAAAATTTTTCCTGAAATGAATGGAAAAATTGGAGGTAGTGGGATTAGAGTTCCTGTTGCAAACGGTTCATTAACTGACATTACTTGTTATGTAAAAAGAAATGTTACTATTGAAGAATTGAATTTAGCTTTTAAAAATGCTTCTAATAATGAATTGAAAGGCATTTTAGCTTATACCGAAGATCCTATCGTTTCTGTTGATATTATCGGAAATAAAAATTCGTGTGTTTTTGATGCCCAATTGACTTCAGTCATCGACAAAATGGTAAAAGTTGTGGGTTGGTATGATAACGAAACCGGATATTCTTCAAGAATTATTGACTTAATCCTATTTATTTCAAATAAATAATTAATTTTATAGACATAAGCTTAATTCGTAAAGTATGAAACAATTACTTTTCTACTTTTTATTTGTTACAATTTCATCTTTCGCACAAATCAATTCTACAAATGATAGCACTTCCTATTATATGGATTTGGCTAACTTTAATTTAAAAAACAACAACTATAGTCTAACGTTAGAGAATTTACAAAACGCCATTGAAAAAGCAGATAAATCATCTAATATTCAAGCAAAAGCGGCGGCATATTCACTTTTGGGAAATGTTTATTTGGAATTAAAACGTTATTCAGATGCCATTGAAACGTTTAATAAAAGTATTAGTTTGTATCAAACTTTAGAGCCTTCAGCAGAAATGGCTTACTCATTTTATAATCTTGGTGTCTGTTATATTGAGAAAAAAGAATTTTCAAAAGCAGAAAACTATTTTAAAGATGCCGAACAAATTTATAATGAATTAAAAATTGAAGGTGCCCGAGATTTGATTAATTTACAAAAAGGAAAAGTTTATAAAGCCAAGAATGAATTTCAGTTGGCAACTAAAATTTTAAATTCAATTGTAGCTAAAAATGATATAGACGATACGTTTAATACAAAAGGTGAGGCATTCTACCTTTTAGGAATAATGGAATTAGAAAATTCGAGATATAATCTTGCTATTAATTATTTAAATCGAGCAATTGAATTAGCAAAAAAAAACAACAACTTAGAAGTGCAATCAAATACTTACAAAGCTTTAAGTCAGTCGTATGAAAAAGTTCTTGATATTTCTAAATCATATACTTTTTTAAAAAATCATGTATTGATTAAAGACAGTATTTTAGGAATTAATCAAAAAAAAATTGGTGCAGAAGGTTTTATGAGTTTTAAAGAAACCGAACGTCTTAAAACCATAGAACAATTAGATAAAGAAAACAAAGCACAAGCAAAAGCCACAAAATTTTCTAAATTAATTAGTTTGTTAAGTATCGCTTTAATATCAATTTTATCACTTCTAAGTTTATCATTATACAAAAACAACATTATAAGAAGCCAGACGAATAAATTGCTTCAAGATAAAAATACCGAACTTCAATTGGCTAAAGACAAAGCAGAAAAAGCTTCAAAAGCCAGAGCAGAATTTTTATCAACAGTAAGTCATGAGTTAAGAACCCCACTTAATGCAATCAATGGAATTACACATTTATTATTGGAAGAGAAGCCAAAAAAATCGCAATTGCAATATTTAACTTCACTTAAATTTTCCGGTGATTATCTTTTAAACTTTATCAATGATATTTTAGAAATTAACCGGGTTGAAAGTGAAAACATTGAAATTGAGAGAATCAATGTAAACATCAAGCAATTGCTGGAAGATTTACAAAATTCTTTTAAAGATTTAGCCAGCAAAAACAACAATGATTTTGTATTGGATATTGACGAGAATATTCCTGAAAACTTAATTGGCGACCCGACTAAATTATCACAAATATTTATCAATTTAATTAACAATGCTTTAAAGTTTACTAAAAACGGAACTGTAAGTGTTAGTGCAAAAATAATTCTTTCAGAAACAAAAGAAGAAGATTTAACCAGAATCTATTTTGATATAAATGACAATGGCATTGGAATCCCGCCTGAAAATCAAGAAACTATCTTTGAGAGTTTTTCTCAAGGCTCCGTTGAAATAAACAGGAAATATGGAGGAACCGGTTTAGGCTTAGCAATTGTAAAACGTTTAGTAAATCTATTGGGCGGAGAAATCAAACTTAAAAGTGATGTAAATGTTGGCTCCAGTTTTTCGTTTGCATTAGATTTCAAAATTGGACATCAAACGTTTGTTGAAGTTGTAAAACAATATGATAACTCCGTTTTTAACACTAAAAAAGTACTGGTTGTTGAAGACAACAAAATCAATCAGATGATTACCAAAAAAATGATTGAAAACAAAGACATGATTTGTGAGATTGTTGACAATGGAGAAGAAGCAATCACGCTTGTGGAAAACAACACTTTTGACCTAGTTTTAATGGATGTTCACTTACCGGGAATCAACGGAACTACAGCAACTGAAAAAATCAGAACGTTCAACAAAACAATCCCAATAATTGCTTTAACTGCCATTTCGTTAAATGAGAATAGAGAAATGTTACTTTCTTTTGGCATGAATGATGTAATAACAAAACCATTTAATCCCGACAATTTTTATAAAGTAATTGCTCAACAATTAAGTTAGTTTTTATAAATTTTTCCATCTTTCATAACAAAAGTAACTTGTTCTAAAGTGCTTATTTTTTCTAATGGATTTTCGTTAACCGCAATTATATCAGCAAAAAAGTTTTCTTTCAATTGACCAATTTCATTTTCAACACCTAACAGTTTTGCATTCACAATTGTTGCCGATTGAATTGCTGCTAATTGAGGCATTCCGGCTTCAACCATATAAGTAAATTCTTTTGCATTGATTCCATGAGGAAAAACTCCTGCATCGGTACCAAAAGCAATTTTTACTCCTTTTTTGTATGCTTTACCAAAAGTTTCTTGAATTTGTGGTCCAACTTCTAAAGCTTTTGGACGAACAATCTCAGGATAAAATCCAGTGATCTTTGCTTTCTCGGCTACTTCTTTTCCTGCTGTTATAGTGGGTACTAAATAAACATCAAATTTTTTCATGAGTTCCATTGTTGCATCACTCATAAAAGTTCCGTGTTCAATAGTTTTAATTCCGCCTAAAATGGCTCTTTGCATACCTTCATCACCATGCGCATGTGCGGCAGTCAACATATTATAATCTTTGGCAGTTTGTGTTATAGCTTTAATTTCTTCAATTGTAAACTGCGGATTCTTTCCGCTTTTAGCAACACTCAAAACACCACCGGTTGCTGTAATTTTGATTACATCAGCACCTTCTTTGTAACGTTGTCGTACTGCCTTTACTCCATCCTCAGGAGAATTTACTACACCTTCTAAAGGACCGGGGTCACCCATTAGTTTTTTATTTCTTCCGTTAGTTGGATCAGCATGACCACCGGTTGTTGCTATAGATTTTCCGGCTGCAAAAATTCGTGGTCCTTTTGTAACTCCTTTGTTTATTGCATTTCTAAGCGAAATATTTACTCCTGTTCCGCCTAAATCACGAACAGTTGTGAATCCGGCCATTAATGTGATTTCAGCAAAACGAGCTGCTTCAAATGCCACATCTGCCTCATTATCCAAAAAATCAGACATATAACTTCGTGCGTTGGTTTCGCTTTCAATATGAACATGCATATCAATCAAACCCGGAAGTACATATTCATTTTTTAAATCTATTTCACTATCAGAAGCATTCGCTTTAGAAACAAATCCATCCTTCACTTCTTTAATTTTATTTTGGGAAACAATAATTGTTTTATTTTTCAAAAATTTGCCACTCTGAATATCTAACATGTTTCCACAATGCAAATAAAAATCTTGAGCCTTTAGCAAATTACTACTTAAAAATAATCCTAAAAAAAGCACATATAAATATTTCATTTTTTAAATTTATTAGATTGTTTCTATAAATAATTTAATTAATTTTCTAACATTAGGTTCTGCTTTTCGGGCAGCTTCTAACACTTCTTGATGGTTTACTTCATGAATTGATTCCTCATTCCCCATATCGGTAATGACCGAAATTCCAAGACAATCTACATTCATATGTCGGGCAACAATAACTTCGGGAACGGTTGACATTCCGACACAATCAGCACCTAAAATTTTTACCATTTTATATTCTGCCAAGGTTTCAAAAGTGGGCCCCTGAAGTCCTAAATAAATTCCGTCTTTCAAACTTATTGCATTTTGCGTTGCAATTGTTTTCAATTGCTTAATCATGTCCAACGAATAGGCCTCGCTCATATTCACGAATCGCGGTCCGAATCGCTCGTCGTTTTGACCTCGTAGCGGATGATCGGGAAACATATTGATGTGGTCTTTTATCACCACAATATCACCCACTTCATAATTATCATTTACACCTCCGGAAGCATTGGAAACAATAAGTTTGGTCACTCCCAAATATTTCATCACTCTAACCGGAAATGTAACCGTTTGCATATCATAACCTTCATAATAATGAAACCTTCCTTGCATTGCTACTACTTTCTTGGAACCAATTCTCCCAAAAACCAAAGCACCTTTGTGACCTTGAACTGTCGATACCGGAAAATTCGGAATTTCAGCATAAGGAATCGTAAATTCTATTTCTAAATCTTGAGTAAACGAACCCAATCCTGAACCTAAAATAACTCCAAATTCAGGTGTAAAATTTGTTTTTTCCTTAAGATAACTAACGGTTTCTTGTACTTTGTTCCACATAATTTTTAATTGTATTTATAAATTCTAATTCGTTTTGAATAAAAGTGCTTTTAATTGGTAAAAAGAATAATTTTTCCGGTTTCAATTTTCCTTTTAACCGCATATAATCTTTTTCGGTAGTCACTATAATTTTTCCTTTGGATTTATTTCGAATCAAAGCAATATCACTTTCAGCAAAATCATGATGATCATTGAAAGTCAATTTTTCATCGGAGTCCTTTTGTACAAAATCATAGAATGGTTTTGGTTTTGCAATTCCTGAAACTAAAAGTTTTTCTGATTCTTTAATTTCTTTAATTGCCATTTTTGTAGTTTCAGAATACACAAATTCATCGTAGGAAATACTACTAAAAAAAAGTTTTTGATAGCTTTTTACTTGTAATTTTTTTTCGATTTCAAGTCGTTGTTTTTCAGACAAATCAATGGGACATTTGGTAACAATTACCACAGAAGCTCTTGTTGCTCCCGATTGGTACTCTCTTAAATTACCGGTTGGCAACATAAAATCATCAATATATAAATCGTCAAAAGCAGTCAATAAAACATAAAATCCTGCTTTAACTCTTCGGTGTTGAAAAGCATCATCCAACAAAATCACTTGAGGTGGAATAGTTTGATGCAACAATTGAGTAATTCCATTTACCCGGTCGGCATCGACAGCTACTTCCAAATTGGGGAATTTTGTATGATACTGAAACGATTCATCGCCTAAATCGGCTACGGTTGAAGAAGCATCTGCCAATTGAAAACCTGTTGATTTTCGTTTGTATCCACGACTTAACGTAGCAACACGGTAGTTGTCTTGCAAAATTCGAATTAAAAATTCAATTTGGGGTGTTTTTCCGGTTCCGCCAACAGATAAATTCCCCACAGCAATAACCGGAATATCGAATGCAAATGACTTTAAAATTGCTTTATCATATAAAAAGTTTCTAATGGCTGTCACAAAACCATATAAAATTGCAAATGGAAAAAGTAATTTTCTAACTAAAATCATACTACGAAAGTAGGTAATTTTTATCTTTGAAAGAAATAAACTAATCCATCAATTATACTACAATGAAACTCAACCACATTATTCAAGTTTTAGAAGAGATTGCACCTTTAGCTTATGCCGAAGATTTTGACAATGTTGGTTTGTTAACCGGAAATGAAAATCAAGAAATTTCCGGAATACTGGTTTGTCACGATGCCTTAGAAAATGTTGTTGATGAAGCCATTTCTAAAAAATGCAACCTTATTGTTTGCTTTCACCCTATTTTATTCTCCGGTTTAAAAAAAATAACCGGAAAAAATTATGTGGAAAGAGTCATCATCAAAGCCATTAAAAATGACATCGCCATCTATGCCGTTCATACTGCTTTAGATAATCATAAAGAAGGAGTTAATAAAATTATTTGCAATGCTTTAGGTTTAAAAAACACTAAAATTTTAGTACCCAAAGAAAAATTTATTCGAAAGTTAGTAACCTATACCATTCCCGAAAATCATACAGAATTAAGAAACGCTCTTTTTGAAGCCGGAGCAGGAACCATTGGCAACTACGAAGACTGTAGTTTTAATTCAAAAGGCATTGGCACCTATTTAGGAAATGAGAACAGCAATCCGGAAATTGGCGAACGATTTGAATTTGTTGAAAACGAAGAAATTAAAATAGAAGTAACTTTTGAAAAGCATTTAGAATCAAAAATTTTAAAAGCTTTGTTCCAAAATCATTGCTATGAAGAGGTAGCTTATGAAATTTATGAACTGCAAAACAAACATCAAAACATTGGTTTGGGGATGATTGGACAATTAGAAACTCCTGTTTCTGAGTCAGAATTTCTACAACAGGTGAAAGATAAAATGAAATGTGAAAGCATAAGACACAGTGCTTTTTTAGGTAAAAAAGTCTCAAAAGTAGCAGTTTTAGGAGGCTCAGGGAGTTTTGCCATAAAAGAAGCAATAAAACAAGGAGCGAATGCTTTTATAACAGCAGATTTGAAATACCATCAATTCTATGAAGCTGAAAATCAGTTGCTTTTAGCAGATATTGGACATTATGAAAGCGAACGCTACACAAAAAATTATATTGTTGATTTTCTTATCAAAAAAATTCCTAATTTTGCAATCATTTTATCAGAAGAAAATACAAATCCAGTTAAGTACTTTTAAGTTATGACAAACGTTAAAGAAATGAGTGTAGAAGAGAAGTTAAGAGCACTCTATGATTTGCAATTAATTGATTCGCGAATAGACGAAATTAGAAATATCAGAGGAGAATTGCCTCTTGAGGTGCAAGATTTAGAGGATGAAGTTGCAGGATTAAAATCGCGTTCAGAGAAATTAAAAGTAGATTTAGATACTATTGACGAGCAAATTAAAGCAAAGAAAAACGCTATTGAGGCTCACAAAGAAGGTATTAAAAAATATACTGAACAACAAAAAAACGTTAGGAATAACAGAGAATTCAACTCACTTACAAAGGAAATTGAATACCAAGAATTAGAAATTCAGTTAGCAGAAAAGCAAATTAAAGAATTGAAAGCTTCTACTGAATTTAAGAAAGTTCAAATTGCTGAAGCAACAGAAAAACTTTCTTCTAAACAAAATCATTTAGAGCACAAAAAAGCAGAATTAGGCGATATCATGTCTGAAACTCAAAAAGAAGAAGAGTTTTTAATGAATCTTTCTGCAGAATACCAAGGTAAAATTGAAGAAAGAATTTTAGCTGCTTACAACAGAATCAGAAGCAGTGTTAAAAACGGATTGGCTGTTGTTTCTATAGAAAGAGGAGCTTCTGCCGGGTCGTTCTTTACCATTCCACCACAAACCCAAGTTGAAATTGCTGCCAGAAAAAAAATTATCACAGACGAACATAGTGGTAGAATTTTAGTTGATGCTGCTTTAGCCAACGAGGAAAAAGAAAAAATGGAAAACGTATTCAAAAGCATATAATCTTTTAAAACCCCAATCGGGGTTTTTTTTATGAAACAATTTTTAAATTCATTTATTATTTTTTGCATTGGCAATTTTATAAATTTTTTAAGCTATATCTATCCCAAAAAAGCCAAAGAAATTGCCTATAAATTTTTCAGTACTCCAAGAGCTGGAAGACTGCAAAATGAAAATTTACCGACCATTTTAAAGCAAGCTTCTTTTGATTTTTTTGAATTAGAAAATCACAAATTTCCAGTATATGTTTGGTCGGGAAATGCTACTAAAATTATTTTGGTTCACGGTTGGGAAAGCAATGCTTCGCGTTGGGAACTTTTAATTCATCAATTGCAAAAATCAGGAAGTACCATAATTGCACTTGACGGTCCGGCTCACGGTTTATCAAACGGCGTAGAATTCAACGTGCCAAAATATGCTTCGTTTATTAATCTGGTAGTAAAACATTTTGAACCTTCTATTATAATCGGACATTCCATAGGTGGTTCTGCCTGTTTGTTTCACCAACATTTTTACAAACCTGAATCAATAAAAAAAATAATTCTAATTGGTTCTCCTTCGGATTTGGATGTTTTGATTTTTAATTTTAAAAGAATTTTAGGTTTAAACAACCGTGTTTCAAAACAATTGGAAAACTATTTTGAAGAAAAATTCAAATTGAAAATTATCGATTTTAGTGGTGCCAAAATGGCTTCAACACTAGAAATATCTGGAATTGTGGCTCATGACACAGAAGATGATGTAGTGTCATTTAAAGAAAGTCAAAAAATTATAAGCAGCTGGAAAAATGCAATTTTCATTGAAACCCAAGGTTTGGGTCATAGCATGCACGATGAAAAAATGTATCAAAAAATCTACAACTACTTATTTGAAGACAAAGCTAACGCTTAGCGATTTTTTTTACGGTTGAAAATTTACCATCAGATATTTTCAAAAAATAAACCCCTGAATTATATCCGGAAATATTGATTTCTCTTGAATCAGGAACTGATGACTGATATATTTTTTGCCCTAAAGAATTGAATATTTCTATTTGAGCATTTTTTGTCAAATCATTTGAAACCATCAAAGTAATTTTATCAGAAGCGGGATTTGGAAATACTGAAAAATTAGTTAGTTCATTCGTAGCTAAATTCAACAACACATAATCATCGTATATCTTTTGAATAGCGATTTGCATATTTGGAATCGGACCAATAGCACCAGCACCCGGATTTCCCTGAGCGATTCCTGTAACTTTTAATAATTCCCTCATTTGCGGACCGGTCAAATAGTTTCCATTTAAGGAATGATGGTAGGATTGTAAAACAATCGCACAAGAGGCAACAATTGGTGTTGCAGAACTTGTTCCTGCAAAATTGGTATACCGTTGGTTAAAATCACCGCCAATTGTAATAGCATCGCCATAACCAGTTGAATAAACATTTTCACCCCAAGCTTGAACATCTACTCTAGTGCCATGGGTGCTGTACCACATTTTATTGTGAGCCAAAGTAGAAGTCCCTGCTCCAACAATTATAGCACCACTATCCCCACGATTCATGTAAGGTTGATAAAAAGCTGAATTTAAATTTTGGTTTCCGTTACCTGCTGCCGCAACAATGATAATTCCACTATTGGAGGCGGCTAGTGTTAAATCCCAAACCACATTGTTATATTCTGCCGGAACAAATTGATCGTTTTGACCGCCGGTTTGCATTTCAAAAATAATAATATCTCCGGGCGAAGAATTTTGAATGGATTGCGTTATTGCAAAAATTCGATTATACCCCGTTTGTTGCCACTCCGGAAACAAAATCATTTCAGTTGCTCCATATGCCATTCCGGAAACGCCATAATTGCCTTTGTGAGCATAAACAATTCCAAAAACGGCAGTTCCATGTTCTGTATAATCAACAGAAGCATTCGAATTGACCGTCATTCCTGTAGCCAAAAAAGCATTTATCTGATGGAATTCTTCGTGATTTTTGTTGAATCCGTATTCAACATCTCTGATTTTGATTCCACTTCCGATTAATCCCAAATTCCAGGCGTGTTGCATATTTACTCCGGGATTTGCTGCAATATAATTTTGATTTACTTCAAAATTTGGAGTGACCGGCATAATATCAAATGGTGGTCGAATGGGCTCGAGTGAGATGAGACTACAATAGTCAACGTTTGATAATTCTTCCAATTTTGTAGCGAGTTCCAGAAGTCTCTCATTGGTTGGTTTTGAAATGTTTACCTTTAAAATATTTTTTAAAATTTTTATCGAACCGTCGTCATTATTAAGCTGTAACGCATTTTGTTCCATTCGGTAAAGTGCCTCCTCTTCCATTAAAATTCCTCTTTCGAAAGAAATGGAAAATTCATTCTGCAAGGTTTCAAAACCCGGAATCTGATTTTTTGTAACAGTAATGTAATCTCCAGATGAAAAATCTATTGTAGCTGAAAATCGTACATATAGTTCGTGCATTTCACTTGATTGGTTCAAATGAAATTGTCCCTTTCGATTTTGACTAAACGAAACAGAAATCCAAAATAATAAAACATTAAAAATAGCCGTTCTAATCATCCAATTCCGAATTAATTTTTTGATTTTAAAATCATTGCAATTTAATAATTTTATAAAGACATCCTAAAAAATTGATTTTCATAAATTAATGAATAAAAGTTACCTTTGCCATCATGGAAAATTCAGGAAAACGAATTAATAAATTTTTATCCGAATCGGGGTATTGTTCTCGAAGAGAAGCTGACAAATTAATTTCAGAAGGAAGAGTAACCATCAATGGAATAGTTCCTGAAATGGGTACAAAAATTAGCGAAACTGATGAAATCAGAGTAGATGGCAAACTGATTCGTGAAAACAGAGAAAAACCTGTTTATTTGGCTTTTAACAAACCGGCCGGCATAGAATGTACCACCAATCAAACAGTTCGAAATAATATAGTTGATTATATCAATTATCCTGAACGAATTTTTCCGATTGGCCGTTTGGATAAAGCCAGTGAAGGTTTGATTTTTATGACAAATGATGGTGATATTGTAAATAAAATTCTTCGTGCAAGAAACAATCACGAAAAAGAATATATTGTCACGGTTGACAAGCCCATAACCGATAGATTCATCCAACGAATGGGAAATGGCGTACCAATTTTAGATACCGTTACTCGAAAATGTAAAGTAGAACAGATTAGTAAATTTGTTTTTAAAATTATTTTAACGCAAGGTTTAAATCGTCAAATCAGACGAATGTGTGAGTATTTGGGATATGAAGTTACGACTTTAAAACGTATTCGAATTATCAATATTTCTTTAGACATTCCGGTGGGAAGATATCGTGATTTATCAGAAGTTGAAATTAATGAACTAAATCAATTGATTGAACCTTCAAGCAAAACGGAAGAAGCGAGTTTGCCTAAAATTAATACGAAGCCGGAAACCTTTAAATCTACTCCAAAAAAAAGGTAATATAATTCTCAAAATTGATTGACAAAATAGCAATTTCTATATAATTTTACAATAAATTGATATGATGTACTATTATATTTTGTAAATTTAATCACTCCGAATCTTTTATTTTTAACATATTATTTAAACTTAAAATAATATTTTATGAAAAATATAAAGATATCAACAAATCAAAATCTGATAAAAAAAATTAAAAATCACCATCAGATTGTAGCATGGTTTCAAGTAATTATTTTTTTAAATTTAGTTATTTCATGCTCCTATTACAACGTCAAAAACCTTCCAACAAGTTCTGAAAATTTCTCGGAAAACTATAACACCATCAACAAAAATGAAAAATATGTTGTATTGCACACAAACAACAATGATTTTCACCTAAAGAATATCGTTTTAAATGAAGACAATAAAAGTATTGAGGGAGAAATAGATTCTATTTCAAAAAAGCATTTATTATACAACCCTACCAAGAAGAAAAGTGCCTATCAGTATGATAAAAAGAAAGTAATAAAAACAAATGAGGTACATTTTTATACTTCTCAAGAAATTCCTTTTGAAGTAGGTAAATCAATAACAATTCCTTACGATCAAATTGAAAAAGTAGAAGTATATGATAAGGATAGTGGGAGAACACTTTCAAACGTTTTAGGATTTACGTTTGGAACTATTGCCGTTATTGCAATTATCATTGCAGCTACAAAAAGCTCATGTCCATTTGTTTATGTCAAAAACGGAGAAACTTTTGAGTTTGTGGGTGAGTTATATCCAGGTGCCATTTTACCAACTTTAGAAAGAGATGACTTTATAAAACTTCCCAATTATAATTCCAATTCAAATGAATTTGTAATTAAAATCAGCAATGAATTGATGGAAATTCAATACACTGATTTAGTGGAATTAATAGTTGTAAATCACAAAAAAACTCATGATGTTCTTATTGATCAAAACGGAAAACTTCACACCATAACTAAAAAAGAAAGTCCAGTTCAACTTTTTGAAAATGATAAAATTTATACCAAAACCAGTTTAGAATATAAAGATGAAAACTGTTTTTTATTTGATGATGCAGAAAGCAACTCAGACATGAATTCGTTAACACTACGTTTTGAAAAACCGACAACCTCAACTTCTGCAAAATTAATTCTTAAAGCCAAGAACTCCTTTTGGCTTGATTTAATTTACGGAAAATTTAATGAACATTTTGGATCCTATTTTGAAACATTTCAAAAGAATCAAAAAAATGTATCCCCAGAACAAAACATAAATTGGCAAAACAACCAAGGAATTCCATTAACCGTATTGCTAAAAACTAATTCCTCTTGGGAAATAATAGAACGGATAAACCCAGTAGGCCCAATGGCCTTTCGGGATTTAGTTGTACCAATTGATTTAAGCAAAATACATTCAAATAGTGTTGAAATTAAATTAGAATGTGGTTTTATGTTTTGGGAAATTGATTATGCAGCTATTGATTTCAGTCCTAATGAAAATCTGATTGTGAAAAAATACAACCCTAGTTCTGCCATTGATGAAAACGGAATTGATGTCAAAGATTTATTACTTTTTGAAGATCAGAAAAGACTAATTCAACCCAATATTGGCAACGAAGTGATTGTCACTTTCGATAAAGAAAGTAACACAAAATGGGAAAAAGAAAGTGTCTTTCTAAAAAATAGAGGTTACTATGAATACATCAGAGATTATAAAGGCAAACCTAAAGTGAAGCAATTAAAAAAGTTTAAACAAGATGGAGCTCTCTCTATCTATTCAAAAAACGAATATTTACATTTCATAAACAATTTAAAACAAAAGCAAATTGTTACTTTAAATGATTAATTATCAGAAATACAATCAGCTTGTTTTAACTCAAAATGATACAAAATCCATTTTGAATCAACCCCAAATTGCCTCAATTAAAAAAAACAGAACTATAATAACCGGCTTAAAAAAAGAATGGATTGAAATTTTATTTCGAATAACCATTTTTAAAATTGCAATAAAAAACTATCGAAATCCTTGGCATTGGGTTTATGTACCGCTTACATTAGACAAAAAAAGGAGAAAAGCAATTGGCGAACACCGACTTTTTAAATTAATTCATATAAATAATCGCTATTACTGGGGACTTTATACTCCGGGCTGGAATGGCAATTCCTTTCAAAATTTTATTGCTTCAGAAATGAATCGGATAATTCCAATGAGAAAAAAAGTAAATCAATTTATTAATGTCTATGTTTCTATTACAAAAAAATGTTCGTTACGATGTGAACATTGTTATGAATGGGAAAATTTAAATACTAAAGACAATCTTTCTACTGAAGTAATTGTGTCAAACATTATAAAAATTCAACAAAAGGGAGTAAGTCAAATACACTTAACCGGTGGCGAACCCTTACTTCGTATTGCTGCTATTTTAGAAATTCTAGAACATTGTGATAAAAAAAACACCGATTTTTGGGTGTTAACTTCTGGCTTTAAACTAACTGATGAAAATGCCAAAAATCTACACCTCGGTGGATTAACCGGAGTTTTTATAAGTTTAGATCATTTTGATCCGGAAAAACATAATACATTCAGAGGTTATAAAGATGCTTTTTATTGGGCAAAAGAAGGTGTCAAAAATGCAATAAATAACAATCTAGTTGTTGCTTTGAGTATTTGTGTTACTAATGAATTTACATCTACCGAAAACTTAATTTCTTATGTAAAACTAGCAAAAGAATGGGGTGTTTCTTTTATTCAATTATTAGAACCAAAAGAAGTTGGCCATTATGCTGATAAAAATGTAGTGCTATCAAATGAAAAAACCGCTTTGTTAGATGATTTTTACTTTAACATGAATTATGACTCTAATAATAAATCATTCCCATTAATAAGCAATCATGGCTATTATCAAAGAAGACAGGGTTGTTATGCTTCAGGAAATAGAAGTTTTTATTTGGATGCTAACGGTGATTTTAATTCCTGTCCTTTTTGTCATCAGAAATCAGGATCAATATTTAATGACACTTTTGATGATTGTATTACTGACATGATTTCAAAAGGTTGTCCAAATTATATACAAATTAAAACTTAAAATTTTGTTTTACTCTGATATCAATCAATGGTTAATCGGTGCAATGACATTTGCCTTGAGGTATTTTGTTTTGGCAGGTTTGGCTTATTTTGTGTTTTACATCCTTTTTTTCAAGAAATTAAAAACCTTAAAAATTCAAGATAAATTCCCGAATTTCAAACAGCTAAAGCACGAAATACTATTCTCAATTTGTGCAATGCTTATTTATGGTTTATCAACCGGCATCTTAATATTTTGGTATAAAAAAGGGTTTACAAAAATATATACTGACCTTTATCAATATGGAATTGGCTATTTATTTTTAAGTTTATTTTTAATAATCTTAATTCACGACACCTATTTTTATTGGACCCATCGATTGATGCATTCAAATAAATGGTTGTATCGATTTCATAAAATCCATCATTTATCCGAAAACCCAACTCCTTGGACATCCTTTTCATTTCATCCGGTTGAAGCAATTATATCATTAGGTTTTATCCCTATAATTATAATTTTTATACCTATACATCCTTTAATATTACTCATCTTTTTTAGCATTATGACAATCTATAACATTCTAATTCACTTGGGTTTTGAGATTTTTAAAAATAAATCTACACATATGATTTTTAATACTGCTACAAACCATGATTTACATCATCACTATAATGACAAAGTCAATTATGGTTTTTATTTTATAGTTTGGGATAAATTAATGGGAACTAGTGTTTGCTCTTCTACAAAAAACTAAACCCAAGCTCATCACTTGGGTTTAGTTTTTTATTTTAACTTCAATCGTTTTTGCTCTCTGGCTAACAACGTATTTTTGAGAAGCATCGCAATCGTCATAGGTCCCACTCCACCGGGAACAGGAGTAATAAAAGAAGCTTTTTTACTGACCAAATCAAAATCAACATCGCCGGTAATGCGGTATCCTTTTTCGGTGGTTTCATCTGCAACACGAGTAATTCCTACATCAATAACAACGGCATCATCTTTAACCATTTCTGCTTTCAAATAATTTGGAACACCAAGAGCTGTGATAATAATATCAGCTTGAGTGGTGATTTGAGAAATATTTTTAGTATAACTATGTGTTAAAGTAACTGTTGAATTTCCGGGAAAACCTTTTCTTCCCATCAAAATACTCATCGGTCTTCCAACAATATGGCTTCTTCCAATCACTACAGTATGTTTTCCTTGTGTTTCAACACCATAACGTTCTAATAATTCTAAAATACCGAATGGAGTAGCAGGAATAAAAGTACTCATATCCAAAGCCATTTTACCGAAATTTTCCGGATGAAAACCGTCAACATCTTTACTTGGGTCAATGGCCATCAATACTTCTTGGGTATCGATTTGTTTTGGCAAAGGCAATTGCACAATAAAACCATCTATGTTATCATCTTCGTTTAACTCTTTAATTTTTTTAAGTAATTCAGTTTCTGAAGTTGTACTTGGCATTTTAATTAAAGTACTTTCAAAACCCACACGCTCGCAAGATTTTACTTTACTACCAACATAGGTTAAACTAGCACCATCATTACCAACAATCACAGCGGCTAAATGAGGTACTTTTTCACCATTATCTTTCATTTTCTGCACCTCAGCAGCTATTTCATTTTTGATGTCTTCCGAAACTTTCTTTCCGTCTAATAATTTCATGTATCTGTTGTTTTAGTTGTGTCAAAAAAATAAGACGCGAAAAATCGCGTCTGTTTTCTAGAAAATTATCTCATTCCTTTCATGCCGCCCATCATTCGGGCGAGGTTTTTTCCGCCGCCGCCTTGCATCATCTTCATCATTTTGCTCATTTGGTCAAATTGTTTCATCAATTGATTCACTTGTTCCACTTTGGTTCCGGAACCTTTGGCAATCCTTATTTTTCTTTTTCCGTCGATAACTGTTGGTTTTGTTCTTTCTAATGGTGTCATTGAATGAATAATGGCTTCGATATGTTTGAAGGCATCGTCTTCAATTTCCACATCTTTTAGAGCTTTTCCGGCACCAGGAATCATTCCTACCAAATCTTTCATGTTACCCATTTTCTTAATCTGTTGAATTTGAGATAAGAAATCATCAAAACCAAACTCGTTTTTAGCAATTTTCTTTTGCAGTTTTCGAGCTTCTTCTTCATCATATTGTTCTTGAGCTCTTTCAACTAAGGAGATAACGTCACCCATCCCCAAAATTCTATCAGCCATACGAGAAGGATAGAAAACATCAATAGCTTCCATTTTCTCACCTGTTCCTATAAATTTAATTGGTTTATTTACAACAGATTTAATTGATAGAGCAGCACCACCTCGGGTATCACCGTCTAATTTTGTTAAGATAACACCATCAAAATTTAATCTTTCGTTAAATGCTTTTGCAGTATTCACCGCATCTTGTCCGGTCATAGCATCAACAACAAACAAGGTTTCTTGTGGTGTAATGGCTTTGTGAACATTTGCAATCTCGTTCATCATTTGTTCATCAATTGCCAAACGACCGGCTGTATCGACAATAACCACATTAAAACCGTTGGCTTTAGCATGTTTTATCGCATTTTGAGCAATAGATACAGCGTCTTTATTTTCAGGTTCAGAATATACCTCAACACCAATTTGACCTCCAACAACGTGCAATTGGTTTATTGCCGCAGGACGATAAATATCACAAGCCACCAAAAGTGGTTTTTTTCCTTTTTTGGTTTTTAGAAAATTGGCTAACTTTCCGGAAAAAGTAGTTTTACCGGAACCTTGCAAACCTGACATTAAAATCACTGTAGGTGCTCCGGAAAGGTTAATACCTACTTCCTCCCCACCCATTAATTCGGTTAATTCGTCTTTGACCAATTTTACCATCAACTGGCCCGGTTGCAAAGATGTCAATACGTTTTGACCCAGAGCTTTTTCTTTGACAGTAGTGGTAAAATCTTTGGCAATCTTAAAATTAACATCGGCATCTAAAAGTGCACGGCGTACTTCTTTTAACGTTTCTGCTACGTTAACTTCTGTAATCTTTCCATGTCCTTTTAATATGTGTAAGGCTTTATCAAGCTTTTCGCTTAAATTACTGAACATAATTTTTTTCTTTTGTGAAGTGCAAATTTATGAAATTGAACGGGATGTTCCTTAGTAAAATCAATAAAAAAACCATCCTTTTTAGGATGGCTAATTCAAATTTAATAAATTAAACTAATTTTTTTGAAAAGTTAGCAAATCAATACTTCCATCACCTCCACTAACATGTCTTAATTCGAGTTTTGTTGAAGTGCTTGAGAGAATTCGCCAGTCTTCACTAATTTCTTCAAAGGGACCTGCAAGAACATCAAAACTTAAAATCATTTTTAGGGTACTGTCGTCTGTTCCGGTTATCCATGTACCTAATACTGTACTACTACCATTTTCAGCAGTTACCACATTATTTGCAGCAAAAGTAAAATTGTATCCTGCAAAATCTGAAGTTTGATTTACACCCCCTTCAGAAAAAAGTGTTACACGCCATGTTCCGCTACTAACATTTGTAACTACCTGACTAATACTTGGGTTGTTAGAAGCATCATCATCACTACTGCACGCAACTACACTAAGCATAAAAGTGCTTATTAAAAAGGAGAAAAAAAACAATTTTTTCATAATTTATAAATTTAAAGGTTTATTGGTTGTTTTTGAATATTTTAAAACCATAAAACATTCAACACTCATAACGCAAAAAATATAATAATAGTACCCTTTAGCTTATTAAAGTTTCTTTAAGAATTACGAAAAAAATTGAGAGATTACATCCTTTCCGGAACTTCAATTCCCAATAAGCTAAAAGCAGATTTTATTGTTTCGGCTACTTTTTGAGAAAGTTGCACTCTGAATGCTTTCAAAGTGAGGTCTTCTTCCGGTAAGATTGGAACAGATTGATAAAAGGAATTGTATTCTTTTACCAATTCATACGTATAGTTTGCGATTAAAGCAGGACTATGCTGTTGAGCCGCATTTTGAATAGTAATAGGATACGTTTCTAACAATTTGATTAGTTCTTTTTCTTTTGGATGCAAAGTAATTTTTAGAATTAAATCTGAATAATCAAAATTTGCTTTTCTAAGAATTGACTGAATTCTAGCGTAGGTATATTGAATAAAAGGTCCGGTATTTCCGGTAAAATCAACAGATTCTTCCGGATTAAACATCATGTTTTTCTTTGGGTCCACTTTCAGCATAAAATATTTTAATGCTCCTAATCCAATAATTTTATACAAACGTTGCTTTTCATCGTCTGAATAACCGTCTAATTTACCTAACTCTTGTGAAATTTTTGCGGCAGTTTCTGTCATTTCAGCCATTAAATCATCGGCATCTACAACAGTTCCTTCTCTTGATTTCATTTTGCCTGAAGGCAATTCAACCATTCCGTAAGACAGATGGTATAGATTGGCTGCCCAATCAAATCCTAACTTTTTTAGAATTAAAAATAATACTTTAAAGTGATAATCTTGTTCATTTCCAACGGTATAAACCATCCCTCCAACATCCGGAAAATCTTTAACTCGTTGAATGGCTGTTCCTATATCTTGAGTCATGTAAACAGCTGTCCCGTCTGAACGAAGAACGATTTTTCTGTCCAAACCGTCTTCGGTTAAATCTATCCAAACTGAACCATCAGGATCTTTTTCGAAAATACCTTTTTCCAAACCAAATTGCACCACTTCTTTACCAAGAAGATAAGTGTTGCTTTCATAATAATAACTATCAAAATCAACACCTAAGTTTTTGTATGTGGTTTCAAAACCGTCATACACCCATTGGTTCATGGTTTTCCAGAGTTCCATCACTTCTGGTTTACCTGCTTCCCAATCAAGGAGCATTTGTTGGGCTTCTAAAATTGAAGGAGCCTTTTTCTTAGCTTCTTCTTCGGTTTGACCTTGTGCAATTAACTCGTTTATTTCAGATTTGTATTTTTTATCGAAAGCCACATAATAATTTCCAACTAGCTTATCTCCTTTTAAACCTGATGACTCCGGAGTCTCATTTTTGTTTGATTGTTTCCAAGCTAACATAGACTTACAGATATGAATTCCTCTATCATTAATGATTTGGGTTTTATATACTTTTTTACCGGAAGCTTTTAAAATTTCTGCAACCGAAAATCCCAATAAATTATTTCTAATGTGACCCAAATGAAGTGGCTTGTTGGTATTTGGTGACGAATATTCCACCATCACTGCTTTATCATCCGCTGTAGTACTTTTAAATCCAAAACTCGGTTCCGTTCTAATCTCGTTGAGAAAGTGCAAATAGTAAGCATCTGCAATTACAATATTCAAAAAACCCGAAACCACATTGAATTTTTCAACAATAGGCACGTTGTTGACTAAGTATGTTCCGATTGCTTTTCCAATCTCCATTGGATTTCCTTTTATCACTTTTAAAAAAGGAAAAATAACAACTGTAATATCACCTTCAAAATCTTTGCGTGTGGCTTGAAATTCAACTTTATCAACAGTTGTGTCAAACAACTCACTAATTGCTTTTTTGATTGGATCAATTAAAATTTCAGAAACATTCATAATGGTTTTTTTTAAGTCATCAAAGATAAGGATTAACTCAAAACCCACAATTGAATAGAAAAAGAACTTTAAAATTTAGTTTAATTTGAAATTATTCTAAAACAACCTAGTAAACTAGTAAAAAAAAATCGATGAATTACATATTTTTTGTAAGATTTAGATTTACTATAATTCATTTGTGTGTATTTCATCGACTTTTTTTGCATTTAATCGATTTTATTTCTTTTATTTGTATCGTCAAAACAATAAAAAAAAGTGATCTTAATCACTGCAAAATCATTATAAATGAAAACTAAATTTCTAATCATACTTATACTTGGTTCAATTACTGGTTTTTCACAAAGTATTTCTGTTTCAACTAACAATCATACTATTCCGGAATTAGTAATTAATGTTTTAGTTAACTCCCCTTGTTTGCAAGTAAGTAACATTAATTGGAGTACAGGAACAAACTTTGGTTCGGTTAATGGTATTGGTTATTTTGAAAATACAAATCCGAATTTCCCCTTACAAAGTGGTGTTATTCTCTCTACTGGAAATGTATTAAATGCACAAGGCCCAAACACTACTATGTTAAATGATGGTACGAATGATTGGCCTGGTGATACCGATTTACAAAATGTACTAGCTCAGGCTGGAATTGCAATGAATTCAGTTAACGCAACTGTTTTAGAATTTGACTTTGTGGCTTTATCTCCTCATTTTGATTTTGACTTTTTATTTGCTTCTGAAGAATACGGCAACTTTCAATGTCAATTTTCAGATGCTTTTGCCTTTTTACTAACCAATTTAGCTACCGGAGTAACTACTAATTTAGCTGTAGTTCCCTCAACTACTACTCCTATTTCAGTTGTAACCATAAGAGATTTTCTTTACAACTCATCTTGTCCCTCAGTTAACTCTCAATTTTTTGGATCTTTTAATGGTGGTTCCAATGCCGCTTCTGCTCCAATCAATTTCAACGGACAGACTAAAGTAATGAATGCTGCAGCTGTATTGACTGCTGGAGTTCCTTATAGAATTAAACTGGTTATCGCTGACAGAGCTGATCCACAATCTGATTCCGCTATTTTCTTATCTGCCAATGCCTTTAATATTGGTCAAAACGTATTGGGTCCAGATTTGACGAATGTAACAAATTCCAGTTTATGTTTTGGTGCTACTCATACTTTAACTACTGGATTAAATCCCGCAGATTATACCTTTACATGGAAACGTAACGGAACTATCTTAAACGGTCAAACAGGAGCTTCTTTGGTTATCAATCAAGCCGGGACGTATGTTGTAACGTACTCAAATAACGCTTTTCCATGTCAGACAATTACTGACGAAATTATTGTGCACTATCAAACACAATTTGTAACTCCAAATCCTAAAAATATTTACCGATGTCATTCCGGACAAAGTTCGTATACATTTAACTTAGCCTCAAACACGCCTATTATCACTTCAGGTTTACCAACAGGAACTCTGGTATCTTATCATACTTCAGCAGAAGATGCTACTTCAAACAGCAATCCACTTCCTGCAGTATATAACTCAATAGGAAGTCAAACGATATATGTTAGAATTCAAAAAAACGATTCCTCTTGTTTTATTGTTAAAACCTTTGAATTACAGGTAACTCCTCCACCAATTGCACATCAACCTACAGATTTTCATGCTTGTGGCAGAATAAATAATCCAACTCGTGCTAATTTCAATTTAGCCCTAATTAACCCGATGGTTTTAAATGGTCAATCAGCTGAATACAATTTGATCACTTATCATTTAACACAAGCAGCGGCAAATAGTGGAACAAATCCTGTGTCGTTTCCTATATATGGTTCATTGAGCAGGACATTATACATTAGAATTCAAAATATTTCAGACCCAAGCTGTTTCGATACAACTACAGTCAATATTGTTGTGGATGCCCTTCCAATAGTTGATATTTTAGAAGATGTAATTGTATGTGATAGTTATGTATTACCAACACTTACCAACGGGAATTATTTTACCGGTCCTAACGGAACTGGTCAGGCATTATTTGCAGGAAATGTAATCACTGAAACCAAAAGAATTTACATCTATAGAATTTCAACTGTGCAGCCAATTTGCCCAAATCAAAGTAGTTTTTTAGTTACAATTGTAAAACCTGAAAGTTTAACCATTTCAAGCGGAAGTTATTGTGGAAGCTATTTATTACCTTCACTAACTTTTGGGAATTATTTCACCCAGCCTAATGGTAACGGTAGTATACTTGTTCCTGGAACTGCAATTACTGAGACACAAAACGTCTATTTTTATTTCATATCAACGGCTGCTCCTTTTTGCGAAATCAATTTAGGTTATTCTATTGCGATAGTTCCCAATCCGGAGATTGGTACTTTTGAAAATGTATTTGATTGTAGTACCTATGTTTTACCAACTCTTTCAGTTGGAAATTATTTTGATGCTCCACATGGGGCAGGAAATAGTATTCCTGCAGGAACTGCCATTACAGCAACACAAACTATTTTTGTTTATGCACACAATAACACTTGTACTTCAGAAAAAAGTTTCACAGTGTTCATTGGTTTAGATGCCCCAATTTCTACCACAGAATGTGTGAGTTATACGCTACCTGTATTGCCAATAGGCGGCTATTTTTCAGGACCAAACGGAACAGGTACAGCATATGCGGCCGGAACAGTAATTAATTCTACCCAAACTATCTATGTCTATGCTGAAAGCCAATCACAAACTAATTGCACCGATACTCTTAATTTTACAATTACCATCACTCTACCTGTAATTGAAGTGCCAGCAGTGACTACAGCCTGTGAAGCTTATATTTTACCCTCCATTCCGGTTGGGAACTATTTTACTGGACCTAATGGCACTGGGACTCTTTTATCTCCTGGTCATGAAATTACCAGTCCACAAACTTTATTTATTTATTTGAATAATGGAGATGGTTGTGAGCACGGCGTAAGCTTTGAAATTAGTCCAAATCAAAAACCTGAAATTGATGCACGAGGTGATATTGATGGCTGTAATTCTTACGTATTAACTAATTTAACTTTAGGAAATTACTTTACTGGTCCAAACGGAACAGGACAACAACTAAATGGTGGTCATGTAATAACTGAATCGCAATTAATTTATATTTATGCTACCGGTAACGGATGTTTTTCAGAAACTAGTTTTCAAGTTAATGTATTTGATATCCAAGCAGATTCATCTGATGACATCATAGTGTGTGATAGCTATGTTTTACCAAATCTTTCCGAAAATAATTTATACTATACCGCTCCAAACGGCTCAGATGGTTTTGGAACTGTCGTAACACCGGGAACTGTGATCACTACCTCACAAACCTTATATATTCACAAAAAGAATCAAATTCGTCCTTCCTTTTCTTGTGTGGATGAAAACTCTTTTACCATCACTGTAAATACAACTCCGGTTGTGGCTCCAGTTGCAACAGTTTCAGTTTGTAATTCGTATATTTTGCCTGCATTAACTGTTGGAAATTATTATACCGAAACAAATGGAGGTGGCACAATGCTTTCAGCAGGAACCGAATTAACAACAAGTCAATTGATTTATGTTTATGCCGAAACAGGAACAATACCAAATTGTTTTGATCAAAAAAGTTTTCAATTAAATATATTTAATGTTGACGAACCGGCAGATGTTGTTTCTTGCTCCAGTTATACTTTACCTGCCTTAACAATTGGAAGGTATTACAGAGGTCCGAATGCAACAGGTGGTCAAGTAATGGCCGGAACGGTTATAACCACATCTCAAACTTTATATGTTTTTGCCAATAGCAATTATACTCCAGACTGTTTTGATGAACATGTGTTTACCATTACGTTAGTACCGCAACCTTTCGTTAACAACATACCCGTTGGAAACAGACGTATTTGTGACGAAGATGGGGTAAATGACGGCACCACCTCGTTTGATTTAACTACGCTTAATGCTCTTGCTTTAGGCTCACAAAATGGTGCTGAATTTGTGGTAAGCTATCATGCAAGTTTAGTTGATGCAACAGGTAACACTAACGCACTTACAAGTACTACATTACAAAATTTATTTATACGAGTTAGCAATACTTTAGCACCTAATTGTTATGATATTAAACCTTTGACAATCATTGTTCATAAATTACCGGAACCAACCCCAGTAGATGGTTATGTTTGTGTGGAAAGCGGAACTGGAGCTGTATTAAGTACCTTTACTATAGCTGCCAACCTTTCGAGCAACACCCATAATTTTGAATGGTACCTTAATGAAACTAGAATCAATGGTGAATTTGGAAACACGTTAACTGTTTCAGCTCCTGGAATGTATTTTGTAGTAGCAACTAACATAACAACCGGCTGTTCCTCAGAACCAACAATGATTGAAGTTTTTCAATCGGAACCGGCAGCAATAACTTTTACAGTGAGTATGGCATTTAGCAACACCAACTCAATTACAATTAATGCCGTTGGTGTTGGAGGAAATTATGAATACCAATTAAACAACAGTCCGTTTCAAGACAGTCCGACTTTTGACAATGTATCTTCAGGTATTCATACCGTTACTGTAAGAGACAAAAATGGTTGTGGAAGCTCTACAGAGGAGGTTTTGGTTGTAAACTATCCAAAATTTTTCACCCCTAACGGAGATGGATATAATGACACTTGGAATATCAAAGATTTAGCAAATCAAACTAATGCCGTAATCTATATTTATGATCGATACGGTAAATTAGTGAAACAAATATACCCTAATGGACCAGGATGGGATGGCACGTTTAACAATCAGCCCCTACCATCTTCAGATTATTGGTTTACGGTTACTTATGAAGAAGATAATCGTACAAAAGAATTTAAGGCACACTTTTCTCTGAAAAGATAGTTTAGTTGTTTTATTTTTTGACATGGCCTCCCACGTGGAGGCTTTTTTTATTACTTTTTTTTGTAACAAAATCTAATTCTTGAAGTCTACTATTTGTAAAAACATTGTAAAATCAAATAAAATGTTAAATTTTATTAAATAAGGTACTTTGTTATACACAGTATTGCAATTTATTTTATATTTGCATCATCAATCAATCAATCTCCGTTTTTGACGGAAAAAAACGAACAAACATGAAACTAAAAATCACATTGCTCTTACTTTGGAGCGTAAACTTATTTGCGTCTAATGAAAACATTGGTGCAATTACCGGTAAAGTTGTAGACAAGACTACAAATTCTCCAATTCCTTATGCTTCAATTATCGTTAAATCAAACGATCAAATTATAACCGGAGGCATTACAGATGACAAAGGTGAATTTAGCATTACTAAAATTGCCAATGGTACCTATGACTTTGAAATTCAATTTATTGGTTTTAAATCCTATACCACAAAAATTACCATTGACAACAAAACGACAAACCTTAAAACCATCTATTTAGAAGAAGAAGCTACTAAGCTGGCTGAAGTAGAAGTCGCCGCTGAACGCACCACTTTTGTACAAAAAATAGATCGAAAGGTTGTTAATGTTGGTCCGGATTTGGTAAATGCAGGTCCAACAGCTTCCGATGTTTTGAACAACATTCCTTCGGTTAGTGTGGATTCACAAAACAATTCAGTTTCGTTACGAGGAAATGACAATGTGCAAATATTTATTGATGGCAAACCTTCACAAATGTCGGCATCTCAAGCTTTACAACAAATTCCATCAACCTCTATTAAGCAAATTGAATTGATTACCAATCCTTCGGCTAAATTTAATCCGGAAGGAATGAGTGGAATTATCAATATCATTTTAAAGAAAAATTCCAATTTAGGTTTCAACGGTAGCGTAAATGCCGGTGCTAATTTTGGCATAGTTCCTAAAGCAAATACTTCTTTAGACTTAAATTACCGGGTGAATAAATTTAATTTTTATACCACCTATTCCATGAACCATGGAAGAAGAATAAACCAAGGCTTTTTAAACACAATTGATTTAACCAATGAAGACAGAAGCAATCGTTCTGATTTTTATATTGACAATTTTAATAAGAACCACTTTGTAAAAGCTGGTGTAGATTATTATTTGAATGAAAAAAATACGATTTCTTTTTTTACCAATCAAATTTTCAATTCAAATGATGGGATTTTCAATAACACAGTAAACTTTTTTTCAGGAGTAAATCCAGCCATTACACAATTATTTGATTCTAAAAACACCAATAGAAATCAAGTCTATAATTTAGGTTATAAACACGAATTTGAAAAACCTCAAAAAACATTTGAAGCGGAAATAAATTTTAATAAAAATGATAGAGATGAAGACAGTCGGTTTTTTGACGGAAACAATAATTTATTACAAACCAACCAAATCGAAACTCTGGGCAAAAATGTAATCATCAATATAGACTTTGTAAATCCAATAACTGAAACCACAAAATTAGAATTAGGCTTAGAAAGTCGATTTGACGGAACAGACAACCAGTTTGATCGAGACTTAACTTACTTTTCTGATTTTGATTACAAGCGTTCCATTCAAAGTGCCTATGTTAACTTAGGTAAGCAATCCGGAAAATGGGGCTATCAAGCCGGAGTTCGTTTAGAAAGTTTTGACGTGGAAGCCAATTTCAGAAGAGTTGATGAACAAGACGGGCAATTTAAAGATTACATCTTTACAATGTATCCTTCTGCATTTGTTACTTATGCTTATACTGAAAAAGACAATTTTAATTTGAGTTTTTCGAGAAGGGTTGACCGCCCCAATTTAAACCAAGTGAACCCAATCCGAGAATGGAGTAGTCCAACTATTGACCAGGAAGGTAATCCGAATTTAACACCTCAATTTACCAATTCCGTTGAGTTAAATTATACGCGATCTACCAAAATTGGTTCCATAACTTCGGGTGTGTTTTTCCGACTTGTAAATGATCCTATCACTCAAGTTTTCATCCAAAGTCCGTATGACGAAAACAAAAAGTTAATGACTTTTGCCAATTTCAGCAACACTACACAATATGGAATAGAAACGTCAGGAAATTTAAAATTTAAAAAATGGTGGAGTACTAACTTTGGAGTTGACGCTTATTTCAGAAACGTAACCGGTTTTGTAGAAAATATAGATAGAGATTTAGTAGAAAAATCTGTTTTATCTGTGCCGTTCAATGCCCGAATGAATCATGATTTTAATGTGACCAAAGATTTTAGAATCACTTGGTTTAGTATGTATCGCAGTGCCGTTGATGATTTACAGTTTAATAGCAGAGACATGTGGCGTACTGATTTAGGTGTACGATACAATATCTTAAACAATCAAGGTTCAATTAGTGTGCGATATAATGACCTTTTCAATAAAATGAGAGCTCGTTTCTATGGTGAAAATCCTGACCAAGTTGACGGACAGTTCCGTTGGGAAAGCCGAATGTTGAACGTGAATTTTAACTACCGTTTCGGAACCGGAAAAAATAGAGCGATGCAACGCAAACAAAGAGATAAAAACGAAACCCAAGGAGGTGGATTGTTTTAATAACAAAAAAAAGGTTGTCTGAAATGGACAACCTTTTTTTTTAGTAATTAGTGATTAGTATTTACCATCTTATAATGACACTTCCCCAGGTAAATCCACTACCAAAGGCGGCTAAAACCACTAAATCTCCTGATTTAATTTTTCCTTTTTCCCAAGCTTCGGTTAAAGCAATCGGAATGGAAGCGGCTGTTGTATTTCCGTATTTTTGAATGTTGTTATACACCTGATCGTCTGATAATCTGAACTTTTGTTGGATGAATTGAGAAATTCTCAAATTTGCTTGATGCGGAATCAACATAGTAATATCGGAAACATTCAAATTATTGGCTTGTAATCCTTCGTTGATTACCTCACTGAATCGAACTACGGCATGTTTAAAAACATATTGTCCATTCATATAAGGGAAGAAACTTTCGTCGTTTGGGTCGTTATCTTTAATGATATCAGTCACCCAACGTTTACCCATTCCGGGAGCTATAACCGCAAGTTCTTCGGCATGTTGTCCTTCTGAATGCAAATGTGTAGACAGTATTCCTTTGGTTAAATCTTCTTCTCTTGAAATCACCGCTGCTCCTGCTCCATCACCAAAAATTACGGATACTCCCCTACCTCTGGTGGTCATGTCTAATCCATAGGAATGCAACTCAGACCCAACAATCAAAATATTTTTATACATTCCGGTTTTAATATATTGGTCTGCAATGGAAAGTGCATATACAAAACCGGAACATTGGTTTCTGATATCTAAAGCTCCAACCGTTCGTAAACCTAAGTCACGTTGAACCAAAACACCCGGCCCAGGAAAATAATAATCAGGACTCAAAGTGGCGAAAATGACAAAATCAATATCTTCTTTGGCAACACCCGAACGCTCAATAGCAATTTTAGCGGCTTTTACTCCCATGGTAGTAGTTGTATTTCCATCGCCTTTTACAACATGCCTGCGTTCTTTAATACCGGTTCGCTCTTGAATCCATTCGTCATTGGTTTCAATTCGTTTTGACAAATCATCATTTGTAACAATGTTTTCAGGAACATAGAAACCTAAACCGGAAATTTTTGAATGATACATAATGTGGGTTTTTCTAATTTTTGAATAACAAATTTAACAATCTTATAAAATATACTGCTATAACTTATGATAAATTTAGAAATTGATATTTTGACCTAAAAAAAACGTGCTCATTTTTAAGATTTTTAGGAATTAGCGTTCTTTTAAGAAAATGTAGCACGGTTTATGCTTATTTTTGAAAAAATAAAATCCAATGCGTCAATTCCTAACCGTTTTTATTTTTATCCTACTGACTCATTTTGCATTTGCTCAGCCGGATAACACGTTGCGTCCCATAAAAATTGGCCCTATAGACACGCCAATTGCTCCCAAAAACAATACTTCTTTTGATGGTGGCATTAAATTTTCTCCTAAATATAAAATTGGGGAAGACCCTACTCCTGAACCTTTAATTCCAGAGAAGAAACCGGACATGACCCAACAAGATAATTTTGTCAAACCCGATCATACATACAAACCCAAATGGTTAGAAAAAGATTCGGAATCAAGTGAAGCTTATAAAAAGAGTCAATATTTTGGTGATTTTAAAACCAAACACAAAAAACTTCGTATCCTTTGCCGTGATCATGAATATGTTGATGGAGACCGAGTTAGAATTTACCAAAACGATAATATTATTGCTAACGATATTTACCTTACGGCTTCTTTCAAAGAAATATATGTTGATTTGGTCCCCGGATTTAATAAAATTGAATTCATGGCTTTGAACCAAGGTACTTCCGGTCCTAATACTGCGGAATTTAAAATCATTGACGAAAACGGAAATCAAATTATGGGTAATGTTTGGAATTTAGCCACCGGTATAAAAGCCTCTCTGATTGTTATTCAAGAATAAAACTTATTAACTAACTATATGAAAACTAACCTTTTTTTATTTCTATTGGTAGGAATTATGGTTTCTGCTCAAGAAAACATTTCCTATCAAAAACCCCCAAAAGAAATTCTCGATTTAGCTGATTACGAACGTGCTCCTTCTGTGAACATGGACAGTAAAAAGCAGTTGATGATTTTAAGTTATCGCAACACTTACAAAACACTTGACGAATTAAGTCAAGAAGAAATGCGATTGGGCGGACTTCGAATTAATCCGATTACGAACATTTCAAGTACGGTTACGTATATCAATAATGTAAAGATTCGCAAGGTCTCAGACAAAGTGGAAACTCAAGTAACAGGCTTGCCTGACAACCCGAAAATTAGTAATTACGCCATGTCGCCTGACGAGAAAAAAATGGCATTCTCTCATACTACAGCTACCGGAGTTGAACTTTGGGTTATTGACTTAACTACAGCAAAAGCCACAAAAATTACTGAAGCCAACTTAAACGCTAACATGGGAAGTCCGTATAGTTGGTTTAAAGACAGTGAGCATTTGTTGGTTCGGGTGTTGCCAAAAAACAGACCGGCTTTATTAGACGAAAAGAAAAACCTTCCAGCCGGACCAATAGTTTCTGTTGGTGATGGTTCGGTTTCTCAAAACAGAACGTATCAGGATTTGTTAAAGAATCCGATGGATGAAAAGAACTTCGAGACTTTGGTTACTTCAGAACTTTACAAATATTCATTATCCGGAAAAGCAGAATTGTTTAAAGGTGCCGCCATGTATGCCGGTGAGAGTTTTTCGCCTGATGGCACTTATGTTATGATTACTACGCTTGAAAAACCTTTTTCTTATATCGTTCCGTTGAGTAGGTTTCCACAAAAATCTTCGGTCTATGATTCCAATGGTAAATTAATCCGTGAAGTGAACGATGTGCCACTTGTTGAAGTAATGCCAAAAGGGTTCTCTTCCACCCGAAAAGGAAAAAGAAGCATGAGCTGGAGAGCCGATAAACCGGCAACGCTTGTTTATGTAGAAGCTTTGGATGAAGGTGATCAAAATGTAAAGGTTGATTTTAGAGACGAGGTGTTTTTATGGGATGCACCGTTTACCGCTGCCCCTACTTCTTTGGTAAAAACACAACAACGTTATGCCGGAATTCAATGGGGAGATGCCACCAGAGCAATTGTTTCTGACCAATGGTATGACACAAGAAACAGCAAGGCTTATTTGATTAATCCTTCCAATCCGAGTCAAGCTCCTAAGGTATTATCGGATAGAAATTATCAGGATATCTATTCTGATCCGGGAGATTTTGAAACGAAAAGAAATGATTTTGGCAGAAATGTTATTGCTATTGAAAATGATATTGCTCACTTGATTGGCGATGGTTTTACTAAAGAAGGTCAGTTTCCGTTTATTGATGAAATGAACTTTAAAACACTTCAAACCAAACGTTTGTATCAATCTACTTTGAAAGATAAAAAAGAAGATTTGTATTCCATTATGAATGCAAAAACCGGTGATGTTTTGGTGATGCTTCAGTCTAAAAACGAATATCCGAATTATTATATCCGCAACATTAAGTCTAAAAACAAATTAACGCAAATCACCAACTTTAAAAATCCGTTTGAAAGTTTGAAGAATGTGCACAAGGAAGTGATTAACTACAAACGTAAAGATGGTGTGGAATTATCAGGAACACTTTATTTGCCTGCAGGTTATGATAAAACGAAGAAAGAGAAGCTGCCGCTGTTGATTTGGGCTTACCCAAGAGAATTTAAAGATAAGAGCACGGCAGGTCAATCAAGTGCCAATCCAAATACGTTTACGTTTCCAAACTATGGTTCGTTTGTGTTTTGGGTAACAAGAGGTTATGCGGTTTTGGATGATGCTGCGTTCCCGATTGTGGGTGAAGGTGATACAGAACCTAACGATACATTTATTGAACAATTGGTTGCCAATGCAGAAGCTGCTATTGATGCGGTGGATAAATTAGGGTACATCAACAGAAATAAAGTGGGTGTTGGCGGCCATTCGTATGGTGCGTTTATGACGGCTAACTTGTTAACGCATTCGAATTTGTTTGCTTGTGGTATTGCCAGAAGTGGAGCTTACAATCGAACGTTAACTCCTTTTGGATTTCAAAGTGAGCAACGTAATTACTGGGATGTGCCTCAGATTTATAACGGTATGTCGCCATTTATGAATGCTCATAAGATGAAAACACCGATGCTTTTAACACACGGCGAAGCGGATAACAATCCGGGGACGTTTACTTTACAAACGGAACGTTACTTTCAGGCGTTGAAAAACCTTGGAGCTCCGGTTCGTATGGTTATTTTACCTAAAGAATCGCATGGTTATGCTGCGAAGGATAACATTCTGCATTTGCTTTGGGAACAGGATCAGTTTTTGGAGAAGTATTTGAAGTAGTTGGAGATGGAAGATGGAAGATGGGATTTACAAGAATAGAAAAATAGAAATAGCCCCGAAGTCGAGAGATTTCGGGGTTTATTTTTTGGATAAATGGATGGTGGTGCCTTCGGCTAGGTGTGTGTCATTTTCAAAATAGAGGGTTCCGTCGGGGTATGTGGCTTCGATGAGGTAGTGGTTGCCTCTGAAGTAGGCTGCGGTTACGGTAACTTTCAAAGGAGCGTTTGCTACGATTTGCAATTGGTGTGGGTAAAGCAATTGTGTGTTTTCTTCCTTGAAGTACTTTCCTGGTATTTCGTTTATATCCCCAAAGAGGGAGGCGGTGTATATATCGGTTGGGTTGTTATAGAGGTCTTTGGGTTGACCTGTGGTGGCGACTGCACCGTTTTGCATGACGAGGACTTCATCGGCGAAAGAGAGTACGTCAGTGCTGTCGTGAGTGGCGACTATGGTGGTGATTTCTTTTTGTTTTAAATAGGCAAATAGCTTTCGGCGAAGGCTGTTTTTTCTGAAATTGTCGATGTGGCTGAAGGGTTCGTCGAGGAGGAGGACTTCAGGTTCCAGGGCTAGTACTCTTGCGAGGGCTACACGTTGCATTTGGCCACCGCTGAGGTATTTTGCTTTTATGTTGGCATACGATGTCATTTCTACAATTTCGAGAAGCTCTGCGATGCGTTGCTTTTTTTCTTCGGGGTAGAAATTAGAGAGGTATTTGCCGACGTTTTCGGCTACGGTGATGAAGGGCATTAAATCAAAGTCTTGTGCGAGGTATTTCATGAAGGGCATTCCGGGGATGAGGTGGAATTTTGGGCCTTGCACTTGTGTTTCTTTCCAAAAGATGGTTCCGTTATCGAGGTCGTGGAGGCCGTATAGGAGTTTGAGGAGGGTGCTTTTGCCGCAGCCGCTTTCTCCAATGATGGCGAGGTTTTGTGCTTTGGGTAGTTCAAAGCGGATTTGTTTGATGACGGGTGCTTTTTGGTAGGAGAATGTGGCGTTATTGACTTTTAACATGTGTTGTTGGTGTGGTTTGGTGCAAATTTAACGTTTTTTTGGATTGGATGGCGGTTGTCTGGTTTCTGTTGTCGGTTGTCTGTTATGTGTTGTCGGTTGTCGGCTGTCGGTTTTGGTGAGGTATTGTTTTATTGGCTTCGGATTGGGGGGATTTTGAGGTGGTTGGGGTGATTTAGATTTTGGTTGGTGGCGAATTGAATCGGCTTGTGAGCGAATCGAATGGGCTTGGAAGCGAATCGATTGGGCTTTGGAGCGAATTGGATGGGCTTTGGAGCGAATCGATTGGGCTTGCAAACGAATTGAATCGGCTTGTGAGCGAATCGATTGGGCTTTGGAGCGAATTGGATAGGCTTGCGAGCGAATCGAATGGGCTTTGGAGCAAATCGATTAGGCTTTAGAGCGAACCGAATGGGCTTGGAAGCGAATCGATTGGGCTTTGGAACGAATTGGATGGGCTTGTAAACGAATTGAATGAGCTTGGAAGCGGATTGATTTTGGTGTTGTGAGTTGTTGCCTGCTACGCCGAAGGTTCCTTCCACCGCGGCGGGATAAAATTTCGTCTTCGACATCCCTCGGAATGACCGGACGTTTAAGGGTTGCGAGTTAGGGGTTTTTGTCTACTGAGTAGGAATTTGTTCTTTCAGATGCAGCAGCTTAAATTTTGTCTTCACCATTTTGCGGGATTACTGTTTGAATTTTTATTTTGATGTGGTACTTTTTGTTTGTTTTTAGGAAGTTTATGATTCTTTAGTTTATTGATTTTTTTAGTTCTTTTAGTTTTTTGGTTATTTAGATTATTTAATTCTTTAGTTTATTGATTATAACGTTATTGATTTGTGTTTTTTAGGGATATAGATAGGAAAAAGCTTGGTTATTTTTTGAAAGGGAGGGGAAAGTTGGTTATATTTGAGGATATTTAGTGATTACCCAACATTTGACTAAACCAACAATGTTCTGGAATAAAAAGAAAAATAAATCAACGGAATTTAAATGCTCTGAATGTGGACAAGTCCATTTGGAATGGCCTGCTTTGACCTTTAAATCACCTGCGAATTACGACTTTCTGTCTGACAAAGAAAAAACGGAACTTGGAAAACTGGATTCGGACTTTTGCGAAATTCATTACACAGACCAAATCGACCGTTTTATAAAAGTAACACTTACTCAAAAACTAAAAGACGCTTGTGAAACTCTGGAATATGGACTTTGGGTTTCATTAAGCGAAAAAAGCTATGTAGATTATAAAGAAAATTATAATAATCCGAATCACAAAACTGGATATTTTGGTTGGTTATGTAGCAATATTCCTGAATATGGAAACACATCTTTAATTCCTTGCGATGTAATGACAAAAAGCGGAAATAACAGACCTGAAATTTTTCCTCACGAAGATTTTGACCATCCATTTGTTCGAGATTATTACGACGGAATTTTAAAAACAGAAGCTGAAAATAGAATAAAGGAAATGATAAAAAACGTTGGGTAATCGAGTAGACTGCCCTGCTAGAAACTGACAGGGAGAGCCTCTCACATCAATTAGAATAGGTTGTTTTGAATGGGATGAAAAGTTGGGTAATATATAACAACAACTTAGGAGAGAATATTTACAGAGATAATTTTCAATTAATAATTATAATTTAATATAGATGCTTTTAAGAATTTTATCATTAATCTATCTAGCGATTTTTATTACGAACTACTATATAGTAATCCCGTATTTTTTTGTTTTTTATAGTTTTCTAACAATAGGTTTAATATGTATTAATTTAAAAGAAACAAATAATTTTAAAAGACAATTAGAAAATAACAAATTTGAATTTTATATAAGAGAATATGAAAATAATCAGTTTTTAAGATATTTATACTCCTTTGTTGTATTGATAATAATTTTTTCAGTTATTTATTATATCCCACTTAAGACAAAAGAATTGGACGATATCGATTATATTTATTTTATTCTAACTTTGATTGTAACTACATTCATAAATTGGAAAAAAGATAATTATGATTATTATTACTTTGGTGAAGAGTTTATTAAAAAGCCAGGAAAAAAGTTTTCTAAAATATTTTGGAAAGAAGTAAAAAACATTTATGAAAATGAAAAAGAGGAATTAATTATAATTGATTTGCATGATGGAAGTAGTATAAAAATTGGTACAGAGCCATATTACAGTTTTTGGAAAAAGAAAAACGAAATTTTAACATATATAAAAAACAAAATTAAATAAAATACGTCGCTGAACAATCCGGTTTGCAAAAGCGGGGGTTTCGTTTAATGAGAATTCGATTCTGCATGGTTTAATATTACAATGTTTTAAGCGGGCGTTTAAACGCTTTTAACTAATACACTTTATTATGAAAAATTTAATCTTATTTACACTTATATTACTTTTATCGTGTGATAATAATGATAAAATCACCGAACAAACAAGTGAACTAGTGGGAAACTATAAATTTGTTTCCCTAACTTCAGACACAGCACTAGATCTAAATTTAGATGGTTTGGCAACAACAGATTTTAAAACTGAATTGGAAGATTTTTACACTACTTATTTTCACCCCGCAATGAGAGTAAAAGAAGCACCTAACGATTATTTATTAGAAATTATCATCCCTAAACCTTCATTTTATCCAGAATACAACGATTATGATATTACTTATTTAAGTAGAGGTCATAATGCTTATATTACTTATAGAAAAAATAAAAATCAGCTTATTTATAGTGTAGGGAATGATGAGGAATATCAACTTCTACATGGATCACCTATTATCAAAGACATAAAAATACTTCCAAATAATCAAATTCGTGTAGATTGTACTCAAAGATTTTATCATCATCCAGATGGTTGGTTCGATACTTACTTAATTGGAATATATGAAAAGTAGTAATCAAAAGTAGTTTTGGCTGCACCAAAACTACTTTAATTAGTAAAAACAAATTTACGAATCTTTAGAACGCTATTGGTAGTTATCAAAATGCATTAAAAGTGTTCACTCCGGTAAAATATCCTGACGCACATAAAAAGTGTTCGGACTCCATAAGCAGATTAGAAAGTTTGTTGCTAAAGGAGAAAAAATGAGGCGTTAAATACAAAATAATTAAAAAGAATAAGAGCGACAAAACTCAAACGTGGAGTGTCGCTCTTATCAACCTAACCAATAAATAAACAAACTAATTTAAAAACTAATGTATGGCATTAGTTAGTAATATATTTCTCGAAGTCTTTAGTGTTCACTCTTGCTTTTAAATCGTGCAGGAGATTATACAAACCAAAGAACGTTCTGTTGATGTATAAAAAATGTTTTGAACCTCTGTTGCCGTTCATTTTTCGCAATTGGGTGTCTTTTGAAAATTCTTCACCCATTTTAGCAATGTTTCCAAAGAACTCTTCATCTGAAAAATCAAAGAAATCACCGTGAAACGGTTTTGTAAACAAGCTCAGTAACTGATGAAATAAGCCTGTGAAATATGCAATCTCTTTAGGCGAATCGTCGCTTCGTAATATTTCCAATTCAAATAACTTTTCATTGAACAATTTTGGGTTGCCAATTACTTCAGGCCGTGCCAATTCGAAATAAGGGACATAAAACTCTTCCGGAACTTGCTTGATACAACCAAAATCAATCGCAATCAAATTGGCATCCTTGTCTATTAAAAAATTACCGGGATGCGGATCCGCATGCACTTGACGCAAATGGTGCATTTGATACATATAAAAATCCCACAAGGCTTGACCTAATTTATCTCCTTTTGCTCTATCGGTATTGTGGGCCGTAAACTCCGACAAATGCTCGCCTTCCATCCAATCCATGGTTAGAATTCTCTTTGAAGACAGGTCTTCGTAATAAATGGGGAAACGCAAATTTGGAATAGTGGAACAAGCTTCGGCAATAAACTTTCCTTGTTTTAACTCCAAATCATAATCGGTTTCTTCCATTAATTTATGTTCAACCTCCTTAAAATATTTCTCAGAGTCTTTTCCTTGGAGGTTGAACATTTTAATTGCAAAAGGTTTCACAATTGCCAAGTCTGAACTAATACTATCCGCCACGCCCGGGTATTGGATTTTCACAGCTAAATTTTTCCCATCTTTGGTTGCTTTGTGTACCTGGCCGATACTCGCCGCATTTATAGAATCAGGCGTGAACGAATCGTATAGTTGTTCAGGAAATTTTCCCAAATAATTTTTAAATGTTTTTCTAACCAGCGGAGCACTCAATGGTGGCACCGAAAATTGGGCTAGTGAAAATTTCTCTACATAGGCTCGAGGCATGATGTTTTTTTCCATGCTAAGCATTTGAGCCACTTTCAACGCACTCCCTTTCAGGTTTTTTAGTCCGTCATAAATATCTTCTGCATTGTTTTCATTTAACTTATCTTTTGTTAGCGATGGGTTTACCACCTTTTCGCCATAGTAAGCAATGTAATTTCCGCCCACTTTTAAACCGGTTTTTACTAATTGTCCGGCTCTTTCAATTTTGTTGGTCGGTATTTTGTCTAATGTTTTCAATGGCTTTTATTTAAATTTTTCTTTCCAAACAAATTTTCCCAAATCTACTAAACTATCCAAAGGTGTGGTGTTCAATACATCAAAAGTAGCTTTCACCGCTTTTTCAATCATCACATCTGTTTTTTCAAATCCTTTGGAAGTATCATCCAACCAGAATTTCAATATAAATAAGAACTCCACCCAAGCACCTTCTACATACAGTGGTTTTGCAATTTTATTAACTTTAAAATCCTCTTCAGAAGTTTGCGTGTCTATCATATCTACGATAAAACTTTTGAAATGGTTTCTAAAAGTTTTCAATTGTTGTAAATTTTTCAACATATTTTTTTCTTCTTTCAAAGCAAACATGACATAACTTCTGTTAAGTGTCAGTATTTCGATTAAAGAAAAATATAGGGTGAGCAATTTATTTTTATTCGAATAGGTCAAATAATTTTCGTCGGCTTCAATGGTTCCTTTGACATTGTCAAAGAATTTTACCCAGATGTCTTGCTTCAAGGCTTCTAGCGAACCGTAAAAAGCGTAAAAGTCACTCTCATCAATTTTATTGTCTTTGCAAAACAGGTAAACGTTTTTGGGCTCTGCATTGTGCTGCAACACATTGTCCATAAAAACACTGATAATGTGATCGTCAGTGATTGTTTTTTTCTTTGTTGTACTTTTCTTGGTTGTGGTCATAATAGATTTATTTAAATCCGATTCAAAGATACTGACTTGTTTAATCTTTATCAAAAATAATTAAACAAATATTTGTTAAAAATCGTTCAAAAAAAAAGACCATTACTTTCGCAATGGTCTTGAATATCAAAAAATACTTCTTAGTTTTTTAACTCTGCTTCGGTATCTTTAATCATTTTTTCATTTGCCGTGATGGTAAACTCAACACGACGATTTTTGCTTCTACCTTCAACCGTTTCATTTGTTGCTATAGGGTCGTTTGGTCCCATTCCTTTCGTTTGGAAACGAGAAGTTGCTAATCCTTTGCTTACCAAATAAGATCTAACGGAAGCAGCTCTATCTTCAGAAAGTTTTTGATTGAACTCCAATCTTCCTGTACTGTCTGTATACCCATAAATCACAATATCCGTATCAGGATAGCTTTGAAAAACAGGCACCACTTTATCTAAATTAGCTTTTGCCACATTGGTCAAAACTGATTTATTGGTTTCAAAGTTTACAGAGTTTTCACCCAATACCAATACTACCCCTTCTCCTACTCTATTTACTTCGGCACCCGGTAACGCTTGTTCAATTTCACGAGCTTGTTTGTCCATTTTGTTACCAATAGAACCCCCAACGGCTCCACCCACAACACCGCCTATAACGGCACCTACTGCAGTATTTCCGCCTTTTCCTAAGTTGTTTCCTAAAACACCACCAATAACAGCACCGGCAACCGCACCGATTCCGGCACCTCGTTGTGTTCTATTTGTATTTTTTGCAGCCTCACAACCCGTTGATAAACTTGCAACTGCAAAAACTCCCGTCAATAATAAGCTTACTGATTTTTTCATATGAATTTATATTTAATTATAGTATTAATTAACTCTTTGAAATTGATAAACCACATCAGCAATTGTTCCGCCAACGTTAATTCTGTCAACCAATTGAAATGCATTTTCAGATACATTTGCCACTTTGAGTACATAACCTTCACGCACTCTTTTAGCTTTTTCTCCTGCGTCTAGAACTTTCATTACAAAATTTCCTTCTTTATTAACAAACCAAGTAATTGGTGAACTAAAAGCAGGACAACCCATTTTAGTCAAAGCCATATCACCTTTGTTATTGTTGGAAATAAATCTCCAAGTACTTCCCACAAAACATTGGGAATCTGCTAAATCAAACGAATTAACTTTGATAACTTCAGAACCGGGATAGTTTACTGAAGAAACTACCCAATTCCCTTTCATAGCCACTTCTGTCTTGTTGTCCAATTTTGTAGCTGTATTGGTTTTACAAGCGAAAATCACAACACTTAAAATACTTAAAATAATTACTTTTTTCATGTTTTTAAAATTTTTATAAATTTTGACTTACAAATATAACACCAAAATTGAATCATAAAGTTACATAATTATAGAATAATTTTACGACATTTTGTCATAATTTATTTTTGGTATCGCTTTTGCTCAATAGAAAATAACAAACGTTTAACTAAAATAAAATACATATGACAACCGGAAAAATTAATGTTTCTGTAGAAAACATCTTTCCTTTAATTAAAAAGTTTTTATACAGCGATCACGAAATTTTTCTTCGTGAGTTAGTGTCCAATGCAACAGATGCTACACTAAAACTAAAACACTTAACGAGCATTGGTGAGGCCAAAGTAGAATATGGCAATCCCATTATTGAAGTAAAAATCGATAAGGAGAATAAAAAATTACATATTATCGATCAAGGTTTGGGTATGACCGCCGAAGAAGTGGAAAAATACATCAACCAAGTGGCTTTTTCTGGTGCAGAAGAATTTTTAGAAAAATATAAAGATTCAGCAAAAGACTCAGGAATCATCGGCCATTTTGGTTTAGGTTTCTACTCTGCCTTTATGGTGGCTTCCAAAGTGGAAATCATTACTAAATCGTTTAAAGACGAACCGGCAGCTCATTGGACGTGTGACGGAAGTCCTGAATTCACGTTAGTTCCAAGCGATAAAACTGACCGTGGAACAGAAATCATCCTTCATATTGCTGAAGATTCTTTAGAATTTTTAGAAGAATTTAAAATCCGTGAATTGTTGAAAAAATACAACAAATTCATGCCGGTGCCCATTAAATTTGGAACCAAAAAAGAAACACTTCCAAAACCGGAAGATGCTCCTGAAGATTACAAAGCAGAAGAAATTGAAGTAGATAACATCATCAATAACCCAACTCCGGCCTGGACAAAAGCTCCAACGGAATTGAAAGATGAGGATTATAAAGAATTTTACAGAGAATTATATCCCATGCAATTTGAAGATCCGTTGTTCAGCATACATTTGAACGTGGATTATCCGTTTAATTTGACCGGAATTTTATATTTCCCAAAAATGTCTGCGGATTTACAAATTCAAAAAGACAAAATTCAATTGTACCAAAATCAGGTTTATGTAACCGATAATGTAGAAGGAATTGTTCCTGAATTTTTAGTGATGTTACGCGGAGTGATTGATTCGCCGGATATTCCGTTGAATGTTTCGCGTTCGTATTTGCAATCGGATGGCAATGTGAAAAAGATTTCGAATTACATTACCAGAAAAGTAGCGGATAAATTAAAATCGTTATTCAACGAAAACCGTGAAGATTTTGAACAAAAATGGAATGACATCAAAATCGTTTTGGAATACGGAATGCTTTCGGAAGCTAAATTCTATGAAAAAGCAGGCGATTTTGTATTATATCCAAGCGTAGATGAGAAATATTACACTTTAACCGAATTAAAAGAAAAAATATCCGCCAATCAAACGGACAAAAACGGAAAATTGGTGGTTTTATATGCTTCCAACAAAGAAGCACAACATGGCTACATCGACATTGCCAAAGAAAAAGGTTATGAAGTGTTGTTATTGGACAGTCCGATTGTTTCACATTTAATTCAAAAATTAGAATCGGATAATGAAAACCTGACGTTTGTTCGTGTCGATTCGGATCATATTGACAAATTAATCCAAAAAGAAGACACACAAATTTCAAAATTATCAGAAGAAGAAGCAACCAAATTGAAAACCGTTTTAGAGGAAATGGTACCAAAAGCAACCTACACGGTTCAATTGGAAGCTATGGATAGCAATGCGGCACCATTCATGATTACACAACCGGAATTTATGCGACGCATGAAAGAAATGAGTCAATCCGGCGGTGGCGGCATGTTTGGTATGGGTAACTTCCCGGAGATGTATAATTTGGTAGTGAATACGAATTCTAATTTAGCCACAACCATTCTTACAACAGAAGACAAATCAGCTCAGGAACATTTAGTAAAACAAGCGATGGATTTGGCAAAAATTTCTCAAGGATTGTTGAAAGGTGAGGAATTGACGGCTTTTGTGAAGCGAAGTTTTGAGATGATTAAGTAAGAGAGAATAGAAAATAGAAGAAAGAAGAAAGAGGAAAGAGGAAAGAGGAAAGAGGAAAGACCTGTGAGTGCAAACTTGCAGGTTTTTTTTGTGCAATAAATTATAAGATTTTACGTAATTAGATTGTAATTAGAGTTTAGCATGCGATGTATTATTACAATCTTAAGTTTTTTTTGGTTTGGCATTTGTTGTGCACAAGATGGCATATCATTAGAAAAAGTAGTAAAAGCTGATTTTGACGAAAATGGCATTGAAGACATTGCCTATTTAACCCAAGAAACATCATCAGATTATGACTCAATTCAAATTGAAGTTCATCTGATGGGAAGCGAAGGTATTTTGCATGAAATAAAAACCGAGAAGATAATTTTTTACAAAACCAATTCTGATGATTATCTGCTTTGTTATTCCTTTACTTTTAGTGAAAACAGTCTTAATTTGGTTTTCAGGAAAGACGCTACTAATTATTATTGGTTTTTTGAATACAATGAAAATGATTTTGAACTGCTGTATTATGGAGAATCCATACGAGAAAATGACACACAAACCTTCAGGTATTTAAACTTGAAATCCGGCAAATTATCTGTTAGTCAATTAAAACCAAATGCCGACAACTGGGATACTTTTTCAAAACCTTTTACGGTGATTTCAATTCCTACTTTAAAGGAATTTAAAGGTTATGAAGTCAAATGGCCCAAGTAATGTTTTGAAAAAACGTTCAAATCTGAAATCTTTTAATCAATGTATTCAAGAAATCACGAACTTTGAACTCGCAACCCGAAACCCGAAACCTTCATATGACCCTTACCATTGACACACCCGCCCTACTCTTTTCTGCCACCTCTTTGATTTTATTGGCTTATACGAATCGTTTTTTAACCATTGCTCAAATTGTGCGAGGTTTAAAAAAGACCTATGATGAAAAAGAGAACAAAAGCATTTTGATTGAAATTTCAAATTTAAATTTACGATTAACACTAATTCGTTATATGCAATTGGCAGGTGTGTTGAGTTTGTTTTTATCCGTTTTTTCTATGTTAGTTTTATTTTTTGAATACCAATTGCTTGGCATTATTCTTTTTGGAGGAAGTTTATTGGCATTGTTGATTTCGTTAGGCATTTCATTTTGGGAAATTAGTATTTCCGTAAAAGCGTTGCGAGTACATTTAAAGGATTTGGTGGATTAAAAATAATTTATTACTGCCAAATAAATTGGCATTCCCAAGGTAATATTAAAAGGAAATGAAACTGCCAAAGCCATTGGAACGAACAATCCGGGATTTGCTTTAGGAACAGCCATTTTCATTGCAGCAGGCACAGCGATATAAGAGGCACTTGCCGCCAGTACAGCAAACATAAATCTATCACCCACATCATTGGTAACAAATTGACTGAGTAACGCTACCAAGCATCCGTTAAACAAGGGTATGACAACGGCAAAAACGGCTGTAAACCATCCACTCTTTAAAAAATCATTGATTTTTTTACCGCACACAATTCCCATATCTAATAAAAAAATAGCTAAAAAGCCTTTAAAAATATCAGTAGTAAAAGGTTTGATTCCCATGGCCTCTTTGTCACTTGTCAAAAAACCAATCAATAAGCTTCCTAAAATTAAAAATACACTTCCATTAGTGAATGAATGTTTGATTATGGAACCCATAGAGCTGTTGCAAGATTCTTTTGTGCCAAATGAACGAATTAAAATAACACCAATAATTATAGCCGGTGCTTCCATCAATGCCATTACAGCAACCATATGCCCGCTGAACAGAATGTTTTGAATTTCTAAAAAAGAAACAGCCGTAACAAATGTTACTGCACTCACGGAACCATAAGCTGCCGCAATGGCTCCAGAATTTTCTGTGCTAAGTTTTCTTTTCAGTATAAAAAAGGTGTATAATGGGATTATAGAAGCTATAACAACTCCAAAAAGTAACGCCCAAAAAATTGAAAGATTCAACTCGCTGTGAACCAATTCTTGTCCACCTTTAAAACCAATTGAAAACAAGAGATAAAGTGAAATAAATTTTGAAGAATTTGGCGGTATTTGAAGATCGCTTTTAAACTTTACCGCTAAAATACCTAATACAAAAAACAATAAAGCCGGATTGGTTAAATTTTGAAGTAATAAATCTAAATTCATTAAATAAATATGTTATTAGGTGTAAAATTGGTTTCTTTTTTGCAGGCCCTTGTAAGTCGATCATTGATAGTTTTTCCTATACCAACATCTGGAAATTTTTCAGCTATCAATAGATCAAAACCTTTTTCATCGAGTTTATGCATAGCAGCATAAAGATTTTTTGCTGCTTCTTCTAAATTACTTTTAGGTGATAAAACCTCAACAAAGTAATCAGAATAAAAATCTTTTTTATCAAAAACAATTATTCCAATATTTTTACCAATTAAATTGAAAGCTGTTTGCAAAGGATTCTCACACAGAATCATTGGTGTTTTAGGTGCGTAATGTTTATCTAACATACCAGGAGCTATTGGATTTTTGTTAGAGTTTTTTACAAATTTTACTTTTCCAACTACTGTTTCTATCTTTTCCAAAGAGAGCGACCCTAAACGATAAACTATAACTTCATTATTTTTGAAACCTATAATTGTTGACTCTATTCCTTTTGAACAAGAACCGCCATCAAGAATTACATCTAGTTTGTTTTTAAAATACTTTTCTACATGTTTAGCAGAAGTAGGACTAATAGAACCAAAAGGATTAGCACTTGGTGCCGCTAAGGGGGTATCAGTCATTTTTATTAATTCTAAAGTCAACTTGTGATTAGGCATTCTAACCGCAACAGTATTTTTACCTCCGGTAACTAAATCTGAAATTGATTTCCTCTTCTCAAAAATCATAGTTAGAGGGCCAGGCCAAAAATTTTGTGCCAACACATATGCTTTTTCAGGTATAGAAACCGCAAGTTTTTCTAAAGATTCGATGGAATCAACATGAACGATAAGCGGATTAAAAAAAGGTCTTTCCTTGATTTCGAAAATTTTTTTAATGGCATTTTCATTGTAGATAGATGCCGCTAATCCATATACTGTTTCAGTAGGTATAGCAACAACCTCCCCTTTATTAATATAAAAAGCGGCTTTTTTGACAGATTTTGTTATTATCCCTCGCTTATTAGGGATTGCAGTGGTAGCAAAACTCGGGTGACTCATAATGTTTACCTTTTGGATATTTTTCTAATATGGTGTGCTTACATTTTTGACAAGAATACTGAAAAGCAAAAGTAGATTCTGTGGGATATTTACACCATTTACATGGCAGGCCTTTAATAACTTTATTGATATCAAAACCAGGTGTTTGACAACTCGGACAAAGCGTTGCTAACTTAGCTACTAATTTTTGTGTTGCTTTCTCAATAATCTTCATTCGTGTCGGATTTCTATGAGCTCTCATATCCGTTTCTACCCAAACTTCGTCTGACTGTGCAGAGAGTGACTCATAACTCAATTTTAATTGTTCCCAATCCAAAATATCTTTAATTATTTTTGAAAAATCATTTTCAGAATCTTTTAGAATCAAACCATGCGAAGGAAAATTTGCTTGTTTAGCAAACTCAAGTAATTCAGAGAATGTAGTTACTTTTTCTGCATTGAAATTAGTTTCAATACTTAATTCACGGGCTACAACTTCAAGATTGTTTTTTTTATCAATCAATACTATTAACTCATCATCGGCATGTGCAAAAAACATACTAGGATGTGGGCCAAAAGAACCCTCAGATGCAATTCCCAAATCATAGCCATAATAATCCATAGCCTCAAGGCATTTATTGCGTACTGCTTCTAGTGCATTATCCAGTCTTGAAATTTCTCCTGTAAATGTGCCAAACTTATCTGTATCATAATCATTTGGCACAAAAACTTCTAAACCCAAATGCTCTTCAATGAGCGGAGAAATAACTTTTTCCTTCTGATGCTTGGTGGCTATAATAAGTTTTCTACCTTCAAAAAACTTCATTTGTTTCTTTCTTTGCAACAGAAATAATTTGAATTGCTCCGGAAATTTGAATGTCTAAATCATCTTTTGCAGATTCTGTTATCAAACGATCTATGCTTACTAGAGCTTCTTTTAATGCCACAATTCTTTTCTTAGAATGCGGTAATTCTATACCATATTTTTCGTAAGCACTGAACATTTCCAATTCATGAAAATTAATTTTATCCTTAATTAAAGTAAATAAGATCCTCTTAGCCTCAGCAGATTTGAAGGATCCATCAATCAGGTCGAAAGTTAAATTTGTTGTCATTATTGTTGATTTTTAGATTATTTGATTTTTAGATTATTTGATTTCAAAAAATAAAGAGTAAACAAAATTCCTAATCCTAAATAAAAATGAAAAATGATATTTTTAGGAAATAAAACAGATGCAATAAAACCGGTTAGTAACCATATAGTAGCATAAATCAAACCGTATTTCTGAAGTATATTTTTCATTGACTAGAATTTTATTTTGCAAAGCTCAAAAAATTATTTCATATATTTTTATTTATATTTGTAATGATATACATAAACAAAACTTATGAATTACACCTTACATCAATTGCTTATTTTCTTGAAAATAACAGAAACCAAAAGTATTACCAAGGCTGCAGAGGAGATGCACCTAACCCAACCTGCAATATCCATTCAACTTAAAAAATTTCAAGATCAATTTGACATTCCATTAACGGAAGTCATTGGAAGACAACTGTATGTAACAGATTTTGGAAAAGAAATTGCTATTGCTGCTGAAAAAATTTTAAATGAATTGCAGAAGATAAACTATAAAACTATGGCATTCAAAGGCCAATTAACAGGACGACTAAAAATATCTGTTGTATCCACCGGCAAGTATGTTATACCCTACTTTATAACTGATTTTTTAAAAGAAAATAAAGCAGTTGAATTGGAACTTGATGTAACCAACAAGTCAAAAGTAATTAAAAGTTTACAAAATAATGATGTTGATTTTTCTCTTGTTTCCTTACTTCCTGAAAAAATAGATGTAGAAAAAATCGACCTAATGGAAAACAAACTGTATTTGGTAGGAAACAAAGAATTTGACTTCCCAAATGAGCACAACAACAAATCAATAATTGAAAATATCCCTATAATTTATAGAGAAAAAGGATCTGGAACCAGACAAGTAATGGAACAATTTCTTGAAAGTAATAAATTACAATTGGTCAAAAAAATGGAATTAACTTCAAACGAAGCAGTAAAACAAGCATTAATTGCAGGAATTGGCTGCTCCATCATGCCTTTGATAGGACTCAAAAACGAATTAAATAATGGTGACTTACATATCATCCCCATAAAAGGGTTACCATTAAAGTCCACCTGGAGTTTGATATGGTTAAAGCAAAAAAACCTATCCCCGGTTGCCAAGGCATTTACTGATTATTTATTGGTAAATAAAAATAAAATAATGGCTGAAAAATTTGCTTGGATTTAATATTTTATTCTATAATCCACATCAAAACCGGTTTGTCCACTGCTTTTAATTTTCCATCCAAAATCTGCATGAATGCATCAGAAACAGCGGGACAACCCCAACTTAATGGCGAATATCTTGGATAAATTTCTTCGTTGGAAACGGCTAGCCATGAATGCAACACCACTACTCTTTTCACCGCATTCGCGTTAGTGGTTTCTAAACCATGTAACCAGTATTTGATGTTGATTCCCCATGAACTGTAATCCCGTTTCCCAACCTTAAATTTACCCTTCATTGAACAATGACTATTGATTGTATTGCTGAATTTGGCTTTCTTATATTTTTCGGGATTGTCTTCAAAAACATCACAAGTGCCATGGGTAACTATATTTTTATCAATGCTATTTTTAGTTTTAAAATCATATATAAAAAAGCGATTTTTACCTGAATGGATACTCATATCAATTAAGAAATAAAAATCCTGATTGAATTGGTTCGCTTTGCAATAAGCCAAAGCTTCATTATGAATAGAAGTATACTCTTTTGCTAATTCAAGCGGAGCAGTATGATTGCAATTCACAAAAGATAAAACAAAGAGTACAAACAATTTTCTCACTGGCTTTTTTTATTTTTAAACTGAGAAATAATCAAATTAGTATAATACCTCAAAAAAAACTTGAAACCTGAAACTTGAAACCTTCAACTCACAACTTTTCCCTATCTTTGCCGGCTTTTTAAAATTTAAAATATGTTTGGAAACAGCCTATTAAAAGGAGTTTTTCTTGTAGGTTTAGGAGCCTCAAGCTATGGCATGTTAGCCACTTTTGTAAAATTAGCCTACCAAGAAAAGTACACTACTGCCGAGGTAACTACTGCACAATTTATATTAGGTATCCTAGGTGTTCTGATTATTAATTTTTATCAACGCATTAAAAATAAAAATACAGCAACAAAAGCAACAAAAAAAAATATTTTTCATTTGATGCTTGCCGGAACTTCTTTGGGAATGACGAGTGTTTTTTATTATTTATGTGTTCGCTATATTGACGTTTCCATTGCTATCGTTTTATTAATGCAAACGGTTTGGATGGGCGTTTTACTGGAAATGATTTTGGATAAAAAACTACCATCCGTTCAAAAAATAGTTGCAGTTATCATCGTTTTAATTGGAACTGTTTTGGCAACCAACTTACTAAAAAATGAAATCGAATTGGATTGGAGAGGTTTACTCTGGGGAATGTTGGCCGCCACCTCGTTTACAACAACCATGTTTACCGCCAATCGTATTTCACTAGGAATATCATCTGCTCAACGAAGCTTGTACATGCTTTTGGGTGGTGCTGTAATTGTTTTAATTTTTGCACTTAGCACGCAAACAACACCTTTCAGTTTTGAAATATTCATGAAATGGGGGATTATTTTAGCTCTTTTCGGAACGATAATCCCCCCAATGCTGTTGAATGCAGGTTTCCCACATACCGGAATTGGATTAGGAAGCATCGTGGCGTCATTAGAACTTCCTGTATCCGTTTTGATGGCTTATTTTCTTCTAAATGAAATAGTTAACTTTACACAATGGCTTGGAATTATTCTAATTCTTATTGCCATTATTATAATGAACATAAATTTCCGTAAAAAAATTACGTCTTAAGCTGCCATTAAAGCTCTACAATAAGCATTTTATTATTCTTTTTTTATAAATTCGTTTTGAAAACAATCATTCAACAATGAATTTACCTTGGCACTTGTATGTAATGGCTGCTATTTATGTGATAGCAGGGCTAAATCATTTCAGAAATCCCAAACTTTATTTAAAAATCATTCCCCCTTATTTTAAAAATCCTAAGTTATTGAACAAACTTTCCGGATTTTTTGAAATAATTCTGGGAATTTTTCTATGCCTTCCTTTATTTACATCAATCGCAGCATGGGGAATTATTGCACTCTTAGTGGCTGTTTTTCCTGCTAATTTATATATGTATCAAAACGAAAAAGCCGCTTTAGGTTTACCAAAGTGGTTTCGCTTAGTCCGATTGCCATTACAGCTAGGTCTGATTTTTTGGGCCTATCAATACACTAGTCTATTCTAAATCTTTAACAGCACCTAAAAGGAAATTATAAATAAAAAAGCTCCAACATAGCATTTCAAAACGATAGTATAAATCTGTTGCTTTTTTTATTTTTACATCATGAAATCATTATTCCCGAAAGAAAAAATTGTTTTTGATTTACCTGATGCCCAAATCGAGTATTATCCCGAATTTTTCGATGTTGAAAAAGCAGATTTGCTATTTCAAAAATTAAAAACCGAAATTCCCTGGCAACAAGATCACATCACCGTTTTTGGAAAAACTCATTTGCAACCACGTCTTACCGCTTTATACGGTAATGACGGAAAAACATATTCGTATTCAAACATCATCATGCGTCCTCACAAATGGAACGCATTGCTATTGTATATAAAAAATGAAATTGAAGAAATTTGTTCAGAAAACTTTACCACTGTTTTACTCAATTTATATCGAGACGGAAAAGACAGTAACGGATGGCATGCTGACAATGAAAAAGAATTAGGCAAAAATCCGGTGATTGCTTCTGTAAGTTTTGGAGCAGAAAGAAGTTTTCACTTACAACACAATGCTATTAAAGAAGCCAAACAAAAAATAATTTTAGAGCATGGTAGTTTATTAATAATGAAAGGAACAACACAGCATTTTTGGAAACATCAAATTCCGAAAACGGCTAAACCAATAGAAGAACGGGTTAATTTAACTTTTAGAATTATAAAATAAACAACATTAAAAGTTGCGTTAAATAAACTTTTCTATTCTAAATTTTAGTATTTTAGTTTAATAATTCATCCACAATGAATGCTATAATTGATTATTTTGAAACGATTTCCTCTTTCCACAGAGGTTTAATTTTGGTTGGTGGCATTGCCATTTTTTGGCTTATCGAAAATGCTTTCCCGCTTTTTAAGATGCAATACAATAAAGTTGAACATGCCGGAATCAATATTTTTTTTACGGCTACAACAATTGTGGTCAACTTTGTGATGGCATTCATCTTATTGTTGGCCGCAGATTTCACCATTCAACAAAATATTGGAATTCTACAATGGTTACCATCTATGAATATCTGGGTATATACCATTCTTGGATTGTTGCTTTTAGATTTAATTGGAGCTTATCTTGTTCATTTGGTAGAACACAAAGTAAAATTTTTATGGCGATTTCATCTGATACATCACACAGATACTTGGATTGACACCACTTCGGCAAACCGCCATCATCCCGGAGAAAGTGTGATTCGTTTTGCTTTTACGGTTTTAGGAGTTCTAATTGTTGGGAGTCCGATGTGGATGGTTTTCTTATACCAATCGCTGTCTGTAGTTTTTTCACAATTTAATCATGCAAATATTCCCTTGCCAAAAAAAATTGATAAATTTTTAAGTTATTTTATCATTTCGCCAGACATGCATAAAGTGCATCATCATTACAAGCTGCCTTATACGGACAGCAATTATGGCAACATTTTTTCTTTTTGGGATCGCCTTTTTGGAACTTACAAATACTTAGAAAGAGAACAAATTGTTTATGGTGTAGATACACACATGAAACCGGAAGAAAACAACCAACTGGAAAATCTTTTAAAAATTCCTTTTCAAAAGTATAGAAACCCTAAAAGTTAAAAACCAAAAAAAAAGAACCGTAATTAAAAAGTAATTTATTTTTTTATTAATATTGAGTTAGAATTTGACTATTAAAAATTTTAAAACAACATCAGTGCTTTTGAACTAATGAAAAAAAGTAAAAGAGTGGAATTAGATAACGAACAAACAGAACGCGTTGTCAGCATGGCTCAAGAAGAAAAAAAACCTTTTGAGGTGATTAAAGTGGAATTTGGTATTTCCGAAAATGAAGTCACCGAGATAATGAGAAAAAAACTTTCAAAGGATAATTTTGAACTTTGGAAAAAGAAAGTTACGGCCAGTAAACCCAAACCAAAACCCATTATTGATGATTTTGATGATTTAGACAGTAAATATTACATTAAAAATAAATTTGATTAACTAATTTTAACTCTTGTTCAGCAAGAGTTTTTTTGTTTTAACCTTTACTTTGCATAAAATTCAATTTAATGCTTTCAATTAAAAAAGAGTTTACCGAAATTGAAATAGATCGCATTATAGAAATGGCTTGGGAAGACAGAACGCCTTTTGAAGCCATAACCTTCCAATTTGGTATTTCTGAACAAGAAACCATTGCAATCATGCGTCGTGAGATGAAACCTTCCAGTTTCAAAATGTGGCGAGAACGCGTTCAAGGAAGAACCACCAAACATGCCAAACTGCGTGGTAATGGCATTGACAGATTCAAATGTACTTTGCAAAGACAAATCACACACAACAAAATTTCAAAAAGATAAGACCATTTCTTAGAGCTAAACTATTATGTAATTTTTAGTACATTTATGGCCTAATTCTATTTAAAAATGAAAAAATCATTGGTGCTTTTTGCCTTTTTATGTTCATACATCACTTTTGCTCAAGATATTGTTGGAGACTGGAAAGGAACACTAAAAGTGATGGGAACTGACTTAGAACTCCAATTCAACTTTGCAAAAAACAATGAGAATTATGTGGGTAATTTGAGTGTCCCACAACAAAAAGCAATGGGAATTCAACTTACAGCGGTTAAATTTGAAAACAATACATTAGATATTTTTATTGAAGATGCAACCATTACCTATTCAGCAAAATTAAATGCAAACAACGAACTGGTTGGCAAATTTTCTCAAAGAGGTCAAGAATTTGATTTAACTTTAGTTAAAGGTTTTACTGAAATAATAAAACCAAACAGACCACAAGAACCCAAAGCTCCTTTTGATTATACCATTGAAGAAGTTATTTTTGAAAATAAAAAAGACAATGCCACTTTATCAGGTACACTAACCTATCCTAAAAATAAAAAATCCTTTCCAACAGTAATTTTAATTTCGGGAAGCGGACCACAAGATAGAAATTCAGAAATTTTCCATCACAAACCTTTTTGGGTGATAGCGGATTATTTGACCAAAAATGGCATTGCCGTTTTGCGTTATGACGACCGAGGTGTTGGCAAATCAACCGGTGATCGCAAACTGGCAACTTCAAACGATTTTGCTACTGATGTTGAAGCTGCAATTTCTTTTTTAAAAACAAAAAAGCAAATTGACCCAAAAAAAATTGGTTTAATTGGTCATAGTGAAGGCGGAATGATTGCTCAAATTGTCGCTTCAAAAGACAAATCAATCGCTTTTATTGTACTCCTTGCCTCTCCAGGAATTCCAGGGAATGAGTTATTGAAAGAACAAGCTCATCGAATTGGTAAAGCTGCCGGAATGACTGAAGAAGAACTTGTTAAAGCCGGAAAAACCAATGAAACTATTTATAATTTAGTAAAAAGTGATTTGAACCAAAGTGATTTGGTAGCTCAATTGAATGCTGTGATGTCTGAAAACTTGAAAGAAAACATGCTGTTTCAAATGCAAAGCCCGGAAGAAAAAGAGAAAACACTAACACAACAAACGCAAGGAATTACGGTGCCTTGGTTCAGATATTTTATGCGTTTCAATCCGAGTGACTATATCGAAAAAATAAAATGCCCGATTCTTGCCTTAAATGGAGACAAAGACCTTCAAGTTATTGCTGAATCGAACTTAACCGCCATTGCTGAAGCAGTAAAAAAAGCAGGTCACAAAAATAGCACTATTAAGGAATACCCCAATTTGAACCACCTTTTTCAAGAAAGCGAAACCGGTAAAATTGAAGAATATGAAACATTAGAACAAACTTTTTCTCCTGAAGTTCTAAAAGATATTAAAAACTGGATACTGCTTCAAAAATAAATTGGTTCAAAAAGTTGTAACACTATTTTTAAAGCTACTTGTAACTTTAAAGCCCTAAATCATACATACAGATAAAACAATAACTATGAAAAATTACTTTGCCTCATTTTACTTAACAAGCCTATTGCTTTTTTCGGTTTCTTTTTCATTTGGACAGTCTAAAACCAATGAAATTCAAGTGACAATGGATTTGGTTAACATCAATAAAGATCGTGTTGCGGTGACTGTTACACCTCCAAAAATCAACACAAATGAAACCACTTTTTATGTTCCGAAAATAATTCCGGGAACCTATTCAGAGGATAATTATGGCCGCTATTTGGACAACTTCAAAGCCTATGATGCCAAAGGAAAAGAACTTCCGGTAGCAAAAATGGACGAAAACTCTTGGGTCATAAAAGATGCCAAAAAGTTGGCTAAAGTAACCTACTTAGTCAATGATACTTATGATTCAGAAACCGGTACCGAATTTGGTCAAGGGGATATTTTTTCTCCAGCAGGTACCAACATCGAAGAAGGCGTTAATTTTGTAATTAACAACCATGCCTTTGTGGGGTATTTCAAAGACTTAAAAGAACTTCCCTATCGTTTATCCGTTACAAAACCTGAAAATTTGCATGGGGCTACAGCAATGGATAACTTGGATAAAAGTGCAACAAAAGATGTTTTTCTTGCTTCGCGTTATGCGGAATTGGTGGATAATCCTATCTTATATACAAAATCGCAGTTTAAAACATTCATGGTCGATGATATGGAAATCATCTTGAGTGTTTACTCCCCAAACAATCGCTACTCAGAGGTCGATTTTAAAGAAGCGATGGAAACCATGATGATCGCTCAAAAAAGATTTTTAGGGCCAATTGACAACACCAAACGTTATGCTATTTTACTCTATTTATCTGACTTTGAAAAAGAGGATGCCAAAGGTTTTGGAGCCTTAGAACACAACACGTCAACCGTGGTCGTTATGCCGGAAGCAATGCCAATTGAAGAATTAATCAAAAGCATGGTGGATGTTGTTTCGCACGAATTTTTTCATATCGTGACTCCTTTAAGTGTGCATTCTAAAGAAATTCACTATTTCGATTTTAATACCCCAAAAATGTCACAACATTTGTGGATGTATGAAGGAATTACAGAATATTTTGCCAACTTATTTCAAGTCAATCAAGATTTAATCAGTGACACCGAATTTTTTGAACGCATTGCAACCAAAGTAAACAACTCAAAACGCTTTGATGATACCATGCCTTTTACAAAAATGAGTGCAGAAATTTTAAGCAAACAATACAAAGACGCTTATTTGAATGTTTATGAAAAAGGAGCATTAATTGCCATGTGTTTAGACATTCAAATTAGAGAAAGCAGTAATGGCGAAAGCGGAATTTTAGACCTAATGCAAAAACTTTCAAAAGAATATGGAAACACCAAGCCATTTGAAGACCATGAATTGTTTGACAAAATTGTTTCGTTAACCTATCCGGAAATCAGAACCTTTTTAGAAACATATGTTTCCGGTTCAACGCCAATTCCATATGAAACCTATTTTGAAAAAATGGGGGTGACTAAATCAAAAATTCAAGTTCCCGGCAATGTTTTTTTAAAAGGACAATCTCCTTATATCACTGTAAATCCAAATACGAAAGAAATCATTATAATTCCGGGTATTGAACTGAATCCGTTCATGAAAGAATTAGGATTACAAGGCGGTGATATCATTTTGGCTGTTGACAATACCGCATATAATTTAGACAATATTTATGACATGTTGGTGGGAAGTATGTCTTGGAAAGAAAACGACCTTATTGTTTTTAAAGTCAAACGTAACGACAAAGAAATGGATTTGAAAGGGACTGTAAAAATTCCTTATGAAGAAATGGATGGTTATCAAGCCACAGATGCGTCCAAAAAAGAATTGTTGGAAGCTTGGTTAAGAGGTTAAAATCATTAAAAAATACTACATCCCTGATTCTAAAGATTCAGGGATTTTTTTTTGAATAAAAGTAAGCTTCAAAAACCTATTGTGTTTTTCAAAAAATCATTATTTTGCACACAAATATATACGAATGAAAAACCCACCTTTTTTTACAGACGACACCATAGTTTTTGGATTATTAATGCTCTTATTGGGTTTTGTTTTTTATACTTCTTCCCAAAAAGAAGGTTTTTGGAAAAAATTCTATGTGATTTTCCCATCACTGTTAATGTGCTATTTGTTGCCTTCAATTTTCAGTTCGTTAAATATTATTGCTCCTGAATGGAAAGAGGTTGCAGAAAATGGTGAAGTCATTACAAAAAAATCATCGGTTTACTATGTGGCTAGTCGTTTTTTACTACCTGCAGCCTTGGTTTTAATGACGTTAAGCATTGATTTAAAAGCCATGTTTAAATTAGGCCCAAAAGCGTTAATCATGTTTTTCACAGGAACCATCGGAATCATTATTGGTGGACCTATTGCCATATTAATCATTTCTGTATTTTCCCCCGAAACTATTGGTGGAGCCGGACCGGATGCGGTTTGGAGAGGATTGTCTACCTTGGCAGGAAGTTGGATTGGCGGAGGAGCCAACCAAGCGGCAATGCTAGAAATCTTCAAATACAACCAAGAAAAATACGGAGCCATGGTATTAGTAGATATTGTGGTTGCCAACATATGGATGGCTGTTTTATTATTTGGAATTGGCAGAAAAGAACGAATTGACAAATGGTTAAAAGCCGACAACAGTTCGATTGAAGAACTAAAAAACAAAGTTTCCAATTATGCTGCTAGCGTAACCCGAAATCCGAGTTTAACTGATTTTATGATTATTCTGGGCATTGCCTTTACGGCAGTTGGACTTTCGCATTGGGGAAGCAACTCCATTTCTGATTTTCTGAAAGCCAATTTTGAAGCCGTTAACGACCCTACTAGTTTTGTATCTACATTTGGTGATCGCTTCTTTTGGATGGTAACCTTTGCAACCGCCTTAGGCATCTTCTTTTCGTTTACAAAACTCAAACAATACGAAGGTGCTGGTGCGAGTAAAATAGGGAGTGTTTTTATCTATATTTTAGTCGCATCAATTGGTATGAAAATGGATTTAGGTTCCGTTTTGAGCAATCCCGGTCTTTTGGTTGTAGGGTTAGTTTGGATGGCCATTCACGTTTTATTACTGGTTATTGTTGCCAAAATCATAAAAGCACCTTTCTTTTTCTTGGCTGTTGGTAGCAAAGCCAATGTAGGAGGTGCTGCTTCCGCACCAATTATCGCTTCTGCTTTCCATCCATCGCTGGCAAGTGTAGGCGTTTTATTAGCAGTTTTTGGCTATGTAGTAGGAACCTATGGTGCGTTACTTTGTGCCTATCTTATGGAAATCGCTTCTCCTTTATAAATTTATATTATACCTAATTAAACAACTTCATGAAACAAACATTTTTCGGATTATTGCTTTTACTAGTAGGCATATCATGTACCAACGATAAAAAATCCGAGGCCAACTTACACCTTTCAGGAACAATCAAAGGACTAAAAAAAGGAACGCTTTACATTCAAAAATTTTCAGACTCCACTTTAGTAATGGTTGATTCTATTGCAATTGACGGAAAATCAACTTTTGAAAGTCATCTAACAATTGACTCCCCGGAAATGCTCTATCTTTATTTGGACAAAGGTGTTACGAATTCTATAGACAATAGCTTATTTGTATTTGCAGAACCCGGAAACATGACGATTGAAACCACATTGGAATCTTTTTACAAAAATGTAAAAGTTACCGGTTCCAAAAATCACGAGCTGTATTTAGAATACAAAAAAATAAACGAACCATTTGTCAATCTTAATCTTGACCTCATTCAAAATGAATTAAAAGCAAGTAAGCTTGAACAAAAAACAGTTGTTGACAGTTTAATTAAACAAAAAGATTTGATGACCAAACGCAGGTATTTGCGGGTAATTAATTTTGCTTTAAACAACAAAGAATATGAAGTTTCACCTTATGTGCTTTTGTATGATGTTTACGACGCCAACTTAAAATATTTGGATTCTATTAATAATTCCTATACGGAGAAAATAAAAACTTCCAAATATGGTAAGCTTTTAAAAGAACATATTGAGGAACGAAGAAAAGAACAATCAAACTAACGTTGTGGTAAAAAAATACTATATTTGACTCCTAAAATAAAATCAATTTAGAAGTAAATTTTACTTCAATATGGAATTAAGTGAAAATCTTAAACTGTCGTGCAACTGTGTTTTCCTGATACAAAAGGAATAAGTCAGATACATAAAATTGGTTTTGTTTGAGCATCACGAAAATGCTTAAACCTAAAACTTTTCATAACTAATGAAAGGTTGTCTGGTTTATTCATTTTAAAAACTTTTAAATGAAATACTATGACAGCAGAATTTGAAAAAGCCATTGCAAAATATCACGGAAAACTAAACCTACTTCCATTACCTCTTGTATCTTGGAATGTTTTCTCTAGCAATGATTTAGAAATCAGTGTTTTTAATTCGTTACAAAATCAATGGAAAGATAAAGTTACTTTTGAAAGCATACTACTTTCTAAACCCAAAAGAGAAATTGTAATTACCGATGCAAAATTTAAAATTGTTTTTGCTACACATGGCATTCAACAAATGAACGGATACCATCCGAATGAAGTAATGGGCAAATCTCCCAATATGTTTCAAGGCGAATTAACTTCTGAAACTTCAAAAAACAACATTAGAAAAGCTCTGGCTAAAAATCTTCCTTTTAAAGAAGTTATTTTAAACTACAGAAAAGATGGCACTGTATATCATTGTGAAATCGAAGCCTATCCAAAATTTGACTCTTCTGGAAAATTAGTTCATTATATTGCGTTTGAAAGATTGGCTTCTTAAAATAAAAAAAGGACAACCCTAAAGTTGTCCTTAACAATTGAGCCGATAGAGGGACTCGAACCCACGACCTGCTGATTACAAATCAGCTGCTCTAGCCAGCTGAGCTACACCGGCGTCTCAATTACGAGTGCAAATATAATTTTGAAAATCAATATTCCAAAACAAAAAACACTTTTTTTATCAAAAAAAAAAGATTAAAGTGCGTTTACTTTTTCAACTAATTGAATCGCAGCCGCTTCCAAATCTTTTTCTACTTGCTTTAAATGAGCTCTTCTGTCTTCTGCTGTTTTATCGTTAACTTTAGCGATCAAAGCATCAAAAGTTGTTATTGCTTCATCAATCAATGCATTTGAAGAATCAGTTGGTTTTCCTGTTGTTGTCATCTCGTGGATATAAACCGCCTCGATAATATCACCCATCACATAATTGATGTCCTTTTTCAAATTTCTAATACTTGCCATTTTTATTTTAATTTTAATTGCGGTGCAAAAGTACGTAAAAATTTAGAATTAAATGAATTAGTTTTAAAAACCTAAACCGTAATTTCAAGAACTGTTGCCGTTCCCTTTAACAAAAAGGAAGTTAGTATTGCGGGTAATAAAACAGTATCTCCCGTTCTATACCTATATTTTTCATCCTTTAAATGCAATTCAAAACTACCTTCAGTACACATTAAAACCAAAAATGAGTTGTCATTTTTATCAATAACTATTTCTCCGTTAAGTGGAAGAATATTGGTTTTAAAATAAGGGCAATGAACTATTGGCGTACTTTTATTTTCCGGAGCAGCATATTCTTTTTTAGCAGCAGTTGTTTTATAATTGATAGCATCTACCGCTAACTCGGTGTGCAATTCACGTTCTTTACCAGTAGCATCTACCCTATCCCAATCATATATTCGATAAGTGACATCACTGGTTTGTTGAATTTCTGCAATCACAATTCCGGCTCCAATAGCGTGAATCGTCCCGGTTTCCAATAAGAAAACATCGCCTTTTTTTACCGGAATTTCTTTCAATAAAGAAAGAATAGAATTGGATTCTAAATGCTGTAAATAGTCTTCTCTGGATGAATCTTCTTTGAAACCAACAATCAAACGAGCATTTTCATCAGCTTGCATCACATACCACATTTCGGTTTTCCCAAAAGAATTGTGACGAGCTTTTGCCAATTCATTATTGGGATGCAATTGAATCGATAAATCTTCTTTAGCATCCAAATATTTAAAAAGTAATGGAAATTGTTTTCCAAAATGATTGAAAACTCTCTTTCCTAAAATTTCTTCGGGATATAAATCAATTAATTCATTGAGGTTTTTACCTTTAAATTCACCATTATTGACCACACTTATTGATTCGGGAACTGTTGACAATTCCCAACTTTCACCTGTAATTTTAGAAGTAATAGGCTTGTTCAAATACGTTTTCAACTTAGTTCCGCCCCAAATGCGTTCTTTGAAAATAGGTTCAAACGTGAGTGGATAAAGTGATTTCATATATTTAATTAATTAAGCAAAAATAATCAATTGTATTAATACTTTAGTCGCTCAAAAATTATACTATTTTCTTCAGCATTTGCAATGCTTTTTCAATGTGAATTTTGCCTGATAAGTTATCAAAAATCAATCGAACAATTCCTTTTTCGTCAATCACATAGGTCACACGACCCGGAATGAGACCAAATAAAGCCGTGGGAACACCAAATAAATTGCGTAATTTTTTATCATCATCCGATAAAAGGGTAAAAGGGAGTTGGTGTTTTTTAGAAAATTTTTGATGCGAAGTGGCTGAATCACCACTTACACCGATAACTTCGGTACCTAAATCGGTAAAATCTTGATAAGAATCTCTGAAACTACATGCTTGTTCTGTGCAAACCCGTGTATCATCTTTTGGATAGAAATAAATGACCGCAGGCTTTTTTCCAATCACAGCTGAACTCTCAAAAATGTTACCATTGGAATCTTTTGCTTTGAAATTCGGAACAATATCTCCAACTTTTAAAGCCATATTAATTTCCTTTATACGTTACAAAATTTCGTGGTGTTTCGTATAAAACAACTTCTAAATCTAAAGATTCCTTGATATGTTTACGCAATTTATTCCAAATTACAACGGCAATATTTTCAGCTGTCGGATTCAAATTGGCAAAATCAGTAACGTCTAAATTTAAGTTTTTATGATCAAAAGCATTTTCAATATGTTCTTTTATTAGGTCAGACAGAATTTTTACATCCATTACAAAACCTGTTTCGGGATCAATTTCACCGGTTACACTCACAATCAATTCATAATTGTGTCCGTGATAGTTTGGGTTATTGCATTTACCAAAAACCAAGTCGTTTTTTTCCATCGACCAATCTTTTCGATACAATCGATGAGCAGCATTAAAGTGAGCTTTTCTGGAGACCGTAACTTTCATTTTTTTTTGAAGTTGAAATTGATTTTTGAATTTGATATTTTAAAGTTTGTGTTCTTCAAGGTAATGGTAAAACTCGTCAAAAATAATTTTAAACCAAACGGTATAATTTTCAGATTGGGTTTGAATATCGTCTCTAATGGCTTCAATGCTCATCCACTTCCAACTTTCCACCTCATCGGGATTTATTTTTGGTTCATCATTATAATATCCAATCATCACATGATCGAGTTCGTGTTCAGTTAAACCATTGTCAAAGGGAGCTTTGTAAATAAAATGAAACAATTCTTTCAATTCAGCCGTAAAACCCATTTCTTCATATAATCTTCTGGTTCCGGCTTGAATATTTGTTTCACCTTCTCGTTGGTGACTACAACACGTATTGGTCCATAACAAAGGTGAATGGTATTTTTGATGTGCTCGTTGTTGCAACATCACTTCGTTTTTATCATTCAAAATAAATACAGAAAATGCACGATGCAAAACAGCCTTTTCGTGAGCTTCCAATTTATTCATCAAGCCAATAGGCTCGTCATTTTCATTGACTAAAATTACTTTTTCTTCTGTCATAGCGTTTTTTAAGCTCTTCAAAGGTATGAAAAAGTTCGTTTTTATTTGGATTTATATGGATTTGTGAAAAGTTTAACGGGTGTTGAAGAGAATTTTACTGCGTTAAACACTCTTTAATTTTCAACGCACATTTTTCGCCATCAATAGCTGCAGAAACAATTCCGCCGGCAAATCCTGCTCCTTCTCCACAAGGGTACAAACCTTTAATTTGAGGATGTTCTAAGGTTTGAGTATCTCTCGGAATTCGAACGGGTGATGATGTTCTGCTTTCCGGTGCGTGCAAAATGGCTTCGTTAGTTAAATAACCTCTCATTGATTTCCCGAATTGCAAAAATCCTTCTCGCATAATTTGAGTTAAAAACCCGGGGAAAACTTGACCCATTTCCACTGAAGTTGTTCCGGGAACATAAGATGTTTTGGGAATTGATGAAGAAATTTTATTTTGTGTAAAATCAATCATCCGTTGAGCCGGAACTTTTTGTGTTTGTCCCGCCAAATGCCACGCTTTTTGTTCGATAGCTTTTTGAAATTCCATTCCGGCTAACGGTCCGAATTTGGCAAATGGTTTAAAATCTTCTAATTTTAATTCGACCACAATTCCGGAATTGGCGGTGGCTTGATCTCTTTTGGATGGCGACCAACCATTCGTTACCACTTCGCCCGGACTTGTGGCACACGGAGCAATCACGCCGCCGGGACACATACAAAATGAATACATACCACGACCATTTACTTGCTTTACGATGGAATACGGAGCCGGTGGTAAATAGTCCCCGCGAAAATCACAACTGTATTGAATGCTGTCTATCAGTTCTTGAGGATGCTCGGCACGAACACCTAATGCGAAAGGTTTGGCTTCGATAAGTATTTTTTTTCTATCCAATAATTCAAAAATATCACGAGCCGAATGTCCCGTGGCTAAAATTACTTTATTAGCTGAAATTGTTTCTCCTTTTTGGGTAACAATTCCTTGCATTTCATTGTTTTTGACAATAAAATCGGTGACACGGGTTTCAAACAAAACTTGTCCGCCACATTCAATGATTTTTTCTCGAATATCTTGAATAATTTGTGGCAATTTATTAGTTCCAATATGTGGATGTGCTTCTACTAAAATATCCGGAGAAGCTCCGAAACCGACTAATAATGCTAAAATTCTATCCACATCCCCTCGTTTTTTGGAACGCGTGTATAATTTTCCATCAGAATAGGTTCCTGCCCCACCTTCACCAAAACAATAATTGGAGTCTTCGTTGACGATATGATCAACGTTGATGGCTTTTAAATCACGACGGCGACCACGAACATCTTTTCCACGTTCGATAACGATGGGTTTTAAACCAACTTCAATGAGTTGAAGAGCTGCAAAAAGTCCGGCCGGACCAGCACCTATAACAATCACTTCTTGTTGATTGGCAACATTCGGATAATTAGGTAATTCGATTTTTTGTTCAGAAAAAGGTTCGTCTTGAAAGAAAATCAGCAATTTTAAATTGACTTTAATGGCTTTTTGACGAGCATCAATCGAACGTTTAAGAATGGAAATATGTTGAACTTCTGATACTGAAGTCCGAATGATTTTTGCTACATGATCTTTTAGTAAAAAATCATTGGCAGCAACTTCGGGTGCAACTTGAATGAGAAGCTCTTTAGGCATTGTTATTTTTTTGGCAAAAGTAATTAAAAGAAATCTATTTTATTTCCTCAAACGCTCTCAATGCAAACGAAGCCAACCAATGCTCGCCTTCATAATTCCCATCAACAACAGAAGGAAGTGAAAAATTGAGGTGTTTTTCTGCTAATGGTTTTAAGTGAGAAAATTGTTTTGGATATAAGGTTATCAAATGATAAAAATTCCAGGCACGACTAAAATTTAAACCATCCAAATGCACTAAATGGCCATCGGTTCGGTCTGAAACTCGAGCGACTTGCCAACTGAAATCTTTCTTAAAAATGTTTTTACTAAACTTTTTCAACCACGATAAAAATTCCTTCTCCGGTAAAATCCGACACATTATTCCAATTTCTTCCATGCATGGCGAGAGGAAATCGGTGCCGCTGGGTTCCCAATTGATTGGACAATTTTCATCGGATAAAAATAATCGTTTCGCATTATCAATTAGTAGATATTGAAACTCTTTATCGTTTGAATAGACAGCATAATCCCATGCAAATGTGAGTCCGAAGGCAGTGTTATTATGCGTTCCGGCTCGAACGGGATAAAGTAATTTAGGCAAAAACTCATGATAACGTGTAACTAATAAATCCGTCAGTGGCTTTAGATTTTGAGCCAGTTCTTTTGCAAAAGGTGCTGCACTGATTTCTAATTCTAATTGTAATTTCAATAACCAATTCCAACCATAGGTTCGTTCAAATGATTTTTCGTGATTTTTAGAGAAATAATCAATTTCAACTTGAATATTTTCTTTGGAAAGATTGGTTTGTAATTTTTGAATTATCTCCTCTTTATTATTTAAATCCGGAAAATTATTCAACAAATACACCAAACTCCAATGACCATGAACAGAAGAATGCCAATCAAAACAACCGTAAAAAGCAGGGTGTAATTTTTTGGGTGAATGAATTTCGGTTTCATTCAAAAGCAGTTGTCCTAATTTGTTAGGGTATTCTTGTTGCAAACATTTTAGCGGAAGCGTTGCCAAATGATTGGCTTGTTCCAAAGAAAGTTTTTGGGCAATTATTCCGTTTGTAAATAAAAGTAATCCAATTAGGATGTTTTTCATAAAAATGAATTTATTTTTGCAATAAAAAAATGTCCAGAAAGATAAAATTAATTTGGGACTTTAGAGGACCCGCTTCCGCAAAAACAGCAGAACATCATGAAATTCATTTAAAAGAATTCATAGAAGCTGAAAAATTACCAATAAATATAACCGGATTTGAAGTGTATCACGAAATGCAAGCTAGTGCTTTTATGGTCGTATTCGAAGAAAACATGATTGCTGTTCGAGATGCTTTGAAACCACATCGAGGGGAGATTTTTAGTGAGTAGTAAGCAGTTTTTAGTATTCAACACCGCCAATTAAAAACTGCTTACTGTCAACTAATTCGCTACTTCACTAATAAATTTAATCCGCATCAAACGCAATTCTTCAATATCGTAATCTCCGTCAAATTCTTTTAAAGCTTCTTCAATTTTATCAGTTTGTGAATCCATAAAATAATCGTGAATTTCCTCTTGTTGGTCTTCATCCAAAATTTCATCAATCCAATATTTGATATTTAACTTGGTGCCGGAATATACAATCTGCTCCATTTCTTTCAGCAAATTATCCATAGATAGACCTTTTGCTTTAGCAATATCTTCTAAAGACAATTTTCTGTCAATGTTTTGAATAATGTATAATTTATTGGCAGAATTGGCTCCTGTTGATTTTACCACTAAATCATCCGGACGAATAATATCATTTTCCTCAACATAACGAGCAATTATATCTACAAAAGGTTTGCCGTATTTTTTTGCTTTACCCTCACCTACTCCGTGAACATTGCTCAACTCTTCAATAGATATCGGATATTTTAGAGCCATATCTTCTAGTGAAGGGTCTTGAAAAACCACAAAAGGTGGGACACCTAATTTTTTGGCTTCTTTTTTTCTTAAGTCTTTAAGTATAGCCATCAAAGCTTCATCGGCAGTTCCGGTAAATTTTGAAGCAGTTACAATAGCTTCATCTTCTTCTTCACTGTATTCATGATCTTCGGTCATGAAAAAAGAGGTAGGATTTTTAATGTAATTTGCTCCTTTTTCAGACAACTTCAAAATACCATAAGTTTCAATATCTTTGGTAAGCAATCCTTCCACTAATACTTGTCTGATTAATGCCATCCAGTAGCGTTCGTCATGGTCTTTTCCACATCCAAACAATGATAAAGTATCCGTTTTGTGTGCCTTGATAACAGCATTTATTTTACCCATTAAGGTAAAAACAATTTCTTTGGATTTGTATAAATGTTTGGTAGCACGTACTACTTCTAACACTTTTACTACATTGTCTTTGGCTTCCACTTTGGTTTTTGGATTTCTAACATTATCATCCATATCCCCACCATCACCGGTTTCATTGTCAA
>NZ_DIVJ01000040.1:228-71059 GCF_002428305.1 Flavobacterium sp. UBA6135 | reverse complement strand
ATTTTAGTATTGAGACGGCTTCTTTATACGTAATAGAATTTGGTATATTGTTCATTTATATCAGTCTTCTTACTTTTTGTTTGTAACCAATGTATGCTTGTCCGTGCTCTTTGGTTAAAAATTCTTCTTCAAGTCGGATTTGGATTTGAATGAGAACGTAACCTAATATCAAAAAAATCAATGTCAATGTGTTTGGTGTCGTAAAAAAAAGTCCGACTAAACTCAAAATCATTCCGAAAAAAATCGGGTTTCGTGAAACTGAAAATAGTCCGCTTGTTACCAATTCTGTTTTTGTGTCCGTGTCAATACCGATACGCCAAGAATTTTTCATATGCCCTTGTGCAATTACTGTCCACACTAACGAAATGAAAAGAAGTGTAAGTCCAATGTATTTTACCGTCTGGTTGTTAAATTGTACGATTGGTAAGAAGTTGTCGTGCCAAGTCGGGAAAAAGGCATAAGCAAGAACGTAAATAAACATTGCTATCAACGTCAGTTTGAAGTAAAGCCCGATAAGTCCGTAAGCACTGTTGTCTTTGGGCAATACAAGTGGGTTTTTGCCTATTCGTTTTGCTACTACAACCGATTTCAAAACAAAGGCAACTCCAAAATAAATAATGAAGTATATCGGCAATATTATTCTCAAAAAATCTATCATACCGTGATTTATTTTTGTTAGTTAAATTTCATACGTTGTATTCTTACCGCATTTAGAATAGCCAATAGAGCCACTCCAACATCAGCAAAAACGGCTTCCCACATTGTAGCTAACCCACCAGCACCAAGTACAAGTACAATCGCTTTTACTCCAAATGCCAATGTGATATTCTGCCAAACTATTTTCTTTGTCTGTTTTCCGATATTGATTGCCACAGGAATTTTGCTCGGCTTATCGTCTTGTATGACCACATCTGCCGTTTCAATGGTAGCATCGCTTCCCAAGCCGCCCATTGCGATACCTACGTCGCTCAATGCCACAACGGGAGCATCGTTCACACCGTCGCCTACGAAAGCAACGCTTTCGCCTTTGGCTTTGATTTCTTTAACCTTGTTTACTTTATCTTCAGGCAATAAATCTCCGAAGGCATTATCTATTCCCAACTGTTCCGCTACATACTTTACCACTGTGCTTTTATCTCCACTAAGCATAGTAGCTTTAACATTGAGCTTATGCAATAGATTTATCGTTTCCTGTGCGTCTTCTTTGATACTGTCGGCAATAGTGATATAACCGACAAATTTGTTATCGTAAGCAACGGCGATAGTCGTATATACGATGCTGCTCGGGTCTAAATCGTATTGTATCCCGAACTTGTTCATAAGCTTGAAATTTCCGACCAATAAGTCTTTACCATTTATGGTTGATTTCAGTCCGTGTCCTGCGATTTCCTCTGTATTTTCCAAGCGGATTGTATTATCAGGTTTCCCAACGTATTCGTGAATGGCTGTCGCTACGGGGTGCATACTGTGGCTTTCCAATATGTTGACCAATTGCAGGATTTCGTCTTGATTGAACGCTTTGTCAAATACAACTTCCTGAACCTTAAAAACGCCCTCTGTCATTGTACCCGTTTTATCCATTACCACGTTTTGGATATTGGAAAGAGCATCTAAAAAGTTGCTTCCTTTGAATAGTATCCCGTTTCTACTCGCTGCTCCGATGCCACCGAAATAACCCAATGGAATACTTATCACTAAGGCACAAGGACAAGAAATAACCAGGAATACCAAAGCCCTGTACAACCAATCCTTAAACTCATAATCAGCTACGAAAAAGTAAGGCAGCACACAAATAGCGACCGCTAACAGTACCACAATAGGGGTATAGATTTTCGCAAACTTGCGGATAAATAATTCCGTTGGTGCTTTTTGTGAAGTAGCATTTTGTACCAATTCCAAAATTTTACTCAACTTGCTATCCGTATATGCGGTTGTAACCTGCACTTGTGCAACGGTATTAAGGTTTATCATACCTGCCAAAACCGTTTCGCCTTTGGCTTTGGTGTCGGGCTTGCTTTCGCCTGTGAGTGCTGCGGTGTTGAACGATGCCGTTTCAGATAATAATTCTCCGTCCAAACCTAATTTTTCTCCCGGTTTCAGTTGTATGATTTCGCCGATGTTTACGGTTTCTGCCTTTACGGTTTCCGGCTGATTGTTTCTTAAAACCGTTACCTCATCAGGTCTTTGGTCGAGCAATGATTTGATGTTTGCTTTGGCTCTGGACACAGCCATTGTTTGAAAAACTTCTCCAACAGCATAGAATAACATCACGGCAACACCCTCCGGGTATTCGCCAATGGTAAATGCCCCGATGGTGGCAATGCCCATTAAAAAGAACTCTGAAAAGATTTCTCCCTTTCTGATGCTTTTCACAGCATCTGTCAATACAGGAAACCCAACGGGAGCATACGCTACCACATACCAAATAATCCTTACCCAACCTGTAAACCATTGCTGTGGAAGCCAATTATCAAATGAAATGGCAACAAGCAACAATACCAATGATATGATGCTCGGCAAAAACATTTTCATCGGACTACTATCACTATGGCTGTGGTCGTGTCCGTCATCATCGCTGTGGTCGTGTTGATGCTTTTCATTTACCAACTCTTTTGCACCTGCTTGGGTGTAAATTTTTTCTTCCTGTGTGCAACAAGTCATTTTGCCTTGTGCATCGTAAGTATGCTTGTGATTTTTATCTGTATTTATCATCCCCTTTAATTTTTGATGTTCGTGTACGTTTTTCCGTTTCTTATTCCTTCTACGTTATTATTCATTATATGTCTAACGATATTCCGAAAAACAAATCGCTCTATTTTATTTAATTTTTGTCGATGTTTTACATAAAATCCATCGGGTGTATCAAATACTCCAAAATCCTGATTGATGCCTTTGTCCTGAATAAACGTGTTGTTGAGACTCCATTCTATTGGCGGATTTTCAAAATTATCAGTATAAACTCCGTAGCCACAAAAGGTAGTCTTACAATCACTGTTTTCTTCTTGTAATTTGGTCAGATAGGGTTTATCTAAAATTACACCCTCTAAAAAATACCATTGTTCGTCCACCAATACTTCAACCCAACTATGTAAGATATTTTGAGGCGAAAGTTTATACCAAATACCTGTAATTGCTCCTTTTTGTAGGGCTTTGTCAATGGTAAACCCGTGAATACGGTTGGGTATTCCCGCTGCTCTTAACAAAGCCATTAGTAAAGTTGCTTTCGTATTACATTGCCCGTATCCGTCTTTCAGTATTTGCGATGCAGGAATATCGTCAGAAATATTATAACCAAACTTTATTTCATCTCTTACAAAATTGTAAATACCTTTTATCCGGTAAGTCGTGTCAAAGTCTTTCCATTGCCTTCGCTCCACTAATTCCTGTATGGAAGGATGAGTATAATCAAGTATTTTGGTTTCTTTAAGATAATTTTCCATAAAACTTTGTTTAAAAGCTGTCATCATAACAAAGGCAAACAAGGAGAGCTTGCAATACTATTGCAAACTCTCCTCTAAACATTGTTCACAAATACCTTTTCCAAATAGCCTTATTTCATCAATTCGGTATGCACTGCTTTCACTTTGTGGAATTGTGAAATCCTCCTTGCAAGTAGTCTGTTTGCAAATTTTACAGTAGAAGTGCAGATGCCAATCCTTGTGCGTTTTCTCATCACATTCATCGTGGCATAAAATATATTTAGTTGTGTTATTCTCCTGAATACTGTGTACAATGCCTTTTTCTTCAAAAGTCTTCAAAGTCCTATAAATAGTAACCCTGTCGGCTTTGTAAAAATGGCTTTCAATTTCAGACAATGACATTGCTATCTGCTGCTGTTTCAAGAAGTCATACACCAAAATCCGCATACTGGTAGGATTGGTATTTTTATCTAAGAGTTTCTGTTCTATGTTCTTGTTCATAACAAAACTATTTAATGAGCATGTCCATCACCCGTATTGCTCAATTTCGCATTTACAAAAAATGCACCTTTTACAACGACATGTGTCCCTTCGGCAATTTTATTAACGGGTATAATAGCCGTATAACCTAATTCCGTAGCACCTTTCATCACTTCTATCTTTTCAAAACGTGTGCCTTGTTTCGAACCGTGGTCGTGACTTTCGCCTTCTTTATGTTCGTGAGGTTCTTCCTCCTTCTCTTTGACCAAAAAGATATAATATTTACCATCTGCATTGACAATTGCTTCATTTGGAACAGACGGACTCAAAGCTCCATCCAGATTTACTATACCTGTTATATTCATTCCGTCAATAAGTCCTATTTTATCTCCAATAACCTTACTGTGCACAGCAATAGTCTTGCTATTACTATTGAAAGAAGAACCTATATTATATACTTCGGCAGTATATGTTTTGTTCGGGCTGTTTGTTACAATAAAGTCTATTTTCTGACCAACTTTGATTAAAGGAACGTCTTTTTCAAATACCTGTAAATCTAAATGCAAAGCACTGTTTTCAACCAGTTCTGCAATGGGCGAAGAGACATCTACATAGCTTCCAATCTTGGCAAAAACGTTACTAACTATTCCATTTATGGGACTTGTAACTGTTAATGATGATTTAAGGGTGGAATTTGACAGTGAAGTCGGATTAATACCCATCAGCTGTATTTGTTGTTGCAATGATGCTTTTCGGGTCCTTAAAGTATTCAATTCGGTTGTAGCACTTTGCAAATTCTTTTTTGCACCTACATTCCCCTCGTTCAGGTCTCTTTGTCTTGTGAGTTCTTGTTCTGCGAATACTATTCCGCTATTGATCGTAAGATATTCCTCCTGTAGCTGTATAAATTGCGGATTAGAAATAGTAGCAATCGCTTGTCCTTTCTTTACATAATCTCCTATATCTACATTAAGCGTTTTTATTATTCCCCCGAACAGGGACGTCGCATTAGCCTTGTTGGTATTAGGAACTCTTAAGAACCCATTGGCTTTCATCGTGGCAGATAATTGTTTCTGTTCAATTGAACCGATTTCAATACCTACTGTTTTTATTTGCTCATCGGTAAGTGTGACCGCGTTTTCTTCTTCGTGTTCATCTGATGATGTTTCCGACGGTGTATCGTGATTATGTCCATCTCCTTCTTTATGATTGTTTGTACAGGCATAAAAAGAAATTAAAGCTCCAGCGATTAAAACGCCAAAAAACAACTTATTTATATTACGTTTCATAGAATGTCTTATTTGCTAATTAGTGAATTGATAAGCGTTACAGTTTCATTGATCTGCTGTATGCTCTTTAGATAATTAAGTTGAATATCGGCTGTTGTCTGCAAAGCAAAAAGATATTCAACATATGATATTTCGCCAGTCCCATACCCGAGCTTTGCCGCTTGGATTATTTCATTAGCGTTTGGAAGAGCCTGCCGCTTGAAATAGTTAAACTGTGTTAAATACTGCTCATATTGATTTACAGCATTTGTCAATTCTGTTTTTAACTGTTGTTCTTGCCATTTTGCATTCAATTCCAATGATTGTTTTTGATAATCAAGAGAACGTATTTTCGCTTTGGTAGCTCCAAAAGTTAACGGAATGGAGATACCTACATCAACAAAACTAAACCTTTGGTCTCTTCCGTAAAATTGCTCTACACCATTCCTACTATGCATTCCTATTAACGAGACATTATTATACCCTATGGTAAAATCTGGCAGTCCATTTGCTCGTTCTACTTTTTTACTTTGTTCAGCAATTTTGGCATCCTGATATAACATTTGAATACGAGGATGATTTTCAATGGCAGCACGATCAATAAACGAACTTAAAAGCAACGGTTCGTATTCCGGTTTGGATACAATAACAAAATCGTCCGGTGTCTGCATTAAGGTTTTAAGGTATTTGTAGGCATTTTGTCTGAAAATCTCATTTTGTTGGAATAACAAGTTTATTTCACCTTTCTTGGTAACTGCCGTATTTACATCAAGTTTGCCTATATCTCCGGTTTTATATCGTAATTCTGCAACTCTGATAAAATCTGCGTATATACTGTCCAAGTGTTTCAAAACGGAAGCATTATGCTCTAAATATTCTAACTGATAATAATAGTTTCTGACCGTTCTTTTCAGTTCGTTTTCTGTGAATGCTTTTATCCACTGCTGACCTTTAACCTGCTCTTTGACCAAATTTTTCTTTGCACCGAAGAGTGTAGGAAATGGTATGTCCTGGGAAATCTGAATACCATCATTATATTCAAAGCCTTCATTATTTCCGTACTGAAAGTTTAAATTTGTTTTAGGTAATTCAAAAGCTGTTTTGCTTAGGCTTTGAACTGATTTAATTTCCAGATTTTTTGCCTGTATTTCAGTGTTGTTCTGTAAAGCAATTTCAATAGCCTGATTTACATCTATGGTTTGAGCATTACTGTTTTGAGAAAAACCTAAGAAAACCAACAGCAATAATACTGGAGTTACAGTTTTAAATTTGCTATTTCTCGGCGGTTTATTGCTTTTCATAAATAGAAGGTATAATAGAGGTAGTACAAACAGCGTTAATGCCGTTGCTGTAATTAACCCGCCAATAACCACGGTTGCCAAAGGTTTCTGAACTTCTGCACCTGCACTGGTACTCAACGCCATAGGTAAAAATCCCAAACTTGCTACTGCTGCTGTCATTAATACAGGTCTTAACCTTGTTTTAGTTCCCTCAATAATTCTCGGTATAATCTCATTCCAACCCTCTTTTTCTAACCTGTTAAAGGTCGAAATCAATACTATTCCATTTAAAACGGCTACACCAAATAATGCGATAAATCCAACGCCTGCCGATATACTGAAAGGCATATCCCGTATTAACAACGCAAACACACCTCCGATGGCACTCATCGGAATTGCTGTATATACTAAAATGGCTTCTTTCAGAGAATGGAAAGTGAAATACAATAGAATGAAAATCAGAAGTAGTGCGATAGGCACTGCAATCAATAATCTGTCGGTCGCCTTTTGAAGATTTTCAAACTGACCACCATAGGTAAAATAATAACCTGTCGGTAGCTTAACCTGATCAGCCAATTTGTACTGAATTTCATTGACTATACTTGCTACATCTCTTCCCTGGACATTAAATCCTACATATATTCTGCGTTTACCTCCTTCACGACTGATTTGCGCCGGGCCCAATTTATAGTCAATCTCGGCAATCTGCGAAAGCGGTATCTGGTCTCCGTTTGGAATCGGAATAAAAAGATTATTCACATCTTCGATCGAAGCTCTATGAGCTTCATCCAATCGTACCACTAAATCAAACTTGCGCTCATTTTCATAAACTACACCTGCTGCTTTCCCTGCGAACGCTGTACTGACAATATCATTTACTTGCTCTATGTTCAATCCATAATTAGCGATCCGTGTACGGTCATATTCGATATTGATTTGCGGAAGCCCTGCTACCCGTTCTACTTGTGGGACTGTTACTCCTTCCACTGATTGTATGATATTATTAACCTTATTCGCATAAATTTGTAGAGAGTCCATATCTTCTCCAAAGATTTTCACAGCTACATCCTGCCTGATACCTGTCATCAGCTCATTGAAACGCATCTGTATAGGCTGATTGGCTTCAAAGAATACACCGGGAATACTTTCCAGTTTCTCCATCATTTCGTTTGAAAGCTCGTCATACGATTTTTTAGTTTTCCACTCTTTTTGAGGTTTCAGGATAATCATTAAGTCAGTAGCTTCGGGCGGCATAGGGTCTGTTGGCACTTCAGCTGCTCCGGTTTTACCGACTACCATTTTTACTTCATCAAATTCCTTAATAATCCTTGATGCCTGCATTGAAGTTTCAAGACTTTGACTCAATGAAGTCCCTTGCGGTAAGATACAGTGAAACGCAAAATCTCCTTCTCCTAATTTCGGCAAAAATTCTCCTCCCATATTTGAAAAGATGAAAATACTGATTGCAAAAATTCCTACCGAAACGGCAACAACTATATGTTTTATTCTTATCGCTTTCTCCAATAAAGGTTGATATATACCTTGCAAAAAGCCTATCATTTTATCGGAGAAATTCTTCTTGGTGATTGGTTTTTTGGATAAACACAATGCACTCATCATCGGGATATAGGTAAATGACAGGATTAATGCACCCAAAATCGCAAAACTAACCGTTTGAGCCATTGGGCTGAACATTTTTCCTTCTATACCGACCAAGGCTAATATAGGGATATAGACGATGAGGATAATAATTTCTCCAAAAGCAGCACTTGTACGGATTTTCCTTGCCGATTCATAAACTTCCTCATCCATTTCATTTTGGGTAAGTTTCAGCTTCGATTTTCGTAAACCTAAGTGATGCAAAGTGGCTTCAACCACAATCAAAGAACCATCCACTATCAATCCAAAATCAATAGCTCCCAAACTCATCAAATTTGCACTCACGCCAAACAGCCTCATCATCCCCAATGCAAAAAGCATTGATAATGGTATAGCTGATGCGACTATCAAACCTGCTCGAAAATTTCCTAAAAAGAGAATTAGCACAAAAATTACAATCAGCGCACCTTCAATGAGGTTTTTTTGAATTGTACTGATTGCCCTATCAACCAAATCCATTCTATCTAAATAGGGCTCTATTATGACATCATCAGGTAGGGATTGTTGGATAACAGGTAATTTTTCCTTGATATTTCTTACAACGTCAGAAGTATTTTCTCCTTTTAGCATCATTACAATGCCACCTACGGCATCTACTTCGCCATTATAGGTCATCGCTCCGTATCGGGTAGCGTGACCAAACTTTACTTCGGCTATATCTTTGATAAATACTGGAATACCGTTCGTGTTTTTTACAACGATATTTCCTACATCTTCAAGCGAAGTGACCAAACCTACTCCCCGAATAAAATAAGCATTCGGCTTCTTATCGATATAGGCACCTCCGGTATTTTGATTATTGGATTCCAGTGCCGTGAAAATGTCAGAGATACTGACATCCATTGCTTTAATCCTATCTGGATTAACAGAAACCTCATATTGTTTAAGCAAACCACCGAAACTATTGACTTCGGCAATTCCCGGTGTACCGTATAGTTGGCGGGCAACAATCCAATCCTGCATTGTCCGCAAATCCATTGTGGAATATTTATCCTCACTGCCTTCTTTCGGGTGAAGAATATATTGGTACACTTCCCCAAGACCAGTACTCACTGGTGATAGCTCAGGAGTACCAACTCCTTCCGGTATTTGCTCTTCTGCCTCTTTAAGCTTTTCGTTGACTAACTGTCTAGCAAAATAGATATCTACTTCGTCTTTAAAAACAACTGTTACAACGGAGAGTCCAAATCTTGAAATACTTCTTATTTCTTCTACATTGGGAAGATTGACGATGCTTTGCTCAACGGGGAAAGTAACCAATTGTTCTACTTCCTGTCCGGCTAATGTAGGAGATAGGGTAATAATCTGAACCTGATTGTTTGTTATATCAGGCTGGGCATCAATGGGGATTTTGGTGGCACTCCATACCCCCCAGATGATAAGTAATAAGGTCATCAATCCTATGATGAACTTATTCTTTATGGAGAATTTTATAATATTATCTAACACTTTTTGTTGCGATTAATGATGAATTAATAATGATAAAATCATAATGATTGTGTTTTTAGGCAATATAAATAGCCTAAAAACCGAGCTAACGCTGTTTGCGTTAAGCTGTAATCACTAAAACATTAAAAATTAAGCATTAACCTTTGGCGGTTGCCAAATTTTCCCGAAGTAGCAGGGGATAAAGATAGATTTGTAATATATTTCAGGCTTAGACAGTTCAAAAGTCTTCGCCTTAACTAAGTTATATACATTCCATTGAAGCACTATGCCCGACACCATTCCACAACAACCGCATAAACAAAACGGGCTGCACATATCAGGTTTTTCCTGATGGTCGTGGCTTGCTTTATGGGCTAATTCTTCTGAATGGTTATGGTTTTGAAAACTCTCCTTTTCATACATATCGGTACACGGCATTAAAAATACCGCCATCATATAAATTGCCAATATGGAAAAAAAGACTTTCATATTCTTTTGCAAAGTTAGTAAAAAAGTAATGCAATGGCATTGCATTGTTTATTGCAATCGTCTCTTTTTCTTCTTCATTCGTTTGGCAAACTGTTCTTCCTCGTAATCCACGCCCTGTGCATCAGGTAACAGGCTGAACAATCCCCAATCGAAATTAGTCGAATGCTCCTGTGTGATAAACTCAAATAGGTCTTTCGTTGGTAAGTCGTCCATTGTATTCATAACAGGGCTGTCCTGTACCTTTAATTCGGGCTTGTTGCCATTGTTCCACCAATCGTTAAATACATTTGCTGACAGGCTTCTATCTAACTGCGAACCGTTCCAAACGGTACGGCTACCGTTATCAATAAAAGTTATGCCGTAAATCCGTCCGCTGTGGTTACGCCTGACAACGGTATGAATGTTCTGCTCGGCAAGTTGCTTTCTAAATTCCTTTTCGTTGTTTGTGGTGTGCATAGCCAATTCAACGGTATTCTTTAGGACAGACCTTGCAGGGTTGGTTTTCATTTTCTCCTTTGACTGCTCAAAGTGTTTTTGCAGTTGGGCAATCCCTGCATCTTTTCCGAATAGCGATGCTTTGAACGGGTTGCTTGCCTTGTTTCCTTTCTCGTCCAATGCTACATACACTAATCCGTGTACAGGCTTGCCGTTCCGTTCTCCCTTTATTTCCTCTGCCGTAATATTAAAAAACGAAAGCAAGGCGTTGTATGCTCCAAGACTTGTGTACTGATAATATTTCGGCAGATGCCGTACTACCGAAGCCATTTGGCTCTTTATATCGCCTTTCTGCTGTTCTACCTTTTTGAAAATCCTATCAGGTTGTTTCTGCTCCTGCTCGGTTGCTTTGTGCAGGTTGTATTTCTGTTCCAAATCCCGACAGATTGCCATTGAACGTGGGTGGTCGTAATCATCGGGGATTTTCTTGCCGTCAATGCCCACACAGGTCGAAACGATATGGATATGTGTTCGGTCAATGTCTGTATGTTTGAAAACAATATAAGGCTGATTACCGTAACCCATACGCTCCATATACTCCTGTGCCATTTCGGTAAACTGTTCATCGCTTACCTTGTCTTTCGGGGTTGGGTTCAGCGAAATATGCCGTACCGTTTTTTCCGTTTTGATGTTTGCCGACAGGTACGGCTCAAAGCACTTATTGAAATACGCTACGGAATACCTGCCGTTCATTGTATCGGGTATCTTGTTCAGTAATAAAACCGCTCCGTTTTCCGTTCCCACTTTCTGTTGATTGTACAAAATCGCTCCGTACATATTGCTCCCTTTTCCGATTTTTGCAATCATAATTTCACTCTTTATTCAGGTATTTATTTTCAAATTCATCGGTAAGAATTAAAACCTTTAGCAATAGTTCTTTCATTTCTGCTGTCTGTTTTTCTAATTTATAGAGATATGCAGATGCTTTTTTCTCTGAAAAATTGGCGTTCAATAACCTTACAATCTGATTATAATTGGTTGCTATTCCCCGAAACTGACCGAAAAATTTGGTCAATCCTGCGTGATATTCTACTGCATTCATATCAATTTTTACAGTCTTTACCGTCTTCTGAAAGATACAGGCTGTAATGAAATGTGCCTTTACACTTATCCCCGATTGGTCAAAGAGGGCAAGGAACTTGGCGTTTTCCTCTGCATTCAGGTTAATGGAATACCGATGTACGGCAGGGTCATTCTTCGGTTTTCTCCCTGTTTTCCTAAACTGTTTACTGTTCTTTTCTTCCATAATAAATCCATTTCTAATGTTAAACAAAACTGCGACTTCGGAGCGGTTTTCAGCTTCCTGCAAGGACAAGTGCTTTTGAGGTACAGAAATTTATTTCGAGTACCTCAAAAGATAACTTGCTCTGAACAGGGGTTCAGAAAAATCCGTTTTGCAAACGGATTGGAGTTAGCGAAAAACAGTACGAAGCTGTTTTTCATTTTTGTCCGTAAATACGCTGATTTTGATGTGTTAAACTCCCTCTGCTGTTCCTTTACAAAGTAAAGGAACTATGGACGTTCGGCACTCGGACAAACACTACCTCTGAACGCCAAATGCTACCATACTGAAATGAAAGGCTGATAATATCCAAAAAGAGAAAAAGATGGATGGGAAAAATGAAAGTATTGATGCAAAACTGTATATATGAGCAAGTATTTACATACATAAATAAGTGCATAAATCTGTATGTACGCTTGTATGTAAATATGCTTTTACGCTTTTATTTAAAAGTGTACCTATGTATGGGAGTAGGTAGGTAGGTACAAACACTCGAAGTAAACACGTTTCTCCCTTTTAAAATTGTTTCCAAAAGAAAAAACAGAAAAAAAAGAAAGCCATTCAATCAAGGCGGACAAGCGGAAAACCCAAAAGGAAACGGAATAAGTCCCGAAGGGTGGCAGGGCAGCACAACAAACTCGGCGAAGCCAACATTTGCCCTGCCATTATGCCGTAGTCTTTTGGTTGGGTGGTGCGGTGGCTGTCCGCTTTACCTTTGCGACCTTTTTGTTCTTTTTTTTGGTACATTTTTAAATGTTTCTTTTATAGTATTTACATCTGAACGCCAAATGCTACCTCTGACTGCAACATTGGAAAACCCTGTATAAGTACCTTATATTTTTGAAGTCTAAATTGATTAAATATGGAAATAACAGTTTTAGACATTCAGATTTTAAAGGCATTGCACAAGGAAGTAAAGGAAGTTTCCAATTTGATTTCGGAGATAACTGCACCTTACAGAGCATTGCAACAGGCAACGAAATGGCTCGACCAACAGGAAGCCTGCCAACTGCTCAATATCAGCAAAAGAACATTGCAGACGTACAGAGCAAAGGGCATTCTTGGGGCAACACAAATCAATCGGAAGACTTATTTCAGATTGTCCGAAGTGGAGTTACTTATGCAGGGAGAGCGACCATTAAAAAAGCAAAAGAAATGAAACAGATTGGAAATTCAAACGAGGATATGCTTGCCCTGCTCGAAGCTGTGGTAGGCAACAAAAACGAACTGCTGTATATCAGGGAATATTTCCACCCATTGTTAAAAGGGGAAATCTACCTGTCAGGCGAACAGGTTTGCGAAATGCTACATATCAGTAAACGGACTTTACAACAGTACAGAGATGACGGACTGATACCCTTTATCAAACTCGAACGGAAAATACTTTTCCGTGAAAGCGATATTGTGAAAGTGTTGGAAGACAACTATCAGCGTTAGCCGATTAAAGAATGTTTTAAAATTGTAGCCGTATCAGGTCAGTTAAAGAAACAGCCCATTGCTTAAAGCGGTGGGCTGTGTTGTTGTATGAACGATTTTGTAAAATGCTTGTACTTTTTTATCACGATTATCGTGTTTGTATAAACGTCAGTAACAGAAAAATGTGCAAGTATTTTTTGTTGGTAAAATTAAGATAGCAAAACGAGTTGAATTTTCTGCAAAAAGTTCAGCCGTTATTGCATTTACACTGCGTGCCTGTTAATCAACAAGCACCGATATGTGGTCTTTTTTAATCAAATTGTTTCATCAATTCTATCATACTTAATTTATATCCGTTTAAAAGTTTGAATAACTCTTCACTTACAATGAACATATTGAAAGCATAATCTACTTTTTTACTAATCGAAAATTCTGTTGTTTCGGCTAATCTTATACGCATCATAAATTCGTTACCATCATCAATTCTATCAGTATTAAATTTTATATGCTCATTTGAGAAGTGGATAAAACCACTTGTATTCTCATACAACAATCTAAATCCAGGATAAAGATTGTCTAATTTCTGAAATAAATATAAATCTGTCATTTTGTTGCCTTCAGCATCTTTTATATTTCTGATATGTTCTCCATTTTGAATTCGTTCATAAAAGTCTAATCTATCCTGAACTAAACTTAAAGCAAATAATCTCATGCAATTATCGGCTTGAAGTCTTAATAAATTTATTGCAGTTATCCAATTATTTGAGTCTGAGAGTGTTTTAAAACCTCTATTTAATTCAATTGCTCGATGTACAATTGAAAATGTGAAATGACTTGGTTTGGAAAGTAATTTTCGTTGTGTTTCATTTGTGAAAATATCAATAGCAGTCTGATTTAGCTTTTTATTTAATTCTTCCAACGATGCAAATACTTGGGTTAAATCAGCTTCCGAAACATTATTATTTAAAGATTGTTTTTCCATTTGAGGTTTACTAAGATTACATGATAGGTTGACGAAGTTTATCCATCATCCTTAATGGTTTAAAACATTTGTTTTATCCAACAGCTAAAATACAAAAAAGCCAATGCTTACAACATTGACTTTCTTTAATTGCTTTAGTAGGTTTCAGAGTTGCGAAACAAAAGAGCGTTCCATACCCTTAAATTTATGTGACACCTTTTGCATATCCTTTCCGACTTTCTCGTTAAGTATCTTGGCATAAATCTGTGTTGTGGCAATGTTTTTATGTCCTAACATCTTGCTCAAACTTTCCAACGGAACACCCTCGCTCAAAAATAGGGTGGCAAACGTATGACGTGCCAAATGAAAAGTTACTTTCTTTTCTTTAAGGCATTCAATCAGTTGGGATATTCGTTTCAAACTATCATTGCAGACGGTGTTTGAGGGTACAAGAAAAACCTTGCCGTCCTTTGACAGTCCTGCATATTTCTCGATAATCATTTTTGGAATATCCAACAGCATCACATTGGACGATGTAGATGTTTTCTTTCTCCGTATAATAATCCATTGATTGCCGTCAAAGAACTCTTGGATATTACTGTTTTTAAGTCCTTTCATATCCGAATAGGAAAGCCCTGTAAAGCAACTGAAAACAAACAGGTCTTTTACCAATTCATCTTTTTTGGTATCACAATTGAATGTTACAAGCTGTTCTAACTCGTTCCGTAACAGATAGCCACGGTCTTTGTCCTTTTTGGTATTCTTGTACTCGCTGAACGGATTGAAAGCAAGGTGCTTTCTGCTCATTGCCAACCGACAGAGGGTAGTAAAACCAATCATATACAGCCAAATGGTGTTATGCTCTAAACTCTGGTCGTCACGCAGGTAGTAATCAAAGTCCTGTACAAAATCAGAAGTAAGGTCGTTAAATGATATATCGGAATAACCGTATTTTGTAAGTGCAAAATTCCGAAGATGCTTTAAAAGTGTTTTGTATTTGGTGCGAGTTCCGTTTACCCGAAGTCCGCTATCGACTTTTTTCTCATAGTCTAAAAGGAACTGTTCATAGAATTTGAAAAAAGTAAGCTCTCCGCTTTCCATACCGAGAAAGGCATTTTTAAGTTTCACACTGTTTACAGCTCCCTCGTTTTTCAGGATTTTGGAATAACATTCCTCGATACCCAAACGGATTTTGTCAAGTTTACCGTTTACGTCTTGGGCTTCCCTGCTTTTTCCTAAAACCCTGCCATACTTCAAATCCCAATTCGATGCGGTAATATCCAACTTGGTACTAAATGCAGACTGTTTGCCATTTACGGTAATCCTGCACATAACTGCAACCTTTCCGTTTTTCTTTGGGGCGTTCTTTTTAAGGTAGAACAGTACCTTAAACGTTGATTTTTTTGTCGTTTCCATACTCACAATTCTTAATGATAAAATTAAACTTATGTGAGCCACGAAACAATATGAAATACAATGCAAAGGACTGAAAAATAACAGTTTAAAAACTTCGTTTCAAATGTTTAAAAGTAACGTTTTAGTAACCTTACTTTTGCCAATCGTTGCTTTTTTCTGCTTTTTACCGCATTACCAAAAAAACACAAAACGGCTGTAAAGCCTTTATTTACAACCGTTTTGCCTGTTCTTAATCTTTGATGTATATTTACTGAAAATTTATTTTAAAAAACATAAACTATGAAAAATTTAATCCTGACGTTTCTATTTATTTTAATTTCAATGACTTCCTTTTCTCAAACAAAAACCTATCAATTATCCAGTCATATTTTAGATGTTTCAAAAGGTTTGCCGGCTTCGGGGGTCACTATTCAACTCGAAAAAATGAATGAAAAAAACAAAAAATGGACCTTTGTTGATGAGAAAATAACAGATAAAAATGGTAGAATCTCAGATTTTTTGAGTCAAGAAAAAAACAATAACGGTATTTACAAACTAACCTATTTCACCAGTGATTATTTTAAAGAAAATAATACAGAAAGTTTCTATCCATTTATAGAAGTTGTCTTTCAAATAACTGACAATAGTCATTATCATGTTCCTATAACGCTATCTGCATTTGGATATTCAACCTATCGAGGAAATTAAAAAATTAATTAATCAACAGGAGAAGAGTATACTTATGTGATTTCTTCTCCTGTAGATTTTATTTAGTTTCTTATTCTCCTGCCGCTCGAAGTCTAACACGATGCTCTTCGAAGCCTACTTAATGCCATGATACTCCCCGGCTCCATTAAGTCTGCCCAGTGCTACGTTGCTCTTAGTAGGCTATGACTTCGTAGCAATCCCCGTTTCAATCTGAAAACCGGTTAAGCTCACACGCCCTGATTTTGCTTCTACCTAGACAGACTGGACCTACCTGCCATTAAACAGGGTAAACAAAATAAGGCAGTACACAACATCTTGATTATTCGATGCTCTCCCTCCCTCAAAGCCAAAAAATACAACCGAAAAGAAATACAAGGTTTTGTAAAGGACTACATCGAGAATTGCGGAAAATAAATAGTCTCCTATCCCTTTTCATTGTCCGTCACTCTAAAAAACCCGCAACTCGCAACCCGCAACCCGCAACTCCCAACCCGTAACCCGCAACCTACTCCCCCATAAACCGCACCCCCTGCCAAATCGCCTCCTTAAACAAATACTTTTCACCACCAACAACCTGATAAAACCGAACACCCACCACCGGAAACAAAGTCCCCGTCATTACAATACTACCATCCAATGCCACCGTAACAGAGCTGTCTGCAAAATCCTTATCCAAAAACAAGGGAGCAGCCATATGAAGTTGAAAAGTCAAAGCAGTAAAATCTACATCTAAAACCCCATACCGCAACTCCACCAACGTAGCCCCTTTAGGAAAAACCAACCGGCTCAAGTCCAAATCACTTACCGTCAAACCGGTAGACCCGGCAGCAACCTGATACGTCCCCGGCAATAAATCTTCCGGCGAACGCTCTGTCAAATCAAACTCCCGCCACAATTTCTTCCCCATCGGAGTAGCCAAACCCAAAGCAACATCACGCTTACCGCGTTCCGAAACGGCATCTAACGTTTTTATTTCCTGCAACACTCTTATCATACGACCATGTCGTGTTGGGTCTTTACATGACCGTAAAAAAGGCTCCAACCCCATCCGAAACAAAAGCTTAACTCGTGACACCCGCCCAAATTCACTGGCATTCTCTCGAACACGAATCATACTTGGTTTCGTTTTGATAGCCTTACTGTTATATCCGCCTCCTGCTTTTCGAACCAATGAACCAAACTTCGTTTGATAAAAATTTAACCCATCAATAGTTCCTTTTAATTTGATTATTCCGGTTTGTCTAGCCATAACATATGCGATTCAAGTGAATAGCAAAGATAGGGAAAACTAGATATTAAAGCGTATTTGAAGTATATTTAATGCATTTATACTACATATTTATAGCATATCATAGTAATGGATGATAAAGCCTACACAAGGAACATACTTAGGTTTTAGCAATAGTTACCTAAATTCAGACAGTGCTTTTTTAAATATCTTAATAAAAGTAACCTTTAATTATATTAATGACAAAAATTATCAAGATACATATTTTTACATAGGGGTATTAAGTAAATATTTAATGATTTTACTATTTTTACCCTATAAAAAATAGGGGTAAATATGAAAATAGAAAAACGATGGATAATTTCATTTATCCTAATTAGCTTGGTTGCCATCAGTGGTTTATTCTGGAAACCTACCGAAGCCTTAGAAGCAACAGGTTTCAATGCGGCAGATACAATCGTCACAGCAGATGTCGCTTGGTTGTTAACCTCCTCCTGTTTAGTACTACTCATGACCCCCGGATTATCATTTTTCTATGGTGGAATGGTAGGTAAAAAGAACGTTATTTCCACCATGCTTCAAAGCTTTATTTGCCTTGGTGTAGTTACATTGCTTTGGGTAGTAGTAGGTTTTAGCCTGGCATTTGGCTCCTCAATTGGCTTTACCCTAAACGGCACACATTACGGAATCATTGGAAACCCTCTCGATTTCGCCTTCTTTGACCAAGTAGGCGTGTTGCCTCATAGTCAAATGGCGTCCACTATCCCTTTCATTCTCTTTGCCTTATTTCAAATGAAGTTCGCCGTAATCACACCAGCAATTATTACGGGTTCTTTCGCTGAACGCGTAAGATTCATTTCCTACCTACTGTTTATTTGTTTGTTCACCTTGTTAATCTACACCCCTCTTTGTCACATGGTCTGGCACCCCAATGGTTTACTGGGAAGCTACTTTGGCGTAAAAGATTTTGCCGGAGGAACCGTCGTACACATGAGTGCCGGATTTGCCGCACTAGCCGGTGTATTAGTACTGGGCAAACGCAAAAATAGCGAGCACATTCCAACCAACATCCCTTTTGTGTTACTAGGTACCGGCATGCTGTGGTTTGGTTGGTTCGGGTTCAATGCCGGTTCCGCTTTAGCCGCAAACAGCACCGCCGCTTTAGCCTTTGCAACAACAACTGTTGCCTCAGCCGCCGCCATGCTGACTTGGATTTTCTTTGACCGCCTTCACGGAAGAAAAGTTTCTGCTTTAGGTGCCTGCATCGGAGCTGTTGTTGGACTCGTAGCCATAACCCCGGCAGCAGGATTCATCACCATTCCACAAAGTATATTTTTTGGATTCATCGCAGCAATTGCCTCCAACAAAATGCTCTACTGGAAAAAGCTAAAAGCTATTGATGATACCCTTGACGTCTTTGCTTGCCACGGAGTGGGCGGAATTATGGGAATGGTTCTAACAGCCATTTTCGCTCAAGGAGAAAATGCCAGTTTACTGTATGGCGGTTGGTCCGTGTTTTTACATCATATGATAGCCTTGGTTTTAGTGGCCGCTTTCACTTTCTTTGGAGCCATTTTATTATACAAAATAACCAACAGCATTATTCCACTTCGGGTTTCAGAAGAATCAGAACTAATCGGACTGGATTTGTCACAACACGATGAAAAACTCTAAGCACAAATCAGAAAAAAAGTGTGTACCTTTGATAAGTTACTAATCCAGTTTTACAAACCATTTAATCTTATAACCCTTGAAAAAGTACCTTTTTATAGTGTTGTTTTGTTTCGGATGTAATACACCAAAACCAACAGAAACCGCAAAAGCAGAAGTCAATGAGATACTTGACCAATGGCACAAAGCCGCAGCTGAAGCAAACTTTGACAACTATTTTAACGCACTCTCCGAAGATGCTATTTTCATCGGAACTGACGCCACCGAAAATTGGAACAAAACCGATTTTATGGCCTATTCCAAACCCTATTTTGACCGCGGAAAAGCTTGGAGCTTTAAAGCCTTAGAACGCAATGTATTTATTGCTGCCGATGGTAAAACAGCTTGGTTTGACGAATTACTGAATACCCAAATGAAAATTTGTAGAGGTAGCGGTATTTTGACCAACGAAAACAACCAATGGAAAATTAGACACTACGTACTTTCCATGACCATACCAAACGAAAACAGCAACGTAGTAATTAAAGCTAAAGATTCTTTGGAATCCCTACTTATTCAACAACTTCAAAAATAATTCTACTTTTTTAAAACCATACCGATTGTTATCTCGTAACTAAGTGAAACAAACTAAAAACACTTGGTTATGAAGTTACATAAATCACTAAAAATTGCTTTAGCATGCACCTTGGGTGTATTCCTCTTACTTTTCATTGTTTTAGTAGTTCACATTGCAACGGCTAAACCGGTTGAACTGGACAATGCAACTTATCAAATTAGCAGAATCGACTTCAAAGAACCTCTGGATTCTTTGAAGATGAAAGAAATCAGACGCAATCTAAAATCCATTCCCGGAGTTAAAAACGACCGTTTTAACCTTGAAAATGGTGTAGTTGTTTTTTATCACGACAACCGTATTGTTGATGCTGAAGGGGTCTTTAACCAACTGCAAGCCAAAGGCAACTACAACGCAGAACGTTTTGTAATCTCTGATGAAATTGCGTCAAAAAAAGTGTGCCCGGCAATGAATACAAATAGTTTCAGCTATAAATTCTCACGAGGCATTCAACGAATTTTTAATTAATCTTTAAATTTATATGTTATGACTAAGTATTCTAAAATGGCTGTATTCGCCTTGTTTTTAGGACTGGGGTCGCTATCCGTTTCTTGCAACAGCGATGACGATAAGAGCACTCCGGCCGAATTGAGTTTGTATGAAAAACTGGGAGGTTTCTCCAAAGTAGCCGACCCTAACAACCCATCAGCAATGATTGAACAAGGTAGATTGAGCTACCGTTCAGTAGTTGATAGTACCATCACCCTAATTGTTGCCGATATCGTTAGTGGAGCTAACGGAAATTTAGGTGCCCATTTTGCCCCGGTGGTAGGTGAAGTACTTTCAGGAAACACTACAAATGTTGCCGTATTAAGCAAGAATTTAACCGATTTCTTTTCTGCTAATACTGGTGGAGGTGCTACAAATACCTACAGTGGTTTGAATATGGTAGATGCCCACAACCCGGCAACCAACCCACGAATGGGAGTAAAATCTACCAATGCCAACTACGATAAATTCATCGGCTATGTTGGAGCAGCCGCCGGATTAAATGGTGTAACCGATCCAACATTGATTGGTGAAGTAGTTACCGTTTTAGAATCGCTAAGAGCCCCAATCGTTCAAGAGTAGTCCTAAATCTACTTTTCTATAAGAAAAACCGCTTTATCTTGTAAAGCGGTTTTTTTTATTATATTGATTTAAAGATAGTTATGTGTTTACATGCCTGAATTTTAACAACTGTTTTGCCTGATTTAAAATAGGGCATTGTACTTTTGTAGTTCCAAAAACAAATACCACACTTACGCGAAAGTGAAAGTGTGCCCATTTACTAAATACCACATCATGAAAAAAACAATACTATTGTTTTTCTATTTTTTTGTTGCCTTAAGTTTTGGGCAAGTCCCCGAATATTACGCTTCTGTTAATTTCAATGACACCCCGGAGAACATAAAAAACCAACTTTCAAACTTGATTACTTTCACCCATCAAACTTTTTTAGTGTACACTCCTGAAACATGGATTGCCATAAAAATGACCGACCTCGTCCCAACAGACAACACAAAGGTTTTATTGGTTTATGGTTATAATGACAACGACCAAGCTACTTTTAATGATAGAACCCGTTCTGTTAATGACAATTGTACCACCACAAGTTGTATTGGTTTGTGGAACAGGGAACATGTTTTTCCACGCTCATTGGGTCAACCAAATCTTGGTTATGAATTTGCAGGTTCCGATGTGCATAGTTTGAGAGCCTGTGATTCACAAATGAACTCAGCAAGAAGTAATAGAAAATTCGCTCAAGGCTCCGGAAATGCAGGAATAGTAGGCCCTGATTTTTATCCTGGCGACGAATGGAAAGGCGATGTCGCTCGAATGATGATGTACATGTATTTGCGATACCAAAGCCAATGCTTACCAACAAATGTAGGTGCAGGTTCCACAGCATTAAGTCCTTTGGGCGACATGCCGGATATCTTTTTGCAATGGAATGCCGAAGACCCGGTTTCTGTATATGAAATGAACCGTAACAACATTTTAGAACAATGGCAAGGAAATAGAAATCCGTTTATTGACAATCCCTACATTGCCACGTTGATCTGGTCGGGACCACCGGCACAAGATAATTGGAATCTTTTAAATATCACACAATCTACTTGGGACACCGTAACGGCTTATCCAACAATAACTGCTGACCAAGTGTATGTTAGCAATTCAACCGGAATGGACATTAAGTATGAAGTAAATTCAACTGTTGGACAACAAGTAAAATCCGGACAAACAACCAATCAAATTGATTTATCAGCTTTGCCTAGTGGGATGTACATCATCCGTTTAGAGCAAAACCAATTGCAAAAAGTAGTAAAAGTAATTAAACGATAAAAGCCACTACCCGATTTGGTGCTTTAGATTCTCTAGCATTTCAACCGTCATGGTTTCCATGTCATAGTTGTGCTTCCAATTCCAATCCGTTCTGGCTGTACTATCATCAATTGATGCCGGCCAACTGTCAGCAATCTTTTGACGGAAATCAGGAGCATACGAAATGGTAAAATCAGGAATGTGTTTCTTGATTTCAGCCGCAATTTCTTTAGGTGTAAAGCTAATTCCGGCCAAATTATAAGAAGACCGTATTTTTATTTGCTCTTTTGGTGCTTGCATAATTTCAATAGTAGCTCTAATCGCATCTTCCATATACATCATTGGCAGTTTGGTTTCTTCAGAAAGAAAACATTCAAAACTACCGTCACTTAAAGCTTTGTGATAAATATCAACCGCATAATCTGTTGTGCCACCACCTGGAGGAGTTGACCAACTGATTAATCCAGGATAACGAACGCTTCGAACATCTACACCAAAAATGTTGTGGTAATACTCACACCAACGCTCACCGGCTTGTTTAGAAATTCCGTACACCGTAGTGGGTTCCATGACTGTAAACTGCGGTGTGTTTTCTCGTGGTGTTGTGGGACCAAAAACCGCAATGCTCGAAGGCCAAAATATCTTTTTAATCTTTCCGGCTTTAGCAATATTCAGCACGTGAAAAAGTGAATTCATATTCAAATCCCATGCAAAAGCAGGGTTTTTTTCTGCGGTAGCCGACAATAAAGCAGCCATTAAATACACTTCTTCTATTTGATATTTTTCAATAATATGTTCAATCTGATTAAAATCTAAGGCATTTAATACTTCAAAAATCCCATCATTCACTACGTCATTATTCAACTTGCGAATGTCAGATGCAATAACATTTTCAACACCATAAAGTTTTCGTAGTTGCAGTGTGAGCTCTGTGCCTATTTGACCGCAAGCTCCAATAATAAGGATTTTTGTATTCATAATAGTGGTAAAATTTGACTACAAATATAACGTTTTCGTAAGTGGAAAAATTAATTTCTCTCAAAGAGTTTGTGATATTTTGCTGCTGATTTATCCCATCTATTTATAATAATTTATGGAAGTCTTCACAACATTGCGTAAAGTTTCTGTTTACCTTTGTATTTTTGAAAACTAATTCATTTCAAATGATTAAAAGATTAGCATTGTTTCTGCTTCTAATTACCCTATTCGTTTCTTGTAAAGATGACAACGAAAAGCGATTGATTGCACAAGAAAAAGAAAGACAAAAGAAAGAAGTTATCTTCAATAAAATCAATAATTCATGGCGTTTTAGAACAATCGAATTGCAACCTAAAGCTCAAGCATTAATTGGAGATTGGTCGGAATGGCGTTTGTTTTTTACGGAACTAAATCAAAAACCAACAAGTTCTATTGGTGCCTTTCAAAACAAATCAAAAGACTTATCAAAAAAAGCGGAAGAATTGGTTGAAACCATACCGGCTGCACTTTTTATTCCGGAATTTAAAAGTAGGTTTTTAGTGTTGTCTACACAATTTCGATCGTTGGAATTATATTTGACTCTGGATGACATTCCCGATGAAAAAGTCATTTATTTTATCAATGAAATCAACAAACAATTGGCTTCTATAGAGTTACAATTAGAAGAACTTGTCAGAAGAAGTGAAGTCCCAATAGAACAAGGTGAAGCCGATTTACTTCGCATGTTAGACACTTCAAGAGCCGTTAAAAATGTTCCTAAAAACATAGAAATCATTGAATAAATCGGATATTCTTTCGCTATATACCAAATCATCCAAAGTAAATTGGATAGCTACCGCATTAGAACAGCCACAAGCCAAACTACAAATCAAAGGCTTGGTGGGTTCTTCATTTTCGTTAGTACTTCAGTCCGTATTTGAAAAACAGCAACTGCCTTTTTTATTGCTGTTTCAAGATAAAGAAGAAGCGGCTTACTATCTGAATGATTTAGAACATTTGGTCAATGATCAAGATGTTTTATTCTATCCAAGTTCGTACAGACGACCCTATCAAATTGAAGAAACCGACAATGCCAATGTGTTGTTGCGTGCCGAAGTTTTAAACAGAATCAATTCAAGAAAAAAACCGTCCATTATCGTAAGTTACCCCGAAGCTATTTTTGAAAAAGTAGTTACCCGAAAAGAACTGGATAAAAACACGTTAAAAGTTAGTGTTGGCGATAAAACCACAATCGATTTTATAAACGAAGTGTTGTTTGAATACCATTTCAAACGGGTTGATTTTGTATCAGAACCCGGCGAATTTTCAGTTCGTGGTGGTATTGTTGATGTTTTTTCTTTTTCTAATGACAATCCCTATCGCTTGGAGTTTTTTGGAAATGAAGTGGACAGCATTCGAACCTTTGATGTGGAAACCCAACTTTCCTTAGAAAAGCAAAATAAAATTGCCATTATTCCCAATGTAGAAAACAAATTTTTACAAGAAAACAGAGAAAGTTTTTTAGATTACATCCACCCTAAAACGGTGCTCTTTATTCAGAACACTGAAAATATTTTGTCACAATTGGACAAACTTTTTGACAAAGCTACCGAAGCATTTCAAAAATTATCCAAAGATGTCAACCATGCCAAACCCGATGAATTATTCATAAACCAACATTTCTTCAGCAAAAAAGCAAATGACTTTTCTATTGTGGAAATTGGAAATTCTTCTTTTTTTAATCCCACTAAAGAAATTGAATTTCACATGCAACCGCAACCTTCGTTCAACAAGCAATTTGATTTGTTATTGAATAATTTGAATGAAAATCATTTTAATGGTTTTAAAAATTATTTGTTTTGTTCCAATGAAGGCCAAGCCAATCGTTTTCACGACATCTTTGAAAGTTTAGATGAAGAAAATCATGAAGATGTAAGAAAGCAATACAAAACCATTGTCTTTCCGTTATACCAAGGATTTATTGATGAAGAAGCACTAATTGCAATTTATACAGACCATCAAATTTTTGAGCGTTACCACAAATTCAGCATTAAAAACGGGTATTCCAAAAAGCAAACCATTACACTAAAAGAACTAACCACACTTTCTGTTGGTGATTATGTAACACATATTGACCACGGAATTGGAAAGTTTGGTGGTTTACAAAAAATTCAAGTGGAAGGCAAAACGCAAGAAGCCATTAAATTGGTTTATGCCGATAATGATATTGTGTATGTAAGCATTCACTCACTGCATAAAATTTCGAAATACAACGGAAAAGACGGAACACCCCCAAAAATATACAAACTGGGTTCCAACGCTTGGAAAGTTTTAAAACAAAAGACAAAAGCTCGTGTAAAACACATTGCTTTCAATTTGATTCAACTCTATGCCAAACGCAGATTGGAAAAAGGATTTCAATATGCTCCGGACAGTTATTTGCAAAAAGAATTGGAAAGTTCTTTTATTTATGAAGACACCCCCGATCAAATAACTGCCACCCAAGATGTGAAAAACGATATGGAAAGCGATAGACCCATGGATCGTTTGGTGTGTGGTGATGTTGGTTTTGGCAAAACAGAAGTTGCAATCAGAGCGGCATTTAAAGCGGTGGATAATGGAAAACAAGTGGCTATTTTGGTGCCAACTACCATTCTGGCTTACCAACACCACAGAACGTTTACGGAACGTTTGAAAGACATGCCGGTTACCATCAATTATCTCAACCGATTCCGAACCGCAAAACAAAAGTCAGAAACCCTGAAAGGTTTAGCAGACGGAAAAGTAGATATCATCATTGGAACGCATCAATTGGTGAGTAAAGATGTGAAGTTTAAAAATTTGGGTTTATTGATTATTGACGAAGAACAAAAATTTGGAGTTAATGTAAAAGACAAACTGAAAACCATCTCTGAAACTGTTGATACCTTAACGTTAACCGCAACACCCATCCCGCGAACGTTACAATTTTCATTAATGGCAGCTCGTGATTTATCGGTTATTACTACGCCTCCTCCCAATCGATATCCGATAGAAAGTCAAGTTATTGGTTTTAGTGAAGAAGTAATTCGGGATGCCATTTCCTATGAAATTCAAAGAAACGGTCAGGTTTTCTTTATCAATAACCGAATTGAAAACATCAAAGAAATTGCCGGAATGATTCAGCGACTTGTCCCTGATGCAAGAGTTGGCATTGGTCATGGTCAGATGGACGGCAAAAAATTAGAAGAATTGATGTTGGCTTTTATGAATGGTGAATTTGATGTTTTAGTGGCCACAACAATTATTGAAAGTGGTTTGGACGTGCCAAATGCCAATACCATTTTCATCAATAATGCCAACAATTTCGGATTGTCTGATTTGCATCAAATGCGAGGGCGTGTGGGTAGGAGTAACAAAAAAGCATTCTGTTATTTTATCACGCCGCCTTATTCTGCCATGACTGACGATGCGAGAAAACGCATTCAAGCCCTAGAACAATTCAGTGAATTGGGAAGTGGTTTCAATATTGCCATGAAAGATCTTGAAATCAGAGGAGCCGGAGATTTGCTTGGTGGCGAACAAAGCGGTTTTATCAATGAAATTGGTTTTGATACTTATCAAAAAATCATGAATGAAGCCATTGAAGAATTGAAAGAAAATGAATTCAAGGAATTATATCAAACGGATGAGGATAGTGATGCCAAAGAATATGTAAAAGACATCCAAATTGACTCTGATTTTGAAATGTTGTTTCCGGATAATTACATCAATACCATTTCTGAACGGTTGATTTTATATAATGAACTAAGCAACTTAAAAACCGAAGAGTCACTTTTGGCCTATGAACAAAGACTCATTGACAGATTTGGCCCTTTACCAAAAGAAGCCGTTGCTTTATTGAACAGCATCCGAATAAAATGGAAAGCCACTCAAATTGGAATTGAGAAACTCGTGTTGAAACAAAGTAAAATGATTGGTTATTTTGTCGGCGATCAACAAAGTGATTTTTACCAATCGTCTCGATTTCACAAAGTATTGCAATTTGTACAACAAAACGGAAATCTCTGCAAAATGAAAGAGAAAGAAACCAAAAACGGTTTGCGTTTGTTATTGACTTTTGAAAATGTGAAATCGGTTAAAAAGGCGTTGGAATTGATGGAGATGGTAGGAGGTTAGATGATTTTAACTATCTATTTTGCTATATACCAACACAATAAGCATTCAAGTCTGGCATGTTTTCTTCAAAATTTAATATCTTTGCATTCTAATCAATCCTTTAAAGGCAGATAAACTTACTTAATAAAAACAATCTCTTGTTTTCCACATTATGTTTAGTACATTTTAATTTTTGTGAATAAAAATAATAATATGTTTTTCAGACTCTTAATCTTACTTTTATCGACTTCTTTTGTTTATTCTCAATCTCCGGGATCTCTAGATACTACCTTTGGCACAAATGGTATCAGTGGCCACACGCTTACAATAAACAATATATTACACGGATTGTCTGTTCGTGATTTTCATATATTACCTAATAACAAAATTTTAGCTGTTGGAATAGCCCAAAATGGTTGCTCATCAACACAAAATCAATTTGGTTTTGTCATGCGATTAAATAATGATGGTTCGCTAGATTCAACATTTAATAATGTAGGTTATGTTTTGTTTTTTAATTATTTTTTTCAATCAATTGTACCATTAAATAATGAAACTTTTTTTATAGTTTCAACTAATCATTTGTTGAAAATAAATGCTGATGGCAATCCTGATGTTTCATTTGGTAGTGGTGGTTTTTTATCATTAAATTTTCAAGCTTTTAAGGCTATTATTGCTCAAAATGGAAAAATACTGATAGGGGGCAGAAAAATGAATGCATCGGCACAATGGGAAGTGCTAGTTACTCAAATCAACGTAAACGGAACGATAGATAACAGTTTTGGAGATAATGGTTCGGTTATTATTCCACATCAAAGCGGTGCATCAACAACATTTGGAGGTATACACATTGATAATCAAAATAGAGTTTTACTTGCTTGTCGCAGACAAGTCTCTCAAAACAACGGAAAAATTATTGTTTTCCGTCTAACACAAAGTGGAGTATATGACACTTCATTTGCTACAAATGGTATATACTTTGAAGATTTTCATTTTAACGCAAGAACTCAAGATATAAAAACTACACCTGACGGAAAAATTATTATCGCTGGAAATGGTCAACTTACATCATTTGGAACTCACGGACTGATTTTAATTCAATTAAATGAAAATGGCACTCTTAATACCAATTTTGCTACAAATGGCAGAGTACATCTTCCTATATATAGTGAATCTACAGCAAACTCTCTACATGTTCTTACTGATGAAAGCATAGTTGTAACAGGCGGATATGAAAGCTCTTATATAGCAAAATTTAACAACCTAGGAATAATTGCTACTGATTTTGGTGAGAATGGTGTTGTTAATCAATTTTTCTTTGATTGGACAGGTTTTAATACTGCTTCTAAAATAATTGATAATAAAATACTACTTTCAGCAAATACCGCCTTTGCTCATTGTTCACAACAAAAGTATGAAGCTTTGTTTGCCCGTTTCTTCTTAAGTAGCCAAAGTTTAGAAATTCCACCTGCTGAATATGGTTCTTTTGAATTGTATCCAAATCCTGTAAAAGAAAAATTATATATTAAATCTATAGATAAAATAGAGACGGTAGAAATCTTTTTAACAAACGGCAAAATAGTGAACTTAAATAATATTTTTGTAGAAGACTTAAATGTTGTGGACTTAAGCAATTTAAGTTCAGGAATTTATGTTATAAAAATCGCTACAAAGAAAAATTTTATCACAAAATATATTATAAAAGAGTAAGTTTAAAAAGCCAATCAAAGTAACTTAATCTCAAACGAGTAGGGAAAAAATAAAATGTTCCATATCATTAAAACTTATCAAGTCGTTACAAACTCTTCAAATCTTTAATCACTTTAAATGCCAAATCAACTTCTTCTTCGCTTACCAAAACAGTAAACTCGTTTGAGGTAGAAATTACTTCGTTGATGCTGATTCCTTCCCAAGCCAAGCGTTGAAAAATATAATAATAAACTCCCGGAACCGAGACATTATCTTTTGGAAGTTTTACGGTAATTGAAGCCAATTTATCTTGTTTTTGAAACAAACGCTCGTTGGCAAAATGTTTCAAAACCAAATGGCTTACTACATCACTTACTACAATATTGGTTTCATTTACACCTCTTGACGAGGTATAAAAAATATCTTGATAGGAATTAATTTCTGAAATTAAATCGGCTTGTTTATCTAAAATGGTGTCAGAAACGGCAAACGTATAATCGGTTAAAGAAGAACGAACCGTAATTTCTCCAAGGTTTTTCAACACTTTTAAAATCCTGTGATTCAATCTAAAATCCAAATCTTCAGACAAGCGTTTTAAAGCCATCACAATAGCTCCTTGTTTCACATCTTTGCCCAATTCTTGCTCCAATTCAGGCATCATGTTTCTTGCCAAAGAAGTCAAATTGATGATTCCTTGTGACAATGCACTCAATAAAAAGGGTTTGGTTTTGATGTAGTGTTCTACAACAGAAGAAATCGTTTTCATAGTTGTGTGATTTATTTCCAGACAAATATACTACTAAAATACAATTTGTTACAAATATAACAGCTTAAAAGTAGAAAAAAGCATCTTCCAAGTGTTCTATTTTAAACTCATCGGATTCTTTGTGAATGGCGATAATATCAAACCGCACTTCAACGTCCATATCGTTTTGAATGACATATTCATTAACTGCTTTTACCAAAAGCTGAATCTTTTTGGGTTTAACAAAATCTTGTGGCAATCCAAAATCTATCGAAGAACGGGTTTTTACTTCAACAATAGCCAAAATATTTTCTTTTTGTGCTATAATATCAACCTCAGCTTTTTGAAAAGTCCAATTGGTTTCCAGAATTTCATACCCGTTTTCTTCTAAAAACGCTGCTGCCTCCTTTTCTCCAAATTTACCGAGTTCATTGTGTTCTGCCATAATATAACTTCAGAATTCAACATTCATTATTCAAATTTCAAAACCGTTCCACTCTCAGAAACCTCCAACAAAACTTGCCTCCCAAATACCAACGCCCTATTATCAGGAATGTGTCCGGCAGGAAAATTATACACCATCGGAATGTTATATTTTTTTGTAATATCTTCAATGATTTCCAAGGCATTTTTTCCCCATGGAATGTCGTTGTCTTTCATTTTTGTCATGCTACCCACAACAATTCCTTTCAAACTTTCAAGACAACCATTTCGTTTTAAATTCATCATCATTCGGTCAACATGATACAAGTATTCATCTAAATCTTCAAGAAATAAAATTTTATCTGAACAATCAACAGCAGAATTTGACCCAAACAAACTGTATAAAATAGATAAATTTCCACCCACCAATTCGCCTCTTGTTGTTCCGATTTTATTCATCGAATCATAAGGAATGGCGTATGAAAGTGGTTCTCCAAACAAGGCCTTTCGCAAACTTTCTTTGGCTTCGGGTGTAGCTCTCGGAATATTCACAGGCATCATTCCATGAATGGATTGAAAACCCAAATTATTTAAATGAGAATGCAAAACCGTTACATCACTAAACCCAATAATCCATTTTGGATTTTGCTTGAACTTAGAAAAATCGAGTAAATCAACTATTCGAACCGTTCCATATCCGCCTCGAACACACCAAATAGCTTTCACATTCGGATTGTCTATTTGGGTTTGAAAATCTTTTGCCCGCTCTTCATCCGTTCCTGCCAATTGATTGTTGTCTAAACCAATTGAGGAGCCAATCACAGTTTTTAAACCCCAATTTTCAAGAAACTCTTGAATGTTTTTCAAATCGTCGTTCAAATGTTTTCGGGCAGTGGCTACAATGGCAACCGTGTCGCCTTTTTGTAAATAAGGAGGAACAATCATTTTTTTTTCCATTTGTGCATTTGCGTTGAAAAATAGTGAGAGCAGTGTAAGGGTTAGTATTTTTTTCATGATTCACTGATTTTCATCTAACAAATAAACAACTATTTCTTGTTTGAAACAACGTTTTTATGAAATTGAATCGCTCTCAGAATCGCTTCTTGAAAAAAATAAAATGCAATCTCTAAAGCCAATGCCTCTTGTCTGTGCGATAAAAAACTTATTTTTGCATCAGAAAACTTTAACGGTTGCCTTTTTGCAGCTTTGCGACTTGGCGATAAACAAAATTTTATGATAGATAATCCAAAAAGATATACGATTACGGCGGCATTGCCTTACACGAACGGACCGATTCACATTGGGCATTTGGCGGGCGTTTATGTTCCGTCTGATATTTATGCTCGTTACTTGCGTTTGCAGGGGAAAGATGTGGCGTTTATTTGCGGTAGCGATGAACATGGCGTGGCGATTTCGATGAAAGCCAAAAAAGAAGGAATTACGCCTCAGGAAGTGATAGATAAATATGACGGAATTATTCGGAAATCGTTTGTGGATTTTGGGATTTCGTTTGATAATTATTCGCGGACTTCATCTAAAATTCACCACGAAACGGCTTCTGCTTTTTTTAGAAAATTGTATGAGAACGGTGATTTTATTGAAGAAACGAATGAACAATTGTATGATGCGAAAGCCGATCAGTTTTTAGCCGATCGTTTTGTGGTGGGCACTTGTCCGAAATGTGGCAACGAGGAAGCATATGGCGACCAATGTGAAAAATGTGGATCTACGTTGAATGCAACTGATTTGATTAATCCGAAATCTACAATTACGGGCGAAACTCCAATTTTGAAATCGACTAAGCATTGGTTTTTACCTTTGGATAGATATGATGATTTTTTGAAGGAATGGATTTTAGTTGGTCATAAAAATGATTGGAAAACCAACGTTTTGGGTCAGGTGAAATCGTGGTTAGATGATGGTTTGAAGCCGAGAGCCGTCACTCGTGATTTGGATTGGGGAATAGATGTTCCTGTGGAAGGTGCCGAAGGCAAGAAATTATATGTTTGGTTTGATGCTCCGATAGGTTATATTTCTTCTACTAAAGAATGGGCTGCCAGAGAAGGAAAAGATTGGGAACCGTATTGGAAAGATGCAGACACAAAATTGGTTCATTTTATTGGAAAAGATAACATCGTTTTTCATTGCATTATTTTCCCGGCAATGTTGAAAGCCGAAGGCAGTTTTATTTTGCCTGATAATGTTCCGGCGAATGAATTTTTGAATTTGGAAGGAAATAAATTATCAACGTCTAAAAATTGGGCGGTTTGGCTACACGAATATTTGGTTGATTTTCCGGATAAACAAGATGTGTTGCGTTATGCTTTGACAGCAAATGCTCCGGAAACGAAAGACAATGATTTTACTTGGAAGGATTTTCAAGCGAGAAATAATAATGAATTGGCAGCGGTCTATGGGAATTTCATAAATCGTGTGGTGGTTTTGACGAATAAATATTATGATGGGATTGTGCCTCAACCGAATGAATTTTCGGAAGTTGATGAACAGACTTTAGCAGAATTAAAAGCTTATCCGGCGGTGATTGCAAGTTCAATTGAAAGATACCGATTTAGAGAAGCACAAGGCGAATTGATGAATGTGGCTCGATTAGGAAATAAATATTTAGCCGACGAAGAACCATGGAAAATGGTGAAAACAGATCCGGAACGGGTAAAAACACAAATGTATGTGGCATTGCAAATTGCGACTGCTTTGGGGATTTTGTCTGAGCCTTTTTTACCATTTACTTCAAATAAGTTGGTTAGCATTTTACAAACTGAATCAATTAGTTGGGAGAAAGTTTCCCAAACATCGGAATTGTTAAAACCAGGTCATCAAATCGGTCAAGCTGAAATTTTATTTGCTCAAATTGACGATGCCGAAATACAAAAACAAATAGACAAATTAGAAGCCACAAAAACCGCAAACAAAATGGAAAACAGAACTGTTGAGCCTCAAAAGGAAACTACCACATTTGAAGATTTTTCAAAACTAGATATACGCGTTGGAACGATTTTAGAAGCCGAAAAAATGCCTAAAGCCAATAAATTATTGGTTTTAAAAGTGGATACAGGAATTGATGTCCGAACAATTGTTTCGGGAATCGCAGAACATTTTTCACCGGAGGAAGTCATTGGAAAACGAGTTACGGTATTAGTGAATTTAGCACCAAGAGCCTTACGTGGTGTTGAAAGTCAAGGGATGATTTTAATGACCAATAATGCCGAAGGGAATTTGATTTTTGTAAATCCGGATGCGGATGGGGTGGATAATGGAGCGTTGATATCGTAATTATGGATAACAAACCAACAATAATCGCTTTCGACGCCGACGACACCTTATGGCACAACGAACCTTATTTTGACGAAGCCCAAGAACGCTTTTGTGAGTTGTTTCAGGATTTTGCTTCAAAACAGGAAATATTAGGTTTAATTTTAAACCACCAAGTTAAGAATTTACCTTTATATGGTTTTGGAATCAAAGCGTTTACCTTGTCCATGATTGATTCGGCTTTGGAATTGACGAACCAATCGATTTCGGGTCAAAACATTGCAAAAGTCATACAGATTGGAAGAGAATTATTGCAAAAACCGGTAGAATTATTGCCGGAAGTTGAAAGTGTTTTGCAACAACTAAACGGAAAACACAAATTAATCGTGGCCACAAAAGGTGATTTAAAAGACCAACACCGAAAACTTCATGATTCAGGAATCGGACATTATTTTCACCATATTGAAGTCATGAGTGATAAAACAGATGTGGATTATAAAAAAATGTTGGGCCGTTTAGATATCGAACCCAATAATTTTGTTATGATTGGCAACTCCTTAAAATCAGATGTTTTGCCGGTTTTAAATATTGGTGGTCACGCCATTCATATTCCATATCACACCACATGGGAATATGAAAAAATTGACTTTGAGATCAATCATCCCAATTTTAAATCATTTGAAAATATTACGCAAATCATTCCGTTACTAACAAATTGAATAAAGATAAAGTTACTTTAATTTTAAAGTTTCCTTTCATGAAAACCATATTGACTTTTTTATTTGTTTTTGGAATCTCTTGTGTCACTTTTTCGCAAAAAGTTCTGAATTCGTTTTCAATTCAACAAAACAAGGATTCCATTGTTTCTATTTATCCTTTTGTTGATGAAAGAAACCATGAATCGTATATGCTTCTTCACTATCCAAATGAAATTGTTACATATAAATTTAGTGTAGGATTCAGAAAAACAGATTCCATATCGGCAAAAATTGAATTAAAAAAAGAAGAATATATTGTTGGACATAGTTTTGAAGAGGAAGAAATAACCTTGTTTACAACAAAAGATAATTTTCAATCCATTATTAGGATTGTTGTTGATTTTGAAAATAAAATATTCCGAAAAGACCCATTTGATTTTAAAATAAACAATGAAAATATAATAACTTGTTTTAACGCTGAACAATCGTTTCATGTTTTAACTTTTGAAGAGACTAAAAATGAAATCGTAAGCTTTACATTTAAAAATTTGGATGCTCCTGAAACAAGAAAATTTGATCTGTCAAAAATTCAATTTACAGATAATGACAATAAATCGCTATCCTTAAAAGCGGTTTTTTTTAATAAAAAAGACGATGATTTTTCACCTTTTCCAATAATGTCTTTTGAAAATAATTATCCTTTTACCTTGATGGATTCTTATGTTAAGCGAAAACTTTTTTTCCATCATGACAAGTATTATTTGCTACTGAATTACAACAGTAATTTTACACATGTTCTTGAGTTTGATTCAAAAAGTGCAAGTGTAACCGATTATAAAATTCCTGTTTCCCCATTAAATGAAAGCTATAAAAACAATAGTTATTTTATGGATGGACTCATTTTTGAACAAGTTTCTAATTCAAATGAATTTGCTTTTTCCATTAAAAATTTAAAAGGTGAAATTTTAAAAGAATATAAAGTAAACCTGAAAGAATCCATTAATTTTAAAAATTCAGAGTTCAGATATGAAAATTCAGAGACTGATCAACCCGTAAAAATTAAAAATACAAAATCATTTCTTAAACGACTACACAAAACCAATCCTGCAATTTCGGTTTACAAACACCACTCCAATTATTTGATTACCATGGGTGGCATCAGCAGTAAGGAAAAGAGTCCCGGTTGGGGATTATTGGCTGATTTAGCCATAAATGGAATTTTGATTCTAAATGGCGAAGGAGGTTATGAATCTTACTTTTATAACAATAAAAATGGATACAAATACAAAAGTGTTTCATTTGACGCCTTATTTGATCAAAATTTAAATCCTATTACGCGTGCTGTTCAAGCTACAGGAATGGACAAACTAATGAATTTTATGGATAAAAATAAGGAGTCTTCAACAATTGTTTTTTTTAAAAGAGGAAGTCATTTTGTTTTAGGATATAAAGATTGGAAAACAAATGAATTCATTTTTAGAAAATTTGAAGATTAATGTTTCCTATTGCTTTTCATGCCATTTACAAACATCCATTACCGGAAGGTCATCGCTTTCCGATGATGAAATATGAATTGTTACCCCAACAATTAATGCATGAAGGAACTGCCGTTTCATCTGATTTTTTTGAACCAGAACGCTGCGATTTGAAATCAGTTTTGGCAGTGCATTCAAAAGAATATGTCTCAGATTTGTTGCAATTGAGCTTAGAACCAAGAGCCGTTCGAAAAATTGGTTTCCCCTTGTCTGCCGTATTGGTTGAACGAGAATTGCGAATTGCCGAAGGCACCATCATAGGAGCAAAAAAAGCTTTTGAGGCCGGAATATCTTTTAACATTGCCGGAGGAACACATCATGCATATACTAATCGTGGTGAGGCTTTTTGTTTGTTAAATGATCAAGCCATTGCGGCTCAATATCTGTTAGAACAGCAATTGGCAAAAAGCATTTTAATAGTTGATTTAGATGTTCATCAAGGAAATGGAACAGCAGAAATTTTTCAAAACAACCCATCAGTTTTTACTTTTTCCATGCATGGAAAATCCAACTATCCGTTTAAAAAAGAAGTGTCAGATTTGGATATTGCTTTGGAAGACGGAACTACTGATGAAGAATATTTAGAAATACTCACAGAGGAATTACCTAAAATTATCAATCAACAAAAACCTGATTTTATATTTTACTTGGCGGGTGTTGATATTTTAAAAACCGACAAACTAGGAAAGCTTTCCTGCTCTATTGAAGGTTGCAAAAGAAGAGATACCCTTGTTTTTGAATTGTGTAAAAAGCATGAAATTCCGGTTCAAGTAAGCATGGGAGGTGGTTATTCGCCTGAACTCAAAACAATCGTTGAAGCTCATGCAAACACATTCAGAATAGCAAAAGAGTTTTATTATTGATTGGCAATATGCCAATTGGAACCCGACCATTGTAAAACCGCTTTCAATACATTTTTTTGACTAATCAAACCAATTAATTTACCTTGATGAACCACAGGGAAATTTCGTTTTTTTGTAGATAAAAATTTATTGGCTACGTCAAGTAAATTTTCATCGGGAGTAACACAAATTACGTTTGGAGTCATAAAACGTTGCACACTCATATCATCCATTGGAAGATTATAATACTTACTTTCTGAAATTTGTTTGATACAATCTCCCTCAGAAATGATTCCAATAACTTCGTTATTTTCTGAGACAATTGGACCGCCTGAAATACCATTTTTTACAATTGCATCCATCACTTCCAGAATGTTTTGAGAAGCAGAAAAACTCACAACCGCCCTGTTCATATAGTTTTCAACACAAATTTTTTCTTGTTCCGGAGCTGTTTTTCCAATCATTTCTCCTTGATAACTTTTGATACCCATAGCTAAGAGTTTTAATATTAGGACTTTAAATATACAAAAAAAACATCTGCCGGAGCAGATGTTTTTAAAAATTTAACTGGCTTGTAACAAAGAGATGATGTCATTTCCGTATCTGGAGATTTTATTTTCTCCAAAACCTTTGATTCTTTTCAACTCATCAATTGAATGGGGTCGAATTTTAGCAATCGTCATCAATTCTGAATTATGGCAAATCATATATTGTGGTAATCCCAGTTTTGACGATTTTTCTGTTCTCCAACTTTTCAATGAACTTAACGTGTTTTTTTCTTCTTGACTTAATTCATCATAATTCAAAACAGACACTTTTTCACTTTCTTTGGATTCTCTTGGTTTTAAAATTTTTGGTTCATAAAAAACCAATACTGACCAATAATCTATCATGCCAGCTATAAAGTTTGTAGCTGTTTTTTGTACCGTTACCTCATTCAAAAATTGATTGATGGCGTTTTGATCGTTCTGCAAGTGTTCCCCACTCACTCGAACTCTGAAATGTTTTACATTCATAATTTTTGGTTTTTGTGGTTAATTTGGTTTTCCTAATAACATCAAATCACTTACAACAACCTCTGTGATGTAGCGTTTGTTTCCGTCTTTATCATCGTAGTTTCTGGAGGATAATTTTCCTTCAATGGCAATTTCTTTTCCTTTGACAACAAACTTTTCGATGGTTTCTGCTGTTTTGCCAAAAGCAACAATTTTATGCCAATGTGTTTCTTCTACTTTTTCACCTTTTTTGTTGGTATAATATTCGTGAGTTGCAATAGATAAATTGGCAACTTTTCCTCCTTCAAAGGATTTTACTTCCGGGTCATTTCCAACATGACCGATTAACTGTACTCTGTTTTTCATTGTGTTCATGGCGTATAATTTTTAAAGTTTTAATCTGAACTCGTTTCAGATTCTATTGATTTTTGATATTGTAATTGCTATCGAATTTTGAAAGGCTTATTTCATCAAAAGCAATTCATTTATAACTACTTCTGTCACATATCGTTTGTTGCCTTCTTTATCATCATAAGATCTTGATGTAAGTTTACCGGTAATTCCGATTTTTTTTCCTTTTTCAACAAACTTTTCAATTGTTTCTGCAGTTTTTCCCCAAGCTACAATATTGTGCCATTGGGTTTGTTCTACTTGATCTCCTTTTTTACTAACATAAACATCATTGGTAGCTAATGTTAAGTTGGCTAATTTTTTCCCACTTTCAAATTCTTTGATGATTGGGTCTTTACCTACGTGTCCGATTAATTGTACTCTGTTTTGTAATGCATTCATGGCGTTTAAAATTTAATTGGTTTATAAATGTGTTAATGTCGATTTACAATTTCTGTTGTTTGATTTCGACAGGACAAAGTTGTGACGTTTTGCAAATTTTATTCGGTTTAAAAACACTTACTTTCGGTTGTAAATGTTTGTAAGCGTTTGCAAACGGAAATTAATTTTTGTATCTTGCACAAAAACAGAGAAATATGCAAGAGACAATTAATAAAATTGAACTACGAAATTTACAGATTGAAGATTACAAAGAGTTGAAAAACTCAATGATGGAAGCTTATAGCGAATTAGAAAATTCCTATTGGAAAGAACATCATATTGAAAAATTACTCTCCATTTTTCCGGAAGGACAACTCGTGGTTTTGGTCGATGATAAAGTGGTTGGTTCTGCTTTATCACTGATAATTGATTATAAAAAAGTAATTGCCAATCACACCTATGCTCAAATTACAGGAAATTATAGTTTTGACACACATAATCCGTTGGGTGAAGTTTTGTATGGTATTGATGTTTTTATTCATCCCAAATATCGCGGTCTACGATTAGGAAGAAGATTATATGATGCGAGAAAAGAATTGTGCGAACAATTGAATTTAAAATCAATCATATTTGCCGGAAGAATTCCAAATTACATTGATTACATGGAGGAATTTTCTCCAAAACAATATATTGAAAAAGTAAAACAAAAGGAACTATATGATCCTGTTTTATCGTTTCAAATCAGTAATGATTTTCACGTTAAGAAAATCATGAAAAATTATTTGGTTGGCGATAAAAGCTCCAACGAATATGCGGTTTTGATGGAATGGAACAACATTTATTATGATGAAAGTCCCAACTTAATTAATCTTAAAAAAAGTGTGATTCGATTGGGTTTAATCCAATGGCAAATGCGTCCGTTGAACAACTTAGAACAACTCTTTGAACAAGCCGAATTTTTTATTGATGTAGTTTCCGGTTACGGAAGTGATTTTGCTCTTTTCCCTGAATTGTTTACCGCTCCTTTGATGGCTGATTACAACCACCTCTCTGAAGCCGATGCTATTCGTGAATTAGCAAAACATTCCGAACCCATTCGTAAAAAATTTCAAGAATATGCCATATCCTATAACATCAATATCATAACCGGAAGTATGCCTTATATGGAAAATGGTATTTTGTATAATGTTGGTTTTTTATGTAAACGAGACGGAACCAATGAAATGTACACTAAAATTCACATCACGCCAAATGAAACTTTACATTGGGGGATGAAAGGCGGTTCACAAATAAAAACATTTGATACCGACTGTGGGAAAATTGGCATCATGATTTGTTATGATGTAGAATTTCCCGAATTATCTCGATTAATGGCCGATGAAGGCATGAATATTCTTTTCGTTCCGTTTTTAACCGACACTCAAAATGGCTATACGCGAGTGAAACATTGTGCTCAATCGCGAGCCATTGAAAATGAATGTTATGTAGCCATTGCCGGTTGTGTTGGAAACTTACCCAAAGTAAATAACATGGATATTCAATATGCTCAATCGGCGGTTTTTACACCTTCTGATTTTGCTTTTCCAAGTAATGGTGTCAAAGCTGAAGCCACCCCAAATACAGAAATGACGTTGATTGTTGATGTTGATTTGGATTTATTAAAACAATTGCATGAATTTGGAACCGTGCGTATCTTAAAAGACAGAAGACACGATTTATATAGTATTAAGAAGTTGAAATAACGAGCTTATGAAAAACTGTTTAGAATGTGACGAAAAAATCATTGGTCGCGAAGACAAAAAGTTTTGCAGCGATGGTTGTAGAAATGCCTACAACAACAAGATGAACAAAGACAGTACGAATTTAATGCGAAACATCAACAACAAGTTACGCAAAAATTACCGTATTTTGTGTGAGTTAAATGTGGAAGGAAAAAGTAAAACCACCAAATCAAAACTCTTGAGCAAGGGTTTTGATTTTGACTATTTCACTTCAATTTTACACACAAAAACCGGCAATACCTATCATTTTTTATATGACCAAGGATATCTTGCATTAGAAAATGATTATTATATGTTGGTCAAAAAAGACAACTAACCAAAAACCAACTTAACCAATGAAAAAAAATTCCACTTCATTGCTTTCGGCACTTTTAATTATTGGAATACTTGCCTTCATTTTCTACAGAATGATGCCGCAAGATTATTCCAAAGCAAGTGAACCGCTTACAGAATTTTCAACAGAGCGAGCATTAAAACATATTGAAATTATTTCAAAAGAACCCCATTATGTAGGCAGTCCCTATCATAAAAACGTGTTGGAATATCTTGATCTTGAATTAAAAAAATTGGGGCTTGAAACCCAAATTCAAGAAAGTGCTGTTTTAAGTAAATGGAATAATTTGGTTGAAACTAAAAATTTAATTGCAAGAATAAAAGGGGCTGAATCGTCAAAAGCCATAGTTTTATTAACTCATTATGATAGTGCTCCTCATTCAAAATCGTATGGTGCAAGTGATGATGCTAACGGGTTGGCCACAATTCTTGAAGGAATTCGCGTGTTTCTTCACAACAAAACACCACACAAAAATGATATAATTATTGTTTTTTCAGATGCCGAAGAATTGGGATTAAACGGTGCTTATGCTTTTGTTTCCGAACATCCTTGGGCAAAAGAGGTTGGCTTAGTGTTAAACTTTGAAGCTCGCGGAACCAAAGGGCCTTCCATGATGTTGGCAGAAATAAATGGCGGCAATTCAAATCTAATCAAAGGATTTTCTGAAGCCAAAACAAAATTTCCGGTGTCTAATTCTTTAATGTACAGCATTTATAAAATACTTCCTAATGATACGGATTTGACAGCATTTAGAGAGAAAGCAGACATCCCGGGATTTAATTTCGCCTACATTGATGACCATTTTGATTACCACACCGTTCAAGATAATTTTGAAAATTTTACACCGGAATGTTTAGAACACCAATCTACCTATTTAATGCCGCTGCTATCACATTTTTCAAATGTTGATTTAAGTAATTTAAATTCTGATGAAGACCATGTCTATTTCAGTGTACCTTTCGGATTTATTCATTATCCATTTGGTTGGAATATTCCTTTATTACTTGTTGCTTTTCTTATTTTTATTGGCGTAGTAACAATTGGATTAGGCAAACATGTTTTAGACTCTCGCGAGATTGTTAAAGGATTTGTACCTTTATTGGGTTCGCTGGTCATTGCGGGAGTTGTTACTTTTTTAGGTTGGAAATCAATCGGAGGTTTGTATCCGCAATACAGAGACATACTTCATGGTTTTACCTATAATGGTCATAGTTATATCATGACTTTCGTCTTTCTAAGTTTAGCGATTTGTTTTTGGTTCTACTCAAAATTCGCTACCAAAAAAAATGCTTTAAGTTTATTTATTGCTCCTTTATTTTTATGGCTTTTACTTAATTTAATACTGGTTCTATTTTTAGAAGGTGCCTCATTCTTTATCATTCCCGTTTATTTTGGTTTATTGATTTTAGCCATTTCAATAGTAAAATCAAAATCAAATGCACTAACAAACATTCTGTTGAGCATTCCTGCCATGGCGATTTTAGCTCCCTTCATTCAATTATTTCCAATTGGTTTAGGTTTAAAAATGCTTTCAGGAAGTGCTGTTTTTGTGGTGCTCTTATTTTCATTATTAGTTCCTGTTTTTGGTGCATTTTCCAAAAAACAAGGTTGGGGCTGGTTGTGTTTTGTGATTGCCTTTGGATTTTTTATAAAAGCTCATTTAGATAGTGATTTTGAAAAAGGAAAAGGAAAACCAAACAGTTTACTTTATGTTGTTGATGCCGATGAAAACAAAAATTATTGGACAACCTATGACAAAGTTTTAGATTCTTGGACAAAAAATTATTTAGGTGAAAATCCAAAAGAAGCTACCGAATTAAACACCAACTCTGTTGGAAGTAAATACAATTCGGGCTTCAGTTATATGGCGGAAGCTCCAAATAAAAATATTGCGAAACCAATTTTTACTTTCTTAAGAGATACAACAATTGGCAATTACAGAGCTATAACAATGGAAATTAAAGCCAATCGAAACGTAAACCGAATAGATGTTTTTGCTCATGAAAATTTAAAATTTCATAATTTAAAAGCCAATGGAATTAAAAACATAAACCAAGAAGGAAGTTTGTACAAACGAAAAAAATCAAATTTGATAAATTATTATCCCATCAACAACAAACCATTGACGTTGCAATTTCAAATTCAAAAAGATATGGAATTGGATATGGAGGTAATGCTTTCGTCATTTGATTTGTTGGAAAATCCAATGTTTAGCATTCCAAAAAGACCGGATGCTTTCATTCCGATGCCGTTTGTGTTGAATGATGCGATTGTGGTGAAAAAGAAAATTAAAAAATCGGCTCCAAAACAAGTTGAAATTGTAGAAACTATTGAAACAACAACCGATACTTTAATCACTCAAAAAGATAGTCTTGAAACAAATTAGTATTTTAGGTTGTGGCTGGTTGGGTATGCCTTTGGCGAAGCAATTACTTCAAAATGACTATTCCGTGAAAGGTTCAACAACAACGGAATCAAAATTGGAATTGCTTCAAAAGGAAGGTATTTCCCCTTTTTTAATTTCGCTTAAAGCGAAGGAAACTCCAAAGGAAACAGCTGCTTTCTTAGAAAATTCTGAAATTTTAATTATTACTATCCCACCGGGATTACGAGGAAATTCAGGAGAAAGTTTTGTTGAAAAAATAGAAAACTTTATTCCGTTCATCGAAAAATCTTCGGTTAAAAAAGTGATTTTTGTAAGTTCTACTTCGGTTTATGCAGATGAAAATCAAGTTGTAACTGAAGCAACTCATCCAAAACCGGAAACTGAAAGCGGAAGACAATTACTCATTTCAGAAAATTTGCTTTTAAACAATAAAAACTTCCAAACTACAATTCTCCGTTTTGGAGGATTAATTGGTAAAGATCGTCATCCGGTAAAATTTTTATCAGGAAAAGATAATATTGAAAATCCGGAAGCTCCTATTAACTTAATTCATCAATCCGATTGCATCGAAATCATTGAAAAAGTGATTGAAAAAGACATTTGGAATGTCGTATTTAATGCAGTAGCCCCTTTTCATCCTTCCAGAAAAGAATATTATACCAATAAAGCTAAAGAGCTCAATCTGCCTTTACCTCAATTTAATGAAAATCAAACCTCTATTGGAAAAAGAGTTGATTCAGACAAATTGATTCAGGTTTTAAAGTATGATTTTAAAAATTTAGGTTAAATTTACCTTTCCAAACAAACTAACGAATGAACGAATCTCCAAAATTTGCTGTTATCGGTGGCGGAAGCTGGGCGACAGCAATTGCCAAAATGTTGTGCGTTAACCAAGCTGAAATTTGTTGGTACATGCGAAATCAAAACGCCATCGACCATATAAAAACCGAAAAGCACAATCCGAACTACCTTAGTTCGGTTGAATTTGATACTAAAAAATTAAAACTTACCACAGATATTAATGAAGCGGTCAGTTATGCCGATATTTTAATATTTGCCATTCCATCTGCATTTTTAAATACAGAATTGGAAAAATTGACTGAATCTTTAAACGATAAAGTGATTTTTTCTGCCATCAAAGGAATTGTTCCCGAAACGTTTTTGATTGTAGGCGAACATTTTCATAAGCAATACGACATTCCATATGATAACATTGGCGTGATTACCGGTCCGTGTCACGCTGAAGAAGTAGCATTGGAACGTCTTTCCTATTTAACGATTGCTTGTGCTGATGCTTCAAAGGCAAAAATTGTAGCCAAAAATTTAAACAGCAATTACATCAAAACCAAAATTTCTGATGATATCATCGGAACCGAATATGCCGCGATGTTGAAAAACATTTATGCCATTGCAGCTGGAATGGCTCACGGTTTAGGTTATGGCGATAATTTTCAAGCGTTATTGATGAGTAATGCCATTCGCGAAATGAAAAAATTCATCCGAAAAGTGCATAAAATGAAACGAAACATCAATGATTCTGCTTATTTGGGCGATTTATTGGTAACCGGCTATTCCGTGTTTTCAAGAAACCGAATGTTTGGAAACATGATTGGAAAAGGTTACACCGTGAAAAGTGCCATGATGGAAATGAGTATGGTTGCCGAAGGCTATTATGCCGTTAAAAGTGCTTATAAACTAAACCAAGAGTATGGAGCTAAAACACCAATTATTGATGCGGTTTATGAAATTTTGTATGAAGGAAAAGAACCAAAAAAAGTGTTTAAAAAATTAACAGATAAGTTGGATTAGATGAATTCACGTTGGAAATATCAACTAAAAACAGGACTGATTTGGGGTTCTGTCATGTGTGTAATTATGACACTATTTGATTTACGAGAAAATTCGTTTTATGATCAAATTTCAAGTTTTGCTTATTACTTAAGGTATGTGGGATATATTCTAATTGGAACTTTTTTTATTGGATACTACAGTTGGAAAGACAAAGTAAAACTTGAGAAAAAAGAATAAACACGTTACTTGACCACCACGCCATTCTTAAACAAAACCGGTACTTCTTCCGTGGCTCGTTCGTTGATGGTATTGGTTCTGAAGGTAAATTTTTTATCGTATAAAGTATTTCCGATAAAAAACGTAACCATAAATTCGTTGTTCAAAGCCAACACTTTCGGTTCAATCATTTCAATTTTTACGGCCGAAACCGATTCAATCTCAATGAAAGCATGGCGTAATAACGACGTTTTTTTCATTTCACCATCAATTGTTCCAAAAGCTTTTGAAACCACCATGACGCTGTCTAATTTGAAGTCGCTGTCGTTAATCAGATAGACATTCCAAATGTTTTCCATAAAGTCGTCACTCCATTCTTGAATGGCGGCTAAAAAGACGTTTTCTACTTTTGGAATGGTGATATCCGCTTTCATTTTTTATTTTTTGCCACTAAGGCACAAAGTTTGGATTAAACCTGACAGGTTTAATCGTGAATTTATATACTCGTTTTAAATTGTTCCAAGAAACGAACATCGTTTTCATAAAACATTCTAATGTCGCCAATTTGGTATAACAACATCGCAATACGCTCAATTCCCATACCAAAAGCAAAACCATTGAATTCATCCGGATTGATGCCGCAGTTTTTCAAAACATTCGGGTCAACCATTCCGCAACCCATAATTTCCAACCAACCTGTTCCTTTGGTAATTCGGTAATCGGTTTCGGTTTTTAAACCCCAATAAATATCAACCTCAGCACTTGGCTCCGTAAAAGGAAAATAAGAAGGTCGCAAACGAATCTTTGACTTTCCGAACATTTCTTTAGTGAAATATAAAAGTGTTTGCTTTAAGTCGGCAAACGAAACATCTTTATCAATATACAAACCTTCCACTTGATGGAAAATACAGTGTGAACGGGAAGAAACAGCTTCGTTACGGAAAACTCGTCCCGGTGAAATCGTTCTGATTGGCGGTTTGTTGTTTTCCATGTATCGCACCTGAACGGAAGAAGTGTGCGTTCGCAACAAAACATCGGGATTGGTTTGAATAAAAAAAGTATCCTGCATATCTCTCGCCGGATGGTATTCCGGAAGGTTTAATGCGGTAAAATTATGCCAATCGTCTTCAATTTCCGGACCTTCAGAAACGTTGAATCCGATGGTTGAAAAAATATCAATAACTTGATTTTTCACCAACGAAATAGGATGACGGGAACCAATCGGAAAAGGTTGCCCCGGACGCGTTAAATCGCCAAAAAGTCCAACCGATTCTTCTTTGCTTTCCAGCATTTCCTGAATGGATTTTACCTTTTCTTCTGCCGTGTTTTTCAACGTATTGATTACCTGACCAAATTCTTTTTTCTGTTCGTTGGGAACATTTTTAAATTCGGCAAACAAATCTTTCAACAAACCTTTGCTTCCTAAAAATTTAATTCGGAATTGCTCAAGTGTTTCTTTGTTATCGGTTTGAAAAGCGGCTGCTTCGCCAATGTATTCTTTTATCTTATCTATCATCGTTCGTGCTGTAAAGGTGCAAATTTAGTTTTTTTTAGTGATTAGTGAAAAAGTAATTAGTGATTAGCCTAAAATAGTGGTATCCAGCAACTAATTACTCGTTCTAATTACCAATCACTTTATCAATTCTCTCTCCAAAAAATAAGTCACAATCGCATCTTTCATCAAAACACTTTGTTCTCCGGCTTTAAGTGGCGGCAATTCTTCTTTTACCTTGTAATGGGGCCAACCGTCGTTATCAAAAAACTCAAATTCATAATAACCATACGGCTCGAGCAAACGGCAAATGGCAATGTGCATGAGTTCTATTTTCTCGTCTTTTTTGAAAGTTTGTTTCACTTTGCCCAATTCTTGAACACCAATTAAATAAATAATGGCATCCAAATCAAGCTGTTCGCCTTCGGCAAATTGATTGGATAGTATGGTGACAACGTTTTCCCAACGTTCTTTTAATTGAATATCTCTTGACATAAGCGGGAAGATGAAAGCGGGAAGATGGAAGAATTATTTCTTCAATCAACTACGCTGTTTTTTTTGCAAAGATAAGAAGTTGCTTCTTATTAAATTGAAATTACTATTTTAGTGAACTTATTTTATTGAAATGGATATTGCGATTGGAATTTTATTGATTATTGGATTGTATCAAGGTATTAAAAACGGTTTGTTTGTAGAAATTGCTTCAATCATCTCCTTTATTTTAGGTGTATTTATTGCTATTAAATTTTCCTATTTGGTGAAAGGTTTTTTGGAAGGTTTTGTAAGTTGGAATCCGCAAACGGTTCAAATTACTTCTTTTGTTATCACATTGATTTTGGTGGTGATTGGCGTTCACTTATTGGCAAAAATTTTCACACAAATAGCCAGCTTTGCTTTTTTAGGTTGGATCAATAAATTAGCCGGAGGTGTATTCAGTGTAATAAAAACAGCATTGCTACTTGGGATTGTTTTGAATTTAGTTCAAAAAATAAATGTAGACAACCAATTGATTTCAGAGGAAAAACAAGACAATTCTATTTTTTACAGACCCATTTTAGACACCACAGCTTTTATGATGCCAATGGTTAACGAATGGATTGAAGACGTGAAAGAACTCTATGAAGAAACTACTTCAACTCCTTAATTGCTTCGCTTAAAATCCAACCTTCAGATTCGTCGGTAAGTTGAATTTTTTTCCATTGGTCTAACGATTCCAAAACAAAAACTTTGGTGCCTTCATGCAAAATAAAAGCTTCTGTAGCATTGTTTCGAGGTTCATTTAAAACAGTTGTTTTTTCAGCGAAAACAATTGCCGGTCGTTCTTTTTGATCCTGGCTTTTTTCAAACCAAGCTGCTAAAACAGAAAGAAGTAATAAAAACGGAACAATAAACAATCCGATGAAGTAAATTCGTTTTGAAAGTGTTGTTTCCGAAAAATAATATCCAATAAAAAACAACAAAAACAACACAGAAAATCCAACGGCAATTTTTGCCCAAGTATCAGAATGAAACGACGAAGTTAGGTTTTGTATGAATTTTTCAAAACCCACTTTTGGAATTTCTTTGATATCATCAATGGTTTTGCTTTTGGCAAATTTTAAATTATTCTGAATGTCTTTATCATTCGGACTAATTTGTAATGCTTTTTCATAATAATAAATTGCGGGACCCACTTTGTCTAATTTATAATAAGCATTCGCCAGATTAAAATACAAATCACACGATTCTTTTTTGCCTTTAATGATACTTTCATAAGCAGCAATTGCTTCGTTATAATTTCCGTTTCTGTAGTGTTCGTTTCCTTTGTCAAAAACACTTTGAGCCCCAATTAATTGGGTTAAAAAAAATAGCGTAATATATAAAACTCGTTTCATCATCCTATTTTGAAATTAAACTATTTGTTTTTCTAATTCTGAAATTACTTCAACTGCTTTGTCATAATCTTGTTGCATGGCTACCGTTGTTGAAGGTGCATATCGGGCAAATTCACAGTTTTCGGTGAGTTGAATAAATAAATCTATCGTTTCAGGCTGTGCTTTCTTTTCTGTCAAGGTCGCTCTAATTTTATCTTTACTCATTTCTGAAGTTTCAATTTTTAGTTTGGCTTTCAAAAAGTTGTGCAAAGAGCGTTCTAAAGCAACATAAAAAGGTTCTTTTGTTCCAATTTGTTTTTTGGCTTCAGATAAAAATTTCTTAGCTAATTTAGTGTTCAATTTCAGCTTGTTTCCAACCACATCACCATCAATTGCTTCTTTCTTTTTCTTAAATAAAATAATGAGTGGGATCAGTAAAAAAGGCAATCCCAACAAAACATAAAAAAGTGTAGAACCAAAAAATGCCTTTTTGTTGATTGGTGAAAGTTTTGTTTTTAAATGAATGTATTTAAATTGATCTGAATTTGAAATTTGATTCTTAACCACCGCATTTTCCTGAACAATATCTTGTTTATCTCCTGCGGAAGGTCCGTCAAGAACACTAATAACAATTTCTTGTGATGTTAAGGTTTTATAAGCCCCTGCCGCATAATCAAAATAGGAGAAACGAATGGGTTTGATAGTATAATTTCCTTTATACTGCGGTATAATGGTGTACTTGTCTGAAATTTTTCCGGTCATTCCTGACAATGGCGTGGATACGTTTTCGGAATGAACCGGCTCATACATTTCCAATGAGGATGGCACAACAGGCTTTGGAAGATTAAATAACTTTAAATTTCCTGTTCCTGTAACAGTAATGTCTAAATCGGTGCTTTCGCCATGTTTTAAAGTAGTTCTTGAAGGAACAACTTGAAAATCAAACTTACCAACTGCTCCTGTAAAATCATCCGGTTTCCCGTTTTCAGGAAGTGGCTTAACTGTAATCACTTTACTTCCGGCAGAAACTCTTTTATTGTCTCGGGTCATTAATACTCGACCAAAAATGTCTCTACGGTTGGTTGGTAATTCAACATCAATATCTAACGACAACGGTTCAATTTCTAATTTTCCGGACTTTTGAGGATATAAAACGGTTTTTCGCAAAACAACATACCTGAATTTTTCGCCGTTGTAAGTACCTTCTTCAGCAGATAATTGCTTAATATCAATATTTTGACTCCAAAAATCATTGTATTTTGGTTTGTCCAATTCCCTCCAATTTGTAATTCCGATGTTATAACTGAAATACAATTTATAAACTACCGTGATGGGTTCGTTGAGATACGGATTCGTTTTATTCACCTCCGCCACTAAATGCAATGCATCATTGATAGAAATAGAGGTGTCATTTGGGTCTTTTGGTTGTTCAACGGCGGCAGTGACATTAACAGAAAGCGGAGTCGTTTTATAGGTTTGTCCTTGGTATTCAATAGAAGCTTGTCTAATTGTAACAGCACCTCGTTGGGTTGGCAACAGAAAATAGGTATAGACTTTATTAAAACTGCTTTTTCCGTTCACCCAACTTTGACTTACTTGTTGACTCGGACCACCTACTACTCGAAATCCATCAAATGAAGGCGGATTAAAATTATCGCCATCCACATTCATGACAAAATCAATACGAAGTCGTTCGTTTAATCCCAAAGTGGTTTTGCTTACTTTGGCTTCAAATTGAACTTGAGCCATTAAGCTTTGCATAGATAGGAATAGTATAAAAATATACTTTTTCATTTTTCTTAAATTGTCTTACAAATTACCAATCCTTTTCCGTTTGAACCGGAGCGGTTTTGATTTTTTCTTTGTTTACTTTATCCTGAACCTTTTTTTCTTCTTTATTCACCGCATCCAAAAGATTTTCTAATCGCTCTTTAGAAATTCCTGAAGGTTGTGGCTTTGGCTGTCCATGTTGATTTTTATCGGGATTGTCTTTTTTGTCTTCTCCCTTATTATCTTGATCCTTCTTATCTTGGTCTTTTTTCTCTTGATTATTTTGGTCTTGTTTTTCTTTATTTTCGTCCTTTTTGTCTTCGCTTTTTTCCTTGTCTTTGTCGCCACCATCATCAGGATCTTCCGGATTGTTTTTCAAATACTCTTTGGCCAAAGCATAATTATAGCGGGTTTGTTCGTCTGAAGGATTATTTCGCAACGCATTTTTATAAGCTTCAACGGCTTTACCATATTGTTTTTCTTTCATAAAAACATTTCCAATATTGTGAAATGCCTTGTGTTTTTCTTCTTTGGTTGTAGCTTTTTCAAGAGCTTGTGAATAAGCAAACTTAGCTTCACTACTTTGGTCTTGTCTATAAATGGCATTGCCTAAATTATAAGCCGCTTTTGAACCTGACAAATCTTTTGAATTTGAAATTCGGTATTTGGCCTCTGCTTCTTTAAATTTTTGATTCTGAAATTCTTTGTTTGCTTTGGGCAACACTTTGTCTTTTTCTTTCTTTTCTTCTTGAGCAGAAAGAATGCTTGCAACAAAGAAAAATAGTAAAATTAATTGCTTTTTCATGATTCTTTTTCATTAAATAAATTCAACTTACTTATCCATCCTGTTTTCCGTTCTAACAGAAAAATATCTAAAAACAATAATACAAAAGCAATGCCTAAAAACCATTGGAACTGCGATTTAAAATCGGCAAATTGTGTGGTTTCAAATTCTGTTTTTTCAATATTATCGAGAGCATTTTTTACAAATTCCAAAACTTTTTTGGTTTGATCGCCGCTAATATAATCTCCTTTTGTAGCTTTTGCAATTTGCTTTAGAGTAGCTTCATTAAATTTTGTGATGACCACCTCGTCATTTCTGTCACGTTTAAAACTCTGAACAACGCCGTTTCGTTTTATTGGAATGGGCCCGCCTTTTTCTGTTCCCACGCCAATGGTTAGAATCTTGGTGTTGTTTTTTGTAGCCAATTCAATAGCCGATTCAATTCCTTCCGAATGATCTTCACCATCAGAAATTAAAATGATTAGCTTGTTTGTAGCACTTCCTTCTTCAAAAAAACCGGTAGAAAGTTCAATAGCTTGGTCTAAAGAAGTTCCTTGTGACGAAACCATATCCGTGTTCATGCTTTGCAAAAACATTTTTGCTACCCCATAGTCTGTTGTAATAGGCAAGACCGGAAAAGCACTTCCGGCATAGGCCACTATTCCAATTCTGTCACTTCCTAATTGATTGATTATTTGCGTTACAATTTGTTTTGTCTTATCCAATCGGTTAGGAGCCACATCTTCTGCAAGCATACTTTTAGATACGTCAATAGCAAAAACAATATCAATTCCCTCTCGTTTAACCGTTTCAAGTTTTGAACCCATTTTTGGATTTACCAATCCAATAATCAAACTGGCTAATGCCAATAAAATAAAGCTCATTTTTAAAATAGGCTTAAAAACGGATTTCTCAGGACTAAGTTTTTTTACTAAATGTAAATCACCATATTCCTTTTGTTTTTTTCTTTTCCAATATAAATTCCATAGAAAAAGCAGCAACACTACCGGAATAATTGCCAAGAAATAGAAATATATTTTATCTTCAAACTGAATCATACTTTTATAATAATCCTCTAAATAAGGTTTGTTTTAACAAAATTTCAAGTAACAAAAGTAAACCCGAAATCCATATTAAGGGTTTGTATTTTTCGTCGTAATTATAGAATTTTTGTTCTTCAATTTCTGTTGTTTCTAATTTATTAATCTCGTCATAAATCTCTTGAAGCTTACTATTACTAGTTGCTCTAAAATAAACACCATCTGTTTTTTGAGCAATACTTTTCATCAATTGTTCATCAATTTCAACGGGCATTAAACGATATAAAAAACCACCATTTGGAGCATATGCATAAGGCGATTCTGCATTTCCGTTTGTACCAATGCCAATAGTATATACCTTTATACCATATTCTTTTGCAATATCGGCGGCTGTTTCCGGTTCAATGAATCCGGCATTATTTACACCGTCTGTTAACAAAATGATTACTCTACTTTTGGCTTGACTGTCTTTCAAACGATTTACAGCTGTTGCCAATCCCATGCCAATTCCTGTTCCGTCTTGAATTACATTGTCGTATTTGATGCCTTTAATGGCGTCTAAAATGATGGATTTATCACTGGTAACGGGAGTTTTGGTATAACTTTCTGCGGCATAAACCACAATTCCAAAACGATCGTTTGTTCTGGCTTCCACAAACTCAGCGGCCACTTTTTTTAAGGACTCCAATCGGTTTGGTTTTAAATCTCTAGCCAACATACTCCCTGAAACGTCAATGGCCATTACGATATCTATACCACGAGTGGTTTTGGTTTTATTACTCACATCAACCGTTCTTGGTCTTGCCATGGCAACAATGATAAAACTCAACGCCAACAATCGAAACACAAACAACATAGGTTTGAATTTTGCCAAAAAGGAAGGCTGAGCCTTAAAACCTTTTACAGAACTTATTTTTAAAGTGGCTTCCAGTTTGTTTCTTTTCAGAAAATACCATCCAATTGCAACGGGAAGCAAGGTAAATAACCAAAAAAACTGTGGATGTAAAAAAGTGATGTTTTCCATAATTATTCTAGTTTGCCCAATTCAACAGATTGAATGATTCTATCGATAATTTCCCCTCCTAATTCGTCTTCTTCCAATTTAGAAACAATGATTTGTTGCAATCCTTTATTTTGTTTAAACAATAGCATTTCATAATACAGTTTGGTACTTCTTTTCGTTAATTTATCCAAAAAAACCAATGTACCAAAGGCTCTAATACCGTTTACTCCTTCTCCGGAAGAATGGGTTTCGGTTTTTACCAAAATATTTTGTGCTCCGCTTTTTTCCCAAAGCATCAAATTACCTTCCACAATTTTTTCCAAATCAATTTCAAGACTGTCTTTTAGTTTTGTGGTCATGACATTGATATAAAAATCGTCGGTAAAATTTCCATACCCAAAAAGAATGGCTTCTTTAAAAGGAGATTGTCCTTTGGTATAGGATTCTGCATCGTCCATTCGGGTTAAAACTTTTGGTGTTTCAATACGAATCGGCGGATCACCATATTCACTCGTTACCCATTCGCCATTCAATAACTCTTTAGTAGGATTGCCAATAATGCTGTCTTTTACAAAATCAATTCCTTTGGTAGCTACAAAAAAGATAAAAACAGCAAACAATAAAAACACAGAAATAAATGAAGCTAAAACAATTTGCTGTTTTCTTTTTTTCTTGGCCAATCGTTCTTGTATTTTTTTTGAATCGTCCAAATCTTCTTCTTCTTCAACAAGATCAGGAATGGATTGATGAATTTTAAATATTGTTTTTTCAATTTTGGTTCGGTCTTCAGCAATTTCAAATTCTAACGGTTTTGATTTGGCAAATTTTACTAAATCGGCTTGTTTCAAAACTTTTTCCAAATTTGCAATAGTCTCTTCGGTCAAAGAAAGTTTTTTTCTGATGATGGCTTTTTTAAATGAATCAATTAATTCTGCCGTGGTGCTTTCCATGGCCGGAATATCAATCGTTTCTTCAATGTAGGTTCTGGCAATATCGGTTAGCTCTGAATAATAAGCTTTCACTTCGCCTCTTTCAATTAGATGTTGCTGTTCTAATTTTTTTAAATGAGCTGTTGCTTTTTCAATGGGCGTTGCATAAACAATTGCTTCTTCTTTTGGTTTTTGATTTTTCTTTAGGTAGATATAACCCAGATATAGCAAACCAACAACTAACAAAATACCAAGAACATACAGCCACCAATTGCCTAAAAATCCTTCAGCCTGAGCAATATCTTTGATGTCATACATGTGCTGTTTCAAGGTGTCTACAGCAACGGGTGCAAATTCCAACAACAAACTATCAGAAAAATGGGCTTTGTCGTTGATGGTTATTTGCAGTCTTGGCAACATATAAGAACCGCTATCCCATTGTGTTAACCCATATTTTTTTACTAAATGATAGTTAAAATCTTCTCTAATAGTATCAGTTGGATAACTTTCCAAAACCTCTAAAGCTCCGAACAAATTTCCTTCCGGAAAAATTACTTTAGACAAAGTGTCAACCGTTGTTTTTAAAGTAAGATTGATTTGTGCACCAATTTTAACTTTGGTACTATCAACCGAAGTGGTTACTCTTTTTTGTTGAGCAAAAACAAAGGTTGAAAAGAGTAAAAAGACTATATATAATTTAATTTTCATTTTTTGTTTCACAAAGGTTAGCCTGTGTTGCATCAGTAGTATTATCTGGATTTAAAATAGCCTAACAATTTGGTTACATAACTTTCGTCAACTCGTGTATTTACCGTTCCTGAACCACATTTTGAAAAGGTGTCTTTAAAGAAATCTACCTTTTCTCGATAGTATTTTTCATAAGATATTCGAACCGATTTTGAATTGGTATTCACCAAAAGTGTTTCGCCTGTTTCAGCATCTAACATGTTCACCATTCCCACATTTGGCATTTTTTCTTCACGAATATCATATACCCGAATTCCTGTAATATCATGCTTTTTTCCGGCAATTTTTAAGGTGTGTTCATAATTATCATCGGTTATGAAATCGGATATAAAAAACACAATGGCTTTCTTTTTCATCACACTCGATAAAAATTTTAAAGCTTGTGAAATATTTGTCTTATTGCTTTTTGGTTTAAACTCAATCAATTCACGAATGATTCGCAACACGTGTGATTTTCCTTTTTTTGGTGGAATGTATAATTCAATTTCATCCGAAAACAAAATCAAACCAATTTTATCGTTGTTTTGTGTTGCCGAAAATGCCATGGTAGCTGCAATCTCTGTTACAATTTCACTTTTCAACTGATTTTTTGTGCCAAAACTTTCAGAGCCTGAAATATCCACCATCAACATCATGGTGAGTTCGCGTTCTTCTTCAAAAACTTTAATATACGGTTCGTTATAACGAGCGGTGACATTCCAATCTATCGCACGAACGTCATCACCAAACTGGTATTGACGCACTTCAGAGAAAGTCATTCCACGACCTTTAAACGATGTGTGGTACTCGCCCGAAAAGATGTGATCACTCAATCTTCGGGTTTTGATTTCTATTTTTCGTACTTTTTTGAGTAAGTCTTTTGTTTCCATTTTTCTTCAGTTGTCGGTTGTCGGTTGTTGGTTATCAGTTTAGCCGAATACTGCAAACTGATAACTGATAACTGTCAACTAAAAATTAAGGTACCTCAATCTCGTTTACAATTTTGTTGATGATTTCAACTGAAGTGATGTTTTCGGCTTCGGCTTCATAGGTAATTCCAATTCTGTGACGTAACACATCATGAACTACAGCACGAACGTCTTCCGGGATTACATAACCACGACGTTTGATAAAGGCGTAACATTTTGCGGCAGTTGCCAAATTAATACTTCCACGAGGAGACGATCCAAAACTGATTAATGGTTTTAAACTTTCTAGTTTATATTTTTCAGGAAAACGTGTTGCAAAGATGATATCTAAAATATACTTTTCAATTTTTTCATCCATATAAACCTCACGAACCGCTTCTTGGGCACGTAAAATTTGATCGATGGAAATTACTGCATTTACCTTTTCATAACTTCCTTTTAGATTTTGACGAATTACCATTCGCTCGTCTTCCATTTTTGGGTATTCAATAACCGTTTTCAGCATAAAACGATCCACTTGAGCTTCCGGTAACGGATACGTTCCTTCTTGTTCAATTGGATTTTGAGTGGCTAAAACCAAAAAGGGTTTGTCTAATTTGAATGTTGTATCACCAATGGTAACTTGCTTTTCCTGCATGGCTTCTAACAAAGCCGATTGCACTTTTGCTGGAGCACGGTTAATCTCATCGGCTAAAACGAAATTGGCAAAAATGGGCCCTTTTTTAATGGAAAATTCATTTTGCTTGATGTTGTAAATCATGGTTCCTACCACATCGGCAGGTAATAAATCAGGGGTAAACTGAATTCTGCTAAATGAACCTTGAACGGCTTGAGATAAGGTATTAATGGCAAGTGTTTTTGCTAAACCGGGAACCCCTTCCAACAAAATGTGCCCTTGTCCTAAAAGACCAATCAACAAACGTTCAACCATGTGTTTTTGACCCACAATAACTTTGTTCATTTCATAAGTCAGCAAATCGATAAACGCACTTTCTCTTTCAATTTTTTCATTAATGGCACGAATATCTAAAGTCGCGGTATTTTCTTCCATGTTCATTATTTTTTAGCTATCGAATTTAGTATTTAATTTTAACAGTGCAAATTGAATTTTTTTTTACTGTAATGGTGTTAAGAATTGGTTAAAAATAAAAAGACAGCCTATGTTTTGGCTGTCTTTTAATACAATTGTAAGATACTTTAACTTATTCTAAAGAAATAACCCCAACATCTGTTGTTTCTCCATTAGTAACAATCACATTTTCTATAATTACCGGAGGAAGATTTGAATCTATTTCCGGAGTAATTGTAAGAGCATAAGTTCCACCAGGAATTCCGTGTAGAAAAAATACTCCATTTTCATTGGTGAAGGCTGAAACAACTTCTCCTCCAACAGTAACTGAGGCCAAAACCTGAAACTCTCCTGCAATGGCAACACCGGTTATAGAACCCGAAGCAGCTTCTGTTGTTACCCGAAGAACCGGATGTAAATTAAAATTACCTGAATTACCTGCTTCTACAACTATGGATTGGTTAACATCAAAATCGATCAAAAAGTTGTACGTTACATTGGGTTGAAGTGTTTGATTGATTTGCAATTTCAAACCAGATTGTTGAGCACTTGGCGTATTAAGAGGATACGTTATTCCATCTTTTACAACGGTGTTGTTTTCCCCCAAAATAAGTCGGATTTGACCAACAAAACCGGAAGGAATTTCATTATCTGCTAACAAAACAGTAACACCGCCTGTTAATTCTAATAAGTTATAAATTCCGGGATTGATATTACCAATACTTTCCCATCCGGACTCGTCAGAATTGGAAGAATTTTTAACTCTTACATCAAGTACGTCTACAAAAACGGCATCATAATCACCGGGAGCATCTGTCATTTTGACAATAACGCGGGAAGTACCGTTTACGTTATCATCAGAATCTGAACAACTTATTGCAACAAAACTCAAAAGAAAGATTGCAGCAATTTGAAGTAGGTTTTTTTTAAGATTTTTCATGGGTATAATTTAATTATTTATTAGTATATTCATAACGGCATAAAACAAGTTGTCTTGCCTTTTTAATCATAAAAAAAACTTAAAAAAAACTTAAAAAAAATGACTACGATCTCTAAAATCATCGCAGGAACCATGAACTGGGGTATCTGGGATAAAAAATTGACTACTCAGGAAATGGCAAATTTGATTCACGTTTGCCATGAAAATAAAATCACTTCTTTTGATCTCGCCGACATTTATGGAGGCTATACTACAGAATCCGATTTTGGAAAAGGTTTTAAAGAAAGTAAAATAACTCGTTCAAAAATTCAATTGATTTCAAAATGTGGTATTCAATATGTTTCAGAAAATAGGCAAAATAGAATAAAACACTATGATTATTCTAAAGAATACATCATCTGGTCAGCCGAAAATTCATTGAAAAATTTGCAAACCGATTATTTGGATGTGTATCTTTTACATCGCCCAAGTCCGTTAATGCAAGCCGATGAAATTGCGGAAGCGATTGAAAAATTGAAAAAAGACGGTAAGATTTTGGATTTTGGATTGTCGAATTTCACCCCTTCACAAACTGATTTGATTCAGCAAAAGACAAAAGTTTCATATAACCAAATTCAATTTTCGGTTTCCTGTTTTGAACCGATGCTCGACGGAAGTTTAGACCACATGCAAATACACAACATTCGTCCGATGGCTTGGAACCCATTAGGGACTGTTTTTAGAGAAGACACTGAACAGACCAGGAGGTTAAAAATGCTTTTGGCCAAACTGGTAGAAAAATATCATTTAGGGTCTGATATTATTTTGTTGGCTTGGATCATGCAACATCCTTCCAAAGTGACACCCGTTGCCGGAACAGTTAATGTAGCCCGAATTCAACAATTACAAAAAGCAGCCGAGCTGGTTTTAGACAAAGAAGATTGGTTTGAAATTTGGACGGAAAGCATGGGCAATAAAGTGCCTTAAATAAGTGATTGTAAATAGTGATTAGTAATTAGCTCGCTCTTACTAATCACTATTTACTAATTACTAATCACTTAAAAAAAATGATCAACAAACGCCTTCTTATCAAAAACCTCCTAGCTCACAATGATGAGAGTAGTTTTTATGACAAAAAGCGTCAGTTGAATTTGCATACCAAGGAAGGAAAAGCGAAGTTTTTGAAACACATTTGTGCATTATCCAATTCCAATCCTACTAATAACTCCTATATCGTGGTTGGGGTTGAAGATCAAGATAATGAAATTACCGGTAATGATTTTTTTGATGACAGCCGGATTCAGAATTTAGTGAATGCTTTTTTAGAAAATCCGCCGAAAATTCAATATGAAAATGTGCCGTTTCCCAACTTACCAAAAGATAAAGTGGTGGGTTTGGTCACAATAAAACCAAATAGCAAAGTTTCTTCCTTTAAAAAAGGAATTTACACCATTCCGGCTCGAACGGTTTTTGTGCGAAGAGGAAGTAATTCGATTCCAACCGAAGAGAAAATTCCATTTTCTAAAATGAATACCGAAACAGTTATTGGTATTGAAAATAATTCGAGAAACAGTATTTCTTATACATTAGAAGGGGTGTTGGATTTTATGAACAATCGTCACAAAGACATGGCAACAAAATACCATGTTTTTAAAGAACTTTTTGTAGTTTGTTGGGCCGGAAATAAGAAAAAAGTTCGTAACAAAACCTTTTATTCGCGAGTGGATATTGAATTAATTAACGAACAAGTCAAGCTGTTTTATTCTGCTTTTGATGAGGTTTCGATTGAATATGATGACACCACTTTTTCAATTACTGAATATGTTCCGCTAGGATTAAATGACAAAACGAGTTACTATCCGTTGGAGAAGCAAACGTTGACCTTTTTTGATAACGGTTATTATAAAATTGAAAACGAGTTTTTGTTTGAACCGCCGCAATACAATCGAAAAATGATGTTTCATATTTATAATTCCAACTTGTCTTTGTTGCAAAAATTACAAAAAGGAATCGCTTTATCCGAAAATGAAAAGCGAGATTTACTAAATTTGCCCTCTACTTTGATGATTTGTTATTTAAACGGATTTGAAGAAGCCAAACAAAAATTAATTGATGCCAAACCGCTATTAAAAACAATAGAAAATCCAATGGTTTATGTAAATTTTAAAGAAACCATGCGGATTTTAAGGAAGGTGAAATATGATAAAAACAATGACTAAAACATTCGTAATCGGAGACATTCACGGAGGTCTTCGAGCTTTACATCAAGTGCTCGAAAGAAGCCAAGCCACAAAAAAAGACACTTTAATTTTCTTAGGTGATTATGTGGATGGTTGGAGTGAATCGCCGCAAGTTTTGGATTATTTAATTGCTTTGGAAAAGAAACAAAATTGTGTTTTCATCAGAGGGAATCATGATGAATTACTTCTCAATTATTTAAAAACAAACGATTACAACCAAGAATGGTTCAAACACGGCGGTCAATCGACCATTGATGCGTATGAAAAAGTTTCGGATGCTACTCGACACGAACATATTGAATTTTTAGAAAATCATTTAAAAGATTATTATTTAGACGAACAAAACCGCTTGTATATTCATGCCGGTTTTACCAATGTAAATGGAATCGCTTATGAATACTACCCAAGATTGTTTTATTGGGATAGAACCTTGTGGGAAACCGCTCTATCATTGAATCCTGATTTATCTACAGAAAGTATCTTTTATCCAAAACGATTCAAGCTTTATCATGAAATTTACATTGGTCACACCCCAACCACACGGATAGACCAAACAGTTCCAATCAACAAAGCCTGTGTTTGGAATATTGATACGGGAGCTGCTTTTTTTGGTCCGTTGACCATTATTGATGTCGATTCTAAAGAATTTTGGCAGAGCGAACCTTTACCACAACTGTATCCCAATGAAAAAGGAAGAAATTAGGCGTTTATTGTTAAAACAGAATTGTTTACATTTGTAGAAATTCATAAAACTGAAATCGCCGGTTACAATAAGTTTGAATAAATAAATACCATTTACAGAAAAAATTTCTAATCAACTAAAAAAATTAATTACATACATATGAAAAAACTATTTACTTTAGGATTATTATTGAGTGGTTTACTAATTAATGCACAAGCTTATAGCGGAAAAGGAGACCAAAAATTTCAGGTGGGAGCCAATATTCAGGAAAACGGAACCGGGATTGCTTTGTTTTATGACTACGGAATTGGCGAAAACATGTCAATTGGTTTACAAACGGGATATCTTTTGGGTGTTAAGGAACCTGAAGGCTCCAGTGCTAAATTTGTAGATAAATATGATCTTAAAGCTCGCTTTAATGCCAACATTGGAAACGTAATAGGATTACCGGCTAATGTTGATGTTTATCCTGGCTTAAATTTAGGACTGCGTAATTTTGGCGGTCATTTAGGTGCTCGTTACTTTTTTTCTGACGGTTTTGGTTTGTTTTCAGAAATAGGTTTCCCAATTGCATCGTATAAAAATGATCCTGTTGGTTTTGAGAAATTAAATAACCAATTTCAATTTAATATTGGAGCTAGTTTTAATTTATAATTAATTGAGTACAACCGAAAAAATAGTAAGAGAACGCAGTAATTCAAAATGTGAATTCAGTGGATTAGAGGAAAATTTAGTCCTATATACCGTTCCGCCTAAAACCGATGAAAATTCAACTAACTGTGTTTTAATTTCACAGCATTTAAAAAATCAAATCGAAAATCCTGAAACTACTAACCCGGAAGATTGGAGAGGTTTAAACGAAAGTATGTGGAACGAGCACCTTCCTGTTCAAATTGTTTCTTGGCGAATGTTAGCTCGACTAAAGAACCACGACTTACTCGATATGATGTATTTGGATGAAGAAGCTTTGGAATGGGCAAAAGCAACTGGAGAAGGTGATGATGATGAAGAAAAAATTATCCATAAAGATTCTAATGGAAATATACTGAAAGATGGAGATTCTGTCGTTTTAATAAAAGATTTGGATGTAAAAGGAGCCAATTTTACTGCAAAAAGAGGTGCTGCCGTTCATAATATTAAATTGGTTTGGGACAATGCCGAACAAATTGAAGGTCGTGTTGAAGGGCAACATATCGTGATTTTAACGCAGTATGTGAAGAAGACGAAGTAATGTAGCAATTCATTAATTGGCAAATGTGTCAATTAGAAAAATATGCAAAATTTAAAACCCTGCTAAACTTCATATCTAGCAGGGTTTTTTAAATTAAATCAAAAAAAAATTAATTAGGTTGTAAATTCACCGTTATCAATTGAGGAATAACATGGCAAACATCTGCCGTAACCACAATGAGTTCTGAGGTATACGTTTGATACCCTTCTTTGGAAACGGTTACCGTATAGGTTCCCACTCTTTCCCAAGCTCCAATAAAAACAGCAATATCATTATTTGGAAATTGCTCAAGTGTTTCTGCATAGGTTCCATCTTGAGCAATAACTTCTACTCCTGTTGACAAAACTTCATTCGTAAAAGCATCTTTAACCGTAATGTTTAAACCTGCTTTTGCTTCTTGCGTACAGAAGATTTGATCATCGTCATCGCAAGTGGTTGCAAGTAAAAATGGCGTGCAAGCCAATAGTAAAAAAATCTTTTTCATATGTTTATTTTTTTGGTTTTTTATTAGATGCAAAAAAGGTAAAAGTGTTGCGTAAAAAAACCCTGCAAATAATAAAATTCACAAGGTTTATCTTTTCTCTATTTTCTTTATTCTATTCTCTTAAACTACAAGTCAAACTTAATTCCCTGAGCCAAAGGCAACTGATCGGAATAATTTATTGTGTTGGTTTGTCTTCTCATATATACTTTCCAAGCATCAGAACCTGATTCTCGACCACCACCGGTTTCTTTTTCTCCTCCAAAAGCACCGCCAATTTCTGCACCGGAAGTTCCGATATTTACGTTGGCAATTCCGCAATCTGATCCGGCAAAGGATAAGAATCTTTCTGCTTCTTTTAAATCGTTGGTCATGATGGCAGAAGATAGCCCTTGTGCTACACCGTTTTGAATTTCAATGGCATTTTCCACTTCACCGGTATATTTCATTAAATATAAAACCGTAGCAAAAGTTTCGTGTTGCACAATTTCAAAATGGTTTTCGGCTTCAATAATGGCTGGTTTTACATAACATCCGGATTCATATCCTTCGCCGGATAAAACGCCGCCGTCAACTAATACTTTTCCACCTTCAGCTTTTGCTTTTTCAATAGCCGCTAGATAAGTGTTTACGGCATCTTTGTCGATTAATGGCCCGATATGATTTTTTTGATCTAATGGATTTCCGATGGTTAATTGTTTGTATGCTCCAACAATGGCATCTCTCACTTTATCATAAACCGATTCGTGAATAATTAAACGTCTGGTTGAAGTACAACGCTGTCCTGCAGTTCCTACAGCACCGAATACAGCACCAGGAACCACTACTTTTAAATCTGCGGTTGGTGTAATAATAATAGCATTGTTTCCGCCTAATTCTAATAATGATTTTCCAAAACGTTGTGCAACGGTTGTACCAACGATTCTTCCCATTCGGGTTGAACCTGTTGCTGAGATTAAAGGAATTCTAACATCAGTTGTCATCATTTCGCCAACTTTGTAATCGCCGTTAATGATGCATGAAATACCTTCCGGCAAATTATTATCTTTTAAAACTCCTGCAATTATATTTTGACAAGCGATGGAGCATAACGGTGCTTTTTCTGAAGCTTTCCAAACACAAACATCGCCACAAATCCATGCCAAAGCAGTATTCCATGCCCAAACGGCAACCGGAAAGTTAAACGCAGAAATGATTCCAACAACGCCAATCGAGTGCCATTGTTCACGCATCACGTGTCCTGGTCGCTCGGATGGAATAGTTTGCCCATTTAATTGACGTGATAAACCAACAGCAAAATCGCAGATATCAATCATTTCCTGAACTTCTCCGTAGCCTTCTTGGAGTGATTTTCCCATTTCGTAGGAAACCAATTTTCCAAGCGGTTCTTTTAATTCTCTTAATTTATTCCCGAATTGACGCACAATTTCTCCTCTTTGCGGAGCTGGCATAGCTCGGAATGTTTTGAAAGCAGTGGTTGCGGCTTGCATTACTTTTTCGTAATCAGCTGCCGTGGTTGTTTTTACTTTTCCTATTAATTGACCGTCTACGGGTGAATAACTTTCAATGAGTTCTCCGTTTGAAAAATTAGTGCTTCCGGTGGAAGTTCCTTCGTTGATGGGTTGTATACCTAATATTTCAAGGGCTTCGGTCATGCCGAATTGTTGTGCGATTGTTGACATTATAACTTTTTTAGTATGTATTGTGATATTTTTTGCGAAGATACCGATTTTTTTTCTTTTGGAAAACTGATTTTGTTGTGAAGCAGTGAATTGTAGCCCCGATGGTAGTGGAAAGCTTTTTTGAGAAAAATTTTTAGTTTTACTGCCAAACAAAAGCGACCAAAGGAAGCTCTTTGGGTGGCTTGTAAAACTTAATTTTTCTTTAAAAACTTGTAACGGACAGCGGGAAATGTCTGCCGAAATTTTAGTTTCAAGTTTCAGGTTTCAGGTTTCAGGTTTACTTGGCGACGAATCTCGGATCGGTTTCCATAACGGTACCGCAATTTTTACAGGTTCTAAGTTCTTTAGAATTGTAGAAATGTTGAAAATGACCTAAGAAATCTTTTTCGATGTCTTTTAATTCAAAATAAACTTCGTATAATTTATGATTGCAATGGTCGCAAAACCAGAGTAATCCGTCCGGAATGTCCTGTCCGGCACGTTTTCTTTCGACCACTAATCCGATGGAGTTTTCTTCTCGCACGGGTGAATGAGGGGTTTTGGCGGGTAATAAAAACATGTCGCCCGGACCTAGTTGCATTGCTATTTTCTCTCCGTTATCTTGAACATAAACGGTGATGTTTCCTTCGAGTTGGTAAAACAATTCTTCGGTTTCGTTGTAATGATAGTCTTTTCGGGCGTTTGGGCCGGCAACAATCATAACGATATAATCGCCGGAATCCACATATATATTTTTGTTTCCAACAGGAGGTTTGAGCAGCTGACGGTTTTCATCAATCCATTGGTTGAGATTGAAGGGTTTTTGAATTGGCATATTTTTAATTTTGAACTGTAAATTTACGAAATAAAAAAAGCCGAACTGAATCGGCTTTTGAATTATTTTACTTCTTTTATAAGATAAAGATAAACGGCAAAGTGATCACTAAATCCAGGTTCACTTGGCGAATTTCTGAGTGGATAACCTTTGTATTGTCCGGTGGTTTGAATTAAATAAGGTTTGTTAAAAACGCCTGCTTTCCAAAAACGAAATGAAGAATAATCGTCACGTAAAAAAGGTTCGGTAAGCAACATTTGATCAAACAAGTCCCAAGAATCTCTGTAGGCTAGTGACCCAATCCCTTTTTTAGACATTTCTTCCATCGGGTTATATACTCCGCCCGGTTTTAATTGTTCTTTTTTGGCAACAGCACCAATTTCTTTTTTCACACTCTTATTATAAGGACCATCATTCAAATCACCCATCGTAATAATTTTAGCATCAGGATTTATTTTTTGCAATGAATCGATGATTTTTCTATTTAAAGCTCCTGCTGCTTCACGATAAGGACTGCTTCTTTTTTCACCACCCGAACGAGAAGGCCAGTGATTTACAATGAAATGCATCTCTTCTCCATCTAAATATCCTGTAACAAGTAATTGGTCACGAGTATAAACTCTTCTACCACTGCCATCAATGTTATAAATAATAAGTGGGACGTTTAAAGAGGATGTTGGAGTGAAATGCTTCTTTTGATATAAAAAACCAACATCAATTCCACGACCATCGGGAGAATCATAATGAATAATACCATAATCTTTAGCAGCTAATTTTGGTCTTTTAACAAGGTCTTCAAGGACACCTCTATTTTCAACTTCACAAACACCAAGAACTACAGGAGAATTGGAGTGTTGTTCGTTTGTTCCAATGTCAGATATTACGCGTTCTAAATTAATTAATTTTTGTTGGTATTTTTCAGCTGTCCAACCTTGAGCAGGTGTGTATTCTGAATCATTAACACCTTCATCATCTTTTATGTCAAAAAGATTTTCAACATTGTAAAATGCAATGGTGTGCATTTTGAATTTTTTATCTTGTCCAAAAACAACGAAATTTGAATAAAAAGCAACAAAAAGCAATAATGAATATTTAATTTTCATAAAATGTATTTTAAATTTAGGTAAAGTTCAATACAAACTCCGCACCAAAAGTAAATAATATTATTAAATAATGTACATTTGCAGGCTGTTAAGAAATAATTAACTTAACAAGAGTAAAATTAACTTTATATTTATTTATGAAAAAACTTATTTTTAGTATTTTACTTGTGATGCAAGTGTCAATAGTAATGTCACAAAACCCGGGAAGCGTCAGGGGTGTTGTGATTGATTCTAAAACACAAAAGCCATTACAAAGTGTGATTGTCACTATTCAAAACACTACGTTAATGAAATTAACTAATGCTGAAGGTACTTTTATCTTAGAAGGTGTTCCTGAAGGTAGTCAATTAATTCAATTTAAAAGTGACAGCTATAATCAACAGTTATTGCCTATTGAGTTAACATCCAATCAAGTATTAGATTTAGGCATAATTGTTCTCGAAGAAGATGTTACAATTGAACAACAATTGAGTTTGATTACAATTACAGAGAATGACTTGGGCGATGATGGAACTGGATCAGACAATACCGCAGGTTTACTCCAAGCCTCAAGAGATCCTTTTCAACAATCAGCAGCTTTTAACTGGGGACAAGCGCGGTTTAGGGTTAGAGGTTTAGATAATGAATATGGTATCACTATGATTAATGGAATAGTGATGAACAAAATTCTTGACGGTAGACCACAATGGGGCAACTGGGGAGGCTTGAACGATGCAACTAGAAATCAAGAGTTTACTATGGGATCTGCTCCTTCTGATTATTCTTTTGGGGGTGCATTAGGAACACAAGAAATTAATACAAGAGCATCGATTTATAGAAAAGGCTCTAGAGTTTCATTTTCAGGGACTAATACCAATTACAGTTGGAGGATGATGGGTACTCATGTTTCTGGAATGGATAAAAATGGTTGGGCATATGTAATATCAGCAGGAAGAAGGTGGGCAGAGGAAGGTTATTTTGAAGGGACAGATTATGCTGCAAATTCAATGTTTGCAAGTATTGAAAAAAGAATTAACAGTAACCATAGTCTAAATCTAACCTCTATTTATGCTCAAAATAGCAGAGGTAGAAATTCTTCCAATACTGATGAGATTACAAATATTGCAGGAATAAAATACAACTCTTTTTGGGGATGGCAAGATGGTAAAAAAAGAAATTCAAGAGACAGAGATGTTGAAGAGCCAATCTTAATGTTAAGCCATTATTGGAAAATGAGCCCTAAAACAAACTTAAACACAAATGTTTCGTATCAGTTTGGTAAAATTTCAAATTCAAGAATTGATTTTCAAAATGCCAGAAATCCTGATCCAACGTATTACAGAAATTTACCAAGTTACTTTACCTCTCTTTATGATTCAAACATTGGTAATGTGCCTAATTCGGCTTTTTTACCAGGAGGTCTTGGAGGACTTCCTACTCCGGATTTAATTGGTGCGTCAAATGCTCCTTTTTTGACGACACAACAAATTGATTGGGATGAAATGTATAGATCTAATACAGAATTAGTTGGAATTGATGCAAACGGAAATGAAATAAGAAATCCAATTCAAAGTAAATATGTACTGTATGAAGATAGAATTGACGATAAATTGTTCACGGCAAACTCGTTATTAAACACTCAATTAGCAGATAATATTGTCATGAATTCTGGGTTAACATTCAGAAGATTAAAATCTGAAAACTTTCAAAATTTAACGGATTTATTGGGTGGTTCATTTTATAGTGATATAGATAACTTTCAATCAGGATCTGCTCAACAAACAGATTTAAACAATCCTGACAGAATTGTAAGGGTTGGTGATCGATTTGGATATAACTACAATTTGTTTGCAAATAATATTGATGCATTCACTCAATTTAAATTTACCTATAGTAAAATTGATTTTTATATAGCTCAATCTTATTCCAGAGCCAGTTATCAAAGAGAAGGTTTATTTAGAAACGGGATTTATCCTACTAACTCATTTGGAAAGGGAGAAAAATTAATTTTTGATAATTTTGGATTTAAAGGAGGTTTAACCTATAAAATTACAGGGAGACATTTATTGAATTTTAATGCTCTTTACATGACTAAAGCTCCCTCACTCAGAAATGCGTTTCCTAATGCTCGTTTGAATAACATAACTATTGATGGACTTGACAGTGAAACAGTGTCTTCAGCAGATGCAAGTTACATAATTAGAGCCCCAAGATTAAAAGCTCGATTAACAGGTTATTATTCAAAAATTCAAAATGCAACAGAAACATCTTTCTTTTTTGCAGAAGGAGCTTTTGAAGATTTAGATAGCGATGGAGGAGATGCGTTTGTGGCTGAAATTGTTACTGGTTTAGATAAATTAAATATTGGAGCAGAATTAGGTATAGAGTATCAAATTACCTCTACAATCAAAGCTACTGCAGCTGCTGCTTATGGTCAATACACATATTCAAATAATCCAGATGTAACATTAAACAACGACAATAATGCAGCGGTTAATAGACCAACACTTGTTAATGTTGGCACCGCTAAAATGAAGGATTACAGACAGCCTGGAATGCCTCAACAGGCCTATTCGTTTGGATTAGAATACAGAGATCCTAAATTTTGGTGGATAGGAGCAAATGTTAACTACTTAGCAGATACTTATCTTGATATCTCTCCTCTTTTAAGAACAAATAGTTTCTTTAGAGATCCTGCAAGTGTTAATGGTTCTAATTTTCCTGAAGCAACAGAAGAAAGAGCGAGAGAATTGCTAAAACAAGAAAAATTCGATAGCTTTACATTAGTTAACCTAGTGGGTGGAAAATCATGGAGAGTGAGCAATAAAAGTAGAAACACAGTTGGTTTCTTCGCTTCAATAAACAACATTTTTGATGTTACTTACAAAACTGGCGGTTTTGAACAATCAAGAAACGCTAACTATAGAGAACTAAATCAAGATGTTTCAAGCGGAACACCAGCATTTGCACCTCGTTATTTTTATGGTTTTGGAAGAACCTATTTTTTAAACTTCTATTTCAATTTCTAATTTTAAAAAAAAACATATACTATGAAGACAACAATTTATAAATCAATGCTATTACTAGCAATTTCAGCAGGAATATTTTCAAGCTGTGTGAATGATGATGACTATCAAACCCCTGCTTTTGGATGTGTTGATCCTTCTTTAGCAAAAACCAAAGAAGTTTCAGAGATACCTGCGACTACAACAATTTTACAATATAATGAAGATGATATTATTGAAGCTTATGTAGTTTCAAGTGATAGACAAGGTAATTTCTTTAAATCGATATCAATGCAAACTCTTGATGGAAGTAAAGCTTTCAGTGTTCCTGTAGACATAGAGAGTGCTTTTGCTTCTTTTGAACCAGGAAGAAAAGTTTTTATAAAAATGAAAAATCTTTACACTGATATGTCTTTTGGAGGAATGAGAATAGGTGGCGTATTTGTTAATTCTTCTGGTCAACCTTCTGTGGGTCGATTAACTAGAACACAAATTCAAAATTCACTCTTTAAATCTTGTACGGTGGTTAATGAAGACGAATTAGTTCAAACATTGTCAATTTCTAATCTATTAAATGATAGTAATATTAATAAGTTAATTGAACTGGAGAATGTTCAATTTGTGGAAGCTGCCCTAAATAAGACATATTACGTTGAAGGTGCATCAAACACTGTGGGTGGAGCTACAAACCATTTGTTGGTTGACCAATCAGGACAAACCGTGATTTTTAGAACTAGTAGCTTCGCAGCTTATGCAGGCAAACCTGTTCAGACAGGAAGTGGAAAAATTAGAGGTATCTTAACAAGATTCAACAATGATTATCAATTCGTTTCTCGTTATGAGAGTGATATAAAATTAAATCAGCCAAGATTAGCACCACCATTTTTTTCTGAAAATTTTGAAAGTTTGCCAAGCACGGGTAATAATATTTGGGTTACTTTACCTGGATGGTCAAATGTTTCAATGAATGGAACAGAAAGATGGGAAGCTAGACTGTTCAGTAATAATAAATATGCCCAAATGTCGGCATTTGGTATTAACGAAAATAATGTTGACAGTAGATTAATAACACCCGCAATTGACTTGAGTCAATTTACTAGTTCTTTCCTTAGGTTTGGTGTTAAAGTTGGTTTTTATAACGGAGTTGGTTTAACCGTTTGGTATTCTACAGATTATAATGGAGGAGGCACTGCCGGTGCAATAAATGCTGCTACTTGGACAGAATTACCAACTACAATCGCCTCAATTACAGATAATTCATATGCAACAAATTTCTATCCTATGCTGATTAATTTATCCGCTATTAACAGTAACAATGTTTATATTTCTTTCCGCTATCAGGGTTCAAGTACAGGGATAACAACAACATATCAAGTAGATAACGTAGAATTTTTAGGGCAATAATCTAATTTATATGAAAAAAATATTTTTAATACTTTTTACCATCTCTACTCTACTTTCCTGTGAATCAGATGATGGAATTACCTATACTACTCCAGATTATATATCGGGTAAATGGGTATTAAATCAAATAGGTTCTATTAACGCTCAGAATGTTTTGGTATATCAAAACTATATTAATGGTGAGGGTTGTGAAAAAAACAATTATTTGTTCAATAGTAATGGTTCTTATGAAAAGAACGAATATCAATTGGTCGACGCAGTTTGTCAAAATTTACAACAAATAGGCACTTATGAAGTTAATAGCAATTTGATAATTTTAAGTTATTTTAATGAAGAAAATCAAAATGCTACTATTGACTTAACAATAGTTACTTTAACTTATACAGAAATTCAAATTAGTTATACTGATAAAGACACCAATGAATTGGTTTTCCTCAAATTAAAGAAAGACGAATAACCTAAGTTTAAATTTACAAAGAAGAGGCTAATTGCCTCTTTTTTTATGCTTATAAAATAATTTTAATCTGATTTATATTATATGTTTAAGGATTTTGATTATAATGAAATTTCATACTCTTATATTTCCTCTTTTGTTCTACAAATTAATTTTAATTACAATATAACCTCAAAGATTTCAAACTACTAAACAGAAGAACAAGCGTTTATGCGGAATAAATTATACTTCTGTAATGCTTTATATACTTTTTTTTTCATGAAAAATATATTATAAACCAACCCTTTTTACATAGAAAAAACCCGAACTCTCCTTCGAAAGTCCGGGTTTTAAAATATTATTTAAATTGGTGTAAACTTATTTCTTTACAATCAAGAATTCACTTCTTCTGTTTTCAGCGTGTTGTTCTTCAGTACAATTCTCACCACAATCTACCTTTGGTTCAGATTCGCCTAAACCTTTTGCGGAGATTCTGTCTTTAGCAATACCTTTAGAGATGATGTATTGAGCAGTTGCTTGAGCTCTTCTTTCCGACAAACTCATGTTGTAGTTGTCGCTTCCTCTGTTGTCAGTATG
>NZ_DIVJ01000040.1:0-129 GCF_002428305.1 Flavobacterium sp. UBA6135 | reverse complement strand
TTGCAGCAGTTGTTTCCGTAGCAATTACGTTTTTCTTCTCATCCACAATGGCCACTCTGGCATTAGCCAGCGGAGCTCCTGTTTTAGCATCAGTTACAAGGGTGATTACTTCTACACCACAAACCGGAG
>NZ_DIVJ01000044.1 GCF_002428305.1 Flavobacterium sp. UBA6135 | reverse complement strand
TGACACAGTTTATTGAGCATACTCTGGACTAGACCCTTGAATAAAATATTATGTTAAAAATAGATATAGATAACCTTGCCCCGCAAAGTATTCTAGCAAAAATTCCCTATGAAACGCTCCGGAAATGTCCCCGCTCCGCAAAGTGTTCTAGTAAAAATTCCCTATGAAAAGCTCCGCAAATGTCTCCCGACTTTGTGGAATTTTATTAAGTAAATTATTAAAATAAGATGTTGACGAATTTTTGTTATTTTTAATTAAATTTGTTACTCATAAACATTTGAAAGTATGACTTTAATAATAAATAAATCCAACTCCAAAAATATAGCTAAGCTTTTGACGGAAAAATTAAAAAAAGAACCAAAAAAGGGAAATTTAGCCAAACATTTTGGTAAATTGAAGAGAAATTTAGACGGCTTGAACTATCAGACCAAAATAAGAGAGAATGAAGATTGATTTTATAGCTGAGCAAATTGCGGAGTATTTGGTTGAGAATAAGTTAGTTTAAGATAAAGTTATTATAGTTAAAAGCTCCTTTTTAGGGGCTTTTTTTGTTTGTTGTTTTCAAAGAAATTTTGATATTATTAATATGTTGTGGAATTTATGTTATTTTTAATCAAATTTATGTTTAACAAAGTCGGGAGAAATTTGTGGAACGAGGTAAATAATAATAATTAAAATCAATTACTAATGTCAACAGTTTCTATTACATATAACGGCAATCCAGGTTTTGAAATTGCAGATGAATTTATGCAATTGTTATTTCACTATATAAAAGAAGAAGTAGTAAAGCCACAATACAATCTTACTAATAAAGAAGATTTAATTTCGGGATTAACTTTTGAGATTAACGGTTATTCATCAGGTAATTTATCATTAAGATGGAGTAATATGTTTACAAACTCTACAGAAGAACAAACGATGATTCAAGTACTTCAAAATGTAATTATTAATTTACAGAACACAGGGGCTTTCATCTCAGTTGCAGAAATGCAAGCCATACCTACAGATAATGATGATAATTTTAAATTATTATTTAGTAGAAAACCTTTTCCTACTGCAGAATTGATAAAAATAATAGATGCGTTAATTCAAATGCTACAAGGAACTTGGACATCAACTAATTATTATATGGAAATAAATTATAAGTATTAGAATATGAAATCCCTTAACCTTGGTATAACAATGATACATTTATAATAAAATTAAATTTATAATAAAATGGCAACAACATTTATAAAATATCAAAATAACAAAGGGTTTCATATTACTGAATCCTTTATGCAATTAGCATTTTATTACATTCATCAAGAAATAATACTACCTAATTATATTTTCGCCAACAAACAGGAAATTATTGAAAGTATGGAAGATGACATTAATGGGAGTACCAAAACCTACTTTGTTTTAATGTGGCACAATGATTTAATTAACTCAACTGAAGAACAAACCATGATTCAAGTACTTCAAAATGTAAAAACTACTTTACAAAATAAAGGGGCTTTTATATCTGTAGCAGAAATGCAAGCAATTCCTACAGAGGATAGAATGTTTAAGTGGTTATTCAGCGAAAAACCATTTCCTACAGCAGATTTAATTAAAATTATTGATGCACTTATTCAAATGCTACAAGGAACCTGGGAATCTACAAATTATAATATGGATGGTGAAATAAATTGGAAATATGAAGATTAAATTAAGCTATATACTTATTTAATAAAAAAAAGGCCTAATAAAATTTGGTTTTGAAGATAGTCCCGACTTTGAGGAAAATGAATGAATAGAATACAAAACAAAATTTGAAGCACCCCTTCGTAAACTCTTCTTAAAAAATTCCCTATTTGCTACCTTTTCCCTACCTTTGCACCCAATGAAAAAGAAATTAGCCATACTAAACCTGTATTTAATGTCGGCAGTGTTGTTCACAATACTGTTTCAGTCATTGCATACCTACAGACATTTAGTAGCTGATTATGTTGAGGAAACCGAAGTCTGTCATCACTCCCACGATGGTTTTTCGCACCAACATTCAGAAGACGATTGTTCGGTTTGTGATTTTCATTTTTGGTTTTATGTCAAACCCGATGTTTTAACCTATCGATTTGATTTTCCTTTGCAGCCTGTTCCGTATTTAGTTCAGGAACAAGCAATCATATCAACCTTTTCAGGTTCCCTTTTTTCGCATCGCGGACCACCGCAAACTGTTTAAAATCTTAGAAACAAAAAACAGTCATTTGCTACTCAAATAGTGATGACTTCATGTGTTTTATATTTTTAAACTAGAAAATGCGATATCTCATTATCCTTTTCTTCTTGTTATGGTTTGGTTTTTCAGGTTTTTCACAATACACAATCAGTGGAAAAATTACCAATGAAAACAATCAACCATTAACCGGAAGTCACATACATACAAAGTACATCAGTGTTGCCAGTGATCCTATTGGTGAATTTGAATTGAAGGGTTTGCCAAAAGGCGAGCTCCGGGTTTTCATTTCCTATATAGGCTATGCTACCAAAGACACTTTGATTTCGTTAACATCAGATGTTGTTTTGAATGTGCAACTTAAACCTTTGGCCACCACTTTAAACGAAGTGACTGTGAAACAAGAGGTTGATAAAACTTCAAAAACATCGACTTCACATCAAGTTAAAAAAGAAGCGATAGAACGAGCGAGTACACAATCGCTAGCCGATGCTCTCAAAGAAGTTTCTGGAGTTTCGCTGTTAAAAACCGGTAGCACTATTGTTAAACCAATTATCAATGGTTTGCATAGCAGCCGTGTTCCGGTAATTTCGAATCAAGTTCGTTTGGAAGACCAACAATGGGGAACGGAACATGCACCAAATTTTGACATCAATGCAGCCGGAAGAATTTCAGTGATTAAAGGAGCTTCAGGTTTACAATATGGTGGCGATGCCGTTGGCGGTTTGGTGGTTATTGAACCATTGATTCTTGCAAAAGACACCTTGTTTGGAAAAACAATTATAAGTGGCGTTTCCAACGGAAGAGGTGGAGCAATAAGTACAAGTTTGTATAAAGGAAACCAAGAAGGTTGGCGATGGAATGCATTGACTACCTACAAATATTTTGGCGATAGAGAAGCACCGAATTATGTTTTATCCAATACGGGAAACAGAGAATTGAATTTTTCAGGAACGCTTTCTTATTCCAAAAACAACTATGAACTTTCGGCTTTTTATAGTTTTTATAATGCCGAAATCGGGATTTTGAGTGCAGCTCATATTGGAAACGTAACGGATTTATACAATTCCATTCAAAACCAACAACCTTATGTAATTGATGATTTTACGTATGCTATAAAAAGTCCGAAACAAGCCGTTCAACATCATGTTTTGAAACTCAATTACAACCAAAAATTGGATGAGTCGAGTTCCATTTCAACATTTTATGCCTTGCAATTCAATCATAGAGAAGAGTTTGATTTGCGAAGAGGTGATAATAGCAACAAAGCGGCTTTGGATTTGGAATTGGCAACGCATACGATGCAATCGGATTATAAAAAGGAATGGGAAAAGTTGGAGTTGAAAGCCGGAGTTAATGGCATGTTTCAAAACAATTTTGCAAATCCTAAAACAGGTGTTCGACCTTTGATTCCCACTTATGTTCGTTTTGATGCAGGACTTTATGGAATAGGATCGTATGAAATCAACGAGAAACTAACACTGGAATCAGGACTTCGTTATGATTTTTCAACCATCGAAGCAACCAAATATTATCTAAAATCCAGATGGGATGAACGAGGTTATGATGCCGATTTTGCTTCAATAATTGTTGGCGAAAGCGGCAATCAGTGGTTGACAAAACCCAGTTTTACTTTTCATAATATTTCCGGTAGCATGGGTTTGCGATATGATTTTGGCACTGACTGGAAATGGTTCAATAACCTAAGTTTGTCCAACAGAAATCCAAATCCGTCAGAGTTTTTTAGCGATGGTTTGCATCATTCATCCGGTCAAGTGGAATTAGGTGATTTGCGTTTGAATAAGGAAACGTCTTTAAAGTTTTCTTCGTCGTTGGTGAAAAAATGGACTGATTTTTCAATGGAGATTAATCCGTATGTACATCAAATTACCAATTACATGTTTTTAAAACCAATCGGATTTGAAACCACAATTCGTGGAGCTTTTCCGGTTTGGGAATTTCAACAAACAGACGCCAGATTAGTTGGAATTGATTTTAACAGCCAATGGAACATCAACAAAAATTGGTTGCATCGTTTTTCGGCAGCTTATGTAAAGGGTCAAGATGTTGACGCTAACCAACCTCTGATTGACATGCCGCCACTTACTATTTCAAACACCATTCAATTCAAAAAACCGGAGTGGAACCAGTTGATTTTAGAAATTCAATCAGAATCCGTTTTCAGACAAAGTCGTTATCCTGATTTTAATTTTACAACTAACATTGTGGAAAACGGTGAATTGGTTCCGGTTGAAGTAGATGTAAGTACACCACCAAAAGAGTATCAATTGTTCCATTTTTATTCGGAAATGAAATTTAAAACCTTTCAAAAAGCCGATTCGAGTATCGCATTTTCAGTTCAAAATATGTTTAACACAACCTATCGTGACTACCTAAACAGACAGCGTTTTTTTGTTGACGAAATGGGTAGAAACATTCAAATTCAATTAAAGTTTAATTATTAAAAATTCAAAAAATGAAAAATTTAAAAGTAGTACTAGTAGCTTTCGTATCCATTTTTATGTTCAATTCGTGTAGCAATGACGATTCTCCGGTGGTTGAAGAAGAAGTGATTACAACAGCAATTGTGACATTAACAGGTGGTGGAGAAATAATCACTTTAACATCAAGAGATTTAGATGGAGATGGGCCAAATCCTCCCGTGATTACAATTTCAGGAAATCTTAGTGTTAATACAACTTATGCCGGATCAATTCAGTTTTTAAACGAATTAGAATCACCTGCGGAAAATATTACGGAAGAAATTGAAGAAAAAGATTTAGAACACCAAGTGTTTTATCAAATTTCAAATAGTTTAGGAAACTTTACCTATACTGATTTTGATTCTCAAGGCAATCCGTTGGGGCTTGAATTTTTGTTAGTAACCGGTGCTAATCCTGGAACCGGAAACATCACGGTTATACTCAGACATTTGTTAAGCAAAAATGCAGCAGGGGTGTCTGAAGGAAATATAACTAATGCAGGTGGTTCAACCGATATTGAAGTGGTTTTCCCGATTGTAATTAATTAGGCAAAACACAATACAAATGTTAATAATCTAAGCTGTTGATAAAATAGCTTAGATTATTTTGTTTATACTGTATAATTATCAATGATTTTTTATTATTTTGGTAAACATAAAAACCTTAACTAACCAAAAAATAATTTTATGAACTCAAAATTTACACTAATCGTTAGAATTTTATTAGGTTTAATCCTTGTTGTTTTTGGATTAAACAAATTTTTAAATTTTATTCCACTTCCCGAATTACCCGAAAACGCTGGCAATTTTATGACTTCTTTAGGTGAAACAGGTTATGTTTTACCAATTGTAGGTGTACTAGAAATTTGTATTGGAGCCATGTTACTTTTAAAAAAATGGGTGGCTTTTGCTTTGATTTTGTTGGTGCCAATTTCTTTAAATATTCTATTATTTCATTTGTTTCTTGATTTACCGGGTTTAAGTGTGGCGTTAATGATAGTTTTATTAAATGCCATTTTGATTTATAAACATTGGAAACAGTACACCCCTCTTTTTAACTAAATCCTAACATAATTCTTTCTTATTTTTGAGAAAATAAATCGAACCAAATGAAAAACATAAGTCTTATGCTTTTTTGTTCCGTGATTGTGATATCATGCAACAAAGAAAGTTCTCAAAACATTATTGTATTGAATTATCCTGAAACCAAAAAAGTGGACACTGTAGATGTTTATTTTGACACAAAAGTTAATGACCCCTATCGATGGTTAGAAGACGATATGTCTGAAGAAACAGCCGCTTGGGTAAAAGCACAAAATGAAGTAACTTTTGGCTATTTAGATCAAATTCCTTTCAGAAAACAAATTAAAGAGCGTTTAGAAAAAGTTTGGAATTACGAACGAATTTCAGCTCCTTTCAAAGAAGGTGATTTTACGTATTATTTCAAAAATAACGGACTTCAAAATCAATCGGTTTTATACAGAAAAGATGCAGACGGGAAAGAAGAAGTTTTTTTAGATCCAAATACTTTTTCTCAAGATGGCACTACTTCCTTATCCGGATTGGAGTTTTCAAAAGATGGTTTTATTGTTGCTTATTCCACTTCAGATGCGGGAAGCGATTGGAATAAAATTCATGTTATCGATGCTTTTACTAAAGAAAAATTAGAAGAACCCATCTTGGATGTAAAATTCAGCGGAATAGGGTGGCTTAAAAATGAAGGGTTTTATTATTCTAGCTATGATAAACCAAAAGGAAGCGAACTTTCAGCTAAAACGGATCAACACAAATTATATTATCACAAATTAGGAACACCTCAAAGTGAGGATAAAGTGGTATTTGGATTAAATGAAAAAAGACGTTATGTTGGTGCAGGAGTGACAGAAGATGGTAATTATTTAGTGATTACAGCGGCCAACTCTACCTCAGGTAATGAGCTGTATATCAAAGATTTAAAAGCACCAAACAGCAAGATCATTACGGTTGTAAATAATTTTGAAAGTGACAATTACGTTTTGGATAATGAAGGTTCTAAATTGTTTATAGTCACTAATTTAAATGCTCCTAATAAAAAATTAGTAACTGTGGATTTCAACAATCCATCTCCTGAAAACTGGGTTGATTTTATTCCTGAAACAGAAAATGTGTTAAGTCCATCAACCGGAGCAGGTTTCATTTTTGCCAATTACATGAAAGATGCCGTTTCTGTGGTAAATCAATATGATTATTCCGGGAAGCAAATTCGAAATATTCAGTTACCCGGAGTTGGTTCAGCAGGCGGTTTTGGCGGAAAGAAAACAGATGCCGATTTGTATTTTTCGTTCACCAATTATGTGACACCAAACACCATTTATGCTTTTAATCCAACAACTGGAGCTTCTAAAGAATATCAAAAACCGAAGGTGGAATTCAAACCGGAAGACTACGAGAGCAAACAGGTGTTTTATACCTCAAAAGACGGTACAAAAGTGCCGATGATTATTACGCACAAAAAAGGCATTAAATTAGACGGAAAAAATCCAACTATGCTCTATGGTTACGGCGGATTTAATGTGAGTTTAACACCTTCTTTCAGCACTGCCAATATTATTTGGTTGGAAAACGGAGGAGTTTATGCGGTGCCCAATTTAAGAGGCGGTGGCGAATACGGAAAAAAATGGCACGATGCTGGAACACAACTGAAAAAACAAAATGTTTTTGATGATTTTATTGCAGCAGCAGAATATTTAATCTCAGAAAAATACACCTCTTCTGATTATTTGGCACTTCGTGGCGGTTCAAACGGCGGACTATTAGTTGGAGCCGTTATGACACAAAGACCTGATTTAATGAAAGTAGCGTTGCCTGCTGTTGGGGTTTTAGACATGTTGCGTTACCACACGTTTACCGCTGGTGCAGGGTGGGCTTATGATTACGGAACAGCCAATGACAGCAAAGAAATGTTTGATTATTTAAAAGGATATTCACCGGTTCACAATGTTAAAAAAGGAACCAGTTATCCGGCAACGTTAGTAACAACAGGTGATCATGACGATAGAGTAGTGCCGGCTCATAGTTTTAAATTTGCGGCAGAACTTCAAGAAAAACACGAAGGAACCAATCCGGTTTTGATTAGAATTGATGTAAATGCCGGTCATGGTGCCGGAAAACCAATTTCTAAAACCATTGAAGAACAAGCAGATATTTTTGCATTTACCCTTTTTAATATGGGAGTTAAAAAACTGAAATAATCTACAACCCTGTCAGAGTTTAAAACTCTGACAGGGTTTCAAAAATTACAATTTAAAAGCTCTTCAATTTGAAGAGCTTTTTTATATATCTAATATTCAAATTACAACGCTGTCAAAGTTCCAAACTCTGACAGCGTTTCATTCTTTAATATTCGATTTTCCCCAAATACCCCATTTGCCTAACAATATGACTTTTTCGTCTATTGATATAGGACGAAGAATTTGTAGCCTTAAATTTCCTTGGATTTGGAAGTATAGCGGCAATTCCGGCAGCCTCATGTGCAGTCAGGTTTTTGGCATCTTTTCGATACCAAACTCGCGAAGCTTCTTGAGCTCCATAAACACCATCACCCATTTCTATACTGTTGAGGTACACTTCCATGATGCGTTCTTTGCCCCAAATAAGCTCAATCAAAACGGTAAAATAAGCTTCAAATCCTTTGCGGATATAACTTCTTCCCGGCCATAAAAAAACATTCTTGGCGGTTTGTTGCGAAATAGTACTGCCACCTCTTAACCTTTTGCCTTTTTTATTACTTTCCATTGCTTTTTCTAAAGCCTTGAAGTCAAAACCATTATGATTTAAAAAATTTTGATCTTCACTGGCAATAACTGCTCGTTGCAAATTGGGAGAGATTTCTTCTATCGGAACCCAATCGTGACTCAAAACCATAGGTTTTCCGGCAGTTTTTTGTTCAATGGAACGAATAAACATCAATGGAGTAAACGGCACAGGAACAAACTTAAACAAGATGACCAATACTATTGAAACACCAAAAAACCACAAAATTGCTTTACCAATAAAGCGAAGTATTTTTTTTATCATAATAATGTTATACTAAATCTGCTAATTCTTTACCTACTAAACTTCCAATGGCAATGCCCATGCCACCTAAACGAACCCCGCAATAAACATTCTCTGAAATCTCTTTTACAATGGGTTTTTTGTGTGAACCAATTCCCATAATGCCGCTCCAACGGTGTTCAATTTCAAAAGGTTGGTTGGGCAAAATAACTTCTTTTAATAAAGAATCCAATCGGTTTTGAATCTGTTCTGTTTGAGCAAGCTCTGTGGTGGTTTCGCCTTCAAAATCTAAATTTCTCCCACCGCCTAATAAAATTCGATCTCCAAAATTTCTAAAATAATAAAAACCTTTATCCAAATGAAACGTGCCTTTGATGTCAAGATTCGGTATGGGTTTTGTAATTAAAACTTGAGCTCTTGCCGGTTTTACTTCGCCATCAGTTAGTTTTTCAGCAAAACCGTTGGTGGCAAAAAACAATTTTTTTGTTTTGAATTCAAAATTTTCTAATTGAATTACAACTTCGTCATTTGAAGAAGTAAAACCAAGAACTTTTTGTTGATTTAATATTAGAATATCATTTTGAATCGTTGCTTTAACCAAAGCTTGCATCATGTTTCCAGTGTCAATTTGGCCTTCAAACGGATTGAAAATTAAATTTTCATGAATGCCTTCAAACCCAAATCGATCGATTTCTTTTGAAAAAACATCAGTTTTAAACAAAGGTTTTAAAATATCATTGATAAACGGAATTTTTTGCAAACAGTTAGTATAGCTGCTTTCATCTTCTTTTAAAAACAACTCATAACCTCCAAAAAGTTTGAGGTCAATCACTTCATCCCCTAATCTTTTTCGAAGCAATTGCAATCCGGACCATCTTTTTTCAATGAGCTGAATGACTTCTTCTTCGGTGTGCGAATTCAAATCATCAATAATTTCTGAAATACTGCCAAAGCAAGCAAAACCTGCATTTTTTGTGCTGGCTCCCTCAGGCAACATGCCTTTTTCTAAAATTAAAATTTTACTCTTTGGAAAACGTTCGCGAAGTCGTAATCCGCAATGCAAACCAACAATTCCACTTCCTACAATGGTGAAATCAACATTGGAGAACCAGTTTTTATACTCCCAGAAACTTAACGTCATGTATAAAAATTTTGATTTAAAAGTAAGAATTTAAAATAGTAAATCAAGGATTTATTGATTATCAGAAGCATACCATTCTGCAAAAGAAGTCTCAGTTTCCTGAAGTTTTAAAGAATGCAATTGAATGTGTTTGGGCAAGCGTGCTTTTATTTTTTCTGAAAAATCAATAACCATGTTTTCGCTGGTAGGTTGATAATCTACTAAAATAACATGATGCTCTCTCTCCTTGAGTTCATTTGCTAATTCGATGTGTGGAGTGTTTTTATTAAAAACAGTGGCGTGATCAAAAACATCTACAATTTCTTCTTTTACAATTTTTTTCAAATCACCAAAATCAATCACCATTCCGAATTTTACATTTGAGGAATCTGTAATTGGCTTTCCGATAACTGTAACAGATAATTTATAACTATGTCCGTGAACATTTTTGCATTTCCCGTCATAACCATACAATGCATGACCGGTTTCAAAGCTGAATTGTTTGGTAATTCTAATGTTTGACATAGTTAAATTTTTTACAAAGGTAGTAAATGACTATAAATTTTTATTTCTTTTTTTGGCAGCATAATACATCCAATATGCAAGACCAACAAGAATGATAAAAGGAATAAGCGACCCGATTAAAACTCCGATTTGGTACCCACCGTCGGGTGCATTTTTTAATTTTTCTTCGATAGCAGTTTGCTGCAGAAATACTAGTAGTTTCATTATTTTTTAAATTGTAATAAAGCGTGTTTTGTAAAGTCAGAAAGCACCAATTTACCTGAAATTGCAGCTCTTTCTTTTAAAAGAACATCCCAGTTTTCGGTTCCTTCCCAAAGTACTTTTTTGATTTCTGACAAAGCTTCCGGATTATAAGAAGCCAACTTTGTTGTGAACGAAAACAATGCGTCGTCCATTTCTGAAACGGTTTCAAATACCTTTGAATACAATCCCTTTTCATGACCCCAAGCTGCTGTTTTCCATTCAGTTGGCGATAAAGTTAATTCGGCTATGGCTGTTTTTCCAATTTTTTTGGTGACCACAGGCTCAATGACAAACGGACCAATTCCAATGGCAATTTCTGATAATTTCAAAGCACTGTCATGGGTTGCAAAGGTATAATCACAGGCTGCTGCTAATCCAACTCCGCCTCCAACTGCTTTTCCGTGAATTCTTCCGATAATGAGTTTTGAACATTTTCGCATGGCGTTAATTACATTGGCGAATCCGGAAAAAAATTGTGTGCCTTCAACAAAATTTGAAACAGCCAATAATTCATCAAACGATGCTCCTGCACAAAAAGCACCTTGACCTTCACTTTGCAATACAATTAAAGTAATATCTGTTCGAGTACTTAATTGATGGAGCTCTTCGGTGAGAAGATGTAATAATTCGGATGGAAATGAATTACTCGCAGGATGACCAAAAGTAATGGTTGCAATGGAGTTTTGTGTGGTTGTAAAAAGGGTACCTTTTGAAGACATACAAGTCAAATTTTAGGTAAAAATAAGCATTTATAACGAAATTTTTTGCAGAAGCAATTTATAATTTATAATTAAAAAAGTAAGATAAATTTATTTATATTTGCACCACTTTGGGGATGTAGCTCAGTTGGCTAGAGCGTTTGGCTGGCAGCCAAAAGGTCGTGGGTTCGAGCCCCATCTTCTCCACTTTTAAAAACCGTAACTATCAATAAATTAGATAGTTGCGGTTTTTTATTTTAATAGTTAGCCCACATTAAGCCCACAAAATTTTAAAAATTATTTACGATGGAATAAAGACCTTTAGAGTTGATTTTAGCTTGTAAATTCCATTCTTGATACAAAGGTAACATTTCACAGAATACTTCATTGTATGGCTTAGCATAGCCTTCTTTTATCATTATTTCATTCAAAACTAAACCGTTTTCTAAAACCATGTAGCCTAAATGTCTGCCATATCTATCATTCATATTATTTAATTCTTGTATTAAAGTGAAAGTTTCGCCAATTGAAATTAATGATCTAAAAAAATCATACGATAAATAGCCTAATTTTATTAAAAGTGCAGCTGGCATTTGAAGCTCTCTTTCATCTTTGATGATTTTAGGACAGTTTTTTATTTCTGGGGCATCTATACCATATAATCGTATTTCATATTCACTTTTTGAGTAAAGTTCCTTTCCAATTATTCCATCTCCATCCACATATTTGACCACTTTCAGAAGATTTTTTTTAGTGTTTGTTAGATTCGCATTCATTTGCATCGCATTTATCATAATAACGTGTTGTATATCAAATATTTACGATATAAATTTATAAAAATTAAATGAATTATTAATTAAAAAAATAAAAAGCTATGGCAAAACAGAGAGGCCACATAAAGTACACGGGTACTTTGGGCGAAGTTCGACACTTCAAGATTAAAGGCAATAAAGGATTTTATGCCGGGTTAGTTGGTGGCCCAACAGCCGAACAAGTAAAAACTGCACCTGGATTCATTCGAACACGTGAAAACATGTCGGAGTTTGCTGCTTGTGCAATGGCTGGAAAGTCAGTAAGAGTTGGTTTATCTTCATTAATGCGTCAAATGTCTGACAGCAGACTTGCTGGAAGATTGACAGCTATTATGAAAAAAATCAATATTGAGGATGGTTCAGAAGCTAGAGGACAGAGAGCCGTTTTAGTTTCACAACAACCACAATATTTGAGAGGATTAGATTTTAATCGCAACCTTTCATTCAATGGTATTTTTGCAGCTCCTTATATTTTAACTGCAAATGTTGACAGAAACGAAACAGAGTTAAGTATTCCGTCTTTTAATCCATTAAATAGTATTAATATACCATCTGGTGCAACACACTTCAGATTAATTAATGCTATTTCTTTAGTATCTGACTTTGTTTATAATTCGGCAACTGGGGCTTATGAAGCATCAGACCCAGGATTAAATGAAGCTTCACAAATTGAGTATTCAACTTACATTCCTGTAAATGCAACTACTGCACCTATAACCTTGACTGCTACTTTACCCGGAGCTCCTTCTATACCAACAACTGTTGCAGTATTGGGTTCAATTGGTATCGAGTTTTCTCAGCAAGTTGGAACTGAATACTTTATTTTCAAACAAGGGAACTCAATGAAAATTCAAGAGTTGTTCTAAAAATACCATCAGTTTGCAACGTTGCAAAGTTTGCAGTTTGCAAAATAAAACCCTCGCAATTGTGTGAGGGTTTATTTTTTGCTTCGATTTGCTAATAATGTGGACTTATATTGGACTTACATTGGATTTAAATAGGAGTAATATCTTATTAATCAACTTCTCTAAAATCACCTAAAGGATAATTAAAAATTGTAGGTCTCGCTAATATCTTTTTAATCAAACCGTTTTCAGTATAAATTTTTTTGTTTTTGTTTAAAAAATAGCAGCCATCTTCCGCTAGTTGCCAATTTATTAAAACATAGTCATTTTTTGAAACACTATAAAAATGATGTTGTAATACATAAATAGTTACACCATCTTCCGTTATATATTTCTTATCATAAGTAGTTTCAATTATTTTACTATCCTTAACAACTATAGTAGTTTCAGTATTTTTTATTTTATAAAAACCATTCTTTACATTATCTTCATCAATAGTTACGAGAATATTTTTATTACTTAAACCTTCCAAATAAACATCTGAATGAATTTCAATTTCTAATCCATTTTCAAGTTCATATTTTCTTGTTATTTTTTTTTGAGGTTCTGGGCCTTCGTAAAATAAATGATTTAAATAACTAATTATGTCTAAATTAGGAACAACATTTTCATTCGCTAAGGCAAAAAAATCATTTTTAGTGCCGTCTAGTTTTAATATGATTACCCCTTTGTCAATAAATATTTCATTACAGAAAATTTTATCAGAACCTCTATCGATAAGTAAAGATTTAGCTTCCGGGAAGTATTCCCATTTTCCTACTTCAGCTTTGCCGTTTTTGGATAAGATTAATTCATTGTTTTTTTTGAATATCAGTTTTTGAATTTCATTGTTGTCGTCAACTAATGCCCAAGGCTTATCAATCAAAATAGATGTTTTTGATAAAGTTTGATTAAACCTACTTAAGTCAGTAGAAATCCTAGCCAAATATTCTTTAATCATAAAGTTTTATTATTTTAACAAATATAAAAAAAGAATATGAGCATATTTCTATGCTCACAATCTTTTACAGTATCTGTGAATAATAACTCTTCTTAAATCATTGATTAAGTTTATGTTTTGCTGAAATTGTTCTTCTTTATCAAGGAGCATTTTAAGGGTTTTAACGTCTTTTTTGTGCTGCTCCAAGTCCAACATCATTTCATGTGATTTGAGCGATAGATTCTTATTAAAATCACTTATTCTGATATATGGAATAACGGAACCAATTAAAAATTGATGCCAAAATTTATCCTTCCAAAGACATTTGCAAATTGCTTCCATATCTTCAAAATCAGAAGTGCAATAAAATTGAATAACAAAACAATTCGGACATGGCTCTGTTAGGGGTTTACCTGTATTCATTCCTTTGTTTAGCATAAAAAAATGAGGTAAATTGTAGGTGTTTCCGCTTTGGTGGTGTTTTAATTTAAAATTTATCATATCGTGGCGTTTAAAGGATTTATGAACTGGACACACTTTTTCCATAAAATTTTTTCAAAAGAAAAAAAAAGAAAAAAAAGAAAGCACTCTCGTCAAGTGGAGGGTTTCAAAAAAGCAAGTTTTTTTTAAAAAATACTACCACCCAGATACGTCCTATCGGAGAAGGGATTTTATTTCGGGTAGATACGTTCTTATGAAAATGTATGGGTGGTGGAGATTTTTTAAAAAACCCGAAGGGCTTGAACTTGCTTTTTTGTAAACCCGGAACTTAACTTTGCTATCTTTTTTTTATTTTTTTATTTTTCTTTCGAAGCAGAAACTTGCTACTAGAATGATTTTTCGTTTACTGAAAACGGACTGTTCCCACAAGGGTATCAAATTTTGGGGCTGAATAAAAAAACAATACAATATTTACGCTTTTTATTTAGAACCAAAATTTGATACTCTTGTTTTCCGTTTTGATTTTTGAGGGTGCTTAAAATTTCTTTTGGAAACAAAATAAATCAGAAAATGAATCGGAGAAGTATAGCACCTTCAAAAATCAATGCAAATACTTACCGAGTGCGTTGGCAGTAGCGAAAGCAAGTGTATTGGTTTTTGATTTGCTTATTGAAATTTTCTGATTGTTTTATAGTTTGCTGGAGCCAACAAACATCCGATTTATTGAGATTTACAATTTAAGATAATTTACTTTTAAACTAATTATGGCTTCAGCAAGCTTAAAACAATTACCACAACTTTTTCTGGCAAATCAAAAAACAAAACTCTTGCTGGGCCTTTTTTATCTTTTGAGGGTGCATGATAGTGATTGATGGCAGTTGCATTTTAGTAAGCAGAGATATTATATTGAAAACCGTATGCACCTTCAAAAGATAATGCAAATACTACCGCTTTAAACACAAAGCTGATAAAAACAAACGACGAAAATTTGCAACGAAGAGAAAATCTTTATAATGTGTAAGTTCTTTCAATAGAAACGACAAAGTGAGACCCGCGAAGCCACGTGTTTTTGGCAGATAGGGTGGAGCGAGGAAATCTGCCAAAAATGTGTGGCTGGAGCGGGGCTCTCGAGCGGTGGCCGTGCGGCTTTTTTACATAATGTTATTATAGGGCTATGACAACTTTTGAATAGGAATACATTCTTTTTTATAGCCCTATAATGCCACATTATGTAAAGAAGCTTTGGGAAAAGTTTTTGTTGCCGAGTATTATTTTCTTTCGAAGAGATACATTTGTGGGCATACAAAAACTTTTATGCGTTGGCCAGTGGTGGGGAACGGAGGACTAAAACATTAAACCGGGAAGAAAAGAGTTCTTTTAGTTTTTTTAGTTCTTTTAATTATTTGATTAAAAAAAATATTTTCTAAATTGTCCAAATTGGTTGTGTTTTCCAATTTAAAGGGAATCCCATTTTGTGAATCGGTGTGTTTGGATATTCATCTAATAAATTAAGAAATTTATTTTTAATAGAATTATTAGGACTTACTTTTTCAAGAGTATATAATATAAGAGAGAACAATGGAAATAGTTTCGCTCTTTGGTTTTCATCAGGAACATATGTTATTGGAGCATTTTTTAGATTTTTTGGCCATAAGTATTTAATAGTAATATTATTATTCCAAAGTCTTGAATGATGTGCTATTACGTTTCTAATTACTGTTGTTGCTTCTAGAAAACTAGAAAAATCACTATGAGAATTAAAACCAAATTGTAAAGCAATTGTTGATTTTTCCGGCAATTGGTGATTAAGATTTTTGTAAATTTTAGATAAAGAACCCATTGAGGCCACCTCTAAGCATTTCCATGCTTCCAGTAATTCGTTTTTATGATTGTTTTTATGTTCGACAATAAATTGTTCTTTACTTCTAGAAATTTCATTACTAAGGTGACCAGCTATTGACATTTGATTAATACCATCAGTAAAAATATCAAACTTTAAATACCATAAAGGACCAAATGAAAGCGACAAATGATAAATCAATTTAGTTCTCAAAGCAACCTCAATTCTTTCAATTGCGTCAAACATGATTAAACGTAAATGCCTGTCGAAATTATATAAATCAATTACGTTTTCAAAGTAACTGTCAGCATTAAATATATGATTAATCTTGTCGAACTGCATTTCCCACCAATAACCTTTTAAACGATAATAACTGATGTTTTCTAGGAAATGAGGTGCTGTTTCTTCATTGTAAAACAACATACCTCTTTGTTTAAGCAATTCAATTTGTTCTATTATTGACTTTGGATCTTTACTTGCCATTTATATAAAAAAAAAGACCAGAAGGCTGTTCTTATGGGAAGCTCAACTGGTACGATTGGGACAAATATACTAAACAACAACTAGGTGCACAAGTTTTTTAACAATTAACAGCAGTTATTAACATTTTAAGTTGTTTTTAATATATGATTATTGTTCTACTTTTATTTGCCATTCTTTTTCATAGTAGTGACAGTCTACTCGTTTTAGAGTGTTATCAAACAATTGTTTTACATATAATTTTCTAAAAGTACCTAATGTAATTTCTAATTCATCTGTTCCAAAAAGATGTTTTATTCTATTGTCAATTTTTTCTTTATTTCTTATGTAAATCAAATCCCATCTAAGTCTATTTAAATTTGATTCATTCTTATCGTACATTAATGTATCATCTCCAAGTATTAAAAAAGGTATTGACCCTATAAGTTGATTATCAGAATATAGAACAATATGATCTTTTTGAAGTTCATACTTATTTATTGGTATACCAAGAATTAGTTCGCTATTTGTTGGTTTATTTGACATGAATTATCTTTTTACAATTTTCATTATTTACCTTTTATTTCTTTACCAAAATTAAATATTTACAATAAAAAATTATTTTATTTCTTTAAATCGAGGAACATCTATTTTTAAATTAAACCCAGACCATTCTGAACCTATTTTAGAAAAACTTTTTGAGATTAATAAGTTCATATATAAACTTTCAAGTTCAATAATTATTTCTTTGATGTTGGTACAATTAGAAAAACTACTATCAATGATTACAAAGTTATCAATACATCTATATATTGATACGTTTTCTGGCTCTGATATTCTAAAAACATAAGTACCAATAGTATCGCATTTTAAAACATTTATAAAACAGTTTGAATCTTTAAAATCTTCAATTATCTGCCTTATTGTTTGCAATTTTTCTTCTGTTTCAATATAAGTTCTAGAACCAATTATAAAAGGTAAAGTTAAACCGTTTTGAAAATAATTGTTACTGTCATAATGTTGAAGCAATTAGAACCAATATTTATTTTCAGTTAACAAAGTAATGGAGATTAAAAAGGATCTTTTTTAGTAGAGGCATTTCCACCATATTGTTTAATTAAATGTAATAAAGCCTTTTCCATCCTAGGTTTCATTCCGCTTTTTTCATAATCAATATTTAAACGCATCGTAATGATTGTTTGTTCTGGAACTGTAGTATAGTCATTTTGATTTTTTGAATCATAATTATGTTTTGTTTTTCTTACTGAAGCTTGACCTTTTTTAAAATTTAAAACTAAATTAATCCATTTATTCTCTAGGTCAGGAGATTTGTCATAAGAATATTGGATACTAATGATGTCTTTAATATTTACTTTTGTCCAAGAACCGGAATAATAATTAGTGTTGTCATTTTGCCAATGATGGTAAAAATATAAAACACCATTTTCAACCTCTATTTTTTCTACAACATTTATTGGGTTATTGCCATAACTCACAGGATAATAATTAATGTTATTATTAATCCATTCTTCTGTTTCTTTCTTTGTTTGAGCTAATGATATAAATGAAGCTAGTAAAAAGAAATAAATTAAATTAATTGATTTCATTATTTATATGTTGTTGATTATTTTGCTTTTTTCTTTTTGATTATTTCTGATTTAGAAATATCCATCATTGCTTTTTTGTCATTTATCAAACTTGTCAAATCTACTGCTGGAAGATTGAATTTACCAAAAGGGAAATATGAAGTTTGTGAAGATATAAAGTTTCTTAAATTATTTATTGCAATACTTATGCCTGACGACCAAAGATATTCTGCTTTGATATTTTCTTCTAAATTGTCATCCTCATTGAAATTAAACACACATACACCCTCAATAAACATCACATATCCAGGCAAAGGATTTTCTATTTCATTTATAGAAATTTTTATATAAATTAAATACCTTTTACTCTCGTGGAGTTTAGGCATAAAATCAATATCAATTTCGTATTCAGAAAATGTTTTTTTTATATCTAAGTTGTCTGTAGAAGGATCAACAAATTTATATTTGTTGTTTATAATAAAAAAATCTACTAATTCAAGTTGTGATTTTACAAATTTCATTACGCAAATTTTATATTGTTATCATTGATATTATCATTGACATAAACATTATCATTTGATGTGCTTTCAGTATTAAAATTCTTAATAACACCCCATGTTATTTCTTTATCTAAACATTTGTGAGTAGAATAAAATTTTTCAAATTTGTTGTCCGCTACTTCAAATGAATAAATATTGTTTGTTACTTTGATTTCAATTTCTAAATCAAGAGCTTTTTTTAATTTCGCCAAAGTTATTAAGTTCATTAATTTAGTTCCTCTATATAATTGAGTTAAATAACTCGGAGAAGTGCCAATCATTTCAGCTAATTTCTTTCGGTTAATTTTTCTAATCTCAGCTATATCTTTTACTTCATTTAAAAACCTTGAAGCAATCACTTTAGCATCTACTTCAAAATTATTTTCCAGTTCTTTAAACAAATCATCAAACGCATTATCAATTTCTTGGTATTTATTTTCTAATGATTTCGTATTCATATTTTCCGACTTTTTCAATTATTGGTTTGTTTTTTTTTGAGTTTTTTTGAGTTTTCTTTTTTTCAAACAATTCAGCCGCAATAATCACAAATGTTTTATCCTCTAATGACATTTCTTTACAGTATATTCTATCATTATCTTGGCCCTTGAAAAATTTCATTGCAGTTACATCTTTACATTTTTCATTTATATTTTCTTTGTCATAAATTTCAGTATTCCTATGACCGTCAAGAAGGACACCGCAAATGTATTCGAATTTCTTCTTATGTTTTACGTCTTGATTTATGTAGTCAAAAATTGCTTTCCAGTTATCCGTATCAATACAAATAATCCTTTTGCCATCTTTACTTTTCAATATTTCTCTTGCTATTCTCACTGCAAAATTAAGCTATAGGTTAACCAAATGCAAATATATTTGAAATAAATGTATTTATTTAATCAAAAAAATCTATTATTTTTTTAAAACTTGCTTTATCAAGCTCATAATATACTCTAAATCATTATCATTTTCTATTTGTATTTGAAAATCACCATTGCCACGATGACCAATATTAGAAACATCTTTTGCTAAACCTTTTGGGTCGTCTAACATTCCAATTTTTGTATTTATAAATATTTTAAGTGATTTCTTTTGTATTTCAACATCTGATATATTACTTCCTTTTTTAAAAGCTATATAATATTTTTGAGGTAAAACTTCAATATTGTCTGCTAAATTAAGAATACTCGTTTTGAATTTTTCATACAATTCAATAGTATTATCATTCGCATTTTTAAAATGATCTTCTTCTGTGTAAACTTTGATGTTTTCTTTGACTTCTTTTAGTTTTTCACTGTTTTCTAACAATGGTTTTATACTTTGAGCACCGCTACTTTTCTTAATAGAATTGATGCTAATTATATTATTTTCAAATTGTTTTACTTCCCATAATTCTATGCCAAAATCTTTGAAATCACTAGCGGATATTTGATTTTCTGTAAAACTTGGAGAAACAAATGCTACTCTTGATTGAGACCAATCCACGTCTTTGCTGTGTAGAACATCTTTTAATGTTTCATTATATGTCAGAATAAATTCAGCTTTGTTTTGCAACATTAAATTTAAATATGTTAAGCCTTGATCCACAACACTGTAGTTTTTATCTCTTTTGTACTCTATGATAATGAAGGCATTAGTTTGCTTATCGTATGCTAACGTATCGATACGCTTGTTTTTTATTGTAAACTCTGATTTTACTATTTGCAATCCCATAATATCTTGAAGATTGTTTTCAAAAATATTTTGAATATCTCTTTCCAATTTAAAAGGATTTTCCTTCACTTGGGTTAACTTGTTGGAATTATTGTTATATAAAATCATTTGTCAATTATCTATTTATTATTACTTTATTGTCAATATCATATTTATAATTTACAATCTCACCACTAATAATTAATTGAATTGATTGTTCTATTACTTCTAATGGAGCTATAAACCATTCTCTAGGTGTGTGACGAATTTTATTTTCATCGAATATATCAATGTTTAAACAAGAGCTGCCAAAGAAATTATGAAGTAGTTGTTCTAATTTTTGTGGGTTCATATTGTAGCATTTCCAAGCACTTTCTATTTTGACTTTTGCCATTAAATAAGTTGGTTCTTTTTCTGCGTTTTTTATTCTTTCTAATACATCAACCTTTGAATATCCTATCTTAAAGAGGTTTTCTATTGATGCAATTTTTACATCTTTACTTTTTGAACTTAACACATAAATAAATCCTGCTTCTTCATCTTCATCAGTAATATTGCTAAACTTTTCAATAAAGCTTTCGTTTACTTTGTCAATGTTTTCAGATACTACTTGACCATTAGCATACAATATCTTTTCTACTGAACGTTTACGCATATTGGAAACTGTTCCATTTTCGAATATACATTTTGTCCTACCATCTTTTCTTACTCTTGTTCCATCTTCTCGATAGTGCTCTTTTATTGAAATTTGTATTTCTTCTAATAAGAATAAAACTCCGTTATGAACATAATATGCTCCTTCACGTAAGTTACCCATTTTGAAATCAACTAATTTTCTTTTACCACTTGCTAAATCCTTTTGAATTTCCTTGAATACATGTTCGTATTTATCGAAGTCTTTCATTGGTTTTCTTCTAGCTACAAAGTCTGTTGAAGCTCTTTCGTCTGTTTTAGGAGTATGTTTAAAATCAAATAAATCTGTATCATCGTCAAACAAATCAAAAGCATCATCATTAAAAATATCATCAATTGAGTTTATTTCTTTTACTTCAAAATCAAGTAAATTATTAGCGTCAACATCTTTTAATTGTTCTTTTTTTTTCGGATTTTCTCTAATTCCTTTTAATCTTGTATATAATTGGTATTCTGAAATATTACTTGGATTTGGTTGTGGTTCTCTGTTGTATTTTTCAACAAAATCATTTACCTCATAAAATGAATTTAATAACCTTTCATCTGTTGTTTTTGCTCCAGAAGATTTTGGTTTGACATTTAAAATATCAAACGGATCATTATTGAAAATATCGTCAAGTATTGAATTTTTATCCATTTGCTAAACGTTTTCTTTTTTCCTCTTTCAAATAAATAATACATTCTGCCATTCTTCTTTCTAATGGATCATTAGCATTAAGACTTGGTTCTTTATCATGTAATTTTTTAAACTCAACAATTTTGGGCCATAATATTTTTGCTTCTTCAAAATCCATTTTAATACGAGTTGCTTCAATTGTATCTTGGATAACTTTCAACACTTTTGTAGTAACTGATTTTGATAATATTTCATAAGCCTTTTGGAAAGGATTAACCTTATCAATCAAATCAATATGTATCTCATCAATGTTAATGAATTTACTAGCTAAAAGAATGAATCTTTGGTCGCCTTCTTCTTTAATTTCTCCACTTTTAACTACACTATCAACAACCACATATTGTCTGATTTCTTCAACTTCATCTTCTGTTAATTCAGGATATTTTATTTTAATGATTTTTGGAATTAATACTCTATTGATTACTTCTGCATCTATTGTACCTGACATTGTTTTTAACATGTTATCATCTTGCAGTATAGTAGCTTTTAAGTCATTCAAATCAGCTTCAATAATATCTTTAACTCTTTTTGAACTTGGCTCTTTAAAACCTCTTAATTTGATTGTTCCCGGCTCTGCATCATCATCATTATCAAGCTTTGTTTTAAATTTGAAATTAGGTGCTAACACTTGCTCCATTAATAATGATGCTGTAATTGCCTTTAGCATATCATTAGTAGCTTTCTTAACATCGTCTTGTATTGCTTCGGGTTGTGCTATTAAATTTGTAAATTGAGCATGCGTTTTATTATTACTATCTCTAGTACATCTACCTATAATTTGGATAATTTCGGTTAATGAACCTCTGTAACCAACTGTTAAAGCATGTTCACAATAAGGCCAATCAAAACCCTCTTTTGCCATACCTAATGCTATAATCAAATCCATATCATCAACAGAAGAAATGTTTCGTAAATAGTTTACTATTTTATCTCTTTCTCTTGGTGTGTCTTCGACTAAATCTGCAATTTTGATTATTTTTTTATCTGTATGTCTTTCTACAAATATTACTCCTGTATCACTATCTTGTTTTAATACACGACCAATAGCATCAATAATGAAATCTACTTCGTTGTGTTTGTCTTTTGTACTTTCTCCTGAATTTACATTTGGAATATGTACAATGGTTTTTAAATCTGTATCTAAAACATCTAATATTGCGGCTGTGTATTTACCTGTGTAAAAATGATATCCAATACCAAGTGATTTTAAGTAGTTGTAACCGTTTAATTGTTCGTAATAGTTGTAAGTTGCTTTAGTAAATTTTGCTTCGTTTTCAGGCGTTAAAATAGGCACGCTATCACCTCTGAAATATGAACCTGTCATAGCTATAATGTGAGCTGTTGACTTATTCATTATTACTTTTAATAGTTCGCCTAATCTGTTGTTTACATCGGCAGAAACGTGGTGAAATTCATCAATAGCTAATAAAGTTTCATTTAATTTAGTTTCGTCTAATGTATCACAAGCAAATCGTAACGTAGCATGTGTACAAATTAAAATCTTTTCATCGCTATCCATAAAGTTATGAAAAGCTTGTACTTTGCTACTACTACCATCATCACCAGGAGTACAAAGATTATAATTGTCGTTAGGTTCCCAATTAGCAAAGAAACCATCCTTCATTAAATCTGTTTGAGAAAACGAACTACCAATAGAACGTTCCGGCACAGCTACAATAACTTTTTTGATGCCTTGATTAATCATTTTATCTAAAGCCAAAAACATTAATGCACGAGATTTACCTGATGCTGGTGGTGCTTTTAATAATAAATATTTTGCATCACGAGCTTCAAAGGCACGAGCTTGCATTTCACGCATACCCATTGTGTTTGTACTTGTGCTTTTACCTGTTTGATGGTATGATACGTTTACTAAATTTGGCATGTTTTATTAAGTTAATGCGTTATAAATTTTTAATTTTAGTTCCTCTGAATAATCTGCTTCATAAATAATAGACTGAATAATTTCATGTAACAAATCTTTATCTATTTTATTATCAGCAACATGAACTGCAATGTTTTCCATTCGTTCCATGAAAATTGACACTCTGTCATCAAAACCATTTATCTCAAAAAAATATGCTGTTAATGCAATTGATGCTCTTTTGTTACCATCTTTAAAACTATGGTTTTTATTAATAGAGTGAAATAAATGTGTCGCTTTATCTTCAAATTCTGGATAATACATATCGTTTTGAATATGAACTAATGTGCTTTCCAATAAACCAATATTTAAAATACCCAACAATCCTTCGGATTTTAGAATGATTGAATCGTGTACTTCAATTGCATGTGCTGTATCAAAATATATGAGTTCCATCTATCTTTCTTTTAATCTTTTGAAAATTTCAATATTCTCATCTATTCTTTCTTGCAATGTTTTGCTTTGTTCTCCTAAAAATTTTTGATAATCATTTGTAGAAATACTTTGAATATAATTTTCTAATCTCTTATGTACCACATCGCGAAAACCGTAATCTCTTGTTGCCATTTTTATTCTAGCATCTTCTAATTGAGGAATCCAAAAACGTTGTTCACTAAATTTTTTAATTAGTTGATTTAATTCTACTGGTGTTAATTGACGACCTAACTCTTGAAATTTGCTTTTCATTTCATCTGCTATGCCTATTTCAAATGATGCAATTAATTTTAGAATTTCAGAATACATAGTTTCTCTTGGATTTTCACTATCTTCTAATTTTAACACTTGCTTGTATTCTGCTGCGTTTTCATTAAAAATAGCCTGATAAACTGCATCAGTATAAATGCTGTATTTTGCTTTTCCCATATCCAGATATCGACTTAATGCACTTACATACTCTTTACGATATTGCGGTTCTCTTAGTATTGCTACTAAATAATCTTCGTCTCGTTGATTTATAAATTTAGTAGATCCTCCAAGTTTTTTATTTAAACTATCAATTACAATGTCTAAGATTGAACTTCTTATGGATTTGGCTTTTTCACTTTCGGTAAGTAACATACCGATATTTAAAAATGCACGAAAATTAAAAACAGCTAATGCTTTAAGTCTGTTAAGCTTCTGTTTATCAGTTAATTCCTTTTTTAAAGGTGTATTTGTATCTTGTGCGGTGTCACTTTGTTTTTTTGACAGAGGGACATTCGTGTCCCTCTGTGAATCGTCTTCAATATCTGCATAAACTAGATGACCGAAAAGTGTTTTAAACTCTTTTAATTTAGTACCTTTTAAAACACAATAACCATTATGAGATAACTCCTTTTCGGAAGTTTCTACATAACGTTTGATTGTTTTAGGACTCACATCATAGAAATCAGCAATTTGTGCAGTTGTAAATCGTATTTCGCCTTCATATACCATACCTGTTATCCCTAAAAAAGTCTGAAACTCTTGAAGAAATTCTGGATTATTTAAAATATTTTGACGGTCTACTGCTGATTTCGTTAAATTATTTGTCATATCAATCTAATTATTAATATTATACGTGCACAGAGGGACACGAATGTACCTCTGTGAAATTATTTAGTTTTTCTTGCCTTTTTATCTTTCTTTTCTTCTTGAAACAATGTTCCTTTTTGTTTTTCCTCTGCAATCATTTGTTCGTATAACTTGAAAAGGTATTCTAAGCGTTCTTCGTCTGTTTCAAAAGGTTTACTGCGATAACAACGTTCAACTGCTAAATCATTTAACCTATGAGCTTCACGCAAACCTTGAGGCATTTTTTCTGGGTCGTATAATTGTGCTAATGTTTTTTCGGAATGGTTTTCCCGTTCTGCTAAAATTCTAAAAACACTTTGCTCTAATTCATTTTTCTGAGCATCTGATATAGCTGGAAAAGGAAAATTATTATAAACTAAGTTTACTGAATATCTAATTCTTGTTTCTAGTTTACCAGATACGACTTTAGTCCATAAATTATGAAGTTTTGAACTAAGTATAACGAAAATGATAGGATTAGAATTGTAGATTACAAATAGACCATTACTAATTATTGTTCCTTGTTTTTCAAATCCTACAGGTAAATACGTTCTATTTTCTGAACTAGTAAATGGTAAAATTATGGAAGGTTCATCTTTGTATTTTTTGTAAAAAAACTTATGAGGTGTAAGAGCTGCCTTTTTTGCATCTCTACCGGCACTTAATCTATATTCTTTACATTTATCTATTCTATCTTTTATTTTTGTAATACTATAAGCTTCGTCAAAATCCTTATCCTCAATCCATAAACAATATCTTTCTAAATCATTCAAAAAATCATTACCCCCAATATATTTTTTTATGAATTTTTTTGAATTAACATTATCATTAATAAAATCAACTTTTTCTTCAGGGCTTAATATTAAGAAACCACCATCAATACTGCTGCTACCTAAAGCCATCTCTGGTAAATCTGAAATTGCATTGTTTCTTTGATTAATAAAAATATTACTTCCCTCTGCCAAGTATGGATTTATATTTTTTACTTTAAAAATTCTTCCTTCAGAAAAAATCTTTTTTTCATAATTAGAACAGTTTTGAACGCCAATTATAACACAAGTTACACCTGCTACACTTTTAGCATTATTATCCCATTTAAATGATGTATGACAAAAACCTATTTCTTGATTTTTTGAATAAACATATGGCCACAAAAGGCTTACTTGTTCTCCTTGACAAATAGAGTTAGTTGAAACAAAAGCGTATTTAGAGTTTGAATTTTTGATGTAGTCGGTACCTTTTTTAAACCAACAACCTATATAATCCAATCTCTTAACATTTCCCATTTTATTGAAAATAAATTCCATATCCTCTTTTTGGTCATTATCCCAATTTCTAAATCCCAAATAAGGTGGATTACCTAAAATGTATATTTCGTCATTTTCTTTTTTAGGACATACTTTTTCCCAATCTACTCTAGTTGCATTACCATGAACGATATTACCACCTGCTTGTAATGGTAATGTTGGTGTGCTTTCTCCTAACACTTCTTTAAACTTTTGGTTCATTTGGTGCTGTGCTAACCACAAAGATAGAATTGCAATTTCGTGAGCGAAATCGTCTAACTCTATACCAAAGAATTGTGCTAACTCTATACGTGAAAATAACGAATGTTGGTATTGAGCTGCTAAAGTTAATTGAGCTTTTGGAATTAGTTCTAATTGATAAGGTTCAAAACCTGTAGCTGCTTTTTGTAATTCTTGTAATTGTAATAAAATTTTAATTTCAAGAAAACGTAATTCTTTATAAGCAATAATTAGAAAGTTACCACTACCACATGCAGGATCAAATATTTTAATTTTGCTTAAACGTTCTAATAGCTTGTTTAGTCTTTTAGGTTCGTATTTTCCGTTTTCAAATTCTTCGTTTAATTCATTTAAAAACAAAGGTTCAATTACTTTCATAATGTTAGGAACACTAGTGTAGTGCATCCCCAAACCACCACGATGCTCAGGCGTAATAACAGCCTGTATCATTGAACCAAAAATATCAGGGTTAATAGCTGACCAATCTAATTCGCCTGCGTCAATAACTGCTTGACGAGAACGACGTGTGAAAGTTGGTGTTTTGTGTTTGTGTTCAAATAAACCACCATTTACATAAGGAAACTCGTTAAGATATGCCGGAAGTTCTTTTCTGTTTCTGTTGTGCGTATTTAAAACATCGAATAGTTTTTCAAGGTAATTACTTAAATCACTACCATCAGTTTGCGTGTGTGAACTAATTGCATTTGTAAACTGACCTTTCTTAAAAATATTGGTGTCTTCTGCAAAAAAACAAAATAATAACCTTGATAAAAACACATTTAATCCGTGAATGAACTCAGGAGAATTATCAGGATTGTCTTTTTTGATTTCGTCAAAAAGCTTTGCCATTTTTTCGGCTGCTTTGACATCGGCAGGATTTTCATTTTTATGTGTTGCTTTTTCCATACCCGCCCACGGCAAAAAGAAATCGAAATGATTTGGTAAAACTTCTAATTCAATATCAAGCGTATCACTTGTTTTTGTATCAACCGCCAACAACGTTTTAAAATCAGTAACGATTATAAAACGCTGTTCTTGTTTTGTTTCTTCTTTGCATTTGGTTATAGCAACGTGTAAATCTTCATTTTCAATTGGTTTGAATAAAACCTTTTTTTTCCAAGATACTTGGCCTTGCACTTTAGAAAGATTTAAGTTTCCATTTTGTAGTCTTGTAATTGACGCTTTAGGTAAACCATAAGCTAATAACAAATCAAAAATGAACGTGTCTTTACTAAAATTTTTAATCAGGTTTTGAAGATTATTCTCAATTTGTGCTATATTCATCTTATTGAATTTCTGTATAAAAACTCAAAAATAAGATATTATAATTATTGTTTCAATAAATAAAGTATTTTAGTTGACTTTACAGTATTTTCCGTATTCTGGTTGCGTTAAGTACTTCCCTAAACAATTTTTTAAAATTGTACCTACCGTTCTTTCTTTAATACCAAAAGTATCTCCTAAAATTACTGCTTCTTGTCGAGAGAATTTTTGTGGTAGTGCTTTAAAAAAACGGTATTTGTTATCACCGGATTTGAAAGGTGAATCATTTTCTTCTTCTTGTTTTGTTAAGTTTTCAAACATTAAAACATTGTGTTTTAAATAGACTCTAATGATTGCCATTGCCGTATCAAAATCTTCATCTAAACATTGAACGTCTTTTGCTGTTTCTTTGGCTTGGAATTTTCTTATTGCCGTGAATACCATACAAATTCGAAATAAAATTAAGCCTAATCTTTTTACTACACTTTGAGCATCTGACGATACAAAAGCATTGATTTGAATTAAATATTCTGTAAAAGCTGTATTTAATTTAGCCCATTGTTGAGGTGATAGATGTATTTCAGTTTCGCTATTGTCTAGATAATTTACCATGTTATATACGTTTTGAGATAGGATTGCAAAATGTTCTGTTAGGTTTACCAAGTTGCCTTCCGGTGATGGATCTAACCATTTGGCTTCAGTTTTGAATACATAAAAAATGTTTCTACTAAATAGACCATCTTCTGCAGATTGAATGATGTTTTGAATTTGCTTCGGTGTTCCCGATAATGCTACTGATAAATGTGGAGTGTTTATTTCAAAATATTCATAATTCGTTTTTCTGGTAATAGAAATTTTTTCGTTGTGAAATGTTTTTCTTAGCAAGTCGGAATAGGAACCCCAATCGTTTTTAAATGCTTGACCCATTGTATCTGCTTCGGTTTCGCATATAATTCCTCTACCTTCATTATTTTGTAAATGTTTTATAATACTTGCGTTACTTGCATTTGCCGGAATAAAAACTACTTTAAACGGAGGTTCTTCAGGTTCGTTCATATCTACTACTTCCTCTTTTTTGGCTTGACGCATTGCTCTTTTATATTCTTCCAACTTTCTTTTGTACTCTTTTTGTTGGTCTAATGAATTTTGCAATACTTCACTATGGTATTTATCAGCCAACTCTTTGGCTGATTGTAAAGCACCTTTGCCGGAAGCTGCCGGAGCTAAAATAAAACTAAATAGATTGGGATAAACTCTTCTACCACCATAAACCCCTGTAACATTAGGAATACAACCTGATAATACTGCTAAAGCTCCCGTAAGAAAAACGTCTTTTTCTCTATCTACTTTAAATGCTTCGACACCTTGTTTAAATATTGGCGGAAGATTATCATATACTACATTTGTCATTGTTGGTGATGTAAGTAAATAATCTTCATCATCAATTTCCTTTTTATCTTTACTAACCGATGTTTGTTTGTTTTTGTTTTCTGCACGGTTGGCAAACTCGGCAAACCTGGCAAAGTCTGCCGATTGATGTTTGTAGGCACTTTTTACAGTTGATTCAATTTCCTTAGTCTGCAAATCGAAATTGTTTAGACAAAAGTTTAGCGTATCTTCTTGATAAATCCCAAAACGGTTGGCATTGGATGCAAACAAATGAATGAAGTTGTTTCTGTTTCCTTCGTGATACTGTTCTTTTTGTTCTGTGAACTTTAAACACTTATCTAGTAAAATATCTGTATTTGAAGATTGATTAACAATTGGTTTGCTTGGTTCAACTGTTTTTATTTCACTAATAGGATTGAAAATTTCACTGTTTTTGTTTACATAAATGTCTTCATCATACGATATAAAACAAAGTCTGGTGATGTCTTTGCATTTTTTGTCGTAATCGATGCCGGTTATTGATTTATAATGTTCCGCTACTTGAATGTATGCTTCTTCATGGCCATCTGCATCACAATTCACTTTTACAATTACTTTGATTCCATTACCGCTAGGACTAATAAACGAAACATAAGTATAGTTGCATATTTTGATAATCGTTAGTATTTCTTGTAATTCTTGATGATCTAACTTATCAAAATCCAAACAAATCATTTTTGAATATGAAGTGATGTTTTCTTTGGTTCTTGCTGTTCCGAATGTTCCGCTTGTTGTAAATCCAACTAATTTACTTTTGATTTCATCAGCTGTTTTTAAATCTTCACTATGAACTGCATATCGAATGGAATTAATATCTTCTTTGTAATCACCATTTTTTATACATTCAATAACCTCTGTTATCTCAATATCTGAGCTAACTTTTTTAAATTCTTTATAAATTGATACCATCAGTTTACTTTTAAAATTATTTGGTTCTTTGCTTGTAATTTTCTTTCATCATTTTATGAACATCCGCAAGGCAATAGTAGATTTTTGAACCTATCATTGTGTGTCCGATTATACCGGAATCTCTCCAATGTTGGGCTGTCCGTCTACTTACTTTGAATAGTTGTAAAAACTCGTTGTTATCAATGTATACGTCCTCAGCATCAAAACCGCTTCGGGTTTTAATCATTGACGAAATTTCATCCACTTTATCTAAAAGTTGTTGGATTTGTTTTGCAGTTTTTTCGTAATAGTCCATCGCTTATTTTTTTAGTAAGGTTAGACATTCGAGTAACTCGCTTTTTTTGTAGTACCGCCTTGCACCAATGCCGTAGGCTTTGACTTTGCCTTGGTTTGTCCATGCCCAAAGTGTGGAGCTGTCCACTTTAAGGAACTGGCACGTTTCTTCCCTAGTCATTAGGGCTTCGTTGTCGGATTGTGTTTGGATTTGTTTTTGCAGTTCGACAATACTGTTGCGAACTGTTGTTCCTATCAGTTGTTGAAGTTGGTCAACTGTTAGGTTTTGAAGTAAAATTGCGTTGTTTTGCATGAGCTGTATTTTTTAGTGTTATACAGCACAAATTTTTCGGGATATATTTTGAAGGAAGTTTTAGATATTTTGAGATATGTGTATCTCTATGATTTACAGGTTTTTATTTTCTATAAATTGTTCTAATTCTGATTTATTTTTGGTTAGACTTAATACTATTTCTTTCCAATTAGTTTTAAATATAGTTTTCTTTACAATGTTTTTCGAAATATGATGATGATGGTCTTTTACTGTATTATAAAAATTTTGACCTGTGTCATTGCATCTTTCTCTACCTTCTATAATAATTAAATCTTTTTTAAATTCACCATCAGGAGTAGTTGGAGGTTTTTGATTATTCATTTCTAATTCGAGAAGATACGTTAAGGCATGATACTTGGCTGGAAATTTTTTATTGTTTTTATTCTCTGAAATATCAGTGGATAGTGTATTATTTGTTTCAGTTGAATTGTAGTATTTCAGAAAAAGAGGTTCAAAAACTAGTGGGTTGTTTAGAATAATCTCCCATGCTTTATAAAACTGACCTCCTTGAAAACCCCATTCTGTAAATTCATCATCACCAATATATCTACCTTTTCTATTTTTAAATTGTTCAAAAGTATCAGCTATATCACCAAAATAACCATTTTTATATTTTGCATTTAAAACATAGGATAAGATTTTTAAAGCTTTTTGCTCTTGAGTTTCTTCTAGGGCTTTTTGTTTTTTATCTAGAATTTTTTCAAAATCATTATATCCTTTATTAAATGCTTTTGCATATTCGTATAGATAATAATCAAGAGGTTGATTATCACAAAAAATCAAGGTTTTGTCTTCAATTTTAGATAGCAGATTAAGATAATTTTCTTTAAGACAATAATATTCAATTATAGTTTCACCTGGTAAATTATCAAACGGACCTAAGCCGTATGAATTTAATATTTCACCATCATTTTCGTTAATGTACAAATGTTCGAAATTACCAACGTTATTAAAAGCATTTAAAATTGATACTGGTAAAATATCTTTATTATCTAAATAGACACCATAAATAGAGGTGATTTCAACCTTTGTTTTTTGTTTACTCTTTTCTTTATTATCATTGTTTGAATTTGCCACACTATTTATCATGCCTTTATTTAAATGCTCGTAAACAGTTTTCAAAGAAATTAAATTTTCGAAGCCATCTATTGGGTCGTGAAAAAAGCTATCACAATAATCGATCATTAAATTGTTTAAGTGTATAAATTTAGTAGAGTTATCCTTTTCTACCGAACTAAATCCAAATGCATTATAAACAGTTTTGTATTGCCCAATATCTCTTATAAAATGCTTTACTTTTGAAATTTCTACTTCATTTAAATACACAAAAGATAAATTGTTTTCAAATGTTTCTATTGCCTCCAAAATAATATCTTCATTGAAGGAAAACATAAATTCACAAATCAAGTGATTATAAACCGAATTAAATTCATTCAAAAATAATTCATAAGTATCTGAATTTGTTATTCTTTTAATCTGATTAATTGCATTAAAAAGAGATAATTTATTATGAAGAATATTAATGAACAATTCTCTAATTTCCGGGGAACTACAGCTGTTTAGTATTGGATTATAGTTTTCTGAAATGTAAGCCTTATCTTTTTTATCTATTAAAAATTTAAGGATTTTATAAAATGACGTATTATATTTTGTGCTTAACTCTAAATCATAACCATCAGGCAATGATATTGCTTCGTTTATTTCTGGTATAAGTAGCTCACAATGTCCACTATTCACACAATATTGAGGACCATAACCTAAATCTACAATAACCAGATTAGAATTATCATAACACAATGTGTAAAATTGAAGTTCAATGTCAAGAAACATCAATTCATCAAAGTCCTCATGTTGCTTGAGGTAATCTTTAAGTAAATTATTGTAATTATTTTTATACTCTTTGAGAGTATAAAATATTTTTTTGTTTTGAAAGTTAACCATCAGCTTATAAAAACATTATATCCAAAAGTATTAAAAATAATTCGTTAATTCCATTGCTATATCCTTGTTGCTTTTCCCGATGTAAGTGAGGAACATGGCTTCTGTAGCATGCCCTGTCACATACATTAAAAACGAAGTTGGTATTTTACCGTAATTATTAGTGGCAAAAGATCTTCTTCCAATATGTGAAGATACTAATTCCCACTTTTCATAGTCTTTTTCTACCTTAGTTTTTGTTTCTGCATCAAATTTAACGCCGTGAGTCGGTTTGTTGATACCGGCTAACTTACATACTGTTTTGATGTTATCATTGTATTTTTGGTCTGATATCTTTCTAGGGAAATTGCCGTCATATTTTTCTAAAATAGCCATGATTTTATGATGTAATGGGATGGTCATTATTTTGCCTGTTTTCACTTGAGTAAATTCGATTAAAGGTTTTAGTTCACCACTTTTGTTTTTCTCGTATCGAATCATCGTGTTTTCAAATCGTAAGAAATCGGAAATTCTTTGGCCGCAATAACAACTAATTAATAACCAGTCACGGTCATTTTCTAAACCTTCGGTTAGCTTCTCAGATGCTATGTTTTCGATTTGCTGTATTTCAGTTTCGTTCAGATAGATATTATCCACTTTGAGGTATTTTGCTTTTACTCCGTCAAGCTGGTAGTGTGTTTCAATACCGTTAGCTTTTGCATGATTACAAATTGTTTTTATAAACCTAACAGCACGAGCAATGGTATTCAAAGCATATCCTTTACTAAAACAATAGTTTTCAAAGTCATTCTTGAAATGTAAATTAATATCTTTAACATAAAGAATTAATTTTCTGTCTGCTTCATATCGAAGTAGAAGCTGCTTAATTACACCGCACTTTTTTAAGGTACTTTCTTTAACTTCTCGTTTCTTATACTCTGTGTACTTGTCTAAGTAATCAATTAATTTTTCTGGAAGTTTTTCTTCTTGTTGAGGTGGGTTTATGAAATCGTTTAGCCAATTTAAATCAATGGCTACCGTTCCTTTTATTTTGTTGTATTCTTTAAGGAGGTTGTTTTTTAAGTCTTGCAAATCTGTATCCAGGTTGGCATAGTCAATATCCTTCAAAGCTTTCTTGGTTGGTCTTTGTTCTACATCATCCCAGTTCAAAGGATCAATAAGATAATTAGTTTTAGCTTTAATGTCGATATTTCTACCATCACGAAAACGTATGTATATAACTGCCGGATTATGTTTGCTTTGCAAAAGGAGTTTTATTGAAGCCATAATTTTGATTTTTTGAATACATAAATATACAAAATCTAGCCCACATTTAGCCCACATTTACTAAAAAACATACAATATAAATCAAATCTATCCAATAAAAAAAGCTTTACTTATTATCGTAAAGCCTTGATTTTGTTGAAGTTTGTGTTATTTTGTAAAGGATTTGTATTTTTTGGAATTAGGAAAATATAAGCCCCATCTTCTCCACAAAAAAACCGCAATTTTTAAAGTTGCGGTTTTTTTATTTTCTATTTTGAAATTAATCCAATGGTGCTCCAACGGCAATGTCACATCGGTGATGCGGTTGTCCGTGTGCCGGATTCATTTTTGGTTTTGGTGTATTTGCAGCTGTTGCAGTGGGCTGCGTTGCAGGAGTTGCACTTGTTGTAGCTGTAGGAGCCGGTGCTGTTTGGGTTGGTGTTGGGTTATTGCTTTGAACCGATTTAAAAAACGATTTAGGTTCTCCGGTTGTTGCTCCGGCATTCATATTTGCTTCTGCATTTGGGTTTGAAGGACCATCTAACGGAGCTCCAACGGCAATGTCACAACGGTGAAATGGTTCTCCGTGTGGCGGATTTAATTTTGGAGCTTCTCCGGTCGGTGTCGATGTATTTGCCGGTGTTGCAGCAGGAGTAGTGGTGATTATTGGTGCTTCTTGTGTGGTTGCTGTTGCTTCTTGAGTGGCTTCTTCTTCATTTTTTTTGCATGAAGTTGCTATGAATGTACTTGCCAAAAGTAGCAATAAAATAGTTTTTGATTTCATAAGTAGTGTTTTTTCAAATTCAAATATAGTAATTTCCATGCTGTCAGCACTATTTTTAACGAAGTCTTAAAAATAAGCTCTCAATTGAACACTTCCCGTGTGGATACTTTTGCTGGTTTCACTTTTTCTTCCTTGATAGTTCACGTTGATATCTAAAAATTGTGTCAGGTTTTTTTGGAGTAATAATCGCCACGTTTGATTTCTTCCGGGAAGCAATCCCTCCAGCATTTGAAAGCCAACAGCAGAGGTAGCATTTCCGAAAAAATCATTGTTATAAAGTGAAAATTCACCATTCATAGTAAATTGTTTTTTGCCTGAATAGGTGAAAGAAGTACCAATGCGTTGTTGTTGTAATTCTTCCAAATCATTTATTTGATTGGTTTTGATTTGGTATTCATAAAAAACATCCAAACTGGTGCTTTGTGAAAACAAATAAGCCAGTTTTGGAGCCAGTTGATAACCATTTATTTCAAAATTTCGAATTTCAAAATTTTCAGATTCGCTTTCAGAAACAACTGTTTTTCCTAAGAAAGATAAAAGCCATGTTTTTTGAAAAAGATGGGCATATTGCATTTGATGCGAACTGTTTTTAACTTCTTGTGAACCGGAAGAAAGTAAATTTTTTGCACGATTGTTTATATAAGTATAGGTTAAAGAATGCTTTTGTTTTCCACGGTTGTAAAACAAACTGTTTCTAAACGAAGCATTCAACCCTAACAAATCAGTGGCGTCATTAGAAAACGGATTCAAATCAAAATTGTTTTCCGATCTTCTGATTTTCCGATCTACTAAAAAGGAGGTTTGGTTATAAAAATAGGAAGCCAACTTTTTAATTCCTTTTTCGTTTTGCCATTGTATCGGATTTAAAGTCACCGATTGCGAAAATTTGTTTTGATGAGTGGGTACAAAAACCTGATTGGGCAGAAAAACTCGAATATAACGGGCTTGATCCGGAAATGGAGCTACTTCAAACTCTTCTAATTCTTGAATACCGTTACCGTTGTAATCAATCCAGGTATAAATCCCTAAACCGGGTTCTACTTCAACATAGGTAAACTCTTGCTCTGCAATGGTTCCGGAACTGGTTTCAAAAGCCGAAGTAATTTGTACCAATTGATTAAAAAAGCGATCGTTATAAAGCAAGCGAGAATTTAACGAAGTTTCATCAGGACGCGAAGTATCGATATATTTTAAATTTCGATAGTTGACAAACAAGCTTAAATCACTTTTGTCATTTTGAATCAATTTGGATTTGATATAATAGGAATTGGACTTGTTTACTCGTTCTATCGATCCGTTTTGTAAACTGTCATTAACTCGATGTAAGTAGCCAATTTCAACAAAAACTTTCGTACTGTCGCCTCTTCCGGCAAAAACACCATATTCGTTAAAACGTTGACTTAATGGTGAAAAGGTGTTGGTGGCCTTAATTTTTTCTGAAACATCTTCCATTCTATAACTTGTGCCTACCCAATTTTTATCAAAATGATAGCGGACTTGTGTTTGGTTTCTTAAAAATTTGGAATCGGCCACATCACTGTCACTTTTCATAAAACTACCCTGATTTTGAAGGCTCCAGTTTTTATCTTTATAAATTCCTTCCACCAAATGTCGGTTACCGGAAAAGCTTTCAGAAAAATTTAATTTTTCCAATTGATAGCGAACAAATCCTTTTTCTGCATTTCGCAATTCTAAACCTGAAATTAATAAACTCTGATTGCCCATTGGATTGTTCAAACTCCAATCGCGATCAAATTCAATGGTAAATAATCGTTCAATGGTTTGAAAATCTTTTTGCACAAATTGGTAATTTGCCAAAGCATCCAATGTCCATTTTCCTGTAAATAAACGTTGTCTTGCGTTAATTCTTCCGGCAATTCCTTGGTTGTTTCCGTCGTCTATGTTTGAAAACAAATTTTTGTCATTATTGCTTATTCCCAATTCAAAATCAACAACGGTTTTTTCGTTGGGCGAAAATTTTCCTAACAGCGTGGCAATTTGAATTTTAGTTGGAGCCACTAATCGAATAATGGGCTCGTAATTTCCTTGCGGAATTCCGGCTATTGGGGCAACATATTCATAAATCCTGCCAATGGCTTGGCTGTTGGTCAAGATATAATTCCCATTATTATTGCCAACCAAACTAAATCGCACGTTGTATAATTCGTCCTCCGGGTTATTTGAAAATTCAAAAACTTCAACATCGTTTATAAATGTTTTTTTATACAAAATTTTATTCTCCGAAAAACTGTCTAAATAAGCAGATGGGGCATTCATTAAATTGATGTCGTCACCGGCATTTTTTAAAACTTCCACTTGTTCTGGTGAGAGATTTTGTTGAAGTGGTTGGTTTTTTATGTCATTTTCAGAATAGACATAACCACCAATTTGCCACTTTTTTTGCTCATGAGTAACGCCGCCATAAGTAATCAATCGGGTATAACTTCGTTCTGCATATTGGTATTCAATGGTGATTCGCATTTCGGAAGTGATGGGATACAACGATGTAAAAATAATTTCACCCGCGTTATAATCGATAATATACTGATTGTTTTCACCGCGTTGCAGCAACAAACCGTTCACATAAACACGTTCTGAACCTGAAATAACCAGTACATAAAGTTCGCCATTGTTCCCTCGTAATTTATACGGACCTTGATTGCCTTCTTGACCAATAAAGTTGCTTTTGGCATATTGACCGCGAACTAATGCTGCTGATGCAGTAACGGTAGTTCGTTTTTCAGGAGTTCCAAAACTAAAATCAGTGGCAATTCCTTGTACTTTTTTATTGAAATTTAAAAAACGAGACTGTCGGTTTTCTAAGAACAAATCACCGGCTCGAATTTTCCAATTTTTAGCATATAATTCAATGAAAATCTGATCAAACTCATCTAATTTCTGAGAGTAACCGCCTTCCTGAAGTGGAATATTACTGTCTTGAATGGATGCTCTAATGCTAACATCATTGGAAATTTTTCCACTAATTTGAAGGTCTAAATTTGAATTTACAACCGCATTTTGATTGTTTCCAACGGTCAAACCTCGGGTTATACTTCCTGAAGTAGTTAAACCGCTAAATGGGGTGTTTATTTTTTTTGGATCTTTTGAAAAACGATACAAATCACCATATCCTGTTTGATTGGGAACTATTTGAATTTCGTCAAAAACACTGTAAGTTTTGGTTAGATAATCGGGAAATTTAAGATAGCGAACCGTTAGTGTGTCACTGTTGTTAAACTCCTTTTTAAAAAGCAAAGTGCCTTTTTGAAAATTTGTTACATAATACGAAGTGTCAATTTCAACACCATTAGAGTCAAAAATTTTAAAAAAAGCTTTGTTGATGCTCACTTTTTCAAGTGAAATGGTGTCTTTTGATGCTACAACTTTTTTTGATTGATACGGCGTTTCGCTTTCCTGAGCCGAAAGACTTGAAATCAGTAGTAAAAGTAGCCCTAAAACACATTTTTTCAACATAAATACTATAACTCCAAAACCTCAAAAGTAGTATTTATTGTTGGAATTTAGGAAAGTAAGCGTGTTTGATTGAAAAATCAAATATTCCAAAAATCTAAAAATTCAACTTACTCCTTCGTTACAATCTGAATCGTATCGCCCAAAATTTGTTTTACTAAAACGGTTTTGTCAGTTTCTACAATCTTTATGGCATTTTCATTAAAATGACGAATGGTAAACAACGATACATTTTCATGCCAGCTAATTTGAAATCGTTTTGACAACAAGCTTTTTAATTCATTAAAGTGATTGAATTTATCTTCAACACATACAGAAAAACTAATGGCTGAATTTTGAATTAAACTCACTTTTATTTGATATTCATGAAACAATCGGAAAATTTCACTGATGTGTTCTTCCATGATGAATGAAAAGTCAATTGAAGATAATGAAATCAACAACTGATTTTTTTTCACAATAAAACAAGGCGTTTGCGGCACCAAATCGGCTCCTTTTGAAACGCTGGTTCCTGGAAGTAATGGGTTTAAAAACGATTTTACAAATAATGGAATCTCTTTACGCTGTAACGGTTGCAACGTTTTTGGGTGAATGACAGTAGCTCCATAAAAAGCCAACTCAATAGCTTCTCGATACGAAATTTGATTTAACAAAATGGCATTTTCAAAATACCTCGGATCGGCATTTAAAACGCCTGGAACATCTTTCCAAATGGTAACACTTTCTGCATTGAGACAATAAGCAAAAATGGCAGCCGTGTAATCAGAGCCTTCTCTACCTAATGTGGTAGTAAAATTGTTGGGATCGGCACCTAAAAATCCTTGTGTGATGTTTAGTGTTTTGCGTTTTACATTTTTAGAAATCAATTCTAAAGTTTGATCCCAATCAACCGTAGCATCACGATAGGTGGTATCGGTTTTTATGAAATTTCGAACATCCAACCAATTGTTTTTTAAACCACACGAGTTGAAATAATGACTAACTATTGTGGTAGAAATCAATTCACCATAACTTACAATTTGATCGTAAACAAAATTATAATTAGGGGATTTGTTATGACTTAAAAAATAGTCCATGTCTTCAAAGTGCTGATTTACCGCTTTGAAAACAGGGTTTTTATCGTCTTCAAAAAGTTCCATTATAATCTGTAAATGGTATTTTTTTACTTCCTGAATGGATTCTTGTAGTTCCTCTGATTTTTCAAAATAGTTTTTAATAACTACTTCCAACGCATTGGTGGTTTTTCCCATTGCAGATATTATAACCAAAACATTTTCATAACCCACTTTTTGCAAAACATCAAAAACATTTTTAATGCCATTAGCATCTTTTACGGATGCTCCACCAAATTTGAATAGTTTCATAAATTTTTAATTGCTGATTTTTTCTAAAAATGAAGTAATTCCTTGTTCATCCATTTGAACTACACGCCAATCTTCAAGTACTTTTGCACCCGATTTGATGTAAAAATCAATAGCAGGCGTATTCCAATCCAGAACATTCCACTCAATTCTTCTAACGTTGTCTTTTTTTCCTTGTTTAATTATCTCAGTATATAATGCAAATCCGGCTCCGGTTCCTCGTTGACTTTCTTTAACAATCAAGTCTTCCAAGTGAATAGTTTTGCCTTTCCAAGTGGAAAAACGATAATAATAAAGGGCCATTCCAATAATCTCTGTTTGGTTTTCTGCAACAAAAACATGAAAAAGAGGTTGCTCTCCAAAACCATCACGAACCAAATCCGCAACGGTGACTACCACTGCCTCAGGTTCTTTTTCAAAAATGGCCAACTCGTTTATTAGTTCTAAAACGGCCGGCATGTCTTCAGGAACTGCTTTTCTAATTTGCACGCTATATTTTTTTTAAGGAAACAAAATTACAATTCTAAAAATTGATTTGAATAATATTTTCATAGGTATCACAAAAATATCGATATTTGTGCCACTAACACAACTACATCGATTTCGTAATGGAAGAACGCAACAAAACCTTAGGTGAGTTTATCATCGAAAAGCAAGAAGAGTTTCAATATTCAACCGGAGAACTTTCCAGAATCATTAATTCTATTCGATTAGCTGCCAAAGTGGTTAATTATAAAGTGAATAAAGCCGGTTTGGTGGACATTGTTGGGGCAGCCGGAGAACAAAACATTCAGGGTGAAGACCAACAAAAATTGGATGTTTATGCTAACGAAGTGTTTATTCAAACGCTAATCAATCGTGAAATTGTGTGTGGAATTGCTTCAGAAGAAAATGACGAATTCATTACCGTTGCAGGAAGCGATAAAGGACACAATAATAAATATGTAGTTTTAATGGATCCGCTAGATGGTTCTTCAAATATTGATGTGAATGTTTCTGTGGGCACTATTTTTTCGGTTTACAGACGAATCACACCAATTGGTTCGCCGGCAACTTCCGAAGATTTCCTGCAACCCGGCATCAATCAAGTTGCAGCAGGTTATGTGATTTATGGAACATCTACAATGTTGGTATATACAACAGGACATGGCGTTAACGGATTCACCTTAAACCCCGCTATTGGTGCATTTTATTTATCGCATCCCAACATGAAATATTCGGAAACAGGAAACATATATTCCATTAACGAAGGAAATTATGTGCATTTTCCACAAGGGGTGAAAGATTATATCAAATATTGTCAATCGGAAGAAGATGACAGGCCTTATACATCAAGATATATTGGTAGTTTGGTTTCTGATTTTCACAGAAACATGATAAAAGGAGGAATTTATATTTATCCAACCAGTTCAAAAGCCCCAAACGGGAAGTTACGTTTGCTTTATGAGTGCAATCCTATGGCTTTTATTGCAGAACAAGCGGGTGGTAAAGCGTCTGATGGTTACAACAGAATTATGGAAATTCAACCAAAAGAACTACATGAAAGAGCTCCATTCTTTTGTGGGAGTAAAAAAATGGTAGAAAAGGCAGAAGAATTTATGGCAAATTATAAGTAATTAATTCAGAAAATTATAAACACAACAATGGAGTCTTGATTTTTCAAGACTTTATTTGTTTTGTAAAAGAATTAAATGATTACGGAATGGCTCTGATTAATCACATCCGGGGAAATCGTTGCAATCAAAATCGTCGCAATCAATAAAACCATCACCGTCGTCGTCAATGCCATTGTTGCAAATTTCAACAGCACAAAACGGACTTTCATTACAATCAAAATCATCGCAATCTATAAAACCATCGCCATCATCATCAATGCCGTTGTTGCAAATTTCAACCTTTTTTTTGTCATCACTTGAACAAGATGAATGAAGAAATGAAACAGAGAGGAAACAAAAAAGCAACACAAATTTCAGTAGTTTATTTATGGTTTTCATAAGTCAAAAATTTAGTTAATAACTGTTTGAATTATAAATAGTTAAATAAAAGTACAAAAAATAAGTAGCTGATTTTGTTTTTTCATGTTAAAATCAAAGAAGTCAAAGAAAACACAACGTAAGAAATCATAAAAAAAGCCCTGAATTTCAGGGCTTTTATTTATTTATTCATGTGTTGCATTTCAAAAATAAAGGTGTCTAAATCTACATTTAAAACTAGCAACGACAAGGCTTTGTCAACAATATAATTCACATTACTTGGCGTAAAGCCTAAAGCCAACGAAAATTTAGTTAAAATTTCTTTTTGTTTGGGTCCCAAAACATGATCTGCATAAACCATTCGGGCTAAATCATACAAACGCTCCAATCGATGAATGTATAAATATGGCGGATTAATCGGATATTTCATGGGGTTTTCCATGATTTCTTCGTACTCATCTTTCGAAATTTCTAAATTTCGAGCCAATCGATCTATAAATTCTTTTTCTTCAGGTGTAATCTCACCATCGCTTAAAGCTACTCTTACAATTGCTGAAAAGTGACCCTTGTTTCGGTTTTTAAAACCACTATCAAATAAATCTGAAATTGACATACTTTTTTGTTAATTATTGGTAGTGCAAATATAATTCTAATTCTTTTTTCTAAATAATTTTTCACAAGCTTTTAATTGGTAAAACTTACTTTTTTCGAAATAAATCGTAAGTTTGAGGGCCTCAAATTATTAAATCTGTAGTTATGTCTGAATTCTGGGTTTATTTTACAGTCGGATTGAAGCATGTTTTGGATATTCATGCGTATGATCATGTACTTTTTTTAATCGCTTTAACGGTGCCTTATTCTTTTAAAGATTGGAAAAGGGTATTAATTTTGGTAACACTTTTTACTATTGGTCATACCTTGTCATTACTGCTTTCGGTTTATGAAATTGTTTTAATTAAAGAATCTTTGGTTGAATTTCTTATTCCAATAACAATCTTGATTACTGCTTTTTTTCACCTGTTTACCGCCGGAAAATCAGGCAAAAAAGAGAGTATAAGCGTTGTGGCATTCATTACGCTTTTCTTCGGAATCATTCACGGATTAGGGTTTTCAAATTACTTTAAATCAATTGTTCCCGGTGATGCCTCTTCAAAACTAGTTCCGTTACTTCAATTTGCTCTGGGAATAGAAGCCGCTCAACTTATAGTGGTTTTCTTAGTGTTGATTGTATCTTTTGTAGTGCAAACGTTCTTTCGATTTTCAAAAAGAGATTGGACTTTGGTTGCCACAGCCTTTGTCATTGGTGTTGTGATTCCTATGATAATTGAAAGCCCTATTTGGAACAGATAAATGTCTTATAATTGGTTGTTAAAAAATGAATAAAAAGAAACGCACTAAATATGATAAAGCCTACCTTCGTATAGCGAAAGAGTGGAGCCGACTTTCTTATTGCAAACGAAAGCAAGTTGGAGCGATTATTGTTAAAGACCGTATGATCATTTCTGATGGTTACAACGGAACGCCTTCCGGTTTTGAAAATTGTTGCGAAGATGAGGAAGGAATTACGAAATGGTATGTGTTGCATGCGGAAGCAAATGCCATTCTTAAAGTTGCCGGTTCCACACAATCTTGTGAAGGAGCAACGTTATACATCACCCTTTCGCCATGTAAAGAATGTAGTAAATTGATTCATCAATCAGGAATTACACGAGTGGTTTATTTTGAAGGATACAAAGACGATAGCGGAATTGAATTCTTAAAAAAAGCGGGTGTTGAGGTAGAATTAATAGATGATTTAGAATAGTGTTAAATGAAAATGGATAAAAAATATTGGCCGGTAATTCTTTTTACCGCAGTTGCTTTTGGTGTGCTAATCGGAGGCAAGCTCAGTATTTTTGGCAAACAGGAAACACTGATTTCCAACTCTCATAAATTCAAATTAAACCGACTTATTGATTTTATTGAAAGAGAATATGTGGATAACGTTAATACAGACAGTATTGTTGATTTAACGGTTAACGGAATTTTAGAAAAACTCGACCCGCATTCTGTTTACATTTCCAAAAACGAACAAACTTTTGTGGCAGAATCAATGCGTGGAGATTTTGTGGGTATTGGTGTAAATTTTTATGTTTATAAAGATACGGTTGCGGTTATAAAACCTTTAATTGGTGGGCCTTCAGAAAAAGCAGGAATTAAACCCGGCGACCGAATTTTGTTTGCAGATAATTACCAATTGTTCGGAAAAAAAATACCTAATGACACACTGTATTCAAAACTCAAAGGAGCAGTAGGTTCTGATATTACGCTCACAATCTTTAGAAAAAGCGAAAACAAAAAACTTAAAGTCAAATTAAAACGCGATGTGATTCCTATAAAAAGCGTAGATGTGGCTTTGATGATTTCCAACGATATCGGATTTATAAAAGTCAATCGTTTTTCTGAAACTACCTATAAAGAATTTAAAGCAGGTCTCGAAAAAGTAATTGCCAAGGGTGCCAAAAGCGTCATTGTGGATTTACGCGATAATGGCGGAGGTTATCTTGAAAAAGCAGTGCAAATGGCAGACGATTTTCTGGAAGAAGACGCATTGATTGTTTTTACAAAAAATAAAAAAGAACGTATTGATAAAACAAAAGCTACCAAAAAAGGAATTTTTGAAAAAGGAAAAGTCTTTGTTTTGTTAAATGAAAATTCGGCTTCAGCTTCTGAGATTTTTGCAGGGGCTATTCAAGATAATGATCGTGGAATAATCGTTGGACGTCGTTCTTTTGGCAAAGGTTTAGTGCAACGCGAAATGGAACTAGGCGATGGTTCCGTTGTTCGATTAACCGTAGCAAGATATTACACCCCTTCAGGAAGATCTATTCAAAAACCCTATGAAAATGGCAATGAAGACTATTATAACGAGTTTGATAAACGATTTGAAAGTGGCGAATTGTATGAACGCGACAGCATAAAAATTAAAGATAGTCTAATCTTTAAAACTAAAAAAGGGAGAACGGTCTATGGCGGTGGCGGCATTGTGCCCGATATTTTTGTACCCTTACAAAACAGACATAGTGAAGATGCTGTGGAAGCCATGATGCAAACCGGAATTGTGAGCTATTTTGTTTTTGAAGAATTAGACAAAGACCGAAAAGCGTTTTACAATTTAAATTTTGATAATTTCATTATCAAAATGGAATATACAGATTTGTATTATACTAATTTTCAAAATTATCTCAATAAAAACGGAATAGCAGTTCAATTGAGTAAAAGCAAACCGGTGGTGAAACGCTACTTGATGGCTGAGTTCGCCAGACAATTGTTTGATGACGAAAAATATTATGAAATTATTCTGAAAGAAGATGCCATGGTGAAAGCGGTTTTGGAACAGAAATAGTAAATAGTTTGCTTACAAAGTAAGGATGTTGGCATTTTGATGTTATAAAACATTTTTACTTGAAACGAAATGATGATTTTTCAGTCAGACTTAAAACAGACAACCGAACACTGACAAACCGCAACTACTCTCTCACACTATCATGCACATGAACATGCACGCCACCGTTCCACAACGTTAAAATGTCTGTTGCAACTGCAGCTCCGCTTCCGGCAGCAATGGAAAGTTGACTTCGCCATCCGGCTAAAACGCCGCATACATAAATGCCGTCCTTCACCAAATGATCGTGATTCTTTAATTGAATACGATTTTTTTCAGCAATCGTTTTTTGATGGGGTATAACGAACGCTTCCAAACCTTCAATTGTAAAAGGATTTCCGGCTCCAATGCCAATAACTACAAGCTTGGTTTGATAAACAGATTTGTTGGTAATCACAGAGAAATTGCCGTTTTCTCCCTCAATTTTCAACACTTTTTCATTCGGAATCTGAACAACATGGGGATAAAGCGATTGTAGTTGTTCTAAAGTTTCAACCAATAAATCAGCTCCTAATTTTTCGGCAGAAATACCATAGGCATTGTTGAATAAAGCATCTTGTAAAGAAGATGATTTTTGGTGGGTAATTATGCCAATTTTTTTTGAAGCGGCAAAGGGTTTTTTGAAAGCAGAACCCAAAACTAAACCACACGAAACCGACGAAACACCGCCACCAATCAATAAAACATCAAATTGCATTAGTCCTTGAGTTTGTCTTCAATAGATTTTGACATTCTGAAAATCAATAATATTAAAATTGCACAAAACGAAGCTACAATTCCTATCATAGCAATCACACTGTCGTTGCTTAAAATATTATCAAAATTAAGTTGCGTTACATTAAAAACAATTAATGCAAATGCAAGAATAAAAAGTATATAGTGTAAAATTTTCATCAGAAATAATTCTCGAACAAAGGTATTAAATGAAATACTATACAAAAAGCCCTTTAACATTAGCTGCAAATAATTTAACAGCAATGGCTAACAAAACAACCCCAAACACTTTTCGAATGACGCTCAACCCATTTTTGGTGAGTAATCGCTCTATTCGTGAAGATGATTTTAAAACACCATAAACCAATATAATGTTTAGCACTATCGCAATTATAATGTTCACGGTTTGAAATTCAGCCCGAATAGATAAAATGGTTGTCATGGTTCCCGCTCCGGCAATTAACGGAAAAGCTATCGGGACAATAGAAGCAGAGGTTGATTCTTCATCACGATAAAGTCGGATGCCCAGAATCATTTCTAAGGCTAAAAAAAACAAAACAAACGAACCTGCAACAGCAAACGAGTTGATATCAATGCCAATTAAACTTAAAATAGTTTCTCCAACAAACAAAAAAGCTATCATTATCACAGCAGCCACAATCGATGCTTTACCCGATTGAATATGACCTACTTTGTTGCGTAAATCAATAATAATCGGAATACTACCAACAATATCGATTACAGCAAAAAGCACCATTGTAGCCGTAAAAATCTCTCTTAAATCCAATTCCATGATCTTCGTTTTGTGTGCAAAATTACCCATTTTTATTGCTTATTCTGCATAAAAAACGAGAAATAATTATGAAATAACTACCCCATCTATCAAACAAACCTTTGTACCTTTGTACTCATATTTTTATTCAAAATTTTATGTTTCAATTAGGTAAAACCATCGTTTCTGAAGAAATTCTGGAAAAAGAATTCGTATGTAATCTATCAGCTTGTCAAGGTGCTTGTTGTGTGGATGGAGATGCCGGAGCACCTTTATCTAAAGAAGAAACAGCAATTTTAGATGAAATCTATCCCAAAGTAAAACCTTTTCTTCGTAAAGAAGGAATTGAAGCAATTGAAAAGCAAGGCACTTGGATTAAAAGCGAAGACGGCGAGTTTGAAACACCTCTAATTAATGAGCAAGATTGTGCCTATGTGATTTTTGACGGAAAAACCGCTTTGTGTGGTATCGAACAAGCCTACAACCAAGGAATCATTTCTTGGAAAAAACCGGTTTCTTGTCATTTGTATCCCATTCGAGTTAAAGATTTCTCTGATTTTTCAGCAGTAAATTATCATAAATGGGATATCTGTAGTCCGGCTTGTTCTTTAGGAAAAGAATTGGAAGTGCCGGTCTATAAATTTGTCAAAGAAGCTTTGGTAAGAAAATTTGGCGAAGCGTGGTATTTGGAACTGGAAAAAGTGGGAAAAGAATACCAAAAAGAGAAGTAGTTTTTATAAAAAGTTATCTTCCTAATTATTCCTTAAAAATTTACTTTTTCCCTCGCGACCTCCAATAAAGTAGTTTTTAATGCGTTAAATAACAACAAGTTATGTTTGTTTTTTCAAAGTAAGAATAACATTACTCGTTGTTAAAAACTAAGCCCGATTGTGAATAAGTTTGACTTTCATTTCCCGTTTTGAATTGCAATCTTTGTAACACATAAATTTTAATATAAATCATTGTACGTAATAAAAAATAGAAAAAGATGGTAGCAGTAGAACCAATTTTGCAAGAAAATAAAGACAGATTCGTAATCTTCCCTATCAAACACCACGATATATGGGAATGGTACAAAAAAATGGAGGCGAGTTTCTGGACCGCAGAAGAAATTGATTTGCACCAAGATTTATCCGATTGGAATACGAAATTGAATGCCGATGAAAAGTTTTTTATCAAACACATTTTAGCATTTTTCGCCGCTTCTGATGGAATTGTAAACGAGAATTTAGCAGAAAATTTCGTTAATGAAGTGCAGTATCCCGAAGCCAAATTTTTCTATGGTTTTCAAATCATGATGGAAAACATCCACAGCGAAACCTATTCGCTGTTGATTGATACCTATGTAAAAGACGAAAAAGAAAAAGACCAATTATTCCATGCCTTAGATGTATTTCCGGCTATTCAAAAGAAAGCCAATTGGGCGTTAAAATGGATTAGTTCTGATTCATTTGCCGAACGTTTAATTGCGTTTGCAGCTGTGGAAGGCATTTTCTTTTCAGGGGCATTCTGTTCCATTTTCTGGTTGAAAAAACGTGGTTTAATGCCGGGATTGACTTTTTCAAACGAATTAATTTCACGCGATGAAGGTGTACATTGTGATTTTGCGGTGCATTTACACAACCACCATTTGGTAAACAAAGTTTCAAAAGAAAGAATCAAAGAAATTATTACAGATGCGTTAACCATTGAAAGAGAATTCATCACCGAATCACTTCCTGTGAGTTTAATTGGTATGAATGCCACATTAATGACCCAATACCTAGAATTTGTTGCTGACAGATTACTAGTAGAATTAGGATGTGAAAGAGTGTATAATTCTTCCAATCCATTTGATTTCATGGATATGATTTCGCTACAAGGAAAAACCAATTTCTTTGAAAAAAGAGTAGCAGAATACCAAAAAGCGGGTGTGATGAGCACCGACTCAGATTCGCAAAAAATTAGTTTCGACGCCGACTTTTAATCCGGAACCCTTCGAGGGTTCCAAACCCTCGAAGGGTTCCTAGCTTCCGGGATTAGTTTCCCAAAAATCAACTAACAAATAACCCAAAACAGCAAAAGGGATTTTCTGTTTTAAAAACACGTAAAAGTATGTATGTAGTAAAAAGAGACGGCCACAAAGAGCCGGTAATGTTTGACAAAATCACAGATAGAATTAAAAAACTATGCTATGGTTTAAATGATTTGGTCGATTCTGTAAAGGTGGCCATGCGAGTGATTGAAGGATTGTATGACGGTGTGACTACATCAGAATTAGATAATTTAGCAGCAGAAACTGCCGCTTCGATGACGATTGCTCATCCGGATTATGCACAATTAGCAGCACGTATTGCTGTTTCTAACTTACACAAGAACACCAAAAAATCGTTTTCAGAAACAATGTCCGATATGTACCACTACGTGAACCCACGTACAGGGCAAAAGTCGCCGTTACTTTCTGATGAGGTGTATGAAGCCATCATGGCCAACGCAGAAACATTGGATTCCATGATTATTTATAACAGAGATTTTAATTATGATTATTTCGGTTTTAAAACATTAGAACGTTCGTATTTGCTAAAAATAAACGGAAAAATTGTTGAAAGACCACAACATATGTTGATGCGTGTTTCGGTGGGTATTCATTTAAATGACATCGAAGCAGTGAAAGAAACCTACGAATTGATGTCGAAAAAATTCTTCACGCACGCTACACCAACCTTATTTAATGCCGGAACTCCAAAACCGCAAATGTCGTCTTGTTTCTTGTTAACGATGAAAGATGACAGCATCGACGGAATTTATGATACCTTGAAACAAACCGCTAAAATTTCGCAATCTGCGGGCGGAATCGGGTTGTCTATTCACAACGTTCGTGCAACCGGGTCCTACATTCGTGGCACAAACGGGACTTCAAACGGAATCGTGCCGATGTTGCGTGTTTTCAATGACACCGCTCGTTACGTTGACCAAGGTGGTGGAAAAAGAAAAGGAAGTTTTGCCATTTATTTAGAAACATGGCATGCTGATATTTTCGAATTTTTAGATTTGAAAAAGAATACCGGAAAAGAAGAAATGCGTGCCAGAGATTTATTCTTTGCCATGTGGACGTCCGATTTATTCATGAAACGCGTGCAAGACGATGCATCGTGGACCTTAATGTGTCCAAACGAATGTCCTGGTTTATGTGATGTTTATGGTGACGAGTTTGAAGCTTTGTATCACAAATATGAAGCCGCCGGAAAAGGCAGAAAAACCGTTCGTGCTCGTGAACTTTGGGAGAAAATCCTAGAATCGCAAATTGAAACAGGAACACCTTATATGTTGTATAAAGATGCAGCCAACCGTAAATCAAACCAGAAAAATTTAGGAACCATTCGTTCGTCAAATTTATGTACTGAGATTTTGGAATACACTGCTCCTGATGAAGTAGCGGTGTGTAATTTAGCTTCTATTTCGCTACCCATGTTCATCGAAAATGGTCAGTTTGATCACCAACGATTATATGAAGTAACTAAAAGAGTAACCCGAAACTTAAACCGAGTTATCGATAGAAATTATTACCCGGTTCCGGAAGCTGAAAACTCTAACATGCGTCACCGTCCAATTGGATTGGGAGTGCAAGGTTTGGCAGATGCGTTTATTTTATTGCGTTTACCGTTCACAAGTGACGAAGCTAAACAAATGAATCAAGATATTTTTGAAACCCTTTATTTTGCAGCCGTAACCGCTTCTATGGAAATGGCAAAAGAAGAAGGACCGTATTCCACGTTTAAAGGTTCACCAATTTCTGAAGGTGAATTCCAATACAACCTTTGGGGATTAAAAGACAGCGATTTATCCGGAAGATGGGATTGGGAAAGCTTGCGTAAAGAAGTTGTAGAACACGGTGTGAGAAACTCATTGTTAGTAGCTCCAATGCCAACCGCTTCTACCTCACAAATCTTAGGAAACAACGAAGCTTTCGAGCCTTACACCTCTAATATTTATACTAGAAGAGTACTTTCAGGAGAGTTCATTGTTGTAAACAAACATTTATTAGAAGACTTAGTAAAGCTTGGTTTGTGGAATGATACCTTGAAACAGGAAATCATGCGTAACAATGGCTCTGTGCAAAACATTGAGGCCATCCCGCAAGATATCAAAGAATTATACAAAACCGTTTGGGAAATGAGCATGAAAGACATCATCGATATGTCACGTCAACGAGGTTATTTCATTGACCAATCACAGTCCTTGAACTTGTTTATGGAAGGAGCAACCTATGCGAAACTAACGTCGATGCATTTCTACGCTTGGCAATCAGGTTTAAAAACCGGAATGTATTACTTGCGTACAAAATCTGCCGTAGATGCCATCAAGTTTACATTAAATAACGACAAAAAAGCAGAACCGCAAGAAGTAAAACCACAACCGGTTATTCAAAAATTAGAATCCATTGCGGTGCTAAACGAACCCGTTGAAATGACTCCGGAAGAATACCGAGCCATGATTGAAATGGCCAAAAATGCAGGTCCGGAAGATTGTGAAATGTGTGGGTCGTAGTTATAAATAAAATTAAGAACAAACAGTACAAAAAAGCAGCTGTTCACTTGGGGTGAATGGCTGTTTTACTAATTATCAATATCAATTCGTACATTTGAAAATCAAATTCAAAAACTATGTCAAAAGATAAAAAAGGCGTTTACACCGGAGTCATTGAAAAAGATGAAAACGGGAACTATTTCTGTGGAGAATACTTGTTAGATTATAAATATACCCAAGCCGGCTTTAAAATAGGAGATAAAATCAACATCAAAACGGTTATTGAAAACCCGAGCGATATCAGTTATAATAAATATCCTAAAAAGTCAAGAAACTTCTTCTTGGCTAATGAAAAGAAATAATACAAATAAAAACGCTTAAACCAGCAGTTTCATGATGAAATGGGAACAACTTTTATCCTTAAAACGTCAAGGCGATAAAGGAAAACGACTTAGAGTAGAACAAGACGACACCCGCCTGGGTTTTGAAGTAGATTATGATAGAATCATCTTCTCCGCTGCTTTTAGAAGTTTACAAGATAAAACACAAGTAATTCCCCTCTCTAAAACCGATTTTGTACACACAAGATTGACACACAGTTTGGAAGTTTCTGTAGTGGGGCGTTCCATCGGTAGGCTAGTAGGAAAAAAAATCATTGAAAAATACCCCCATTTAAAAGAAGTGCACGGTTTTCAAATGAATGATTTTGGAGCTATTGTTGCAGCTGCTTGTTTAGCTCACGATATCGGAAATCCGCCATTTGGTCATTCAGGCGAAAAAGCCATAGGCGAGTATTTTAAAAACGGAAAAGGACAAAAATTCAAGTCACAACTTACAGCAAAACAATGGCAAGATTTGATTGACTTCGAAGGGAATGCCAATGGATTTTCCGTACTAACGGGTTCAAGACCCGGCAACGAAGGCGGTTTGCGAATTTCTTATGCTACCTTGGGAGCTTTTATGAAATATCCCAAAGAAAGCCTACCCAAAAAACCAACAAAAAATATTGCTGATAAAAAATATGGCTTTTTTCAACAAGACAAAGATTTTTTTACAGAAGTGGCCTCTGAATTGGGATTAATCTCAAACAAATCAGGTGATGATATTGGCTTTGAACGACATCCTTTGGCATACTTAGTGGAAGCAGCTGATGATATTTGCTATACCATTATCGATTTTGAAGACGGTATCAATTTAGGTTTAGTAGATGAAGATTATGCGTTAGAATTTTTGGTGAAACTGGTAAAAAATACCATCGATACCGCTAAATACAACTCACTAAAAACCAAAGAAGACAGAATTAGCTATCTGAGAGCATTAGCTATTGGAAGTTTGATAAATGATGCGGTAGCCGTTTTTGTGGCCAACGAAGAAGCAATCTTGAATGGTCAATTTCCCTTTGCTTTGTCAGACAAAAGTAGCTACAAAGCACAAATGGATGATATCATTCAGTTGAGTGTAAAAAAAATCTACAAAAGTCGCGAAGTGATTGAAAAAGAAATTACAGGCTATACTATTTTAAATAACCTACTGGATAATTTCATTACTGCTTATAACAACAAACATGAAGGCGTAGAAACCAATTATGATAAATTGTTGTTAGAACTATTACCTGAAAAATATCGTATAGATAAAGAGACAGTATATGAACGGTTGTTACACATCTGCCATTTTATTTCCCTCTTAACCGATGGGAATGCGGTTTTATACAACAAAATTATATCGTCAAACAACAGTTAAAATTGTCTGGCTTTTAAACAATTGACGAATAATTACAAATTAAAATCTATTTTTGGTTCAAAATAATAAGTAAGAATGAAAAAAAGCATCTTTATCATTGTATCATTTTTTTCCCTTTTGAGTTATTCGCAAGAAGAGTTACAAAGGCTGCAAACATACATGGATGCAAACCTTGCTAGTCTTGGAATTACTGCTCAAGATGGTTCGGATTGGATTGTTGAAAGTGAGACCTATTCAAAAACAACTAAAATTCGCAACTATTATTTGAAACAACGCCATCAAGGCATTGAACTTTTTCACGGGCAATCAAATTTTTCAATTAAAAATGGAGAAGTTTTTCATGTAGGCAATCGTTTTGAAGCCAATATTTCACAACGAATCAATGCTACAACTCCTGTTTATGATGCTATTCAGGCCCTGGAATTAGCTTATGCACATTTTTCCATAGAAGCAGTAGAATCTTTTTATATTGAAGAAACAATTCGACAAAATTATTATAAAATCAACAATGCTATAGAATTAGATGAGTCAGTTTTATGTAAATTAGTATATCAATTAACAGATGACAATTCGCTGCGTTTGGCTTGGGACTTCACTTTTTATACTCCAAATTACAAAAACCTATGGAGCATTCGAATTGATGCAATCAATGGAAATGTTTTGGAAAAATTTGATTTAACTCTAAATTGTAATTTTGGAGAAGCATCAAATCACTCTAATCATAACCACTTTAATGGATTTACAAAGCCAATCGGTCTTACCACTGAATCAACTTCAACGCCACTTGAGGTCATGTCAGGCTCATATAGAGTTTATCCTTACTATATAGAAAGCCCAAATCATGGCTCAAGAGAACTTATTTCTTCTCCATTTAATGTTACAGCATCTCCATTTGGATGGCATGACACCAACGGAATTCCCGGAGCTGAGTTTACAATAACAAGAGGAAATAATGTTTGGGCAAAAGAAGATATTGCCGGGAATAACGGAACAGGTGGATTAGCACCAAATGGAGGAGCAACATTAGTCTTTGACTACCCTTATGGGGGCAATAATACACAACCAAGCACATACACTAATGCAGCAACAACAAATTTGTTTTACATGTCAAACATTATGCATGATGTTTGGTATAACTATGGATTTGATGAACAAAGTGGTAATTTTCAACAAAATAATTATGGAAATGGAGCGTCACAAAATGATTATGTGTTAGCAGATGCTCAAGACGGTTCAGGAATTAATAATGCTAATTTTTCTACACCGGTAGATGGTATTAGAGGAAGAATGCAAATGTATTTGTGGGATGTAGGACCACCAACACTGGCTTTAACAGTAAATTCACCAACTGCAATTGCAGGGGCTTATGCCACAAGAGATAATAATTTTAATCCGGGAAATATACCACTACCAACGGCACCAAATGGTATTACTTCAAATTTGGTTTTATATGTTGATGGAACTCCAGATACTTCTGACGCTTGTTCAGTAGCTATAAATGCTCAGGCAATTGCGGGTAAAATTTGTGTAATCAGAAGAGGTACTTGTTTATTTGTTGAAAAGGTGAAAAATGCTCAAAATGCAGGAGCCATTGCAGTTATAATTGTTAACAATGTAGAGGGCAACATTGTGATGGGCGGTGCAGACGCCACAATAACAATCCCTGCCATTAGTGTAACTCAGGCTGTTGGTGAGTCAATTATTGCTCAAATGGCACAAGGAACCGTTAATGCTACACTTCAAAACCCATTAGATGCTTTTATTAATTCTGATGGTTCGTTTGATAACGGAATTATTGCCCACGAATACGGTCATGGAATTTCCATTCGCTTGGCTGGTGGAAGAAATAATTCATCGTGTTTGAATAATGCAGAACAAATGGGAGAAGGTTGGTCAGATTGGTTTGCTCTGATGATGCAATTAAAACTAGGTGATGTTGGAACAGCAGTTAGAGGGATTGGAACATATGCTGTAAATCAACCCACAAACGGAACCGGAATTAGATCATTTCCTTATTCAATTAATATGGCCGTAAATCCACTTACTTTTGGAAACACCAACACACTTTCGATACCTCACGGAGTAGGCTCAGTTTGGGCAACAATGTTGTGGGATTTGACATGGGCTTATATTGCAAAATACGGTTATGATTCAAATATATATTCCGGAACAGGTGGAAACAATAAAGTAATGCAATTGGTCATTGATGGTTTAAAAATACAACCTTGTAATCCTTCATTTGTTGATGCAAGAAATGCACTTATAGCGGCAGATCAAGCAACTACAGGTGGTGAAGATTTCTGTATGATTTGGGGTGTTTTTGCCAATCGAGGTTTGGGTATAAATGCTTCTTCTGGTTTAGCAAGTAGTGCTTCCGACCAAGTAGAAGATTTTACACCACCGCCACCAGGGCCAAATTGCACAACTTTAGCCGTTGCATCTGTTGAAAACAAAATGAATATTCATTTATTTCCTAATCCAACAACAGGAATTGTAACACTTAGTAATTCAGATTTTACCTTTTCTAAACTTTCAATACAAGTTTTTGATTTGAATGGGAGAAGGGTCTACAATGAATCCATCTCTAATTTTTCAGGAGAAAAATCTATAAATCTTTCTCATTTATTAACGGGTGTTTATTTGATAAAGGTCAATTCTGATCAAGTGCAACAAAGTTTCAAATTGATGAAAAACTAAATAAAAAAACCCCGAAATAACATAACTTATTTCGGGGTTTTTTCTAAAACAAATAGGTAATTCCTATACCTAACATTTGTTTCAATTGCACTTTTGGACCTACGGTAATTTGTTCGCCATTAACTTCTTCTTTAGCTTTTATGTCATCGTCATAAATGGTGTGAATGCCAATGTTGGCTCTTACATATTTGTTAACTATCATTTCTACTTGAACTTGCCAATCAACATCAATATTACCAAAATTGTTGATATAATCAGAATATAAAGAAAACCGATTCTCAAGTACCATGTTTTTATAAATCTCTTTTTTCCAATAATTGGTGAGAAGCATACCAAACTCATTGCGTACTTTTTTCCCTCTTCGAAGCAAATTTCCTTCTTCGTCAAAAATTGCTCTCTGAACCCCAAAAGAGCCTTTGTCAGCTAAAGTTTGATCTAAAACCAAAGTGGTCTTGTTGGTTAATGGTGAAAAATATACGTTTAGATTTAAATCTTTTCTGTTGTATTCAGACCCCACACCAAGAAAAATATAGGCGGGTGCAAATGGCTTTGAAATGGGAATTTCAATATTTGGATAGGCATATCCATTTGTAAATTGGGTGTTAAAATTAAATCTAGCTGAGGAATACCAATTTGATTTTGGATGTTTTCTATAACCAAAATTAGAACTTACCGAAAAAGCATCTTCTGTTTTTCGTAATTCCCTATCTTCTTGTTTGTTTATACCATAACGGAGAATCATTTCATTGTTCCAAATCACATTTTTTCTTTGGTATTTTCTGGTGAAATTTCCCTTCAATAATCCCGAAACAGAACTGTTACCTCCCGCATTCCAGTTAACAAATGCAATTTGACTAAAATCCAATCCGGCCACATTTTTATGTTCCCAATACGTGGTGTCTTTTTTTACAACCAAACTGTCTTTATCTTTTAAAGAAATCAATATTTCCTGAGCAGATGAAACTGAACAAACCAATACAAATAATAGAATTCTTAATTTTGAATATAAACTCATTAAAGGAAATTTTTAAAAATGCAAAAATGACTATTTTGTATAAGCTGACAAAGAACTTAACAAACTTTTACTATCCATTGAACAAATAGTTTGTAATTCATCAATAGTGCCGTGTTCAATAAATTCATCCGGAATTCCTAAAACGTTAATTTGCCTTTGATAATTGTTTGAAGCAGCAAATTCAAGAATTGCACTGCCAAAACCTCCAGATTTTACACCATCTTCAAGTGTTATGATGTTTTTGTATTCTGCAAAAATGAAATGTAAAAGTGTTTCATCCAACGGTTTCACAAAAGAAAAATCATAATGCGAAAAAAGTTCCGATTTTTCAATTTCAGCTAAAGCCAATGTAACATTTCGACCAATAAAACCATTGGATAAAATCGCTGTCTTCGATCCTTTTTTCAATAACGTTGCTTTTCCAATTTCAATTTTTTGAAACGGTTGTTGCCAATCCACCATTTCGCCTCTTCCTCTCGGATAACGAATTGCAATTGGATGATTTATTCCTAATTGTGCGGTGTAAAGCATGTTTCGCAATTCAATTTCGTTCCTTGGTGAAAAAATAATCATATTCGGAATGCATCGCAAATACGCCAAATCAAAAACTCCGTGATGCGTGGCACCGTCTTCACCAACTAAACCGGCTCTGTCTAAACAAAAAATCACAGGAAGATTTTGCAACGCCACATCATGAATCACTTGGTCATACGCTCGTTGCAAAAAAGTAGAATAAATGTTGCAAAAAACAACCATGCCTTGTGTTGCCATTCCCGCTGATAACGTTACGGCATGTTGTTCTGCAATTCCCACATCAAATGCTCTGTCCGGAAAAGCATCCATCATAAATTTAAGCGAACTTCCCGTTGGCATTGCAGGAGTAATACCAATAATTTTTTCGTTTTGTTGAGCCAATTCCACTAACGTCAAACCAAAAACATCTTGAAATTTAGGTGGTAAATGACCTTCTTCTTTTAAATGAATCTCACCAGTAATTTTATCAAATTTCCCTGGAGCATGGTATTTTACTTGGTCTTCTTCCGCTTTTTGAAGTCCTTTTCCTTTGGTAGTAATAACATGTAAAAATTTTGGACCTTTAACTTTTTTCAACCGTTCCAATTCCTGAATAACTGCAAAAAGATCATGACCATCAATCGGACCCGAATAATCAAAATTCAACGATTTAATCATGTTATTCACTTTCGGATTTTTGCCTTCTTTCACGGCAGTGAGATAATTTTTCAAAGCCCCGACACTTGGGTCAATGCCAATCGCATTATCATTTAAAATCACCAATAAATTTGCATCGGTTACTCCGGCATGATTCAATCCTTCAAACGCCATTCCGCTCGCAATCGAAGCATCGCCAATCACCGCAATGTGATGTTTGCTTTCTCCTTTCAGTTGAGAAGCAATCGCCATTCCCAACGCCGCAGAAATCGAAGTAGAAGAATGTCCAACACCAAACGTATCAAACTCGCTTTCGCTCCTTTTCGGAAAACCGGAAATACCATTTAATTGCCGATTGGTATGAAAAATGGATTTCCGACCTGTCAAAATTTTATGACCGTAGGCTTGATGACCTACATCCCAAACCAACAAATCTTCCGGCGTGTTGAAAACATAATGCAAGGCAATTGTTAACTCCACCACACCCAAACTGGCTCCCAAATGGCCTTCTTTAACCGAAACAATATCGATAATAAAGTCGCGTAATTCCTGAGCCAATTGCGGAAGTTGATTTGCGTTTAGTTTGCGTAAATCAACGGGATAAGAAATATGTGAAAGTAAATTTTCAACCATGAGACAAATGTACGAATTGAAATTGTATTTTTGTTTCTATGGAAAATCCGTTTACCCACGAGTATTTTATGAAAAAAGCCTTGCAAGAAGCCGAAATTGCTTTTGAAAAAGGCGAAGTTCCTGTTGGAGCCATCATTGTGGTGGAAAATAAAGTCATCGCCAGAACACATAATTTAACCGAATTACTCAACGATGTTACGGCTCACGCCGAAATGCAAGCCATAACCTCTGCTGCTAATTTTTTAGGTGGGAAATATTTAAAAGATTGCACGTTATATGTAACCCTTGAGCCGTGTCAAATGTGTGCCGGTGCTTTGTATTGGAGTCAGATTTCAAAAATTGTTTTTGGAGCTCGTGATGAAAACAGAGGTTTTATGAAAATGGGAACTAAATTACACCCAAAAACAGAAGTAATTCAAGGAATTTTAGAACAACAATGCAGCGAATTAATGCTGCGGTTTTTTGCCTCGAAACGGAAATGAATTAACCTATAATTTCTTCTTAAATTATTCTTACATTTAACACAATATTTGGAATACTTTTTGTGTTATTGCAAAGAGATAAACCACACTTTTTCGTTCCACTTTTTAAATCTTAATGAACAATGTCAATCAAACGTTTGATGCAACTCCTTGTTGCGGTTGTTGTGCTACACTCTTGTGGCAAAAAAGAATCTACAGAAGATTTTAATTCTGATTTTTCATTGTTCAAAGAATACATACAATCCTTTAGTTCGGGACTCATATCCAGCAAAAGTGATATTCGTGTAGTTTTTACTTTTGATAAAAACGAATGGACGGCCAATCAGGAAGTGGATCAAAGTCTTTTTGAAATTTCTCCTTCTGTCAAAGGGAAAGTAGTGGCTCTTTCAAGCAATACGCTTGCTTTTGTTCCGGAACAAAGCTTAAAACAAGATACAGAATACCGTATAAAGCTGAAACTTTCCAAAATTATTAAAACTTCTGAAAATCTTTCTGAGTTTAAATTTTCAGTAAAAACGTTGAAACAGGATTTTTCAATTTCAACATTAGATTTACAATCGTATAGCAAAGAGTGGCAATTTTTGAACGGAGTGATTCAAACCAGTGATCATTTGGATTTTGAAACAGCCAAAAAGTTGGTTGAAGTGAATCAAAAGGGAAAAAAACTAAAACTAAGATTTGACAAAGAGATGAGCTCTTCAACAGAGTTTAAATTTGTTATAGACAGCATCAAACGCGAAATTGAAGACAGTACAATTAAAATTTCATGGAACGGAAATCCTTATGATATTGACGAAAAAGGAAGTATGGATTTTGATATCCCCGGCAAAAATAATTTTAAAATAATTGGAGCAGAAGTAGCCGATGAAAACAATCAAACGTTGCACATCAATTTTTCTGATCCTATCAAAAAAGGACAAGATTTGTCGGGATTGGTAACTGTTGAAACCGCCAGTAATCCCAAGTTTGCCATTCAAGGGAATGTGCTGAAAGTGTTTTTTACAGAATCATTAAAAGGTGATTTGCTTTTGGAGGTCTTTCAAGGCATTCAAAGTGAAGACGGCTATAAGATGAAAAATAATTATGCAGAAAAAGTTTCTTTTAACCAACTCAAACCGGGTATTCGGTTTATAAAGAACGGAACCATTTTACCAAGTTCCAACAATCTAAAAATAAATTTTGAAGCAGCCAACCTGAAAGCTGTTGACGTAAAAGTATATAAAATTTACAAGAACAATATACTGCAGTTTTTACAGGATAATAATTTAAACGGAAAACGGGATTTAAGAAAAGTTGCCGCTCCGGTAGCCAAACAAACCATTAATTTGGAAGAAAAAAAATTATCCAATTACAGCAAATGGAACGTTTTTGCTTTGGATTTGGCTAAAATTATTAACCCGGAACCCGGGGCAATTTATCGTGTTGAACTATCGTTCAAAAAAACCTATTCACTCTACAAATGTGAGCAGTCTTCAACGCAATCCGATGAATCGGATAATGATGATGAAGATGAGGTTCGTTCTGTTGATGAAGATTATTACGATTATTATTGGTATGATGATTATGAATGGCAAGACCGACAAGATGCGTGTTCAGACTCTTATTACAGACGCGGTCCCATCGGAATGAATGTTTTGGCAAGTGATTTAGGAGTTATTGCCAAAAGAGGTGAGAACGGTTCTTATTTTGTGGCAGTGAATAATATTGTGACCACGAGTCCGGTTTCAGGAGCAACAGTAGATTTTTATGATTATCAACAACAAAAATTGGCTTCTGTAAAAACAGGAAGTGAAGGAGCGGCTTCAGTTAACATTGATAAATATGCCTATTTTGCAATTGTATCAAAAGACAATCAAGCCACCTATGTCAAATTAGACGATGGCTATTCGTTGTCTGTCAGCAACTTTGATGTCTCCGGAGAAAAATTACAAAAAGGCTTGAAAGGATATATTTATGGGGAACGTGGCGTTTGGCGTCCTGGAGATACTTTGTTCATCGGATTCATGCTAAATGATGTGGCAAATAAATTGGAAAAATCACATCCTATAAAATTTAAATTGAATGATCCGGAAGGTAAATTAATGTTTCAATCGGTTCAAAAATACAATGATGCCAATCATTATAAATTTGTGGTTGCCACCCGAGACAGTCATCCAACCGGAAATTGGGAAGCAATTATCAGTGTTGGAGGTGCTCAATTTTATAAAAGTATCAAAATTGAAACCATCAAACCGAACCGATTAAAAATCAAAAACAAATTTGATTCAGAAATGCTTTCGTCTTCAAAATCTAATTTGGGGAATGCAGAAGTAACTTGGCTTCATGGAGCTGTTGCAAAAGACTTGAAAATGGAAATTCAAGCAAAGTTTACGCAACAAAAAACCACTTTCAAAGGTTATTCAAACTATACTTTTGATGATCCGGTTAGAACATTTGAAACAGAAGAAACCAATATATTTTCAGGGAAAACAGATGCAGAAGGGAAAGCTACGTTTAAATTGCAACCGAAAGTTTCCAGTCAAGCACCCGGAATGTTGAAAGCTTCTTTTATGACTAAAGTCTATGAAAACGGAGGTGATTTCAGCACCGATGTAATGACGGCCAATTTCTCGCCTTATGAAACCTATATCGGATTAAAAACCCCCGAAGTTAATAAATACGGCTTGTTGGAAACCGGAAAAACCAATCGTTTTGATGTGGTTACAGTAGATGAAAACGGAAAGCCAAAAGCCGTTAAAAACCTTGAAGTAAAAGTTTATAAAGTGGAATGGCGTTGGTGGTGGGATGCTAGTTATGATAATTTATCCAGCTATACATCTTCAAAAGCTACCACACCTTTTAAAAATCTGATTGTAAATACGGATTCCAACGGAAAAGCCAGTTTTCAATTCAAAAATGAAGAATCGGAATGGGGACGTTATTTGGTTCGAATTTCAGATCCAAACGGCGGTCATGCAACCGGTCAGACGGTCATGATTGATTGGCCTTATTGGTCAGGAAAAACCAGAAATTCAGATGCTTCAAATGCTAATATGCTCGTTTTTTCTGCCAACAAAAAGAAGTATGCAGTTGGAGAAAAAGCAATCATTTCTTTCCCTTCAAGTGCCGGAAGCAGGGCTTTGATTTCTATTGAAAACGGGACCCGTGTGGTGCAAACTTTATGGGCTTCTACACAAAAAGGGGAAACAAAAGTGGACATTCCCATAACAGCTGAAATGGCTCCGAATGTTTACATTCATGTAACGCTATTGCAGCCACATGCCACAACGTTAAATGATTCGCCGATTCGTTTGTATGGAATCATCCCGATTGAAGTTTTGGATAAAAATACGATACTTGAACCACAACTTTCTATGCCTGAAGTATTGAAACCGGAAGAGAAAGTCAAAATCCGCGTAAGCGAAAAATCTGGAAAAGCGATGACATACACCTTGGCAATTGTGGATGATGGTTTGCTGGATTTAACCCGATTTAAAACACCAAATGCATGGAATAGTTTTTACACTCGAGAAGCATTAGGGGTTAAAACTTGGGATATTTATGACGAAGTAATTGGAGCTTACGGAGGAAAAATCAATCAGATATTCAGCATTGGAGGTGACGAAGATTTGGGTGGAGCAAAAGCTAAAAAAGCCAATAGATTCAAGCCGGTTGTGATATATTTAGGGCCTTTCAAATTAGAAAAAGGACAAACGAAAACACATCAAATCACCATGCCAAATTATATTGGTTCAGTCAGAACAATGGTGGTAGCCGGAGATTTGAATACTAGTGCTTATGGAAGTGCAGAAAAAACAACTCCGGTTAGAAAACCGTTGATGGTATTGGCTTCATTGCCAAGAAAAGTATCGCCAACTGAAAAAGTGACGTTGCCAATTACTGTTTTCGCAATGGAAAATCAGGTGAAAAATGTAAACGTTCAAGTTAGAACCAACAACGGGATGAAAGTTTTGGGTTCAACAACCCAAAGTTTATCTTTCGCTCAACCGGATGAAAAAATGGTGTATTTTGATTTGGAAGTTGGGGAGTTAACCGGATTGGCAAAAGTGCAAGTCATCGCCACATCCGGCAATGAAAAAGCAACGTATGAAGTTGAATTGGATATCACGAATCCAAACCCAATTACAAATGAGTTTACCGATGTAATTTTAGAACCCAATAGTTCCAAAACAATTGATGTGGCTACGTTTGGTGTCGCCGGAAGCAACAAAGCACAATTGGAGGTTTCGTCTTTCCCGACGATTGACTTTAGCAGAAGATTACAGTATTTAATTCAATATCCACACGGTTGCTTGGAGCAAACGACTTCAAGTGTTTTCCCGCAATTATATTTGGCTGATATTTTCGATATTGATCAAAATCGTAAAAACGAAATTCAGAAAAACATCAAAATTGGAATCCAAAAACTAGGCGGTTTCCAAATTGCTAATGGTGGATTTTCCTATTGGAGTGGGCAAAATTATGCCGATGATTGGAGTTCTTCCTACGTGGGTCATTTCCTCATTGAAGCGGAGAAAAAAGGCTATGTGTTGCCACTTAATTTTAAATCAAAATGGATCGCCTATCAGCAAAAAGCATCCAAAGAATGGCGATTGAACAAAGGTTATCACAACGATTTTGCTCAAGCTTATCGATTGTATACTTTAGCTTTGGCCGGTTCGCCAGACATGGCTTCAATGAACCGTTTGCGAGAAACCACCGGAATATCCAACGAAAGCAAATTGCGTTTGGCTGCTGCCTATGCGTTGGCCGGACAAAAACAAGCCGCTCAAAGTTTGTTTAACCAAAGCAAAATTGATGAAACCAATCAGAATTATTACTATTATTATGGTTCTTCTGACCGAAATAAAGCGATGGCATTGGAAACGCTGATTTTAATTGGTGACAAACAAAGAGCTTTCAAAATGGCGACTGATTTAGCCAAAAATATGGCTTCTGACCAATGGATGAGTACACAAACCACGGCGTATGGTTTGTATGCCATGTCAAAATTCGCTCAACAAAACGGCGGAAAAGGTGTTGAAGTAACTTATTCGTTAAACGGAAAATCGCAAACTATCACGACCGCAAAATCATTGGCAAACAGAAATTTAGACATCAAAAACGGAAGCAATTCCATTACCATCAAAAACACTAAATCCAATACCTTGTATGTGCGAGTGCTCACGAGCGGAATTTTGCCAATAGGTCAAGAAAAAGCGATGCAAAGCAAATTATACACCAATCTCGTCTTTAAAAACCGAAGCGGAGCACAAGTCAACGTGTCAAAAATCGCTCAAGGAACTGAGTTTATTGCCGAAATTACCATCCGAAACCAAACCAATGAACGCTTGGAAAATCTGGCATTAACCCAAATTATCCCATCCGGATTTGAAATTGTGAACACGCGTTTTACCGATTTTGGCAGTTTTGGCAACAACGTAGCCGACCACATCGACATTCGCGATGACCGCACCAATTTCTATTTTGGCCTCAAAGCCAACGAGTCCAGAACGTTCCGAGTGCTGTTAAACGCGTCCTATTTGGGCAACTATTATCTCCCCGGTATGCAAGCCGAAGCGATGTACGACAACACGTATGCAGCACGAACATTCGGTCAATGGGTGGAAGTGGTGAAGGAGTAACACCTCGTTGTGTCATTCCGATTTTCCTCCTCGTTGTGTCATTCCGACGCAGGAGGAATCTCATCAAGATTGGATTGCTGCATTTTCAATATTATCTGAACATCTGCCAACTAAAAACTGAGACTGAAAACTGCCAACTTTATATGAAGCCAATCCTGCTTTTCGCTGCAATCAGGGCTATAGGTTTTTGTCAAATAATGGTTTCAAAAGAAAGATTTAACAGAAAAGTAGGATATTTAGAATCCAAGAAATCCTATTTTTATTTATTAATAAAGCTATGAGGTTCTTTATTATCATTTAATTCGCATATTTATTTTTATGAAAAAACATTTTCTATTTCTAATTATTTTTACAAGTTCTATTCTTTACTCACAAACGAAAATAACAGATATACAAAAATTTAAACAAATAGGATTAGTTTGGGGATTAATGAAATATCATCATCCAGACGTTAGCAAGGGGAAATACGATTGGGATGGTTTTTTTTTAGAGATTATGGAAAGTTCCGAAAAAGTTGAATCACAGGAAAAAATAAATGCTTTTTTATTGGACTTCGTTAGAAAGTACAATTCTAAAAATACAAGTTTTAAAGAAAGAAAAATTGATAATTCAAAGCTTTTTTTTAAAAACCAAGATTACGATTGGATTGACAAAACGGTATTTGGCGTTGAATTAACAAATGAGCTAAATAAATTAAAAAACAATGGGAATATAGGTAATTTTTATGCAAAGGTAAGTAAGCTCACTAGAATGGTTTCCTTTGAAAATGAGAAAGGAATTAAAGATTTCGATTTAAACAACAAACACCACCGATTGTTGACTGTATTTAGTTTTTGGAATGCGATGCAATATTGGAACCTAAATAAATATTTGACCGATGAAAAGTGGTTCGATGTTTTGGATGGTGCTATTAATGATTTTTCAAATGCAAACTCAAAAGTAACGTTTGAGATTGCAAAATTGAAGATTGTTGCAAAATTAAATGATTCTCATTCCATGGGTTTCTCTAGTGAAGTTAGGGATTCATTGTTCAAATTTTATGCAAGTTTTAATGTGAAGATAGTGAATGATTCTGCTGTTGTAAATCGTTTTGCAAACAATAAACTAGCCGCAGAAAACGGTATTGAACTTGGAGATGTTATTGTGAAAATCAAAAATCAAAAAATTTCAACCTATATCACTTCTACTTTTGCAAGTTTGATCTCAGCTTCAAATTCAAATGCTCTTAATGTAGGGTTGTCGTACAGTTTAATACTATGTAATAATGTAGATTCCATTAATGTTGACATTATAAAAAAGAATGGCGAAGTGGTCAATAAGTATATTAAGTTATATGAAAAGTTTGACTTCGATGCCAAGACAGATGATTCGGATAATAAGGACAACTATTATTTTGTTAAACCAAATATAGGGTATATAAATTTAGGGAAAATGACAAAAAAGGATGTAGAAAATGCTTTTAAACAGTTCTCCTCTACAAAAGGATTGATTATAGATTTGAGAAAATATCCAAAAAACGTTACTGCATCTGATATTACTAAACATCTATTGTCAAAAAGAAAAGAGTTTATAAAGGTTAGTTTACCTATAAATGCTTATCCATCTGTTTGTGAATATGATGCCGAAGCTCCATTACGATTCATAAGCGACCCTTTTAAGACGGCTGCTAGTTCTAAGAAGTATTATAAAGGTAAAGTAATTTTATTGGTCGATAGAAATACGGCAAGTAGAGGTGAATATGTTGGTATGGCAATACAGCAATCACCCAATTGCATTACTATTGGAGAACAAACCAGTGGTGCTCCAACCAATATAACCCTCTTTGTTTTGCCCGATGGTTCTGAAGAAGCATTTACAGGATACGGTGGTTTTTATCCCACTGGCGAAAGTGTTCAGCGAAATGGACTCAAATTAGATTATAGAATAATAGAAAACGCTATTAATTATGATTCAAATTTGTACATAAATGAAGCTGTTAAAATAATTGAACTTGATTAGTAAAATAGCATATGTACAAAGTTTTCAATAAGTATATTTTAGAACACTAGCTCTCCGAAGTCCCTGACTTCGGAGCTTATAGTTTTGACAAATATGAACAACAAAATTAGTTTTATCTCCGTGCTCAAACCCTTCCTCCATAAAGCCAAAACCAAAATCCTCCAACACAAAATCAAATCCATTTTGATTTTGCTCTTGTTGGTGGGCTATTATTTTTGCTTACCACGAACACTTTTTAACGAACCCTATTCCACCGTAATTGAAAGTAAAGAAGGTAATTTATTAGGAGCCAAAATCGCTCGTGATGGGCAATGGCGATTTCCGGCAGCGGATAGTGTGCCGGAGAAATTTCAACAATGCATTATTACTTTTGAAGACCAGCATTTTAACTATCATCCCGGTTTTAACCCGATTTCGATGTGGAATGCCTTTCGGCAAAATAGCAAAGCTAATCGCGTTGTTCGTGGCGGAAGTACATTGACCCAACAAGTCATTCGCCTTTCCCGAAAAGGAAAAAACAGAACCTATTTTGAAAAAAGCATTGAAATGGTTTTGGCTACGCGTTTGGAATTTCGTCATTCAAAAAAAAGCATACTAAAATTATATGCCGCTCATGCTCCGTTTGGCAGCAACGTGGTGGGATTAGAAATGGCTTCGTGGCGGTATTTTGGCGTGCAATCGCATCAGTTATCGTGGGCGGAAACGGCGACCTTAGCGGTTTTACCGAATGCTCCAAGCCTAATTTATCCCGGAAAAAATCAAGATAGATTATTGCAAAAAAGAAATCGGTTGTTGCTTAAACTTTTTGAAAACAGAGTAATTGACCAAATGACGTATGAGTTGGCTTTACAAGAATTGTTGCCACAAAAACCTTTTGATTTACCGCAAACTGCCCCTCATTTATTGCAACGCATCGCAAAAAGAAATGAAGGAAAACGCATTCAAACCACAATAGAGGTCGCAATTCAAGAGCGTGTAAATCAAATAGCACGGAATTATTACAACCAATACAATCAAAACGAAGTTTATAATTTGGCAATCTTGATTGTGGATGTTGAAACAAGAAATATTGTGGGTTATGTTGGAAACAGTCCTACGGATAAAGAACATCAAAAAGATGTAGATATCATCACAGCAGCCAGAAGTACGGGAAGTATTTTAAAACCCTTGCTTTATGCCGCCATGTTAGACGAAGGCGAATTGTTGCCAAACATGTTGATTCCCGATATTCCAACACAAATTTCGGGGTATAATCCGCAAAATTTTAATTTTAGTTATGACGGAGCTGTTCCGGCTCAACGGGCTTTGTCTCGCTCGCTGAATATTCCGGCTGTTTTGATGTTGCAGGATTATGGTGTAAATCGGTTTTATGAACAACTTCAAAAATACAGTTTACGAAACATCAATAGACCTCCCAATCATTATGGTTTGTCTTTAATTTTAGGAGGTGCAGAAAGTAATTTGTGGGATTTATGCAGAACCTATGCAGGATTGACAGGCACATTGAATCAGTATACTGATAATCAAAGTTCGTATCGCAAAAATGAATTTTCTAATTTGAATTATTTCCAAAACAAAACCATTGATTTTGGAAACACATCCTTTCAGAAAAATATTGTGGGAGCCGGAGCTGTTTATTTGACTTATCAAGCCATGAAAGAGGTCAATCGTCCGGAAGGTGATGAGGCTTGGCGGTTTTATGATTCGTCGTTGCCCATTGCATGGAAAACAGGTACGAGTTTTGGCAATCGCGATGCATGGGCAATTGGCACGAGTTCGAAATATGTGGTGGGTGTATGGGTTGGAAATGCAACAGGAGAAGGAAGACCTTCCTTAACCGGCGTGAGTAGTGCTGCTCCAATTTTATTTGATGTATTTAGAATAATGCCAAAAACACCTTGGTTTGAAAAACCTTTAAATGCTATTGAGCAAGTGGCCGTTTGTGAAAAAAGTGGTCATTTGGCTTCTGAATTATGTACAACAGTAAAACAATGGATTCCACTTTCAGGGAAGCAAACCAAAATATGTCCGTATCACAAATCCATTCATTTGGATGCAACAGAAACCTATCGTGTTCATGCGAATTGTGAAGCCATAGAAAACATGGTTGCCAAATCTTGGTTTGTATTGCCACCTGTTATGGAATGGTATTATAAATCAAAAAATATTGATTACTCCGTTTTGCCACCTTTTAGAGAGGATTGTAGTGCTGTAACTTCCGGGTCAATGGATTTTATTTATCCAAAATCCAATAGTAAAATTTATTTGACTAAAAATTTTAACAGCGAACTGCAACCTGTGATTTTAAAAGTAGCTCATTCGCAACCCAAAATCAAATTGTATTGGTATGTGGATAATCAGTATTTGGGAATGACACAAACCTTTCATGAAATGCCCATAAAAACTACTTCAGGCGTTCGTTTTATAACGGTTACAGATGAAAATGGGGTTGAAATTAAACGAAAAGTGGAGTTTGTGGTGGAATAACTTCAAAAAAAAACGCTCATCTTTTTCAAGACAAGCGTTCATTTTTATTCTTTTATTACATTACCATCTTTATCATAAAATTGGTATTGTAAAAACGTGTAAGCATCACGAGGTATGATTTTCACCCATTTCTTATGTTCAAAAAACCATTTTGAACGTAATGATGGAAAACCTTTGGTTAGGTATGCTGCCACAAAAGGATGTGCGTTTAACACAATTTTTTTATGGGCTTTTAATCGTTCAACTTCCAAAGAAATCTTATCAATAACTTGAATAGGAGCATCTATTTCTCCAAATCCGTTGTTCGGGTCTTCTTCTCTGGTTTTAATGTTGACTTCAGGTCTTACTCGTTGTCTGGTAATTTGAATTAATCCAAATTTACTAGGCGGTAAGATTTTGTGTTTGGCTTTGTCATCGCTCATTTCTTCTCTTAAGAAGTCAAATAGAATTCTTCGATTTTCAGGATTTTGCATATCGATAAAATCAACAACAATAATACCTCCCATATCTCTCAAACGCAACTGTCTTGCTACTTCTGCGGCGGCAATCATGTTTACTTCAAGAGCAGTGTCTTCTTGATTTTGGGCTTTGTTTGATCTGTTTCCACTGTTTACATCAATAACATGAAGTGCTTCAGTATGTTCAATTATCAAATAAGCACCTTTGCTCATTGACACGGTTCTTCCAAAAGACGTTTTGATTTGTCTTTCGATATGGTACTTTTCAAAAATCGGGATTTCTTTTGATTGATATAGTTTCACGATGGAAACTTTATCAGGAGCAATTTCTTCCAATG
>NZ_DIVJ01000010.1:270784-270913 GCF_002428305.1 Flavobacterium sp. UBA6135 | reverse complement strand
CTCCGGTTTGTGGTGTAGAAGTAATTACCCTTGTAACTGATGCTAAAACAGGAGCTCCGCTGGCCAATGCTAAAGTGGCTATTGTAGATGAGAAGAAAAACGTTATTGCTACGGAAACAACTGCTGCAA
>NZ_DIVJ01000010.1:0-270649 GCF_002428305.1 Flavobacterium sp. UBA6135 | reverse complement strand
ACTGACAACAGAGGAAGCGACAGCTACAACATGAGTTTATCTGAAAGAAGAGCTCAAGCAACAGCTCAATACATTATCTCTAAAGGAATTGCAAAAGACAGAATCTCCGCAAAAGGTTTAGGCGAAAGCGAACCTAAAGTAGATTGTGGTGAAAATTGTACCGAAGAACAACACGCTCTTAACAGAAGAAGTGAGTTCTTGATTGTAAAGAAATAAAATACCAAAACAACTAAATGCTAAAAACAGACTATCGGAAACGGTAGTCTGTTTTTTATTTAACATTGTCAATCTGAACTTGTTTCAGATTCTAATTTATCAACATGTGCTCTACTGCCAAAATCTCACTCGTGAGCGTAAAAAATTAAATTTCGATCTTTGAAAATTAAGTTGAAAATATAGCAGTGCTAGAAATTACGGAAATAATAATCAAACTATTTTTAGAGATTGATTTGAACAGATTGTGGGCAAGAGGGATAAAATTACAAGTTATCTTGTTCTGGATGGTAGGGGTAGTTTGGGCAATGTTTGTATAATCTGATTTCTCATAACAAATCCATTTACCATTTTTTACTTTTCCAGAATCTAATTAAATTGGAATAATTAATTTGCTCAGAAGTCAGAGACATTCAGAGAGCAACGTGCTTTTTAGAAGAGAACACTTCGAGAATCGGGGCTAAAGAAATTTCATCGAAACTTATTTGAGCAAAGAATAAAGATCAAAATTTATGGATAGCCTACTGGCTGATTTTTAGCTACTATTTTTGTGTTCTCTTACACATCTCCTAATTTAAGAACTCGATTAAACAAATTCTTATAAAAGAACGTGACGAAGTAAAACCGACTGTAGATGTGATTAAGAAGCTCGCAGAAGTTTTAGATACCACATCAGCTTTTGGGCAAGACAGAAAGCCAAAACGTTTATAAAGACCCTGTAATGTTTAAGCGTATGGCAGAGATTGAAAACTTGCCACAAAGACAAAGAATGTCTTTTACTGACCGTAGATAATTTTATTAAGACTACTAAACTGAATATGCTGTAAAAGAAAAAGCCCGATTGCTCGGGCTTTCTGTTATTCTTCAAAAAACATATAGTCAACAATTTCCCATATACCTTTTTTCTTTTCAAGTCGCATATTTAATGTTTTAGGAAATACAGACAGTTGAACCCTTACAACGATAGGATTATTCCAATCTAAAGTAAAATCTCCAAGAACAACATATTGTTTGACTTTCCTTGTTTGATTTTTATTTAAAATTTTAACCTTGCACTTATTTCTTTTCAGGGTTAAAGTTATATTTTCCGTTAATAACTCATTTGCCAAAAAATAAACTCGCTTTTGATTATAAATACTATCAAAATAAGTACTGTTTATTACTGTGTTCAGAATATTTTCTACCTCAGTTTTTCTTTCTTCTGAACTAAATGTTTGCCCTGTTAAGTGTTGACAACACAAGAAAAACAAAGGCAAAAAAAGAAATAATCGTTTCATATTTAATTACCTTTTTTAACTTCTTCAATTAATTTTGTTACTTCTTGTCTTTGTTCATCAGTGGTTGTAACATTTTTCATTTGTCCATAGCCTCTAAATTCATATCCGTCTCCATTAAGTAACCATTTACCTCCAACATTCTGAAATGAAAATTCTCTTCCCCCAAAACTACCTGAGTCTGAATCTGAACTTGTACTAAGTGAATAAAAAGTCATTGTTTCAACTGATTTACCATTTATTTCAACTGAACCTTTTGTAATCTCACTTGCCAATAATACAGCGTGACCCCTCATATCTCCAACTTCCCCCATAAATACAATATCCCCAAGCTCTCCTTGTGATATATCTGAAACAAACTGCCTATCAGTTCCATCTCCTGATTTAAACCAATTCATTCCTCCTGTTTCGTGTGAACGTCCTTTAAATCCTCCTCCTTTTGTTGAAAAACCTGATTTAAGTGTAGTCATAACCGAAGCATCAGCTCCATTCATATAAGAAGTCCAACAACTTTCATAACATACCGTTCCTGTTGGTACAGTTCCTGCCTTATATGTCCAACCCCCATCTCCTCCATACCAAATATTGAATGGTATTCCTTTATTTGCCATATTTTTAGCTGCCCATATTAATGCAGGTATATTTTCTCTTCCATCTGGGTCAACATAAAATATCGGATTATTATAAAATGCACTATATGGCGACCACGCAGGAAACTTCTCCGCCAACGGATCCACACTCAACCATATACTCAACTGTGGGTTGTAGTACCTAGCCCCATAATAATACAATCCCGTCTCAACATCCAACTCTTTCCCATTAAACTTATAACGATTATCAAAATCGTTGGAGTAAGAGTGTTGCTCTACCATCGTCTCTCCAAAAGGCAAATTTAAGAAAAATTGATAAGCGAAACCTTGCCCGTCGGTAACATAAGTACTCGTACCTAAATGGTCCGGATGATAAAAATAGAGTTCAGAGACCAGATTACTGCTTTTGGCACTTGAGTCGGAATCCGGCGACAAGATAGTACCTTTCTCCTTAAATTTTGGCAATTCCTGACCCGTTTTCTCTGCATACATAAGCATGTCCTTTAAAAGTTGCTGCTTTTGGTGCTTCGAATCAAATTCAGACGAGGATTTAGAAGTCTCGGGTCGGGCAGCAAAATGATTGTCGGCATACGTATCACCTGTCTGTGAAGCTACTCTTTGAGAACCGGCATAATAATGCTTGGTGTATCTCATATATGAGCGTCTGTTTTTTTTTTGTCAAAATTCAATTAGAAAAAAAGTAGAATTGTATATTTATAGATTCAAAATCGAATCAAATGAAAATAGCCATTTTAACTTTAGCAATCACTATGAGTATTACGTCATTAACTGCTCAAAATGTATTAACCCCTGAAAAATTATGGGAACTAGGAAGAGTCTCTCCTCTAGGAATTTCTAAAGACGGAAAAAGCATACTTTATAAAGTTGCTACACCTTCAGTAACAGAAAACAAATCAAATTCTAAAACATATAGCATTTCTTTAAATGGTGGTGTTCCGACAGAAATTACAGAAATCAAAGAACTTTTAAATGATAAAAATGTTTCCCCTAACGGAAAATATATTCTTTCGCACAAAGAAGTGAAAATTGAAAAAATCCACGGTAAAGATTTTTATCCGGAATTAGACAAATCAGACGTTCAAGTATACAACGGATTAAATTATCGTCATTGGGATAGTTGGAATGAAGGAAAACATAACCATGTTGGCTTTTCGGAGGTGAATAAAGACGATTCCTTTTTTGACATCATGAAAGACGAGCCTTATGATTCACCTCAAAGACCTTTTGGTGGCGATGAAGATTATGTATGGTCAAAAGACGGGAAAAGTATCATTTATGTAAGCAAAAAGAAATCAGGAACTGCTTATGCAATTTCAACAAATACTGATTTATATGAATATAATTTAGAAACAAAAACAACCAAAAATTTAACCGAGGGTAATTTAGGTTATGACACACATCCTACCATTTCACCAAACGGAGAACTTTCTTGGTTACAAATGAAACAAGATGGTTTTGAAGCGGATAAAAATGACATTATTGTTCGTTTCAAAGAAATGGATATGAATTTAACCGCCAATTGGGATGGAACCGTAGATAGCTTTACTTGGAGTGCTGACGGAAAGAAAGTTTATTTTTTAGCCCCTGTTGATGGAACCAAACAATTGTTTGAAGTTAATTTTCCGGGATTAACCAGAATTGCCATCACTGTTCGTCAAATTACATCAGGTGATTTTGATGTAACAGACATTTTTGGTATTTCAGGCGATAAAATTATTGTTGGCAGAACCGATATGAATCATGCAAAAGAAATTTTCTCCTATGATTTTAAGAAAAAAGCTTGGCTTCAATTGACTAAAGTAAACGATGAAATATATAGCAAATTAGCTTTGCCAACTTTTGAAAAGAGATTTGTAACCACCACAGACGGCAAAAAAATGTTAGTGTGGGTAATTCTTCCTCCCAACTTTGATAAAACTAAAAAATATCCAACTTTGTTATACTGCCAAGGCGGACCACAAGGAGCTCTTTCACAATTTTATTCCTTTCGATGGAATTTTAGTTTGATGGCCTCACAAGGTTATGTTGTAGTTGCACCAAACCGAAGAGGAATGCCCGGTCATGGCGTGGAATGGAATGAGCAAATCAGTAAAGATTGGGGCGGTCAAGTGATGGACGACTATCTTTCAGCCATTGATGATGTAGCAAAAGAATCCTATGTTGACAAAACAAGACTAGGTGCCGTTGGAGCAAGTTATGGCGGTTATTCTGTGTTTTACTTGGCAGGAATCCACAACAAACGATTCAAATCATTTATTTCACATTGTGGTGTTTTCAATTTGGAAAGTATGTATGGAACTACCGAAGAAGTTTTCTTCACCAACTGGGATATTGGTGGTGCTTATTGGGAGAAAGACAATGCAGCCGCACAAAAATCGTACAACCAATTTAATCCGATTTCAATGGTGAACAAATGGGACACTCCTATTTTAGTTATTCAAGGAGGAAAAGATTACCGCGTGCCAATTGGTCAAGGGCAAGAAGCGTTTCAAGCGGCACAATTGCAAGGAATTAAGAGTCGATTTATACTCTTCCCAGAAGAAAACCACTGGGTACTAAAGCCTCAAAATGCAATAGTTTGGCAAAGAGAATTTTTTGGTTGGTTGAAAGAAACTTTATAAAATTAATCCCGAAGCAATTCGGGATTTTTCATTTTTAACAAATCCTAAAGAAATAAATATTTCATTCTTTTTATCTTTGAGAATGGCTGCAAAATCTAGTTTTATTCCACTTAAAGTTTTAGTAAGTTACTTACTCATTGCTACTTTAGTAATTGCAGTAGGATTTATGTTGTTCAAAGAAAATAAGCTTTTTTCAAACTACGAAAATCAATCGGTTGAGGAAAACCAAAAACTCATTCGTTTGGGAACTTTGATATCGAAAATCTATGATGTAGATAATTTAGGCCGTGTAGCCATACAAAGCAATCTCGAAAAAGATTTTGAATTATATGGAGAAGAAAATAAACTATTAATTACTGAAATTGATTCGTTTGGACTTAAAATAGACAATGAAAAACAGGTTGTTTTATTAGATAGTTTAAAAATAATTCTGGATCAAAAAGTGTCAAACATTGAAGAATTAAAAAAAATAAATAAATCACAAAACACTTATTTCACTATAGATAACGCTTTAAGTGATTTGACCCGAATTGAAGAGTCGATGGGTAAAATTACATTGGAAGGGTTGAATGTTGACCCAACAAAACTCACGCCATATGAACGAAGGGTGTATCAAGAATATGTTGATTATCTGAATGCAAATGTTCCCAAAGAATCAGCAAGCACCTTAACCGATAAAGAAATTGATTCCATTTTAGTTTCTTCCAAAAAAATACTCGAAAATGTTCGTGTAAACAGTCAAGCCAAGACAGCTTCTCAAAAAAATAAAGAAATTGAACTACTCCGCAATGATTTGTTTATTTCTCAAAAGTTGAATGAAATACTAGTAGAATTTGAATCGGATGTTATCAAAAAAGCCAATTTAAACAATTTAACCAGAGAAAAAGCCCAACAAAAAACTGTTTCCATCTTAACCACCGCAGCAATTATTGGATTGGTAATGACGGGTTTGTTTTTTCTTTTAATTACAAGCGACTTTCTTAAAAACCAACGCTATAGAAAACAATTGGAAATTGAAAAAAAGAAAACAGAATCGCTTTTAACCGCTCGTGAACAACTTATTGCTACAGTGAGTCATGATTTAAAAACCCCGTTGAATACCATTCAAGGATTTAGCGAACTAATAAGTATTGGCGGTGTTTCTGAAAAGCAAAATTATTACTTATCAAATATTAAAAGTTCATCAATTTACATCAACCAATTAGTGAATGATTTATTGGATTTTTCTAAAATTGAAGCCGGCAAAATTGAACTGGAAAACACTTCTTTTGAATTAGATAAATTAATTGTTGAAGTAGCTGAAAGTATACAAACATTACATACATCCAAACCCATTTCGCTAAAATTTGAATTGGATTCCATAGCCAATTTATCACTAGAAAGTGATGCTTTGCGAATCAGACAGATTTTAAGTAACCTCATCGGAAACGCCTATAAATTTACCGAAAAAGGATATATTAAAATCAAGGCAATTTACACTGAAAATCAGCTAAAAATAATTGTTGAAGATACTGGAATTGGGATAGAGAGTAGCAAACTCAACTTAATTTTTAACGAGTTTACCCAAGCCGATAAATCAATTGAAAAGAAATATGGCGGCACCGGCTTAGGGTTGACCATTTGCAAAAAATTAGCAGAAATTTTAAGAGGAAATTTAACGGTAGAAAGCGAAGTAAACAAAGGAAGCACCTTCACATTAACTTTGCCTGCATTAATGACTGAAAACAAAAAAGAAATTCCTATTTTATTAGAAAAAGAAAACAAAAAAATCAACATTGCAGTAGTAGATGATGACAACGCTCTATTACAATTAACCACTGAATTTTTAAAAATTTATAATTTTAGCGTTATCTCTTTTGATGACCCTGAACGACTAATTAATTCTTTAAAAACAGAAGATTACGACGCAATTATCACCGATATTCAAATGCCTAAAATGAGTGGTTTTGAATTGCTTAATCAAATTCCGAAAGAAATTCCTGTTGTTGCAATTACGGGACAAAGAGATATGAACAAAAATATTTACTTAGAAAAAGGTTTTTCATCCGTCCTACATAAACCGTATCGATCTGAAGAATTATTAGCTGTTTTGAGTACTATTTTAAAAATAAATATCGCTGCTAAAAATGATTCTGTTGAAAATTCTGAAATTGTATCAAAAGAATATAATTTGAAAAATTTGAAATCAATGTTAGATAATGATGAACCCGCTATTACAGAAGTTGTAAAAGCATTCATAGAAAACACTACTTCCAATATTGCTATTATTGAAGAATCACTCTTAAATTCAGACAAAAAAAACATAGCAGCAATTTCTCACAGAATGCTACCCATGACAAAACAGTTAGAAGCTAAAGAAATCATTCCGTTATTGGAACAATTAGAGGAATGTGAAAAAACAGCTCTGTCAGATGATCAAATGAAAATAATTCTCAATAAGATAAAAGAAAAAGCAATACTATTAGCTGCACTTCTTCAAAAAGAATTAATCTTCTAACTGGTACAATTTCAATTTATTATAAAGTGTTTTTCTATTAATCTCTAGCATTTTTGCTGCTTCAGATTTATTCCCATTACATAAGTTTAATGCTTTAATAATCATCTCTTTTTCATTTTCAGACTTAGAAAAAACCGACTTAGCTTGATTTTCTACTTCAAAAAAATCAGAAGGAATTACTTCTTTTTCAATTAAATTCCCTTGTGTTAAAAGTGTTGAACGACGAATAATATTTTGTAATTCTCTTAGATTTCCCGGCCAAGAATAGGCTTGAAAAATACGAATTACTTCGGGAGAAAAACCAATTACATTTTTGTTTAACTGCTCATTTGCTTTTTCTAAAAAGAAATCTGCATACATCAATAAATCTTGCTTCCGCTCGTTTAAAGTTGGTACGGTAATAGAAAATTCGTTTAATCTGTGGTATAAATCTTCTCTGAAACTTCCATTTTTAACCGCTTCTTTTAAGTCTTCGTTTGTGGCAGCAATCACCCGGATATCTACGTCAACTTCTGTACTGCTTCCAATCTTTTTAATTTTTCGCTCCTGTAAAGCACGCAATAACTGGATTTGATTTTCATAAGTTAGATTGCCCACTTCATCCAAAAATAATGTACCCCCATTAGCGGATTCAAAATGACCAATTTTATCTGTCACGGCTCCGGTAAATGATCCTTTTAAATGGCCAAAAAACTCGCTTGTTGCCAATTCTTTTGGAATTGCACCACAATCTACAGCAATAAAAGGAGCATTTTTTCGCTGGCTTAAATTATGTATTTCTTTTGCTACAACTTCTTTTCCTGTTCCACTATCACCAATTATTAAAACGGATAAATTGGTTGGACTTACCAACTGAATGTGATTGTTCATTGCCTTTGAAACAGCACTGATTCCACTAACAAAATTGCTTTTTGGAACTGTTGATTTTGGAGTTGACACTAACTTTGAATTTATTTTCTCTTCTTTTTTAGAAAGTGCATTCGATAGAACCAACAAAACTTCTTCCGGAACAAAAGGTTTTGAAATATAATCAAAAGCTCCTTTTTTCATAGCTTTTACCGCAGTAGTAACATCCGCATAACCGGTCATTAAAACCACAGGAACATTCGGCTTTTTTGACTTCAATTCTACCATAAGATCAATGCCGTCACTATCAGGCAAACGCAAATCGCACATAATCAAATCGAAATCAGAGGCATTGGCAAGGGTTTTGGCTTCGCTTGCAGAAAAGGCGGTGGAAACAGCATAGTCATTTTTAAATAGAAAATTGCTCACCATTTTACAAAAAGCAACGTCATCTTCAATCAATAAAATCTTCTTCATTAGTTAAACTTTGGTTTTAGCTAAAATAAGTGATTCTATTGAAAATTCTCTTAAAAAATAATTAAATAAAAAAAGAGGTCACCCCTAGACCTCTTTTTTAATGTAGCTAAGTTTTTGGGAAACTCAGCTACATAAGTAACAAAACCAATTTTATTCAACTAATTTTTTTTTTTTTTGATATTTAAAAAACAATTGTGATGTCTATTAATTAGCCGGTAATTCTCGTGTTAACCAACCGCTTTTAGCTGCTGTTGCAATTGCATAAGGCGTTATCCAAAATAAACCAAAAGTGTACAAAATACTGTAGGTATAAGCCCAAATAGATTCCGATAAATTATATCTTTTTGCGTAAAACAATACCGGAAAAGAGGATATAATCAATATACTAGCCAATGTAGAACTTAAAAATAACAGCGGATGTGTTACAATAAAAAACAACATGAACAGTAAAAACGGATAGGTCATGATGATGTTTAACGATTGATTAAAGAATAGTAACCGTGATCCTGCTTTTGAACCTTCTCTAAAATTTGTAAAAACATATTTTGCCATCATGATGTTCTCGCGAACATTACTTCTACCCCATCGGATAAACATTTTATACAACCCTTTGTATTGTTCAGGCACATTGGTCAAAACGTATGCATTTCTTTGAAACAAAACATGATGTCCTTGTTTCAAAATCATGTTGGTCATAGCTCGGTCTTCACCAATATCTGAAGGCTGTCCCATAAATGTTTGGTTTATCCATTCAGGAAGACAATTGAAAACCGCATCTCTTCTGTAGGCCGCTAAAGCTCCCGGAGTACAAAGTACCGACCCTAACATGCTTTCTGCAGCACGAACAAACTCGAAACTCATTACAAAACTAACATTTAGCATTTTTGGCAACATAGCTTTTTCATTGTTTAGCACTCTCACATTACCTGCAACAGCACCACAATTTACATTGGTAACAAATGGACTCACTAAATTTCGTAACGTATCCGTTTTTACAATGGAATCACTATCTATTGTTACAAAAACATCGCCAGTACCAAGATTAAAACCACGGTAAAGAGCATGCCTTTTACCTTTATTTTCAGGCTGCTGAAAAATAGTTACACGATCACCTAATTGCAACTTAGCTTGTTGCATCCAATACCATGTGTCGTCTTTACTTCCATCATCAATTGCCAAAATTTGTAATTTTTCTTCCGGGTAATCACTGTTAGCAATACTTTTTAAGGTTTCCCAAACTAGTTTCCCTTCATTGTATGCAGGAACAATAATGGTACAAGTAGGTAATTCTTCGTCAGAAACCGATGCAATTGATTTATATCGGAGATATAAGTATATTTTGAATAGAAAAAAACAAGCCTTGTAAGCCAACAAAGTAATTGATAACACCAAAAAAGTCATTCCAAAAGTGGAATTCATTCGATCTAAATTAAATTGTTCAAAACTAGGCTGTAATTGATATACCAAAAAAGCCGCACCTATCATAACTAGAAAAGTGCTGATTAATACCACTCCATTAAGCGAACCAACTTTTGATTGATTTTTGTTAGTGAAATAATCTTGAATTCTATAATATCCAATTGTCAAAACTTGGTGTAATGATTTACTGTAAACAGGTAAAATAAAACTATATAAATTTTGTTCATTTGCTCTATTCTCCTTTTTTAAAGAGTAGGATTTTGTTGAATTTAGATTTTTATTCTCCATCAATAGTATTTTTATAAGTTGACTTTTTTTTATCCTTTAAATTCTCCTAATTTGATTGTTTATAATTCAGAAAATGAATTTTATAGAGAATTTACATTTATGTCTAAGCAAGTCACATGCCTATATTATAACTATCTGAAAAATAATACTATATAAAAATTTATAACTATTAAAATTGAGTAAAATTTACCCAAATCATTATTTTTTACACACTTAAAATGATATACCATTGAAAAATAGATAAAAAAAATGAGCCCGATAAGTAAATCGAGCTCATTGTAATAAAAATTAATTCTAATTTATTCCGGATCGTTCATCTTAAAACTTTCCATAAATTTAGTTGTATAGTTACCCGCAACATAATCCGGTTCTTCCATTAATTGACGGTGAAACGGAATGGTAGTTTTAATTCCTTCAATATAAAATTCATCCAAAGCACGCTTCATTTTGTTGATAGCTTCTTCTCTTGTTTGAGCTGTTGTAATCAACTTAGCAATCATGGAATCGTAGTTTGGTGGAATCGTATAACCCGCATACACGTGAGTATCTAAACGAACTCCATGACCTCCGGGTGCGTGTAATACCGTAATTTTCCCTGGTGATGGTCTAAATTCGTTATAAGGATCTTCCGCATTAATACGACATTCTATAGAATGAAGTTGAGGAAAATAATTTTTACCTGAAATTGGCACACCTGCAGCTACAAGAATTTGCTCTCTAATCAAATCATAATCCACCACTTGTTCCGTTATTGGGTGTTCTACTTGAATACGAGTATTCATTTCCATAAAATAGAAATTTCTATGCTTATCAACTAAAAACTCAACAGTTCCGGCACCTTCATATTTGATAAACTCAGCAGCTTTTACAGCAGCTTCTCCCATTTTATTTCGTAATTCGTCAGTCATAAAAGGAGAAGGCGTTTCTTCTGTTAATTTTTGATGACGACGTTGCACAGAACAATCTCTTTCAGAAAGGTGACACGCTTTTCCATAAGCATCACCCACCACTTGAATTTCAATATGGCGTGGCTCTTCAATCAACTTTTCCATATACATACCATCGTTTCCAAAAGCTGCAGCTGATTCTTGACGGGCACTTTCCCAAGCTTTTTGAAGTTCATCAGCTTTCCAAACGGCACGCATTCCTTTTCCTCCACCACCTGCTGTTGCTTTTAACATTACAGGGTAGCCCATATCCTTGGCAATTTTGGCCGCTTCTTCAAATGATTCTAACAATCCTTCAGAACCTGGAACACATGGAACTCCGGCAGCTTTCATGGTTGCTTTAGCCGAAGCTTTATCTCCCATTCTATCAATCATTTCGGGAGAAGCACCAATAAATTTTATACCGTGTTCTTGGCAAATTTTTGAGAATTTAGCATTCTCAGATAAAAAACCATATCCGGGATGTATCGCATCTGCATTTGTAATTTCTGCGGCAGCGATAATATTTGACATTTTTAAGTAAGACAAGTTACTAGGAGGCGGACCAATGCAAACGGCTTCGTCTGCAAACTTAACATGGAGACTTTCGGCATCTGCTGTTGAATAAACCGCAACAGTTTTAATTCCCATTTCCTTGCAAGTTCTAATTACACGAAGTGCAATTTCTCCTCTGTTGGCAATTAATATTTTTTTAAACATCTTTATTTATTTAGATTATTAGATAATTTGATTGTTTGATTTTCAGATACTTTTCCTCAATAAAATGCTGTTTGTCTGAAAATCTAAAAAATCTAAAATTAAGATGGGTCAACTAGGAATAAAGGTTGGTCAAATTCAACCGGAGACATATCATCCACAAGAATTTTCACAATTTTTCCTGAAACTTCTGATTCAATTTCATTGAATAACTTCATTGCTTCAATTACACAAACGGTATCCCCTTTTGAGATTGATGCACCCACCTCAACAAAAGGAGATTTATCAGGAGCAGGTTTTCTGTATAATGTTCCAATCATTGGTGATTTGATCACAATATATTTTGAATTGTCATCAGCCGCAGGGGCAACAGGAGCTGCAGGGGCACTTGGAGCAGGAGCTTGAGCAATCGGCTGTTGAACCATTTGTTGCATTGGTTGTCCCGAAGGATAATGTTGGAAATAAGAAGCCTCAGCTGCACCGGCCTCTGTAGTTTTGATGGTGATTTTAAAATCATCCATTTCTAATTTTACTTCAGTAGCACCAGATTTTGCTACAAATTTGATTAGGTTTTGAATTTCTCTAATATCCATGATATTTTGGTTTAGTTTAGTTTAATTTTTATCGTATGCCCATTTAAGATAAATAGAACCCCAGGTAAATCCACCGCCAAAAGCGGCAAATATTAAATTATCTCCTTTTTTTAGTTTATGTTCAAAATCACTTAACAACAAAGGTAATGTTGCAGAAGTTGTGTTTCCATAACGTTGAATGTTTATCAACACTTTGCTTTCATCCAATCCCATTCGGTTTGCTGTAGCATCAATGATTCGTTTGTTTGCTTGGTGAGCAATTAACCAATTGACATCATCATGTGACAAATTATTACGTTGCATAATTTTCTCACTGACATCAGCCATTCCGGAAACGGCATATTTGAATACCGTTTTTCCATCTTGAAAAACAGAATGTTGCTTCTTATCAATAGTTTCTTGAGATGGAGGAAGTATGGAGCCGCCTGCGTCAATTTTTAAAAACTCACGACCAATGCCGTCACTTCTTAAAAATTCATCTTGCAAACCTAAACCTTCTTGGTTAGGCTCAAAAAGAACAGCACCTGCACCATCTCCAAAGATAATGCAGGTTGCTCTATCGGTATAATCAATAATGGACGACATTTTGTCTGCTCCAATAAGTAGTACTTTTTTATAACGCCCGGACTGAATATAAGCCGCAGCGGTAGACATGCCATATAAAAAACTAGAACAAGCAGCTTGCAAATCATATGCAAATGCATTGGTTGCTCCAATTTCTGTTGCTACAAAAACCCCTGTTGCCGCAACCGGTAAATCAGGAGTTGCTGTTGCCATAATGACCATGTCAATTTCTTTAGGGTCAATACCGCTTTTTTCCAAAAGGTTCTGAGCAGCTTTGATAGCCATATAAGAAGTCCCTTTTCCTTCTTCTTTTAATATTCTTCTTTCTTTAATTCCGGTTCTGGAAGTAATCCATTCATCGTTTGTATCGACCATGGTTTCCAATACTTGATTTGACAATACAAAATCCGGAACATAAGAACCAACTGCGGTTATGGCGGCTGTTATTTTACTCATAAATAGTGTTTGTTTATCTTTTCTTCAAAAATCAAGGAAAAGAGGTGGAAATTACAAAAAAAATTCCAAGTTTTATTGTTTTTTAGGCATTTTTATATAAAAAATAGACATAACAAAAAACTCTCACATAGTGAGAGTTTGTCTTATTTTTATAAGAAATTTTTATGCAACAGCTTCTGATTTATCAATCACAACTTGACCTCTGTAGTACATTTTTCCTTCATGCCAATACGCTCTGTGATACAAGTGAGCTTCACCGGTAATTGGGCATGTTGCAATCTGAGCAACAGTTGCTTTATAATGAGTTCTTCTTTTGTCTCTTCTGGTTTTCGAGGTTTTTCTCTTTGGATGTGCCATTTTACTATATTATTTATCCGTTAATAGTTTTTTTAATTGATCCCAACGAGGATCTGTTTCTTCTGTTTTATTTTCTTCTTGTTCTCCTTTGACTGCCAATTCTTCTAATTTTTCAATTACTTCAGAATGTAATGTTCCGTCTTTTATTCCCGGATGCACTCTTTTTAATGGAATGGACAATACAATCATTTCATAAATGTATTGCGAAATGTCTATTTGATGCTCGCCATGTGGCAAAATCAACAATTCTTCATTCTCATCATTAAAAGCGTCTCCAAACTGAACAACCAAATCAATTTTTCCCTTAATAGGTAAATCAAAAGGTTCTCCGGTGACATCACAAGGAACATGAACAGTTCCTTTATGCTTGAAGTGTAACTCTAACATCATTGTTTTTTTTTCTAAAACAACAGAGGTTTCAATAGCACAACTTTCAAAATCATCATATTCGAAGCGATCAAAGAACGTCTTATCTATTTGATAGTCAAATTGGTGTTTTCCTAGCTTTAATCCGATAAACGGAATTAAATATTCATTAGATACTTTCATCTCAACATCAATTTGTCCCAAAAATTTGGTTTGCAAAGATATAAAATTATCGTAAATCCAATACAGTTATAAACATTTTTTTGTTTAAAACTGTTTTTCTTTTACTTTCAATGGTTTTTCAGTAATTTGAGCATGCTCTAAACGTGACTTATAAATGTCAATTGCCAAATAAACCGCCTCTTTAAATGAAGTAAAATCTGCTTGGTTTTTTCCGGCTATTTCAAATGCGGTTCCGTGATCCGGTGAGGTTCTTACTTTATTCAAACCAGCCGTATAATTAACTCCGCTTCCAAAAGACAATGTTTTAAATGGAATTAATCCCTGATCGTGATAACACGCTATTACAGCGTCAAATTTTTCATGTGACTTGGTGCCAAAAAAACTGTCTGCAGCATATGGTCCAAAAACAAAAGTGCCTTCTTCAAACATTTTATTGAGTGTTGGTCTTAAAATTTCATCATCTTCTTTTCCAATCACACCATGATCACCACAATGTGGATTTAATCCCAACATGGCTATTTTAGGTTTTCGTATTTTAAAATCTTGAATTAATGTTTGTTTGATGGTATTTATTTTCTGACGAATCAATTTTTCAGTAATATGCTTTGACACGTCAGTAACCGGAATATGATCTGTCAATAAACCAATTCTCAGAGAATCACTTACCATCAACATTAGTGCATCACCATCTAGTTCCTGATTTAAATAATCAGTATGGCCGGGAAAATTAAAATCTTGGGTTTGAATGTTGTATTTATTAATTGGAGCAGTAACTAAAACATCCACCATGCCTTCTTTTAATGCTTTTGTTGCTGCAACAAAAGACTTTATTGCATAACTTCCTACAACATCATTTACTACACCATATTCGAGATTAAAACTGTCTTTCCATAGATTAAAAACATTGATTTTTCCTGGAACAATTTGATCTAATCTATCTATCCCATGTAAAAAAGCAGTAGATTCAAAGTTTTTTCGCAAAAAAGATAACATCTTAACATTCGCAAAAATAACAGGCGTACAAAACTCTAACATTCTTGGGTCTTCGAATGTTTTGAGCACAACTTCGCTTCCAATTCCGTTTAAATCTCCTATTGAAATTCCTACCAGTATATTTTCTGCTTTGTTCATAATTGTCTTAAGGATAATAATTGCTACTTTTGAAGTGCAAATTTAAGAAAATAAAACGCAAATGTTTACAGGAATCATAGAAACTCTTGGAATTATTAAAGATATACAAAAAGAAGAAGACAATCTTCATCTTACAATTACTTCCTCAATTACAACCGAATTAAAAATTGACCAAAGTGTTGCTCATAATGGCATTTGCTTGACTGTTGTAGCTATTGAAAATGAGACTTATACTGTCACAGCAATAAAAGAAACCGTTAACAAAACTAACATTGGAACGTGGAAAAAAGGCGATACAATTAACTTGGAACGTGCCATGAAATTAGGAGACCGACTGGATGGACACATTGTTCAAGGTCATGTGGATCAAATTGGAATTTGTAAATCAATAAAAGAAACGGAAGGAAGCTGGTTGTTTACATTTGAATACCACCCAACATTTAACAACATAACTATTGAAAAAGGCTCCATAACAGTTAATGGAGTGAGCTTAACTGTTGTAAATTCGAAAGCTAATGAATTTAGTGTTGCTATCATCCCCTACACTTACCAACATACCAACTTTAAAAATTTTGAAGTTGGACACCAAGTTAACCTAGAGTTTGATGTAATTGGAAAATATGTGGCGAGGCTGCATTCGCTTTCTAAATGAAAAAATCTTTTTTTTACTGTGAAGATTTTTTGTTTATTTTAAATAGATTCAATTTATAGAAGGCAAAGAGAATAGCAATAATAACTAATAAAATTAAGTAAGTATCAATTGGCGAACCAGGGGGTCCTGGTGGCCCTGGTGGTGGTGGTGGTGAAAAATCTTCAGCCAATGCTGACATACTCACAAATGTGAACAGTAGCACAATTAAATATTTAGGGTCAATTCTCATAAAGTACAAAACTAAACAAATCCCCTCTTTAACAAAATTTTTTCACAAATAAAGTGAAAATTCTAAAAAAAAAGGAACAACCACTACAAAATAGATTCAATTATACAAGATATTAGTTAAAATACAAAACTAGAATTTAGTTTTAGTTTTTGTTGCAAATGAACATTATTATAATGCAATTATTTTCTTCATCATTTTTACAAAAAAACCCTTTCGTATAGAAAGGGTCTTATTGTGGTCCCACCTGGGCTCGAACCAGGGACCACCTGATTATGAGTCAGGTGCTCTAACCAACTGAGCTATAGGACCGGTTTTGAGGTTGCAATATTACCACTATTTTTGTTTTACTCCAAAATTATTGTTGAATTTCTTGACATAATTCAATTAATACACCATTTGTAGATTTTGGATGTAAAAAAACAACCAATTTATTATCTGCTCCTTTTTTGGGAATTTCATTCAATACTATGAAACCTTCGTTTTTAAGTCGTTCTGTTTCACTAATTATGTCTTCTACATCAAAAGCGATATGGTGAATACCTTCTCCTTTTTTCTCAATAAACTTTGCAATCGGACTCTCAGAATGAGTGGCCTCCAACAATTCAATTTTATTTGGTCCGTTAAGAAAAAAAGAAGTTTTTACACCTTCACTTGCCACTTCTTCTTCTTTATAAGGCGGATTTCCAAAAAGCTTTTCAAATAGTTGGTTTGACTTTTCTAAATCTTTTACAGCAATACCAATATGTTCTATTTTTCTCATTATTTAAAATTGTAAATTCAAATTCCATCTGATGTAACACTTGAAAAGGCAAAGATATATATTTTGAAAGTTAAAATGTTGTATTTTTGCACCATGGAAACGAATAGACAAAAAAAAATAGGAAGTGTTTTACAGAAGGACCTTGTCGATATTTTGCAAGGTGAAATCAGGAAAAATGGCATTACAAACTTGGTGATTTCTGTATCAAAAGTAAGTGTGACTACTGATTTATCTGTTGCAAAAGTGTATTTGAGCATCTTCCCTCCGGAAAAAGGCAAAGAATTATTGGAAAGCATCAAATCCAACACACCATTAATTAAACACGATTTGTCACAACGTGTAAAACTGCAACTTAGAAAAGTTCCCAATTTGACTTTTTTTATCGACGATTCGCTTGAATACATTGAAAAAATTGACCAAGCACTTTCGATGAAAGAAAATCCTGTTATGAACCGCGATTTGTTAGAAAAAAGAAAAAAATCATAACTTGAAATTTCCTTTTTACATAGCTAAAAGATACTTATTTAGTGCTAGTAAAAACAACGCTATCAATATTATTACCGCAATTTCTTCTCTAGGAATAATTGCCGGAACCATGGCAATGTTTGTAGTTTTATCCGTATTCAGTGGGTTAAAAGACTTCAGCTTGTCATTTTCAAATGATTTTGATCCACAACTGAAAGTGGAAAGTAACTTAGGCAAAACATTTTATCTCTCGGAAGAACAAGAAAAAAAACTATCCGAAATCAAAGGAATCCAAAATTTCAGCAAAATTATTGAGGAAAAAGCCTTGTTTACTTTTAATGGGAAGGATCAATTAGCTTTTATTAAAGGTGTTGATTCTAATTTTGTGAGAGTTACAAGTATTGAAAATACCATTTTTCAAGGCGAATGGTTAGACCATGATTCCTATCAAGTAGTTATTGGCTCTGGAATTGCTCAAAAATTATCAGTTGGATTGTTTGATTTTAATAATGTATTTGAAGCTTTTGTGGTAAGACCCGGAAAAGGGGCAATTGAAAATCCTGATAACGCTTTTAACAAAATTCAATTAAATCCAATTGGTTTTTATTTTTTAAATGAAGATTTAAATCAAAAATATGTTTTTTGCGACCTTGAAGTTGCACAGGAATTATTAGAACTCAAATCCAATCAAATTACAAACATTGAATTTAAACTCTCTGAAAAACATAATGAATCTGAAATTAGAGAAAATTTGAAAACTATTTTAGGTGCTGATATTGTCATAAAAAACAGAGGCCAACTCAATGAATCCTTATATCGCATGCTAAATACAGAAAATTTGATTTTGTATTTAATCCTAACTTTGGTTTTAATTGTCACTTTGTTTACCTTAATTGGTGCTTTAATTATGATGATAATTGACAAAAAAACCAACTTAAAAACACTTTTCAATTTAGGCACTTCAATTCAAAACCTACGCTCTATTTTTCTGACTCAAGGTTTTTTAATTTGCATAATTGGCGGGTTACTTGGTATTTTCTTAGGGTCAATTGTTATACTTCTTCAGTTAAAGTATGAGCTTTTCATGATTACGCCAAGTTTAGCATATCCTGTAGTTTTTTCTTTTAAAAACATTTTACTGACGCTAGGAACTATCTCACTTTTAGGACTATTGTCCTCCTGGATAGCCAGCAGCAGGGTAAACAAAAAACTATTGGAATAATTTCCTTCTTTCAAAAATAAATTTACATTTGTAGTTCACTTCAAGAATTATGATAGTATTTTTTTGTCCTTATTTCGTATAAAGACGTATTTCTCTCTTTAATTTAGTCTGAAAGGTCTTTCAGACAAATCTTTATTCACTTAATCTTTATTAAAAATGACAGAAAACAAACTATCAGAAGGTATGCTTTCACGTATCTTTTCTACTATAAAAATGGCCTTAAAAGGCGAAGCCGATTTTGATTATACTTCCGGAAAAATAAAAACCGCCGTTATACTACTTGCCATTCCGATGGTGTTGGAAATGATGATGGAATCGGTTTTTGCGTTAGTCGATTTGTACTTTGTTGGGCACTTGGAAAACAGCAGCTTTGCCGTTCAAACCGTTGGATTAACCGAATCGGTTCTTACTATAATTTATTCATTAGCTATCGGAATCAGTATGGCAGCTACAGCGGTTGTTGCCCGAAGAATTGGCGAAAAAGATCCCGTTGCTGCGGCAAAAGCTGGTATGCAAGCGATACTAATTGCCATTGCTGTAAATACCATTCTCAGCATTTTCGGAATCATTTATGCCACCGATATTTTGATTTGGATGGGTTCTTCGCAAGAATCGGCGATTTACGGAACTTCGTTTGTTCAAATTATGATGGGAGGAAGCATTTCCATTATGTTACTTTTCCTAATCAACGGAATTTTCCGAGGTGCCGGAAATGCCGCCATTGCAATGAAAAGTTTGATGTTGGCAAATGGTTGTAACATTATTTTAGATCCGATTTTGATTAATGGCTTTGGACCCATTCCGGCTTATGGATTAACCGGAGCTGCTATTGCGACTACAATTGGAAGAAGTATTGGTGTAATCTATCAACTATATCATCTTTTCAACGGAAAAGGGGTTATCAAAATGATGGTAGCTTACATAACTCCTGATTTTGAACAAATAAAAGCGTTGGTCAAAATTGCTGCTCCCGGAGTTTTACAATTCGTAATTGCGTCGTGCAGTTGGATTTTTATGGCAAACCTTGTCGCAACAACCGGAGGAGATGTTGGTTCAGCGGGTTATCAAACCGCACTTAGAATTATGATGTTTTTCATTCTTCCCGCGTGGGGATTGAGTAGTGCTGCTGCCACTTTGGTGGGTCAGAATTTAGGAGCCAAACAAATTGAACGTGCCGAAAAATCGGTAATGGTTACCGCAAAATACAATGTGATATTTATGGCTATCATTATGATTGTCACGTTAACCGCCGCCCGACCTATTATTACTCTATTTACGAATGACAAAGCGGTTTTGGACATTGCCGTGGAAGCCATTCAAATTATGAGTTTAGGTTATGTTTTCTACGGAATTGGAATGGTGCTCATCAACGCGTTTAACGGTGCAGGAGATACGTGGACACCCACAAAAATTAACTTCTTCGGGTTTTGGCTATTTCAAATTCCGTTAGCTTATTTTTTAGCGAAGTATTTAAAAATGGGACCAACCGGAGTTTTTATGGCGGTTCCGATAGCGGAAACGTGCATTACCATTGCCGGTTATATTTTGTATAAAAAAGGGAAGTGGAAGAAAATGGTGGTGTAAATTATACAAACCATATAAGTCATATAAATTTAAGTTTTCTTATATGACTTATATGGTAAATTTAAACCGTCTCATAATTAGCATAAACCTGAGCAATCTCATCAAATATTGCCATTAACGGCATTGCTCCGTCGGTTGTAACTAATTTTTGTTTGTATTCTTTAAATCCGTGAATGCCTTTAAAATAATTGGTGTAATGGCGACGCATTTCAAAAATTCCAACGCGTTCGCCTTTCCAATCCATTGACCAGATTAAGTGATTTCGGGCGGCTTCGATGCGGTCTTTCATCGTGGGTTCGGGCAAATATTCTCCTGTTCTGAAATAATGCTTGATTTCGTTAAAAATCCACGGATAACCAATGGCAGCACGACCAATCATCATTCCATCCAAACCGTATTTATTTTTGTATTCTAATGCTTTTTCGGGTGAATCGATGTCACCGTTTCCAAAAATAGGCATCGTAATTCTCGGATTGTTTTTTACACGAGCAATGTGCGACCAATCAGAATGACCTTTATACATTTGGGCACGTGTTCGGGCGTGAACGGTTAGGGCTTGCACGCCAATGTCTTGTAAACGTTCAGCCACTTCATCAATGTTGATAGAGTTTTCATCCCAACCTAAACGAGTTTTTACTGTTACGGGAAGATTGGTTCCTTTAATAACTGCTTTGGTTAAACGAACCATCAAATCAACATCTTTTAAAACTCCTGCACCGGCTCCTTTGCAAACGACTTTTTTAACCGGACAACCAAAATTAATATCGACTAAATCGGGTTGCACTGCATCTACAATTCGGGAGGACATTTCCATCGCCTCTTCATCGCCTCCAAAAATTTGAATACCCACCGGACGTTCGTAATCAAAAATATCGAGTTTCATTTTGCTTTTCATCGCATCACGAATCAAGCCTTCGGACGAAATAAATTCAGAATACATCAAATCGGCTCCGTGCAATTTGCACAAGCGACGAAACGGCGGATCACTCACATCTTCCATTGGAGCAAGAAGTAAGGGGAAGTCGGGCAAAATGATGTTTCCGATTTTTGGCATTGGAATTTTTTTTGCAAAGATAAGGAAACGGGTGGGGTTTGCAAAACGGGGTATTTAAAGCTAGAAGGATGCTATTTTGATAGAGGAAATTAATTAATGTTGTCTTCCTTAAGATTAAGAAAATAATCTTTGATAACTTGTCTTTTTATTTCATTAAAAATTTATTTTTCTATTTGTGTTTTTAAATTTTTTATTTGTTCATCCTTTTCTTTTAATCTCAATTCATATTGTTCAATTAATTTTTCTGAAAGTTGATTTACTACTTCTGCATATCCCACCCCGTTATTTGTTCCAATATTACCAATAACAACACTATCACTTTTAATTAATTCTTCAGGAGTAATTTCATATACTTCACAAATTTTAACAATGTGATTAGCCGAAGAATGGCTTTCTCCGTTTTCTATACGAGCATACGTTGATTGCGAGTTATGTAAAAGGTTTGCAACTTCCTCTTGAGAATACCCTTTATTTTTACGGAGTTTTTTTAGTTTGTTACCAATTGAAATTGTCATATTTTTAGATTTTTAAATGTAAAAGAATTGAATATGTTAAAATTAAAAAAAGAATGTAAAATCTGGGTAAAAATATCCAATTTTAACATAGGATTTTATTTACGTTTAATTTTTTTTTGTCAAAATTAATGTATAACTAAGATTAAATTCTATTTTTATGAAAAAAATTTCTATCAGCCTTGTTGCTATTGTTTTATTGTTTTTATCTTGTGATAAGACAGAAGATTCTCAATCAATTGAAAATATTGATAAAATTAAAAGTTCATTGTTAAGCTTTGAAGAACAAATTGAAAATGATAATTTGAATTTTCGTAAGGGAAATTATTCTGATGAGAATATTAAAACCCCAGAAAATGAATATGATACATACGGTTTAAATTATAAATCGTTTTTAAATGATTTAAAGATATTCATAGAAGCAAATAAAAATAATCCAGATTTAGAGAGTTTAGTTGAATTGAAAATTTCAACTGAATCTAGTAACCTTAAAAATAGTTTAAAATTAAAAGAGGAAATTTCCGAAACAGAAAATTTGATTTTAGAAAGTTTTTCAAAACAGATAGACCTTGAAAACATAATTGAAAAAAGCAAACTCTATGAAGATTTTATAGTTAATAATGTTTCTAACAATGATTACAGAAAAAGACTTCTAACAACTGTTTCAATGTATAAATGGTCAAGCTACTATTTGTTTTATTCTGATGAGAATAATACTTTTGATGAGAATATAATCATTGGCGATCCAAATGAAAATATAGTTGCTTTTGGTATGAACTGTGGTGTCAGATCTGGTTTTGACGCATGCATGTGTAGAAGGTTGCAAAGTGCATCTTCAACATGGACATGGGTTGATACTGCACAATTTTTATTAACTGGACATACTCAAATGGCTTGGCATACTGCCGCTTGTTTATTTGGTTAAATGAGTTCAAAATCATTAACATATTTATGACAAATTTTTTTAAATATATCGGAATATTATTATTTGCTATTGGTATCTTTTACGATTCGTTTAATATTGTCAAATTTATAGCTATTTTAAGTTTACTAATTTATTTTTCAAGGAGGATAATTAATAAAAAAGATAGTTTTTTACCCCTAAAGATAAATTCATTATTTTATATCTTAAATCTTTTATTGGTAGGTGCTTATCTAATATTTCCTGACTATAATTCTACTATTAGCTTGCTTATTAAAGTCACTTTTATAATTCAATTCTTAAATTTGACAATTATATATCTCAAAAAAAATCCAGCTTCAAAACAATCAATGAATCTGTATTTTGAGTTTTTGATTCTTTTTTTTCTAATTTACAGTCAATTAGCTTAATAAGTAATATTTAAACAAGAGAAAGTCTCTCATTTTTTGAGACTTTCTCTTGTAATTTTTATACTGGATAATGAAAATTAATTTATAGCTTTCAAATCTATCTACATGCCTTAATAATAGCAAGGGGGATTTTGAGCTAATTTAATGATTTCTACATCTGATATACCTCTGTAATTATCATAAATTGAAATAGTTTCAATTTTATTTTTAACCAACATTTCTATGATTGGTAAAGGAATATTTTCGTCTGCAATAATCATCTAAACATCTAATAATTCTTCGTTGCTGATAACATTTGCCGCATAATCCAAAGCTGCCATTACTTGTTTAGAAGTTATTTGAGGATAAATTTTAAGTAAATCTTCTACAGTTGCTCCCTCGGATAATTTTTTAAAATTAATTCAACCGTAATTCGTGTTCCTTTAATTAGAGGTTTTCCGTTCATTATTGCTAAGTCTCTAACAATTATTTCCTTTGTTGCATTCATAACTAAAGTAATTAAGTAAACAAATATACTAAAGATTGTTGAATTGAATTATAAAAATAGAAATGTGCTAGTAGTAAACCTGACCCGTTTAACCCGTTTAAAATCCAAAACTTTGCTTTATATTTGCACACAATTCGCTAAGGAGCAGGGTTTGCGTTAGGGATTGCAGTGGAAAGCCCACAGGAACGGTATAGCGATAGCGAAACCGTGACGAGGACTTGGAACGGAAAGCCCGATTCGCCGCGGCGAAAACGCCCCACAAAATAAATTTGAATTAAACGAAGATGAAGAACATACGAAATTTTTGCATTATTGCTCACATTGACCACGGGAAAAGTACACTGGCCGACCGATTATTGGGGGCTACGCAAACGGTGACGGCTCGTGAGGAAAAGGCTCAGTTGCTGGACAACATGGATTTGGAGCGTGAACGTGGGATTACAATTAAGAGTCACGCGATTCAAATGGAATATACGTATAAAGGCGAGAAATATATTTTGAATTTGATTGATACGCCCGGACACGTTGATTTTTCATATGAAGTTTCCCGATCTATTGCCGCTTGTGAAGGGGCTTTGTTGATTGTAGATGCTGCTCAAAGTATTCAGGCTCAAACGATTTCCAACTTATATTTGGCTTTGGAAAACGATTTGGAAATTATTCCGGTTTTGAATAAAGTGGATTTGCCAAGTGCCAATCCGGAGGAAGTGAGCGACGATATTATTGATTTATTAGGTTGCAAATTAGAGGATATTATTCACGCTTCGGGTAAAACCGGTTTTGGTGTAGAAAATATTTTGGCTGCGATTATTGAAAAAATTCCCGCACCAAAAGGAAATGTTGATGAGCCGTTGCAGGCGTTGATTTTTGATTCGCATTACAATCCGTTTCGTGGTATTGAAGTAATTTTTCGTGTGAAAAACGGTGAAATTAAGAAAGGCCAGAAGATTAAATTCATGGCAACCGGAAACGAATATTTTGCGGATGAAGTGGGGACTTTGAAGTTAAATCAAGTTCCGAAAAACGTGATTTCAACCGGTGATGTAGGCTATTTAATTTCGGGTATTAAAGAAGCAAAAGAAGTAAAAGTAGGTGATACGTTGACCGATGCTAAAAACCCTACTACTAATATGATTACAGGTTTTGAGGATGTAAAACCAATGGTTTTTGCCGGAATTTATCCTGTTGACACCGAAGACTATGAAGATTTAAGAGCTTCGATGGAAAAATTACAATTAAACGATGCGTCGTTGGTTTTTGTTCCTGAGAGTTCTGCTGCTTTAGGATTTGGTTTCCGTTGTGGATTTTTAGGAATGTTGCATTTAGAAATCATTCAGGAACGCTTGGAACGTGAATATGATATGACTGTGATTACAACAGTTCCCAACGTTTCCTATCATGCTTTTACCAAAAAAGAACCGGATACGATTTTGATTGTAAACAATCCATCCGACTTACCGGAACCATCAAAATTGGACCGTGTTGAAGAACCTTATATTAAAGCCACCATCATTACGAAATCAGAGTTTGTGGGTAATGTAATGAGTTTGTGTATTGAAAAACGTGGTGTGATAACCAATCAAACCTATTTAACGACGGAAAGAGTTGAGTTAAATTTTGATATGCCGTTGGCCGAAATTGTATTTGATTTTTATGACCGTTTGAAAACGGTTTCCAAAGGATATGCTTCGTTTGACTACTCACCCATTGGGATGAGAACGTCAAAATTAGTAAAATTAGATGTGTTGTTAAACGCTCAATCGGTGGATGCTTTGTCGGCTTTGATTCACGAAGACAATGCCTATAACATTGGTAAGAAAATGTGTGAAAAACTGCGTGAATTGATTCCAAGACAACAGTTTGACATTCCGATTCAGGCGGCAATTGGTGCAAAAATCATTGCTCGTGAAACGATTAAAGCGTTACGAAAAGACGTGACCGCCAAATGTTACGGTGGAGATATTTCCCGTAAACGAAAACTGTTGGAAAAACAGAAAAAAGGTAAAAAGAGAATGCGTCAGGTGGGTAATGTAGAGATTCCGCAGGAGGCGTTTATGGCGGTGTTGAAATTGAATGATTAGGAAAGGTGCTGAGGTGCTGAGGGACTAAGGTACTGAGGAAAAATATATGAGAACCCAATGACGAGAGTTGTTGGGTTTTTTCTTGTCAATCTCCTAGTGCTATTCCGACATTGGTGGCGGTGGCGGTGGAAAACAATTATTAGAACTTGTACTTAAATAAATGAAAAAATATAAATCTAGGTCATAGTTGGCTTTTTCAAAATCCACCAATAAATTATCAAATAGTTGAAAAATAGCAACATTATTATCTTTGTCCCGATATGACAATTCAACTGTAAAGTAGTCCCTGTCTTTAATTGTTTTGATCTCTTCTTCTAACTTATTCAAGACTTCCTCCATTGAGAATAGTTCATTGTCATAAAAAATCTGTGAGTTAAAAAAGCATAAACTTGCATTAGTTCGTGATGGAGCTTGAATAACATCTTTGTAAAGACAATCGACTTCTGTTTTATTGTTAATTCTCTTGAAACTAATAACAGCTATTGAATCACTTGAAAATCCTTTCAATTTATTTGGACTTAGAAATACTTTTATTTTATTGGAATCTGATTGCTTATTTTCACAACCCATTAAAATAAAGAAATTCAAGGCTATGAAAAGCACAAAAAAACTACCTATTATTTTATTAGAATTATTCATTTTCTTCAATTTATTTTCTCAACAAAATCATATTTTATCAATTCCCATTCTTTATTCAGTAAACATATGGGATTAAAGTCAGTATCTGCTAATTCAAAATCTAATAACTGATTTTTTAATGTTTTGCTAATGCCGTAGGGATAACGCTTTTCAAATAACTCAATAAATTGAGCAAGTTCATAATTTTCTAAGAAATAATGTATATCCCAAAAGTCTTTTTTCCTTCCTTTATTATTGATGACATCCAATTTCATAGCAATTATTTCTTCTGAAGTTGCCATTCTTACGTTGTCAATTATCAATTCATTAAAAACAAATTTGTCAGTGTAGTATATATCAATTTTCACAAAATCATCTTTTGAAAATCCAACTTCAAAATAGGTGCCAAATGAAATTAAATCAAGATCTCTGTAATTGCAATAAGGATATTTATTTTCTAAAAAATCTCTAATTTTTTTAAAACTGATAGACCCATACTCAACATCCGTAAACAAATCAATATCAACTGATAAACGATGACCAAATTGCAAACTCAAGGCCGTTCCTCCTACCAAACGAAAAGGAGAAAACAATTGTTCCTTCATCAAATCTGATAAAATAGATTTCAGTAACGGTGAAACAGTATTCCAAAACATACTTATCTTTTAGCGGGAAATAATTTACTAATTCTTTCTACTTCATCCTTTCCATAAAATCGAATAATTTCTTCTTGTTCTTCTTTTGTACCATAGGCAAATACTCTTGTAATAACGGCACGTTTCATTAACTTCCAATCTATTTTATCGAGAGTCGTATCCCAGAAAGTGTTTTTTCTTAATTTAGACAAATTGGGCTTATAACTTTCATCATTTTTTATGATTTTAATATCGTAATGAGCTTGAAGTGTCATCAAAAATCCTTCTTCTAAACCTAATCTATCTTCAATTTTTAAAGCCAAAGAAGTATTTATGTTTCGCTTACCGTTAACTATCGCATTAAGTGTTTGTGGATGTTCACCAATAGCCAATGCCAACTGACGTTGATTGCTGTTTTGTTTTTTCAGCTCTCTGTCAATTATTTTTCCGGGATGAATCCCTTTTATATATTTAAGGATAGCATACATAATTCTACTTTTACACAAATGTAAACAAATTTGTTTATATAATTGCCATCTCTCACATTTGAAATAATCAATGAAATTTGAAAAATAAAAATTCTATATTTGACAAAAGCCTTTTATGCACGACGAAACCCCAAAACGCTTTGACCGCATTGTCGCCATTTTAATTCAGTTGCAATCCAAAAAGATTGTGAGAGCACAGGATTTGGCTACTCGTTTTGAGGTGAGTTTGCGAACCATTTACCGCGACATTAGAACGTTAGAAGCTTCCGGAGTGCCTATTTACAGCGAAGCCGGTTTGGGTTATTCTTTGTTAGAAGGTTATCGATTGCCTCCAGTTATGTTTACTCGAGAAGAAGCCGAAAGTTTTATTGCCGCCGAAAAACTGATGGAGAAATTTTCTGATAAATCAATTGGAGATCAGTATGCTTCGGCGATGTATAAGTTAAAAGCTGTATTGAAAAGTGCCGATAAAGATTGGGTTTCCACGATCGAATCCAATGTGGTGATGCAACCGTTGGAAAAAACTTTTCCAAAACAAGCTCCGCATGCATTGGCTTTTATTTTCAGAAGTATTGCGGACAAAACGCAATTGATTTTGGATTATCAAGCTTTTGAAGCGGATGAAAATACCGCCAGAACCATCGAACCGGTGGGTGTTTTTCATGATCACAATAATTGGTATGTGTTGGGTTATTGCCATTTGCGGAAAGATTACCGTCAGTTTAGAACCGACCGCATTCACAACATCCTAAAAACAGAAATCGCTTTCACGAAAGAACACGAAGCATTGGAATTTTATTTGAATAAAGACAAAGAAGAATATCCCACCACCAAAGTCGTTATTTCCATTGAAAAGAAAATGGCAAAATACCTTTCCGGTGAAAGAAAATACCACGGTTTTGTTTCTGAAAAAGTGGTTGGGAATAAGGTAGAAATGACTTTTTTATGCAAAGACATTGAAGATGGTTTCCCGAGATTTTTTCTGATGTTTGGCGATTTTGCAACGATTCTTGAACCGGAACGATTGAAGGTAAGGGTGTTGGAATTGATGGGAACTATTAAAATGAAGCTTTTGAAATGACTTTTTTTGAACCATTAAGACATTAAGGAAACAACTTAATGATTCTTAACACCTTAATGGTTTAAAAATTTGAAAGTTAAAACCTATCTCTCCCAGAAAAAAGGCGGCTCAACTCCTAAAGCTCTCAAATACACATATCCTTGTCCACGATGATGAATTTCGTTATCAATAAAATAAAGGATATTTTGAATAATCGGGAATTCATATTGTCCAAAAAGATTAAAAGTCTTATCGAAATCTTCCACCGGTAACATACTCCAATAGTGATTAATTTCTTCAGTGGCTTTGTCCCATTTTGCTAAGTATTCGGCTTTGGTTTTCCCGTTATCGGTGTTTTCGTCATACGGTTTTACTTCACGGTTCACGATGCCTTTCATGGCTGGAGCTCCAATGGCTAACAATTCGGAAGTCAATTCGGCAAACGTTCGCATACCGCCAACAGAAAATTCAAAAAAATCTTTTTCAGGGAAGGCTTCAATTACTCTTCGGGTTAACGAACGGTGACCTTGCCAGTGTTTTAATAAATCTTCTTTACTGATTACTTGGGCTATTGTTGTCATAATTTTTTATTATTTAATGATTAATGAAACAAAGTTATTGGCAGCAAGTGACAACAGTTTGTCAGTAGGATTATATTTTAACACTTTTTTAAACAAGAATAATTTTAAGAAAAGACAACTAATTTGTTAGAATATGATATAACACGTTAAAAAAGCAACTTCATTGCTAAGTTTTTTTTACATTAGCTTGGGTTTTTATAATTAAAATGAAAAAATATATTTCCGGCATTTTATTGCTTTTTACAGTTTCAGTCTTTTCTCAAGGAATAGTGGTTGATACCACTACCTACACTATTCCCAACTTGGTCAGAAATGTATTGATGCAAAATTCGTGTTCAAACGAAACAAATTTTCAATTTTCTTCCAGGAGAAGTATAGGAGCTTTTACTAGTTCAAATCCAAATTTTCCCATTCAACAAGGGGTTATAATTAGAAATGGTATTGCTAAATATTCTCAAGGCACTTATTCCGGAGCCAATCTGAGCAGTCAAATTAATACAAACGGAGATGTTGATTTACAAAACATCAGTAATTCTTCCGGACAAACAACCGGCATCACCGATGTTGCCTTTTTGCAGTTTGATTTTACTCCAATTTCAACCAATTTTAGTTTTGATTTTTTATTTGCTTCTAATGAATATGGAGAATATCAGTGCGGTTTTAGTGATGTATTTGCATTCTTATTGACAAACTTAACTACAGGTCAAACCACAAATTTAGCTGTTATTCCAGGCACCTCAACACCGGTTTCTGTAAAAAACATACGAAATACTCAGTTTAACACCTCATGTTTATCGCAAAATCCTAGTTTTTTTAGTAGATATAATGTAACAAATCCGGCAACATCATCCATGAATATGAGAGGAGAAACGGTTCTAATGACTGCCTATTCTGAAGTGATTCCAAATCAAAATTATAGAATTAAGATTGTAATTGGTGATTATAACGATAGTGGTTATGATTCAGCCGTTTTGATTGCTGGCGGAAACTTCAGTACTTCAGCAACTCTTGGTCCTGATTTAACCATTTGCGAAGGACAAACAGTTGTTTTAAATCCAAATTTAGGTGCTGGTTTTACTTATACTTGGATGTTAAATGGCGAAGTTATTCCCAATGCTACCTCTTCAAATTACACCGCTACCCAACCTGGAATTTATTCTTTTAATGCCGTTTTTCCAAATAGTACTTGTTCCATTTCTGATGAAATCATATTATCAAACCTTCAATATAATACTCCTGCTTCATTATATGTTTGCAATACGGGTCAAGCAACCTATCCTTTTAACCTTACAATAAATTCAACATCGTCATTAGGGTTAGATCCTGAAGTCTATTCACTCTTATACTTCGGAAGTTTAGATGCCGCAAATGCAAATACCCCTTCCATTCCAACAAACCAATTGGCCACCTATTTGAGTGCCGGAAATCAAACCATATATTGCAAAATCAGAACAATATCTTCCGGATTTATATGTTCTACACTACTTCCTTTTGAATTGGTTGTATCGCCTGAAATTGTTGCTAATACGCCCAACGATGTATTAATTTGTACAGTTGGTTCGGGCAATGTAATTAGAAATTTAAATTTTTATGTCCCTATAATACTCAACGGACAAAATCCTGAAAATTATACAGTCAGCTTTTTTACTTCCGAAGCCAATGCAATGGCAAATCAAAACCCGATTCAAAACACTACCGGTTTTGCAATGAGCGTTACCCAATCTCCTTATACTCTTTGGGTCAGAATGCAAGATGTTTCAAACGCACTTTGTTTTGATGTCGTAAATTTCAAAATACGAATCGAATTCAGGCCACCGGTTGATACAAGAGACCAAGTTGTAGTTTGCAGTAGTTATGAATTACCCCCATTAACCTATGGAAATTATTATACAGAAACAGGTGGAAACGGCACCCTATTAAATGCCGGAGACATCATTGAAGACACGAGTGTGATTTTTATTTATAGCGGCCCAACTGATGAAAACCCTTGCGAAAACGAAAGTTTTTTTGCAGTCATCATCATTGAAGATGTTGAAATAGATGAAATTGGATGTGGTGTCTTTATCGTACCGGGATTGCCGGCCGGAGAATTTTATACCCAACCCAATGCCGGTGGAAATTTATTACCGGCAGGGACTCAATTAAGTACGGATCAAACAATCTATTACCACGCGGTTATTGATGATGTTTTTTGTACTGAAAAAGAAGTAAATGTAGTTGTGTATCCATTACCCCCTGTTGATGAATTACCCGATGTAATTACTTGTGATTTTTATACATTACCAATTCCTATTAATGGAGTTTATTATCTTGATGTTTCTACAGGTGATATATATTTCCCTGGACATAACATTGTGGAAAGCGTGTCACTAATTCTAATTAATATTGATGACTTCTGTGCCAGTCAACATTTATTTTCGGTAGATATTATTTATACTCCGAATTTTAATAATGTGATTTCGGCTTGTGGAAGTTATACGTTACCTGAACTGCCTGTAGGCAACTATTTCACGCAACCTTTGGGTGGCGGTTCTCAAATCCCATCAGGAACTGTAATTACTAACTCTCAAACCATATATTTTTATGTTCCAACAACCACTTCTCCAAATTGTACAGATAATTTGAGTATTGATATAGTTATTAATTCATCTCCAACAATTAACACCCCCACAAATGTAGTGTCTTGTGGACCCTATAGTTTGCCTCCGTTAACCATTGGCGGTACTTATTATCAATTGGCTAATGGAGAAGGTTTCCAATTGCAGCCAGGGCATATAATTTCAAATACACAAACTGTTTATATTTATGCAGCAATAGGAGATTGTATCAGCCAACATAGTTTTTTGGTTCAAGTAAATCCGCCGCCACCGGTTGATAGTTTTACTGATGTCTTTATCTGTGGAGCTACATTTGTTTTGCCTCCTTTAACCAACGGAAGTTATTATACCGCTAATGGTGGGCCAAATGGTGGAGGACAGAACTTACAACCGGGCACTGTTTTGACAAGTTCACAAGTCATATACATATACAATCCTTTGAGCTATATGCCTTCCTGTTATAGTGAAAGTTTATTCAGTGTTTCTTTAAATAATTTAGAATTAGGAAATTTACCAAATATAAATGCTTGTGACATTTACGTTTTACCACCGTTAAGTCTAGGGAATTATTTTACGGAACCCAATGGCTCCGGAACACAATTATCTCCTGGTACAGTGATAACTACAAATGAGACCATCTATGTGTATGCTCAGGTGGGTGATCGATTAAATTGCTCAGCAGAAAAATCATTTACTGTTACTATTTTTACTACTCCTATTTTAGAAGCATTTGCAAATATTCAGAAATGTGGCAACTATGTGTTACCGGCCTTAACTCAAGGTAATTATTTCACCGGCCCTAATGGAACAGGTAGCTTACTGACTGCCGGAAGTTCTGTAACAACCTCTCAAACAATTTATGTTTTTGCTACAGCTTCAGATAACACTACTTGTTTTGATCAAAAATCATTTGTTGTAACAATTAACCCTTTAAATAACATACAAATTCCTGAAGGGGTAATTTGTGTCGATTTTGATAATGGTAATTTAATTACACCTCACCTATTTCAAACCGGGTTGAGTGCTTCAAATTATACTGTTGAATGGCATTTAAATCAAACTTTAATGGGAATTGGCACTAATTATTTAGCAACTCAAGAAGGAACTTATAATGTAATAATCACAAACAATTTTCCGGATAATGGCACTAATTGTGGTTATAACAACACCACGGCTGTTGTGACAAAATCCAGTAAAGCAACCGGTTTTCTAACCGTTATTGACGATTTTTATGATTCCATTTCAATTTATGTAACGGTAACAGGTGGTTTTGGTGACTATGTGTTTCAATTGGATGACAACCCAATTCAACAAAGTCCGAACTTTCACAATGTGGACTCCGGGCAACATACCATTAAAATAATTGACACCAAAGGCGATTGTGGCACCATAGAATTAATTGCCAACGTATTAAAATACCCTAAGTTTTTTACGCCAAATGATGATGGTTATAATGACTATTGGAACATTTCTGATTTGAGTAATCAAACTGATGCCACCATTTTTATTTATGATCGCTACGGCAAATTGTTAAAACAAATAAGCCCTTCAGGCCTAGGTTGGGACGGCAGATACAACAACAATCAAATGCCGGCAACCGATTATTGGTTTGAAGTTCAATACTTAAAAAATCAAAAACCAACTATTTTTAAATCCCATTTTAGTATCAAACGATAACCCTGATATTTTGTACCTTTGCCTTCTAAATGAAATAGCATGTTAGAAGATAAAAATCCTCAAAAAACGAGTATTGACCAATTGGGAGAATTTGGTTTAATTGACCATTTAACTAAAAACTTTCAAATAAAAAACGCCTCAACCATAAAGGGAATTGGTGACGATGCGGCAGTTTTAAATTTCGGAACCAACAAAATGGTGGTTTCTACTGATTTTTTAATTGAAGGCGTTCATTTTGACTTGGCCTATATGCCACTCAAACATCTGGGTTACAAAGCAGTGACGGTTAATTTGTCTGACATTTGTGCGATGAATGCAAAACCAACACAAATCACCGTATCTATTGCTGTTTCAAATCGATTCCCATTAGAAGCTATTGAAGAATTGTATGAAGGGATTGCTTTAGCTTCAGAAATTTATAAAGTAGACATTATTGGTGGAGACACCACCTCATCACAAAAAGGTTTATTACTATCCATAACAGCAATTGGAGAAGCAAAAGAAGAAGAAATTGTTTATAGAAATGGTGCAAAAGCAACCGATTTATTAGTCGTAACCGGTGACATTGGCTCAGCCTACATGGGATTGCAGGTTTTGGAACGTGAAAAACAAGTATTTCAAGTAAACCCAAACAACCAACCGGATTTAGAAAATTATACTTACCTTATAGAAAGACAACTTAAACCCGAAGCTCGGACAGATATAAAAGAACTTTTAGAAAAACTGGAAGTAAAACCAACGGCTATGATTGATATTTCAGATGGCTTGTCTTCAGAAATTATCCATTTGTGTAAACAATCTGAGGTTGGTTGTAAACTATATGAAGAAAAACTTCCGTTAGACCCACAACTCATTACTGTTTGTGAGGAATTTAAAATTGACAGCACCACAATAGCATTAAGTGGAGGCGAAGATTATGAATTATTATTTACCATTCCAATTGATGATTTTTCTAAAATAAAAGGCAATCCTAACCTAACTGTAATTGGTCACATGGTAAACAAAAAAGAAGGCATTCATTTGATTACAAGAGCCAATGAGGCTATCGAATTAAAATCATTAGGATGGAATTCGTTTACAAAATAGCATAGTGATTAAACATAAAAAAAAGCAATACTTTGGGGAGTATTGCTTTTTTTTGTAGTTGAGTAGTCGTTTTTGGTTAAATCTCCTTAAAGTTGGGGCAAAAAGGGTGGCATTTCGATCGTTTAACTACTCAATCTCGTTCGTAGGTTTTTGTTATAATTACATGAAAAAAATTACTTCTTTTAACTGGTGTAAAAATAGAAAGCCTACAGCTACTAATTGTTACGGTTTCCCGTAAAAAATGATGCGGTTTTCCGCGTATTTTAAATCAAATAAAAAAAGCAATACTTTGGGGAGTATTGCTTTTTCTAGTAACAGAGTAGTCTTTTTAGGTTAAATCTCCTTAAAGTTGGGGCAAAAAGGGTGGCATTTCGTTTGTTTGACTACTGCATTTCAATTGTAGGTTTTGTTATAATTACATGAAAAAAATTACTTCTTTTAACTGATGTAAAAATAGAAAGCCTACAGCTACTAATTGTTACGGTTTCCCGTAAAAAATGATGCGGTTTTCCGCGTATTTTAAATCAAATAAAAAAAGCAATACTTTGGGGAGTATTGCTTTTTTAATTTTCATACTTAGAAGTGGGTCAATTTTAGTAGGTATTTATTTTTGGAACAGAAAGGATGAAACATCTTTTTTATTGACCATAACTCCTAATTTCTCTTTTCAGAGAAAACCAATAACAACTAAACAAATAAATTACACTGTAAAAGTATACAGTACTAACTCATTACTGTTACGGTTTCCCTTAAACTTTTTACGGTTTCCCACAAAGTTTTATATAAAAAAAGCTTGATTCTAAATCAAGCCTTTGTTTTTTGCTTCGGAGATCAACTCTACATCACTACCGCCTTTTAACTGCAACAACTCCTTTAAGCCTAGTTTTCTTTTTTCAACTGCACTTAATGAAAGTGGCACGTAAGTGGGAATATCTTTGGTTTTTATACCTTTTGAAAGGTGGAAAAGTATTTGTTTATCAAACTCATCAATATGAATACTTTCATGTTGCGATTGACTGACAAACTTGATAACCGTTTGACTGTAATAATTTTCATTATTTAAAATCTTATCAAAGGCTAACAACAATTCGTCAAAAGTTAAATCGTTTTTAATCACCAAACCATTAGGGTTAATATCTTTAATAATGTTGTTTATTTTAATTAACTCCGTATGCATGGTTAACAAGATTACCTTACAATCGGGTAATATTTTTCGAATCATTTTAGCCAAATCTTCTCCCGAATGAAGGTTTTTCTCTTCATAAGCCGGCATACTAATGTCTAAAAAAGCAATATCAAAATGATTCTGATTACCCGTTAAAATTTCATAAGCCGATTTGCAATTATTGGCCTGACTTACGGTGTATTGAAATCCTTCAGCACTGTAACTTTTCAATGCATTTTTGTAGGCTTCAATAATAAAAGGATGATCGTCAACAATTAGAATTTGGTAGTGATTAAGCATTTTATGGTTGTTTGTTGTTTACTGGTATTTCAAATGGCATCATGATTTCTATGGTAGTTCCTTCTCCTTTAGCGGATTTTATCATAATGGTACCACCACAGGAATTGACTCTTGATTCTAAATTTTGAAGACCAATGCCTTTACTCTTCTTAGAAACATCAAAACCTTGTCCGTCATCTTGAATGGTTAAATTCATCGAATCATTGTCTCGTAACAAATTTACAATAATAGTTTTTGCATTGGCATATTTATTAATATTTTGTAGCGATTCCTGAACTATTCGATACAAATTAATCTTTACTGTATTATCAACTTTTGTCCAATCAATGGTAGTATCAATTTTTGTTTGTAAAATAGCTTCTGAAATCGTTTTTTGCTCTTCAAATAAGTTATGTAAAATTGAAACGAAGTTATTAACTAAGGCAAACTTCTCTCTATTTAATTCGTGTGAAATTTCTCGAATATCTTGTTCTATATTTTTTAACTCCGATATATAGTGATCTCTGTTTTGAATAGCTTTTTCATCATTTTTTTTATTTAAACTATCCAAATTCAATCGCGTGCCAAACAAACGCCCTAAAACACCATCATGTAACTCTTGTGCAATGCGTTGTTTTTCTTTGATAACTACATCATCCAACTTTTTTTGTTGGCTCAACATTAAGTTATAAATTTCTTCATTGGCTCGCTGTTGGGCTTCTCGAAGTCGCAATTGTGCATTTCTATTTCTTTGATCCCGTATAATATAAAGTAATCCAACTATAAAAAGCGAAAGCAATGAAAAGAAAATAATATTTCTGTTTTGTATGGCCAACTGCTCTTTTTGACGCATGATTTCATCGGTTTCAAATTCAATACGGGCAAACTTCTCACTCACTTTGCGTTCTGCAGCCAACAAACTGTCTGATAATTTTATGTATTCTTTAGAATAGGCGTTTTCATTTTCAGGTTCTACATTACTTAATTGGTCTATAGCCGACAATTGTAAATTGAGAATGTTAGTACTTTTTGCCATTTTGTAGGCTTCACGAGCATAATATTTGGCACTGTCTGCTTTCCCTATTTTTTCATAATATTCGGAAAGATCAATTTTACTATTTACAATTTCTGGAATAGATTGATTGTTTTCTCTAATTCGCAATGATTTATAAAATTCTTCTGGTAAATTAGTAAAATCTCCGGATTTTAATTTTGATTTGGCAAGATTGGCTAAAGTTGTTGCATACAAACTTGGATGTTCTTCCAATAACAAGGGTTCTTTAATAGCTTGATTAAAATAAGACAAGGCGTCTTTGTAATAACCCATCTTAAAATTTATGATTCCTAAATTATTTAATGAAGCTGCTTTTGTTTGATATTTTCCAAAATTTTCTAATTGTTCATCATTTGCAATTCTAAGTGATTTTTCAAAATACTCTTTGGCTTTATCAAAATCTTTAATTTCAATGCAAGTAACTCCCAACAAACTGTTTGCTTCATACTCCAATAATTTATTGTTTTCTAATCTAATAAAATTCAAAGCGTCAACTGCTGATTTTTCGCTACCTATATAATCTCTTGCCTTGTATTTTGCAAGAGCCATTTTTACATGCGTTCTACCAATGCTTACATTATCTTTTAATTTAAAGAATATTTTTTCTGCTTGTTGAAAATTCATAACCGCACTATCTAAAACCATCCTCCCGGAATAGTATTCACCTATATAAGAATAAGCTCTGGCTAGATTTACAGAATCACTTTCTTTAGTAGCTTCTTCAACAACTTCAAGCATTATATTTTTAAACTGATCACTTTTGCCTACATTGTCATAAATGAAAGCAACATAAAACTTATTTATAAAGTAAATAGAATCTCGTTCTTGTGATTTGATAAAAGAACTGGCCTTGTCCAAATATGCTACAACTTCATCATCTGACTTTGTGAAATCATTTGCTTTGCCAATATAAAGTTGGATACTGTCTTGAAGAGCATCACTGTTATGGGGTTTATTTGAAAATTCTTTACAGGAATAAACAAATAAAAGAAGAATGGAAATAAAAAAAAATCTTTTCAATATTTCTGATGTTTGAATCAAAAATATTAAAAAGATTTGTTATTTGAGAAATAAATTTTTCTTATTTGAAAAATCTATTTGTAAACTCTTTAATTAAAGAACAACTAAGCCTCTTTTTCCTCCACCAACTGATGTCCCATCACCATTTTCAGTTAAAACTGGTTGGTCATTGTTAGCAGTAGTGTTTACCGTTAAATCAGTTGAAGAAACTGAAGCAAACATGAAAAGTCCGAATAATGCAAATAATGTTTTCATAATATTTTCTTTTTGTAAGTTATTGTAAAGTTTTTTGGTGCAATACTATAATAGATGTAAAATCGATTTCAAAATGAACATCAACAAACGTGGTTGGTGATTTGATGGTGTAAAAGTATGTGAGATGTTTCCTAGTACCAACAAAATCAGGCTCTGAATGGTAGAATGCATTCAAAGAATGGTGAAATGATTAAAAATAAGGGTGAAATGTCGGATTGTTTAATTTTCCCTGAATTCTGAGCCTGCTAAGTCGGATAAAATAAGGTCTAAATTATCCTTGAATCCCTTTGAATACGGGATTTGATGCTTGGTGTTCTTGATATAACAAATGCTGTTTCCGGTATGAATTCGGGAGATATAATCTTTATTTACGATATAACTGTTGTGAATTCTATAAAAATTACCGGGTAAGTTTTCTTCAAAATATTTCAGCGTTTTAAACGCCGTTAATTGTTCTCCGTTTTTAAGGGTGATGTCGGTGGAATTATTATCCGCTTGCAAAAAAGCAATATCATCCAATTCTAAGAATCGATAATCACCATAGGATTTGATACAAATCAAATTTCGCTTGTTTTTTTCAGTTCCTTCGGGAGAGAAGGTGGATTGACTGAAATTTTGAAGTTGATTTAAAATGGGCGACCAATCCATTTCGTTAGCAACCGAAGGTTGGTCTTTTAATGCGTCGGTAACTTTTGAAATGACTTCATCCAAATCAATTTTTAGAGCTGTGTCGGATTCTTTTATAAATTGTTTTAGCGTTTGTTTTAGTTCGACTAACTCCTTTTGAATCGATTCCGAAAATGTTTCTTCAGGAGCAGCTTCTTCTGTAGGTGAAATTAAATCAAGAGTTGCTTTCTCTTCATGATTCTTAGCTGATGAATTAATTCGTTTGAATTCCCCCAATTCAAAACTTTCTGAATTTTTTTCAAACCTCAAAAAGGTCTTTTTAATTTCTAAAGGTGCAATGGGTTTGATGAGATAATCTAAAACATTATGTTTTATTGCTTCAAAGGCCTCGCTTTGATCATGAGAAACAATTATAATGTGAGGTAGCTTTTTTAAGTAACGGTGAAGTTCGCTTAGCAGTTGTAATGATAACTTTGATTCTCTGTCTTGCGGATTTACCTCAAGCAATACAAAATCAGGAGTTTTATCTAAAATTAAGTCTAAACCGGCAGTATAAGAGGTTGCAGTTCCCAGAAGCTCAAAGTTTGAAAACATTTCCATGACAGATTGCGTTTTCAACATGCTTTTAGAGTCATCATCAACTATGACATAACTGTAACTCATTGGCCTACATAAACTAAATTAAAATAAACTGCTGAAACGAATCTCGTTTTGCAGTAAAAAATCACATTATGTAGGTTAGTTATGTAATTCTTAGGGGCATAAAAACTACAGAACAATTTTAACAATAAATATGCGGATAATCACAAGGCCAAACACATACTTATTAACAAACATAGGTTAAAAAAAAGAGATACTTTATCGATTTTTAAGCTATTCGATATACTGTAAATTTTTCCGATAAAAAACTTCTCATCTTCGTTTAGAATAAAAAAATCCCAAATTCAAATGAGTTTGGGATTTTTTATTTTTTACAAATCAATAGATTTGTTTATTTCTGAATTATAAGAGTTGAAGGCGTGTTGCTCAACCAAATTCCTCTGGTTTCAACCAATTTTTTCCAACTATTGAGACTTATCAACATCAAATCTTGTTTGAGTAAAAACTCTTTTTCAATTTTTTGTTCGTTCATAACCGTTATATGATTAGGAGCTTTTTGTTCAATGGAACGAATCATTTCTTTAATATCTGCATTATTCTTAATAAATCCGGTTGAATCTAATATGGTTACTTGTGCTTCGTTGTTATGAATTAATTTTTGAGCATACGAAATCAAAAAAGCATCATTTTTATCAAAAACGGGCACAAAAACAACATCCGCTTTAGTGAATTTCTTATCGACTAAAATCCCCACAGGAACTTCAGTTTTCATCAAAATTTGCCGCGTTCTTTCATCAAAAATAGATTCTTCAAAAATGTTTTCCTTTCCTGCAATTGTATTAAAAATTCGATTGGGAGTAATTATTCTGGTAGTAAATCCTAAAATTTTACCTAAAAAACTTCCTTCAAACATTGATTGCCCTAAACCGATTAAAAGCAAATCAAAATCGCCTTGATTGGCCGTTTTGGAAATATCAGAATCAATATCATTTGATATTTTAAAAAAAGTGGAAACCTTTTGATTACTATTATGAGCTTCGTTTAAAATGGGTTCAAAACTTTCTTTTTCATAGTTTTCAATGTTAATTTGATTGATTTCGCTGGTAGGTGTCAGGTGCATGGCGGTAATTAATGCATTTTCACCTTGCTTTTTGGTAAAAAAATGACTTAAACGCAAAAGAGCTTTACCGTTTTTAGCATCACCAAACGAAATCAACACTTTATATTTTCCGGCATCAATCACTTCTGCCGGAATGGTTTCATCAGTTTGTTTTTTGAAAAATCTGTCAATTAAATTCAGTGCAGGACCAGTCATAAATGTGGTTACGAGTGCCATAATCACCATCATTGCAAAAACTTCGGGCGTAAGAACTCCTAAATCAAAACCAATGTTTAAAACCACTAATTCCATTAAACCTCTGGTGTTCATCAACGCACCGATGGTTAAACTATCTCGCCAATTTTGACCAACATACTTAGCCGCTAAAGCACTTCCCACAAATTTTCCAACAACTGCCACTAAAATGATTAAACCCGTCACTTTCCACAAATAAGGATCATTTAAAAGTCCGATTTGCGTTCGCAAACCTGTAAAAACAAAGAATAATGGCAAAAGCAATACAATGGAAACATCTTCTACTTTTTCGATAAAAAGAGTTCTAAATCGCATATTATCCGGCATAATTGCACCCGCCATAAACGCACCAAACAAGGCGTGAATACCAATAATTTCAGTAGCATACGAAGAAACAATCAGCGTTACAAAAAAGATAGCTACGACTGGTTTACTCAATTTTTCTTTTGTGGCATATAAATCGCCTACTCTTTTCAAAAACGGACGTACCAATTTTAGCATCAACAACACATAAATGGCTGCTAAACCTATGATGTAAAGCGAACTTACAAAAGAACCAGCTTTCACGATAGCAATTACGGCAGCCAACAAACACCACGCCGTAATATCATCAGCAGCAGCACAAGTGATAACCATGGTTCCTAAGCGGGTTTTATGCAAACCTCTTTCTTGAACAATTCTTGCTAAAACCGGAAAAGCCGTAATACTCATCGCAATTCCCAAAAACAAGCCGAAAGAAGCAAATTGAACTCCTTCGGGAGCAAACGATTCATAAATATAATAAGCCAATCCCATACCTAAAGCAAACGGAATAATGATACTGGCATGACTCACTACAACTGCGTCATGAGCTTTGTTTTGAAGCACTTTGAGGTCTAACTCCATTCCGATGACAAACATGAATAAAATAAGCCCTATTTGGCTCAGAAATTGCAAATTTCCCAATGACTCAGCAGGAAAAAGATTGGCTGAAAATTCAGGAAAATACATGCCGAATAACGAAGGTCCTAGAACAATTCCGGCAATAATTTCACCAATAACCGAAGGTTGACCGATTTTTTTGCAAATCCAACCAAACATTCTGGCCACTAAAATAATAGTCACAATTTGAGCCAATAATATCGCTAAGGGATGATGAATGTTGTGCGTAATTGATTCTAAAAACGAATCCCATTGTGATAAATTGGTAGAAACGACTTCAATATTTCTATTGTATTCAAGTTTTTCGCCTTGAACGGCAATCCAATACATTAAGGCAGAAAAACCACCAATGATTAAAATGTAAAAGAATGAGTTTTTAAAGTTTTTCATTTGTTTATGGTTTTTTATTTAGTGAGTTTAGTCTAATTCCTAATCCTAATCCTATACGCCATTTTCCATCATTTGTAGCTGTCTTAGCATTGTAGTATATAGGCATTTGAATTGCAAGAAATCGGTAAGAATAAGTTAAACCTACGCCTAAATTAGGTGTTACAAAAGCGTTTTTTGGTGTGTTGTTATCTTCTTTAAATCGTAACGAAGGCAACATTCCTAAGATAAATTTTGAATTGTTTGTGCTAAAATTTACGTTTGGCCCGGTAAAGTTTAAAAAACCTCCCTGATCAACATATCCCATAATTACGATTCCGTCGTAAAATGCAAAATCAACTTTTGGCTCTTGTGCTTCAACATTCGTTGAAAAAAACACGATTATCAGTAAAAGGAACTTGCTATTGTTAACTAATTTCCAAATATTATTTCCCATTTCTATATTGATTCATAATCGATTTAAACAGTTCTCCATTTGTTGGAGGAGTTAAAACAATGGCATTAACTCCAGATTGAACAGAAGATTTTACACTTTCTCTCGTTTTTCCGCTTGTGGCGATAATTGGAAAAAGTGGACTTATGTGTTTAATTTTTTGAATGATTTGATTGGTGTTTTGACCGCCAGTGATATGAAAGATATCAACCCCGGAATTTATTCTGTTTTGAAAAGAAAATTCAGCTGTAGAAACACTAGAAATTACGGGAATAGAAATGTTTCGCTTGATAGTCTCAATATCTTTATTTAAAAACGGCTGATTGACAATTACAGCAGCAGCTCCCATTTGTTCTGCAGCCATAGCCATATCAAGCGACTTTTTCCCTTTTGTTAATCCGCCACCCACACCACATATAACAGGTTTGTTTGAAAAAGAGATAATCGATTTCATAATCCGCTCTGAAGGAGAAAATGGATAAACCGCCAAAACTGCATCCGCTTCAATATTTTCTATAATAGCCATATCCGTAGAAAAAAGTAATGTTTTAACTTTTTTGTTCTGAAAAAAAAGACCTTGACAATTTTGAACTAATGTTTTGGGATACTGTAAAGGCTTACAAGTACTTTTCAAAAAATATTCCTTCATTTTGTTTAGAAGGTTGTTTTTTTGCAACCAATAAAAATCATTTGGACATATCATTTCCATGACTATAAAATTTTATTGCCCAAAAATCCGATATAAAAACTAAATGCATTGTTCTGTTGTAAACAACAACTTGAAGATTGTAATGAAAGAGAAAAAAAGTGTAATGAAATTATAATTTTACCTTAGAGAGGAAATCGTTTTTGTATGTATTCCCTAACATGAGTACAACATTCTTTCCTTTTTGAATCCAATTTGTAGTAATTTGGTCAGCAGAAAAAAATTGAACAACACTAAGTTTGATGATTTCATGTTTATTAATTCGGCAAAAATCTGTTGAAGGAAGGAATTCCAACAATTTTTCAAATGAAATATTTTTTAAAACGATTACAGAACCATCATCCATCACAACTTCCTTATCTCTGCTGTCAATGGAAGCGGTTTTGATGTAGTTGATTTTGTCGAAGTATAATAGTATTTTGCCTTTATCTGCTTGTAGTTGCACATATTTTTTGGGTGGATTTTGCAATTGACTTCTTTTCAATGCCTTTTGAACAGCCATTTGCAATCGCTCTTTTTTGATGGGTTTTTGCAGATAATCCACGGCATCCAATTCAAAAGCTTCCAACGCAAATTCCTTGTAAGCTGTGGCAAAAATAATTAGTTTTCCTTGTAATAGATTTGCTACTTCAATGCCCGAAATCATTGGCATTTCGATGTCTAAAATGCACAAATCGAAATCTAATTCAGGAATTTCACTTAAAAACACATCGGGATTATTAAATGCTTTGACGACTTCCAATTCAGGAATTTGTTCGCAAAGCATTTTCAAATAAGTTAATCCGGGCAACTCATCGTCGAGTAGCAAGCATTTCAGCTTTGTGTTCAAGGAGATTAATTTTTAAATGTGAAATATAAACGTCTTTTTCTACAAATCGATCCAGTTTAAAATGATCTTTGTAGATAATTTTTAGTCTTTGTTCTAAGGTTTGGGTTCCAAAACCGCCTTTGTCTTTGGGCAATTTTGATTTTCCTGAAATTTTATTGGAAACTGTTAAATAGAAAACACTTTCTTTAAATTCAAATACAATGGAAATAAAGGCATCGGCACTTTGTAAATCGGCATGTTTAAAGGCGTTTTCAATCATGTCTATGGAAATCATCGGAGCAATTAACTTTTGGTTATAAAGCAATTCCTCTTCATTCACTTTCATTTTTACTTTTAATTCGAAAAGCGGACTCACTTTTATTTTATTGATTTCTATCAAATTACAGGCAAATTCAATTTCTTCTTTTGGCGTGACAAATTTTTTTCTGCTTTCATACAAAATATAATCCAACACATTGGCCAGTTTATCCAAAGCAAAATACGTTTGATAAGCGTGAGATTGAATAGAATTCAAAATATTTTTAAACAAATGCGGATTAAGTTTTGCTTCCAAAGTTTCCAATTGCAAATTGTTAACTTTATCTTCTAATTGTTGAAATTGCATCTCAATAGCTTCTTTTCTTTTTAAAGATTTAACTAATTTATATCCCAAAAAAAGAGCTATTCCCACCACCAAAACAAGTGCAGCAACTAAAAAATAAAAGTAAAATTGAAAATCATTGGATTCCATAATCTGAAAATGTCTTGCAAATTTAAACAAATAAGGCTTCCCAATTGGAAAGCCTTATTACATATTATTGAATGGTTATTACATTTTTATTCTATAGATAAAAATAGACTAATAGTTAATTTTCTCTAACCTAAACTCAACATCATTATTTGAAACTTCTCGTAACATAATATAACCGTTTTTTGCTTTCATTGGGTAAATTTGTCCGTCTGAAGTTTTTAAACTTATTTTTTCATTTTCAAATTTTCCGTCAATGTAAGTTACAATACCTAATTTATAATCTGGCTTTTTCTTCCCCCGTTTACCTTCTTTTTCATTATTGGCATAAAAAAGAACAAATCCATTATCTACATCTTGTAACTTTTGAGCATACAGGTAATCAAATAGTCCGAATTTAGCCAGAAGGTATCCGTTTCCTCTATAGTATTTATATGTACGAGGAGTTTTATCTATTTTCTGAAATGTAGAAATCTTCATATTCGAATCAAATTCAAGCAAATACATGTTTCCAATGGTAGGATTTTTAAAATCACTAAAAGTTTCTGTTACCATTACCAATTTTCCTTCTTTAGTATAATAATGATGTAATGGGTGCAAATAACCTTCTTTCTTAATATTACCATTTGGAGTTATCGATTTATAATAAGAAGCAAAATCTGTAAACTTAGCAACATTAAGTTTTTTTTGTTTTCCGGTTTCAATATCAAAAACCCCATGATAAAAGCCTAAATGTTTTTTACTGCTAAAAACAGACCCTTTCTTTCTAAAATGACCTGAAAAATGCACTTCATTGTTTACAAATTTTGCAGAACCATATGAAAAGTCATATAAATCTGATTCAAATTTTATGGTGCTTTTCTCTACTCCATTATTTTTATCAATAATTACAAAGTAATTAAAAGGCTTTTTATCCTTATCTTTTTTGCTTTCAGTTTTGTAGCACAAAATATAATTTTCGTTATCAGCAACAACACTTATATCTGTACTGCCATTTTTTGTAGGTGATTTATCATATTTATACTCAAACAACGTATTAAAGTCTTTGTCATAAAAATGTAACGTACTTTTTTTTCTGTAATTAGGTTTATTGGGATTAGAACCAAATTTCTTTTCAATTGCAAAAAAATTATCTGAAATATAACTGGCTGTTTTTGTTTTAAAGTGAAAGCTAACGTCTTTTAAATCTGCTTCAGTTCTTTTATAGGTTTTAAAATCTACAAAACAATAAGGCTCTGAAAGTGTATTTGTCTTTAAATCTAAATCGATATACTCCTCTACAGGGCTTACTCCACGATCAATCATACAAATTACAATTTTATCGCCCATCTTTACGGCATACAACATTTTTGTTACCGATTGTTTCATGTTTTGTTGACCCGCTTGAATTAATATAAAATTTTTCATTTGAGCGGTATTCTTCTTTTCAAATATAGCAGAAGAAACTTTATTTAAGTTTTTATCTAACAAAACCACTTCTAATTCAAATTTATTTTTTTCAACGATATCTTTTTGATAAAGGAGCAAATAGCCATATACATCTTCTCCTTTATTTTCATATATGATTTCAGAGTCAAGCATTTTACCTGAACTGATTTCGCTTAATCGATTGATTTGTGCAGTCGCATTTAAGCAAAACAGCATTGTACAAAAAAGTAATGTTTTTTTCATTTAGTGGTTGATTTAGTATTTATAATGCTCTGTAATTTCATTAAATTCTGCTTTTCGAAGGTTTCTAATAAAGCTTAAAAAAGAATTATAACTCTTGGAAAATTTTGGGTTTTCTGTATCTAAAAAACGATTCAGAGTATAATTATTTCTTGCCTCTCTTAGTTTGTTCAAATTATCATGTAACATCTTCTTGTAAAAAACATCGTCCGGACTGTATTTTAAAGAAATTAACGTGTGATAAAGTGACTTGCCATATTCTTCCTGAAAATAAAGAATCAAGACATACTCTTTGTTTGCGTCTTTTTTTATTTTATTGTAAGGTGAGAAATTAATTACTTCATTAGAAGGGCTTATATTGAAAGTGCGTTTCAAAAAATTAATTCTAGTATCAATGTCGGGATGAGTTCGTAAAGAATCAACCTCCCAAAAACGAATAGTATTACTGTAATTATAATTGGCCAATTTATTGCTTATCAACCATTCATCTTTAAAGTTTTGATTGGGTGTTGTAAATACTCTTTTATAATTTTCTGACACTAAAGAATCTTTCTCTTCATCAATTGTTTTTAAAAGTCTCAGGGCATTTAAAGCCACTTCCATATGTTTTGGATAAGCTTTGTTAAAAAGTATAAACCCCAGAGAATCTGCCTGATGTTCGTGTTTTCTTCGACCTTCTCTTGAACTGTAAACTAATTTCTTAAGATAGGTTTCTGCCTTTTTTTGTTTGTTGAATTTTTCTTTTTCAATTTCTTTTGATTGATTTTGAACACCTTTAGAAGTATTTAATTCAGCATTCTTAAACATTGAAATATTTACATGATCTAATAACTGATGAGCAATTTCGTGAGACATTACATAAGCCAACTGATACTCATTATCCAAATTATGAGCTAAAGGAAGATTGATGACAATAATACCATCGCCATAATTGTATGCGTTTGCCTGTTCGTTTAGCGAAAGTAAAACAAGAATATCACTTAAATCATAATCTGAATTTGCATTTTTTATTTCCTCAAAAGTAGACTTTAGCAAAGGAGAATATTTTTCATCCTCCACAAAAACTCCTTTTTTAATAAGATTTAAAAATTCTTTTTTCTTCTCAGGATATGCATCTACAAGATATTTCCGAACCTTTTTATCTGGTAAATTTTTAAGTTTTAATTCTGTTTTAGAGGTGATTTCTAAATATTTTAATTCCAACAAATTACGATACGCTTTGTCTGTTGTATCTATGACAGTTTCTTGTTGGCCGGAAACTGTCAAACCAATAAGGAAAAAAATCAAACCAAATAAATACGTCGCTTTTTTCATTAGTTTACATTTTTATTAACCAATTTCGCATCGAAACATCATTCGCAATAATAGCTCTTAATTCCGAAATTTTCACACGGTCTTGTTGCATTGAATCTCTATGACGAATGGTAACTGTTTCATCTTCTATGGTTTGATGGTCAACTGTAATGCAAAATGGTGTTCCTAAGGCATCTTGTCTTCTGTAACGACGCCCTACGGCATCTTTTTCATCATACGCCACATTGAAATCCCATTTCAATTCTTCTACAATTTTTCTTGAAATTTCAGGTAAACCGTCTTTCTTAACCAAAGGTAAAACAGCTGCTTTTGTTGGAGCTAAAACCGAAGGTAAACGTAAAACTGTTCGTGTTGAACCGTCTTCTAATGCTTCTTCTGTTAAGGAATTGGCAAAAACAGCCAAAAACATTCGGTCTAAACCAACTGAAGTTTCTACTACGTATGGAACATAATTTTTGTTTTCTTCCGTATCAAAATATTGTAATTTCTTTCCTGAATATTGTTCGTGAGCTTTCAAATCGAAGTCTGTTCTGGAATGAATTCCTTCCAATTCTTTGAATCCGAATGGGAAATTAAATTCGATATCTGCTGCTGCATTGGCATAATGAGCTAATTTTTCGTGGTCGTGAAAACGGTAATTTTCTCTACCTAAACCAAGCGATAAATGCCATTTTAAACGGGTTTCTTTCCAGTAGTCATACCATTTCATCTCTTCGCCCGGTTTCACAAAAAATTGCATTTCCATTTGTTCAAATTCACGCATACGGAAGATGAACTGACGAGCTACAATCTCGTTTCTAAACGCTTTTCCGGTTTGAGCAATTCCAAATGGAATTTTCATACGACCCGATTTTTGCACGTTTAAGAAATTCACAAAAATGCCCTGAGCCGTTTCCGGACGCAAATACAAATCCATCGCAGAGTCGGCAGAAGCTCCTAATTTGGTGCCGAACATCAAGTTAAACTGACGCACTTCGGTCCAATTTCGGGAACCAGATTCCGGACAAGCAATCTCTAATTCTTCAATTAATGCTTTTACATCGGCTAAATCTTCATTACCTAAAGAACGAGCCATTCTTTCCAAAATTTCGCGTTGTTTGGCTTTGTATTCCATCACACGAGGGTTGGTGGTCACATATTGAGCTTCGTCAAATGTATCACCAAAACGTTCTCTGGCTTTGTCAATCTCTTTTTGTGCTTTTTGGTTTAATTTTTCAGCATAATCCTCAATTAAAACATCGGCACGGTATCTTTTTTTCGAATCTTTGTTGTCAATCAACGGATCATTGAAGGCATCAACGTGACCCGAAGCTTTCCAAGTCGTTGGATGCATAAAAATCGCAGCGTCAATACCTACGATGTTTTCGTGCATTTGCACCATCGATTTCCACCAATATTCTCTTATATTTTTCTTTAATTCTGCTCCGTTTTGAGCATAATCGTAAACGGCACTTAAACCGTCATAAATTTCACTGGATGGAAAAATAAACCCGTATTCTTTTGCGTGTGAAATTACATTCTTAAAATTATCTTCTTGTTTTGCCATAATGGTGCAAAAATATAAAAAAGATTAGATTGGTGGGGGTTATGACTAAAAAAGCTTTTTAATATAAATTGTCATTCAATTCATTAATAATTTCTGTTCTAGTTACATTTGATTTCAATAAAAATTTACATTTGTAATACTAAACACGCAAAAGTATGCTCAAAAGCCTTTTTAATTTATTCTATCCCACTGTTTGCTTGGCTTGTAGCGATTTGTTGCTCGCAAACGAAACAACAATTTGCACCACTTGTCGGCATGAACTTCCCTTGACAAGACATACGGAAATGGAAAACAACGAAATAATCAAAAGATTTTATGGAAGGTTAGAGTTGAAACATGCTTCTTCATTGTTGTATTTTCACAAAAAGGGAATTGTTCAGGAGTTAATTCATAAATTAAAATACAAAAACCATCAGGAAGTAGGCACTTTTTTAGGCGAATGGTATGGTGAAGAACTGAAGGCTATTCATGAAAAAGTAGTTTTCGATGAAATAATACCTGTTCCTTTACATAAAAAAAGATTGAAAGAACGAGGCTATAATCAATTGACTACTTTTGGACACGCACTCTCAAAATCACTCAATGTACCCTATAATGACAGCATTTTACACAGAGATGTTTATGCAGTAACGCAAACCAAAAAATCATTTTTTGATAGAATTGACGATAAAAAAACAGCATTTGGTGTGGATTATACGCCAACGGATTATGGGAAACATTTTTTATTGATTGATGATGTAATAACCTCGGGTTCAACCTTAGAAGCTTGTGGCAAAGTTTTGGCCTCTATTCCCAACTCAAAAATCAGCATTGCAGCTTTAGCATACAATCAATAGTAAACAAAAACATAAAACATTTCATTTCCACTAAATATAATTGTTATTTTGTGACTCAAAATTATTTGTAGCTCATGAGGTTTCTCACTATACTTCTTTTTTCCCTATTAATAACCGGATGTGCCAAACGTGGCTTTATTACCGGAGGTTTAAAAGATACCATTTCTCCAGTTTTAAAAATCAGCGACCCTAAAAACTATTCAACCCATTTTGACGCTAAAGAAATCAAACTTCATTTTGACGAATATATAAAATTAAAAGATGTCAACAAACAATTGATTGTTTCGCCATTGATGAAACACGCACCAACAATTAGTCCGTCATTTGCAAGTAAAACAATTACTATCAAGATAAATGACACGTTGTTACCAAACACTACCTACAGTTTAAATTTTGGCAAAAGTATTCAAGACAACAACGAAGGGAATCCATATCAACAATTTAAATATGTGTTTTCAACGGGTTCATATATTGATTCCTTAACAGTTGTTGGAAGCATAAAAGATGCATTTTACCCAAACCCCGATAATTTTGTATCTATTCATTTATATGAATACAATGAAAAATTTTATGATTCCATAATTTACAAGGAAAATCCAAGATATATAACCAACACTTTAGATTCAGCTTCTACTTTTAAATTAGAAAATCTAAAAGAAGGGAAATACATCCTCGTCGCTTTGAAAGACAACAACAACAATTATAAATTTGACCCGAAAAACGATAAAATTGCTTTTTTTAGCGAGCCAATAACCGTTCCTGAAAATTCATTTTATGAAATGGAATTGTTTCAAGAGGAATTGCCATTTAAAGCTATTAGAGCAACACAAGCTTCAGGAAATAAATTAATAGTGGGACATGAGGGTAAACCAAAAAATGTAGCTGTAAAGTTGTTCAACGGAACAACAGAACTTGACACAAAAATTAGTAAAGTTGAAGGAAAAGATTCACTTCAGATTTGGTATCCCATGCAAAAAACGGACTCCTTAAAGCTGCAACTTAAATCAAAAAATTATGAAAAAGATTTTATGGTAAAATTAAAAAATATGAAAGTTGACACCCTATCCGTTGGCTTACAGCCTACAGGAAGTGTTAATTTTAGAGATACTCTAAGCTTAAAAACAAGCACCCCTTTGTCAAAATGGGATGAAACAAAAATAGAATTGCGAAACAAAGACTCGATTTTAATTCCGGTTACAACAAAATACAATGCTGAAAAACAATTCCTTCAATTACTGTTCAAAAAAGAGGAACGAGAAAATTATAAACTTACTTTGTTGCCAAATGCAGTAACAGACATGTTTGAAAAAACAAACGATTCGATGAGTTTTAAATTTAACACACGAAATATTAGTGATTATGGAAATTTAACCTTGAAAATAGTAGGTGCAAAATCCTATCCGATTATTGTGCAACTTACTGACAACAAAGGAAAAACATTAGCAGAGTCTTATGCTACAAATTCCGACAATGTAAATTTTGACCTATTACAACCTAATAAATTTACAGTTCGAATAATTTATGACAATAACAAAAACGGTATTTGGGATACCGGAAGTTATCTTGAAAAAAGACAAACCGAAGAAGTCTATTATTATCCAACGTCTATTGAAGTTAGATCGAATTGGGATGTGGAACAAACCATAAATGTAGGTGGCTAAATTAACGCATTTGAAAGATATCCCTGTCGTTTAAGAACCCCAGTTTATTGCGTGTTTCCATCATTTTTTGATGGGATAATGTAGCCGTAAAAACAGTTTCGTTTTCATCAGGTGTAACCAAATAATTCCCCAGTTCATCAATAATTTGTGTGTGACCAACATAGGGATGCCCATTACCGTCTTCTCCAATTCGATTTACTCCAATAACATAACTCATGTTTTCTATTGCTCTGGCTTTTAATAACGCATCCCAGGCTGCAATTCGCGGTTTTGGCCAATTGGCAACATAAATAATTGCATCATAATCTTCTGTATTTCTGACAAAAACCGGAAAACGCAAATCATAACATATTTGAAGACAAATGTTCCAATTGAGATATGAAATTATAACTTTTTCATTTCCTGAGGTATACGACTTGTCTTCTCCTGCCAAAGTAAACAAATGTTTTTTGTCATAATAGCGAATATCTCCATTTGGAAAAACAAAAAGCATCCGATTAAAAAAAAGATTGTTTTCAGAAATAACCATACTACCCGTAATCGCTACATTTTTGCGAATAGCCATATTTTTAAGCCAAAGTACTGTTTCTCCACTCATTTCCTCAGCCACAACACTCGGATTCATGGTAAAACCGGAAGTAAACATTTCAGGAAGTACAATTAAGTCAACCTCATCTTGGATAGAATTGATTTTTTCTTCAAAATAATTTCTGTTGGCTGAAGCATTTTCCCAAAATAATGACCCTTGAATACAACTCACTTTCATGTTTGAATATTTTTATAAAATTACATTAAATATTATTTCTTATCTTGACAAAAATTCATCTCATGAAAAATTACATACTCACAGTATCACTTTTTGCAACACTAAGTCTTTTTGCACAAGAAAAATCAGGAGCTCAACAATTTTGGGAAACCTTAAAAACACATTGTGGCAAATCCTTTGAAGGTGAAATTACCGAAGGTCCGGCAAACGATGATTTTCGTGGCAAACGTTTAGTCATGCATGTTCGCAGTTGTGAAGACAATCGCATTCGTATTCCTTTTTTTGTGGGCGATGACAAATCAAGAACTTGGGTATTGACCCTTAAAAACGATAGAATCACACTCAAACATGACCATAGACATGAAGATGGCTCTGAAGATAAAGTAACGCAATATGGCGGAACTACATCAAACTCCGGTTTGCCAAAAATTCAATTTTTCCCGGCAGATCAAGAAACAAGTGATTTAATTGGCTATGCATCTACTAATGTTTGGTGGATAACCGTTGATGAAACTTCTTTTACCTATAATTTAAGACGTATTGGTTCAGACCGTGTTTTTTCAGTAAAATTTGATTTGACAAAATCAGTTGAAAACCCTTCAGCTCCTTGGGGTTGGAAAGACTAATTATCCAACCGAAAAGCCATCAGGTAAAACAACACCTTTTTTCACTACAATAATGCCATCTCTAACGGTGTACCATTTTGTATTGACGTCTTCAAGATGCTTACCGCCGTTTAGTTTGACATCATTTCCAATTCTACAGTTTTTATCCACTATAGTATTGTTAATTTGGCAACGCTCCCCAATTCCAATATTGATAATATGTTGGCTATAATTGGTGCTTATTTCTTCTAAATTTTGATAAAAATCATTACCCATTAAATACGAATTAGTGATTACTGAATTGGCTCCAATTCTGCTTCTAATTCCAATCACGGAATGATTGATTTGTGCTGCATTAATGATACAACCTTCTGCCATTATCGTTTTTTCAATGGTAGTTTTACCGGAAATCTTGGTAGGTGGTAATGTTCTGGCTCGTGTATAGATTCTTTTAGAGTTGTCAAACAAATTGAATTTTGGTATATCTTCCGTCAATTCTAAATTGGCTTCAAAAAAGGAGTCAATATTTCCAATATCTGTCCAATAGCCTTCATATTGATAACTCAATACTTTGTGCTTCCCGATGGCTTGCGGAATAATTTCTTTTCCAAAGTCTTTAGTGTCGGGGTTTGACATTAATTCTACCAATAAATCACGGTTAAAAATATAAATACCCATAGACGCCAAATAATGCCTCCCTTCGCTTTTCATCTCGTCACTTACTTCAGAAGTCCATTCAGGTAATAATGCTGCTTTAGGTTTTTCAATGAATGAGGTGATAAAACTCTCATTGTTGGTTTTTAAAATTCCGAATTCAGGGGCTTCTTTTGAAGAAACAGGTAATGTTGCTATTGAAATGGCGGCTCCACTCTTTTCATGTGCGGCAATCATCTCGTTAAAATTCATTTGATACAATTGATCTCCGGATAAAATCAAAGCATAATCAAATTCATGATTCATGAAATGTTGCATGCATTGTCTTACGGCATCGGCAGTTCCTTGAAACCAAGTGGGGTTGTCAGGTGTTTGTTCTGCGGCCAAAATATCCACAAAAGCAGTACTGAAATGACTGAAATGGTACGTATTTTTTATATGTTGATTTAAAGATGCCGAATTGAATTGTGTCAAAACAAACATGCGTTTAATGTCAGAATTGATACAATTTGAAATAGGAATATCCACCAACCTGTATTTTCCGGCAATCGGAACCGCCGGCTTTGAACGACTTTCAGTTAATGGAGCTAATCGAGATCCTTGTCCGCCACCTAAGATAATGGCTAATGCACTTTTGTTCATATTCTATTGTATTAACGATTGGTAAACAGTACTATATTCTTCTGCAACTTTATCCCATGAATGGTCAATTTGCATACAGGTTTTTCTAACCGCATCAAATGATTTGGTAGCTTCATATAAAACAATGGCCCGATACATGGAATGCGTCACATCAAAAACACTGGTTTCATTATGACAAATTCCAAAACCACCATCACCAATGTCTAAAACGGTATCTTTTAAACCGCCGGTTCTTCGAACAATGGGAATCGTGCCATAACGCAACGCATACATTTGATTCAATCCGCAAGGTTCTACTCGTGAAGGCATTAACAGAAAATCAGCTCCGGCATAAATGATGTGAGCCAATTTTTCATTATATCCGATATAGGCATTATAATTTCCGTGATAGAAATTTTGTAGGCTTTGCAAACCTCGTTCAACATTTGGGTCTCCGGAACCTAAAATCAAAATATTTAATTTTTGATGAAATTCATTTAAAGCTACACTACAAATTTGAGGTAGCAAATCAGCTCCTTTTTCTCCAACCAAACGACCAATAAAGGTAAATAAAGGTAATTTTGGATCTAAATTAAACTGTTCACATAAAAAGGCTTTGTTGGCTTCTTTGCCTTTTTTAAAACCTTTAATCGTATAATTGGTTTGAAGCATTTCATCCGTTTGGGTATTCCAAACATCAGTGTCAATGCCGTTTAAAATTCCAAGTGATTTATAACGTTCAAAACGCAGTAAATGTTCCAAACCATTGGCGTTTTCACTAATTTCATCCAAATAACTTGGCGAAACAGTGGTAACTTTCCAAGCACATTTAATGCCCGAAGCCAAAGGATTGATAATGCCTCCCCATTCTAAAAATCCCATTTTTCCTCTTTCAAAATCAGGGATATAATGTATTCTGTCAAATCCAAACCAACCTTGATATTGACCATTATGAATCGTTAAAACCGTTGGAGTATGTTTTAAATCTTGGTAATTGAAACAAAACTGAACCATAAACGGAATTAATCCCGTATGATGATCATGACAATGAATAACATCCGGTTTCTGATCTGTTTCGGTGAGCCAATTTAAAAAAGCGATTTGAAAAGCGGTAAACCGTTCCGTATCATCTTCATACGAATAAACATTGGGTCGGTCAAAAAGTTCCGGAATGGCAATAACATACAATTGAAAACCTAATTTATTGGTTTTTTCTCTCATAATAGTGTACGAAAACTGAAACCACCCTAATTTCAATAAACCTTTATGTACAGTATCAAATTCGTTTTCATTGGTGAATTTGTTGTCATAGCCCGGCACCACAACTTTGGCAGTATGACCGAGTTTATTGAGATATTTTGGCAAGGCACCCACAACGTCAGCCAAACCGCCAACCTTTGCAACAGGATAACATTCTGCACTTATATGAAAAATTTCCATAGATATAAACTAGTTCAGTAGTTCATAAAGATAGGGAATTATTTGAAATGTTGTAATGTTGTTAATTTATTTTATTGTTATCTCATCAATAAAAATAAACGCTTCACCATCATACGGAAAACCTTGGTGCCATTCGGGTAATTTACCGAAGTTGGTGGCAATGATTTTTACATATCGAGCATTTATCAGCTTATTTTTACTTTCAAATCCTTTGATGATGGAATTGTAATCTTTCGGGTCAATCGTGTTGTTTTGTGTGTCAAAAAGCGTAAAATTCACATTATCATCTGAAATATAGTAGTCCACTTTGGTGGGCATCAAAATCCACGAACGGGTATCTTGCAGAAAATTGGCGGTAATTTGATTGATTTCACGGGCGGATTGCATATCAATCACCGCTTCAAAATCTTGCGATTGATACCCTTGCCAATCGCCTTTTCGCCAGTTTTCGGTACCAAAAATACCGTCAATCAAACCTTCCGGACCACCGGCGTGGTATTGCGGATTGTAAGTTGATTTGATGTCGATGGTGAAATTGTTTGGTTTTTTGAAGAAAGTGGCGGAGATGGTATTGCTTTTTTGACCATAACCATCTTCTGTATAAAGTTTTACTTCTGTTGTTTTATCAAGAGTTAAAGTTGTAGTATCAGCCATTTTAAAAGGACTTCCGTTCAAACTGTAAAAAAATTCAACTTCTTTATTTTGAGAAATAAATGAAATTACTGTTTTATCTAGGAAAGCCTTACTGTCAGCCTCAATAACCGGAATTACAGATAGATTCCTAACAAAATAATCTTTGTCTGGCATTTCTTTTAAATTCAATCCAAACATATCATCTTTGGTTAATTTATCAATACTTCTAGAAGTCCCATCCTCAAAATTCACTTTCATTTTTTCAAAATAAGGCTCAGTAGTCGTCCAAAAAGGTTGTCCCGGTGTTACATTATAAATTCCCATCGAACTCAACACATACCACGCACTCATTTGGCCGCAATCTTCATTGCCAATTAAACCGTCGGGGTCGTTTTTATAGAAATTCTCTAAAATGAAATGTACTTTTTCTTTTGTCTTTTCCGGTTTGTTCACATAATTGTACAAATACGCTACATGATGACTTGGTTCATTTCCGTGAGCATACTGACCGATTAAACCGGTGATATCCACTTGATGACGACCGGACGTTTCACTGACAGAATTAAACATTTCATCTAATTTGGCTTCAAATTTGGCTTCGCCGCCCATTGCTTCAATCATTCCCGGAATGTCTTGCGGCACAAAAAACGTGTATTGCCATCCGTTGGCTTCGGTGTAATTGTTGTTCACTTCTTTGGGGTCAAAAGGTTTATCCCAACCACCATTTTTTTTGGGTTGGATGAATCCGGTTTCCCAATTAAAGAGATTTTTCCAATTTTGAGAACGAAGCATAAAATACTGATAATCTTCTTTTTTACCAAGTAATTCGGCCATCTGAGCGATACACCAATCGTCATAGGCATATTCTAATGTTTTGGAAACACTTTCGTGTTCATCATCAATCGAAATAAAACCTTGCTTTTTGTAAGCATCCAATCCTAAATGATCGAGCATAGCGGAATGTTTGGCGGCTTCATAGGCTTTTTCATAATCAAAACCTTTTATACCTTTTACCATTGCATCGGCAATCACAGAAACAGAATGATAGCCAATCATACAATCGGTTTCGTTGGAAGCCAATTCCCAAACGGGTAAGCGACCGCCTTGTTCATATTGTTTTATAAAGGTGTTGATGTAATCTGAGGTTCGTTTTTTATCAATTAAGGTATACAGCGGATGAGCAGCTCGAAAGGTGTCCCAAAGGGAAAAAACGGTGTAATAATCAAATCCTTCCGCTTGGTGAATTTTGTTGTCGCGACCTCGGTATTTTCCGTCTAAATCTTGAGCGATGTTGGGTTGCATCATCGTATGATACAAAGCGGTGTAGAAAATAGTGAGTTTATTTTTATCATTAGAGGTGACTTCTATTTTGGAGAGTTCTTTGTTCCATAATTCTTCTGCCGCTTTTTTAACTTTATTGAAGTCCCAATGTGGAATTTCGGTGCTGTTGAGTTGTGCTCCACTATGTCCTGTGGGTGAAAGGGCTACTTTTACAAGTATCTTGTCACCTTTTTTGACTTTTTTAGAGAAACTAATTGCCAACTCGGTTCCGTGATAATCACCTTTTATTCCTTTAAAAATGGTTTTTTCTTTGTTTATTTTTAAAGGAACATTAAATTCAATTCTGGCATAAACATGTTGGTCACGAGCCCATGCTTCACTTCGTCTTAATACTTCAATGGTTTTATCATCTATTACTCTAATTTCACCTTCCAATAATTTATCCCGATGATTTAAATCTAAAATGATGTTGGCTTGACCGCTTTCATTGAAGGTATATTCATGAAAACCAACTCTTGTGGATGTTGTTAATCGAACATCGATGTTATGTTTATCTAATTTAACGGAATAAAATCCGGCAGAAGCTTTTTCATTTTTATGTGAAAAAGTGGAGGAATAAATTTTGTTGTCAAAGGACGGTTCGCCCATCGTGGGCATTAACAAAATATCGCCATAATCAGAAACGCCTGTTCCGTTGAGATGAGTATGTGAGAAGCCATAAATGCGATTATCAGAATAATGATAACCGGAACAGCCTTCCCAACTACCGTCGATGCGGGTGTCTGGGGAAAGTTGCACCATTCCGTATGGCACGGTGGCTCCAGGGAATGTATGTCCGGTTCCGCCGGTTCCGATGAAGGGGTTGACGTAGTGTTGGTAGTTTTGACCAAATGTTATTTGAGAAATAAATAAGACAAAAATTATTTTATAGAATTTCATTAGAATCGTTTTATCAAATATAAAAAAAAGCATTCAACTACTGCTGAATGCTTTTATTATTTAAAAAAAAACGTAAATTTTACAAACTTGCTTTCAAATATTCTCTGTTCATACGGGCAATATTTTCTAGGGAAATGCCTTTTGGACATTCCACTTCACAAGCACCGGTATTGGTACAGTTTCCGAAACCTTCTTCGTCCATTTGACGAACCATGTTTAGAACACGCTCAGTTGCTTCTACTTTTCCTTGTGGTAACAACGCATACTGTGATACTTTCGCTCCAACAAATAACATGGCTGAACCGTTTTTACAAGTCGCCACACAAGCTCCGCAACCAATACAAGCCGCCGCCATAAAAGCTTTGTCTGCATCGTCTTTTGGCACAGGAAGTGAGTTGGCATCAATGGTTTTTCCGGATGTATTTACAGAAACGAATCCACCAGCTTGTTGAATTCGGTCAAATGCACTTCTGTCTACCACTAAATCTTTGATTACCGGGAAGGCTTTGCTCCTCCAAGGTTCAACGTAAATGGTATCGCCATCGTTGAACATTCGCATGTGCAATTGACAGGTGGTGATGCCGGTATCCGGTCCGTGAGCACGTCCGTTGATGTATAACGAACAGCTTCCGCAGATTCCTTCACGACAGTCGTGATCGAACGCAACAGGTTCTTTTCTGTCATTGACTAATTGCTCATTTAATTGGTCTAACATTTCCAAAAACGAACTGGCTGTTGAAACATTATCTAGTTTGTAAGTTTCGATTCCACCTTTTGTTTTGGTGTTCTTTTGACGCCAAATTTTCAGGGTAATATTTATATTTTTTGCTGTTGACATAATGCTAATTATTTATAATTACGAGCTGCAATTTTAATCTCTTCGTATTTCAATTCTTCTTTGTGTAATACGGCTTTTGAAATGTCTGAACCTTTGTATTCCCAAGCTCCCACAAATTTAAAGTTTTCGTCGTCACGTAAGGTTTCACCTTCTGCATCTTGGTATTCTTCTCGGAAGTGACCCCCACATGATTCGTTACGTTGCAAGGCATCCATTGCCATTAATTGTCCCAATTCAATAAAATCGGCTACACGAAGAGCTTTTTCTAATTCAGGGTTTAATTCGTCTGAAGTTCCGGGAACATACACATCGCTGTAGAATTCTTCTTTTAGTTGAGCAATTTCTGAAATGGCTTGTTTTAAACCTTGTTCGTTTCTTCCCATTCCTACTTTATTCCACATGATTAAACCTAAACGTTTGTGGAAATGGTCAACAGTTTTAGAACCGTTATTGTTTAAAAATTTATCGATCTGCGATTTTACATTGGATTCTGCTTCAGCAAATTCAGGTAAATCAGTCGAAATTTTTCCGGTTCTGATTTCGTCTGCTAAATAGTTAGAAACGGTATAGGGTAATACGAAATATCCATCGGCTAAACCTTGCATTAAAGCAGAAGCACCTAAACGGTTGGCTCCGTGATCAGAGAAATTGGCTTCTCCCGCCACAAAACAACCTGGAATAGTTGACATCAAATTATAATCAACCCAAACGCCACCCATCGTATAATGCACAGCAGGATAAATTTTCATTGGGGTTTCGTATGGATTTTCATCGGTAATTTTTTGGTACATGGTGAATAAGTTTCCGTACTTTTCTTCCAACCATTTTTTACCTAATTTGATGATTTCTTCTTCAGAAGGATTGTGATTTCCTTGAGCATAAGCGGCTTGCTTTCCTTTGCTTTTAATTTCTGTCGAGAAATCAAGGTAAACCCCTTCATTGGTGTCATTTGCTTCAATTCCGTAACCGGCATCACAACGCTCTTTAGCGGCTCTGGAAGCTACGTCACGAGGCACTAAGTTTCCAAAAGCAGGATATCTTCTTTCCAAGAAATAATCTCTTTCTTCTTCTGCTATTTGAGTTGGTTTTAATTTTCCAGCACGAATCGCTTCGGCATCTTCTTTCTTTTTAGGAACCCAAATTCGACCGGAATTACGCAATGATTCAGACATTAGCGTTAATTTCGACTGATTGGTTCCGTGAACCGGAATACACGTTGGGTGAATTTGAACGAAACATGGATTGGCAAATAACGCTCCTTGTTTATGGATTTTCCATGAAGCAGTAACATTACTTCCCATGGCATTGGTTGAAAGGAAATAAACATTTCCATAACCTCCCGAAGCTATAACTACAGCGTGAGCTGAATGTCTTTCTAATTCACCTGTGATTAGGTTTCTGGCAATAATTCCGCGAGCTTTTCCGTCTACTTTTACCAATTCTAACATTTCGTGACGGTTGTACATTTTCACACGACCTAATCCGATTTGTCTTGATAAAGCGGAATAAGCACCTAATAATAATTGTTGTCCTGTTTGACCAGCAGCATAAAACGTACGTTGCACTTGCGTTCCTCCAAAAGAACGGTTGTCTAACATCCCGCCATATTCGCGAGCAAAAGGAACACCTTGAGCCACACATTGGTCGATGATGCTACCTGAAACTTCGGCTAAACGATGAACGTTGGCTTCACGAGCACGGTAATCGCCTCCTTTTATGGTATCATAAAAAAGACGGTACACACTATCCCCATCATTTTGATAATTTTTAGCGGCATTAATTCCACCTTGAGCCGCAATAGAGTGAGCTCTACGAGGTGAATCTTGAAAACAAAACGCACTTACATTATAACCCATTTCTCCAAAAGAAGCGGCAGCAGAAGCTCCGGCCAAACCGGTTCCCACTACAATAATGTCAATTTTCGGACGGTTATTAGGTGCAACTAACTTTAAATGATTTTTGTGGTTTGTCCACTTTTGACCAACTGGACCTTCCGGTATTTTTGAATCTAACTTCATAATATATTCTGATGTTGATTATTTAGTAAAATGAATGTATAAAGGAATAATAGCAAATAAAAACGGAACTAAAACCGCAAATGCTTTTCCAATAAAATGAATCGTTGGCGTCCATTTTGGGCTATTTGCTCCCAAGGATTGAAAAGCACTTTGGAAACCGTGCCATAAATGAAACCCTAAAACAGCCATGGATAACACATAGAAAATGGTAAAAAACAAACCTTCGTTTGGAATTACTCCAAAAAGTTTTTCTTTACTTTTGAAAAAATCCATTGTGATTTTGTGTAAGTCTTTATACAATTCTCCAACCTTAACATTTGCATTAACATTGTATATATCTGTTCCATTTCTAACTTCTAGTTGTTTTGGAATTACTCCATCCATTGGAGCAGGCTCGTCTGGCAATTTAACTTGATCAACAGGATAAAACTGTCCTATGCTTCTACCAACATAATAATCTGCTTTCATACCGGGAGCTGGTTCAATAGGTTGAATCATCAAAGGCATTTTTTTGTCAAAATGCATTTTTGCCCAAAAGTTTGTCATGTGTGTGGCAATAAAAATTAACACCAAAGTTCCCAAAACGGCCATGTTTCTGGAAGAGAAACTACTGTTTGCTTTGGGATTAGTTTTTGCATAACCAACCGGTCGTGCTTTTCTGTTTTGAATGGTTAACAGAAATCCATCAATAACGTGAAAAAGGATGGAAATGTAGGTAACATAAGATAGAATTTTTACCGCAGGATTAGTGGTCATAAACAATGCATATTCATTGAATTGCAAAGGAGTTCCGAAAATAAGTTGAAGATTTCCGGCCAAATGACCTACTAAAAACAAGCATAAAAATAAACCCGTAAGAGCCATCCAATACTTTTTTGCAATGGAAGACTTCAAAAGTGCCGATTTTGCCATAATGTTTGTGTAAAATAAATTTTTAAAAATTGCACACAAATTTACAGCTATTTGGAAATAACTACAACCTTTTCGTTCTAATTTAAAGTGATTTTAAAGAAGGATTAACAAGTGTTTAGATTTTAAAATGGGTTTTTGTAAAAATCTATACAAAAAAAAGAACCATTTGTAGGGCCTTAAAAACTAGTAATTCTTTTAAAATTAATGAATTGGCAGCAAAAATAGAACTTGTAACGCACTAGTGTTGCAACTAAAAAAAGTAGCTCCATTTAAAACCAGTTTTGCATTGATTAAACTAAATTTTAATAGGTCTTAGTCACATCCTCATCAATAACAAGAATAAAGTCAGCTTTATTGTGGTTTTCTTTTTCAAGCTTGGTAATATCTTTTTGTGTAACCGTTGAAATCGTTACAAGTTGTAAACTTGGGTTTTCTCGTTTTAAATACCAATAGATCCCTTCAAAATTATCACTATGATACGTACCGTGATAATGTATAAAAAGCGAATTGCTTTTTAAATTTTGTATAATAAAATGAGCCATAGTGGCATCTTTTATGGCCTGAGCTTTTGGCATTTTTTCTCCGGCATGACCGCCCATCATTTCCAACATATTTTGATAACCCGGCAAATTGATGTCAAATGCAATGGGCAAAGGAGCTATCCATGTTTTCTCTTCGTCGGTCAATGGGTCAAGAGCTGCAAAATCATTCTTAAAAACCATACTGGCATAACGTCTGGGAATGTTAGTTGCTACAAACGGAATTTTTTGCTCCTTAGCAAAATCAACCAAAGGTTTGTAATCTGTTTTATAATTGGACCAAAGTCGGGCCAAAGTATCAAATGCTTTTTGATTTATTTCACCTTGCAAATACTGATTCAACTGTTTTTGATTATCGGCTTCTATCATTTCGGCACCTAAAACCAAAGCTTTCTTTTCCGACAAGTCTTTGGTGATTTCCAATTGTAACCAATGTACCACAGAATTATCATGGTATTCGCCAAACAACAAAACCTCTGTCTTTGTAGCTGCTTTTAATAACTTTTCATAGGTGGTCTTTTTGCCGTTTTTATCAAATAATTGATATGGCATTTTGTTTTGACCTACTACATTGGTAAAACAACTTAAGGTTAAAAATAAAAGTACTATTCTGAGTCTGTTATAGCTTTTCATGGGTTATAGGTTCTAATTATCTTGGTGTTCGTTCATTTTTTTTAACTTCAAAAGGAATGGTTTGTGAAACGGCACCTTGTGTCATTTTAATGGTATAATTTCCGGGAATCAAATAGATAGCATCGTTTTTAGCTGCTTTAAGTTTTACATCTTTTACTTTTTTCTGCCATTTTTCTTTTCCGGTTGTTGAAACTGTAGCTTGATAATTCCATGTGTTCAATCCCTCTTGGGCTTGAATTTTTTCCTCATAAACAGGAATTCCTAAGTCATTTAAAACAGCAACAACAACTTCTCCTTTATTTTTGGCATAGTAATCAACTTTTACGTTAGGCACATTTCCGGGAAACCATTTTGTCCAACTGCTCCCCCAATTTTCAGAATGTCTTATAGATGTTGTTTCAAACACTTTTAAATCTTGATTTAGGATGTCATCGTTTAGCTGTTGAATGCTTTTCAAATTGGTTTTATAAATAGAACGCCCGTGGGTGCCAACAATTAAATCTTTTGTTTCTTTTTGTATCACGGCATCATGCACGGCAACATTGGGCAATCCATTCATAAAAAGTTGCCATGAAGCACCTTGATTAAATGAAATATAAAAACCGTTATCTGTTCCCAAATAAATGATTTTTGGATTATCAGAATCCTCCAAAATTACATTAATCGGTGAGGTTGGAATGCCTGCTGCGATAGATTTCCAAGTTTGTCCGTAATTTTCGGAAACATAAACATATGAAGTAAAATCATCCCATCTGTAACCGTTTAATGTTACATAAACGCGTTCTTTTTGATGGGCAGAGGCTACCACTCTTGAAACCCAAAGGTCTTTTGGAAAACTGTCTGAAATTTTTTGCCACGTGGCTCCGGCGTCTTTGGAAACATGCACCAATCCGTCATCGCTTCCCGTATAAAGTAAACCAAATTGAAACGGACTTTCGCTAAAGGTTGTAATGGTTCCATAGGCTACATTTCCTTCTTTTCCACCTTGTGTCAAATCGGGTGAAATGGCTGTCCAATCATCACCTTGATTGAACGAACGGTGAAGGTATTGTGATCCCATATATAAAATATCCTGGTTGTGACTTGACAATAAAATTGGGGTTTGCCAATTATATCGCAATGGCTTTTCGTCTTTTTTGGCACGAGGAGAAATGTATTTTTGGTTTTTAGTTGCTCTGTCAATTCTATAATAATTTCCAAATTGAAATCCGGTAAAAACAAGATTAGGATTACGTCTGTCAATCTGTGTTTGCATACCGTCACCTCCCATAATGCTTTCATATGGATATTTTCCTTCCTGATGCCATTCTGAACTGTAGCTGTAATTACTTGGTCCAACCCAAACGCCATTGTCTTGCATACCACCATAAACGTTATAAGGTGTTTGGTAGTCTACATTGACACTGTAAAATTGACTCACGTTGTGTGAATTACACTTAATCCAATTTTTACCATCATCATACGAAATATTCAAACCGCCATCGTTACCATTAATCAAATGCCCCGGTTTATTTGGATTTACCCAAACAACATGATGGTCTGCATGAACATTTTCTCTGTTGATAGAAACAAAGGTTTTTCCACCATCGTCAGATTTAATGATTGGAACACCGCCTATATAGATTCTATCTGAATTGGATGGGTCAACCGTAATTTTTGCAAAATAATAACCATACGAATAAAAGAAATCATCAATAAAATCCTGATGGGTTCTTTTCCATGTTTTTCCGCCGTCGGTTGATTTAAAAACTTCGGCTCCTATAACTTCGGTTTCAAACAAGGCTTTATTGGCATCCAACAAAAAACTTTTGGCTTCAGCCGGTTTCATATAATTATTGGAAACCAAATGTTTGATGTTTTCTGCTCTGTATTTTTCAGAATAGCCAAATGTTTTCAAATAATTATTAATTTCTTTGGATGGAATGGCCTCAAACACATCGCCGGGAACACTAAACATTTCAGGCAAAGTTGACTTTGCAGCCACTGTTGCAGGTCGTTTGAATTGGTTGTCGTGAACCGCATAAACCACATCGTTGTCAAAAGCCGCCAAACCTATCCTACCCAAGCCTTCACCATTTGGAAAACCACTTTCCGGAGTTGAAACTAATTCCCATGTAGAACCTGCATCTTCACTTTTATAAATGCCCGAAGTGGCACCATTCCCTAAAAAATTCCATGCTTTTCGATTTCTATGCCAAGCTGATGCATATTGAATGGCAAAGTTTTTTGGCGAAACCGTTATAGAAATTACCCCGGTTCCATCATCAATAAACAAGGTTTTTTTCCATGTTTTTCCGCCATCTGTTGTTTTGAAAACACCTCTTTCGTCATTTTTAGAATACAAATGACCAATAACTCCGATTACCACTTGATCTGGATTTGACGGGTTTATTACAATCTTACCAATGTGATGGCTGTCGTGCAATCCTACATTTTCCCAAGTTTTTCCTTGATCTTTTGATTTTAAAATTCCGATTCCGGCATAAGAGGAGCGTGATGAATTGTTTTCTCCGGTACCAACCCAAATGGTGCCGCTTTTCCAATCTACAGCAATGCAACCAATGTTTTGAGTTGGAGCATTGTCCATAATTGGTGTAAAACTCATCCCGTTGTTATTGGTGTGCCAAACACCACCGGAGGCATAGCCCACATAAAATTCAGTGGGATCCAAAGGATTTACTGCAACATCCACCACTCTACCACTCATTACAGTTGGTCCAACACTTTCAAAAGTTAGATTTTTAACCAATGATTTTTCAGCTAAACTACTTTTTTGCTGTAATGCAGTTGCAACTTTTTCTGGCGACGTAGCTTGTTGAGACCATCCCAATTGGATTGCCAAAAGCATAAAAATGGAATACTTTTTTCTCATTATTTTGAAGATAAAGAATTGGAAATTTAAAAATATGAAATTTTATCCTGCAATTTACATTTAAATTTTTTTTAAACTTAGTACTTTTGAGAAATATTCAAATCGTTAGCATTTATGAAATACCACCAAATTGATCAAAATTTATTCATAAAAAACAGAGCTAAATTCGTGGCTTCCATGAAACCAAACAGTGTGGCCGTGTTTAACTCCAATGATAATTATCCTGTCAGTGCAGATACAACTTTGCCTTTTGCCCAACACCGGGATATTTTATATTTAAGCGGTGTTGATCAGGAAGAAAGCATTTTATTGCTTTTTCCGGATGCTCCTTATGCCTATTTAAAAGAAATTTTGTTTTTAAGAGAAACCAACGAACATATTGCGGTTTGGGAAGGTGAAAAACTTACCAAACAAAGAGCTTTTGAAGTATCGGGCATTAAAACCGTTTATTGGTTAACTGATTTTCATAAGATTTTAAAAGAAGTAATGTCGTATGCCGATAGGATGTATATCAACACCAACGAACATTATCGTGCTTCCGTAGAAACAGAAACTCGCGAAGCCCGTTTTATCAAATGGTGGAAAGAAAACTATCCGGCTCACAAAGTAGAAAAAAGCAATCCGATTTTACAACGGCTGCGTTCGATTAAAGAAAGTGAAGAACTTGATTTGTTGCAAAAAGCCTGTGATTTAACCGAAAAAGGTTTCCGCAGAGTACTGTCTTTTGTGAAACCCAACGTAATGGAATATGAAATTGAAGCCGAATTTGCTCATGAATTCATTAGAAATCGTTCAAAAGGTTTTGCCTATACGCCAATTATTGCTTCAGGAAATAATGCGAATGTGTTGCATTACATCGAGAACAACCAACAATGCAAAGAAGGCGATTTGATTTTGTTAGATGTAGGTGCAGAATATGCCAATTATTCGAGTGATATGACTCGAATAATTCCCGTTTCTGGAAAGTTTTCTCCACGACAAAAAGAAGTCTACAATGCGGTGTTGCGAGTGAAAAATGAAGCTACTAAACTATTGGTTCCCGGAACACTTTGGAAAGAATACCATCTGGAAGTAGGCAAAATCATGACTTCGGAATTGTTAAGCTTAGGCCTTATTGATACTGCCGATGTGCAAAATGAAAATCCGGAATGGCCGGCTTACAAAAAATATTTCATGCATGGCACCTCGCATCATTTGGGATTAGACACACACGATTACGGATTATTACATGAGCCGATGCAAGCCAATATGGTTTTTACAGTTGAACCCGGCATTTATATCCCAAAAGAAGGTTTTGGCATTCGATTGGAAGATGATGTGGTGATTCAAAAAAGTGGCGAACCGTTTAATTTGATGCGAAATATTCCGATTGAAGTGGAGGAGATTGAATCTTTAATGAATGCTTAAATTGGTTTAAGAGTTTAAATATTAATAAGTTTAAAGGCGACTCACAGGAAAGTGGGTCGTTTTTCTTAAACACAGATTGGATTATAATTTAGTTCTAATTTTCACAACCTTATCATTATTAAATACTAACTTTATTTCTTTTTTTTAAAAGCATTTACAAAAATGTCGCTTAACTTAAACTGTAATTTCTATTTGCACATCCAAAGAAAGCATGTAACTATTTATTATTTATTTGTTTATGACTATTTTGAAAAATCAATGCAACACTAGTAATTGATTTTTTCTTCAAATTTCCAAACTGTTTGTTAAACCAACTACTTAAAACCCTTCCCTAGTAATCAATTCTTCAATTTTGACGGTGTCATAACTGGAATTCAATTTTGTGACTTTATAAGGAATTGGAGCTCCATCTTCATAAAACCATTGCATTTCATTTTTCTGAATAGCATATTCAAATACCCTATAATGAGTCAAAAACTGTTGGTCGTTGTAATCAAAATAGTAATGGTATCGGTCATTATCAAAATGAGCTTCTCGCAACAAACCATTGGCATCTCGACCGATTTGGGCTTGGCTAGAAATATATTTTTGTGATTGAACACCTATCACATCGCCGTTTGAATTTAAAAGATAACAAATATGGTCTGTGCAAAATTTGTCTTTATATAACGAAACATGTGCAATGGTTCTGTTCACTTCTCCAAAAATTTGATGCGAAAATGAATAAACAGCATTTTGATTGTAAAAATAATGCGTGTCTGTGATTTCCTGACTTTCACTCGTGCGTTTACGTAATAAATTACCTTTGGCATCATACTGAAATTGGGTTGTTCGATCTTTTTGTGCTCTGAGTTTTACAGTCGTTGAAATCAAATTTTGTTTCGCATCATAATCGTAAAACGTTTTGGAATACGTTTTGTCTTGATCATCAAAAGTTTCCTGCCACAACACTTTTTGGTTGCCATCAAATTGATATACATTCCTGTTCATTTGCTTTCTTTCGCCATTTTTAAAGACCTGAAAACTCGTTTGTTGTAATTGTTTGATTTTCTGTTTTTGATTAGAATTTTGATGTTTCATCAAATCAAGCAAATTAGGTTCAGATTTAATACTGAAAAACTTAGAAATCACAAAATTGGGTTCGTTCCAGTTTTGAAATTCATTTCTAACCACAGGAATTTGTGCAATAAAAGACAATTCCGGAATCCACTTGAGATATGGAAGTGCTTCATGATATGGAATGAAAAAGGTTAATCCTCTTCCTTGGATGGTTTCTGTTGTGGACGCATAATCTTGAATTTGTATCAAAATCCCATGATGTATCCATAAAAAATCTGCATCTTTCAATTGAATTTTATGATAGACATTACCTTGATTTTCCAGGGGTTTCGAAACAGGTCTTTTCTCAAGTTCCTCGTTATAATCATCCAAATCTTCTAGATTAAGATTTTTAGATGCCAACAGAAATTGTTCATTGAATTGTTGGAACGCTTTATCTTCAATGCTTTTGATTTGTGATTCACTAGGTTTTCTGTCCATCTTGACTAATGTAGCCGTTGTTAAATCACCCCAATAGTAATCTTTAACTTCAATTTGTTTGACTTCGCGTGAAGCAATGTCGAATTCATATGAAAACTGATAACAAACTTTTTGACCCACGATTGAAACCACTTCAATTTCAATACGTGATAGCTTTGGATTCAATTTACTTAAATTATCTTCATAATAGCGACTGTTTCTGCTATTGACCACTTTGTTCAATACTTCTAATTTGTCCAATGCTTTTTGAAGCAAAATTCTATATTTGAGTTCATCTTCAAGGGAATTAATACAAGTTTCAAATACTTTTTGATTTAGTGTAGGATATAACTCTAGCGATTGATTTTTAAAACTATATTGCGTTATTTCAATGGTTCCTTGCAAATATTTTTTCTCAGAAGTATGCTTTTTGACATAATTATTGAAATCATAAGATTTGTTGTATAACATATCCCAAAGACTTTGCGTATGACCCAAGTGCATCGTCAAGAATAAAACGACCACTAAAAATTTTGTTGGTAATTTGAATTTATTCTGCATAAAATTGAAATATCAAATGGTTTTGTTTTTCATCATGAATGGTATGTAATCTACTGAATCCTTTTTTAATAAATTCTTTTTTCAAATTTTGTAAACTAAACTCGAATGTTTCCTTTTCAGATTGATAAACAAATAAATCTTCTGATTTTTTGGTTACTTTAAAAGTCAAATTTCCTGCCACCCAAAGACCTCCTGCTAATAATTCCGCATTGAAAATATCAAATTTGAGTTCTTTTCCCTTTTCTATAATTTGAAATGAAATAGTAGCCTCAGAACAATTCAAACCAAAGAAATCTTCTTTAGATTGGTTTTGAAAATTAGGATATTTTGAAGTGTAAAATTCATTATTTCTATAATTTTGACTGAAAAACAAAGGCTCTGCTACTTTAACTTCTACATTCAAAAAATCATTAATTCTTCCGGTGGTAGAACACGCATTAGGATTTTCACTAAAGTTGATGGCAATGGGTTCACTTCCTCTAAACTCAAGACTTTTAGTATCAAACAGAGCCGTAAAATTCGGATAGTCGGCATCTCTACTTTTGAGAGGGCTATTCAACAAACTGATGGCAATTCTCTGTGGATGAAACGTTGCCCGAGTTTCTTCTGGATTATTGAAAAAATAGCTGGCGGTCATGTCCATGATACTAATATAACCCGGCGTTTCGCACGGATTGAGTGTAATTCTCACTTGCTGATTGGCGGGCAAATCGAAAGAAAACTCTTTGAACATCAACAATTGCAAAGACGAAAACCCACTTTGATGTCCATTGCTGAATTGGTAATTTCTGAAAAAGATAGAACCGTAATTCAGTTGGCTGACTGGTTTCAAATATTCTGGTAAATGATAACGCAATTCATTGAAAGCAACCAACGCATCGACCGTTTGGGCAAATTTGATTTGATTTTTACTCAAACGATCATCCGAACAACCGCATTTTTGGGTTTTTGGTTTCACAATCGCTTTCCCTTTTTCATAGAAAATAGTTTCTGCGACGCCGTCTTTATATTGCACCCACTCCCCTTCTGGAATGTCATTTTCATAAAACCCCATCGCTCTCAAAGAACCATCAGCATAGTAAGCCAAATAATTTCCGTTGCGTTTGCTGTTGCGATAGGCCACACTGAATTCCAAATCGCCATTCGGAAAATAGCCCAAATACAAACTGTCTTGTTCGTTTTTATAATAAAAAGATTCCGTTTTGACTTGTTTAGAATTCGGATGATAATTTCTTCGTACTTTCCAATCGGGTTTTCCAGTCAGTAGAATGGTTTCTGAAACAGTCATCCCATTTGAATCATAATCAGCAGACAAACCTGAGTTTTCATCTCTAAAATATTTCAATTTTCCATTGTCATGAAATTCTTCGGTAAACCATCTTTTTCCGGTTTCATCATTTTTATAATTTCGGTTGGGCAAACCATTTTTTTGAAAATTAGCTTCCGTTTTCAAAAAACCGTTTCCATGAAAATCGCCTTTTCGAGTAATATTTTTACCTCCAAATTTTTCAAGAAAGTTACCTTTTTGAATGCCTCTTTCATAATATTTATATCCCAATGTGTCATTTTGAATCGGGTCAAAAATCACAAAATCGCCATCGGGCAAGTCGTCTGTAAAATGCCCTTTGAAAAACGGCTTACCATTCTTGTATTTCAGTTCATAAGTGCCATTTTTCAATCGGTCTGTCATCAATGGACTGTGAAACCAATCAGGATTCCATTGGTTGGACACTTTTTCAACTTGCGTTTTGGTGGCTGGCGGCGGATTGTTGTCAGGATTGTCTAAATAAATATGAGCTAAAGTGCCATCGCTGGCAAAATCGGCCATGGATGTGGTCAAGCTTTCAGCATCTTGGAAAATGGTTTTTCTCAATTTTTGATCGCTGTAAAAGTAAAAATGCACCGCCGCTTGGTTATAAAAAGAGGATGTTTTCAATGACAACAACGACCCATTTGGAAAATGATTCATTTCCATTAAATCCGGAATTTGCCAATAGACAATTTTATTTTTGTCATATCTGGTTTCTACAATCATCTTGTCTTTTAAGCCTAAAAATTTTTGGTAGGTCAGCTGACCCAGTGTGTCAAAATCTTTGGACCAACCAAAAATTCTATGTCTTGGTGTCGCTTCATTTTTTGGGATTTCATATTCCACAAATCGTTTTAATTTTCCATTGGGATAAAATTCTCGATAATCGCCATGAAAGTATCCCTCTTTTAAGGAAACAACCTCTTTTTTCTTTCCGTCATCATAGAAAGTTTCGCGAATGCCAATTTCCAAACCGTCTTTGAATTCCGATTTCAAAATGAGTACGCCGTTGATCCATCGGTATTCAAAACCATCTTTCACACTGGTTTTTTTACCATCAACAACGATGATTTTATGAAAAGTTTCATGGATTTTCAAACCATTTTTGTCATAATAGCGTTTGTATCCCGATTCCAAATGATCTTTGTAATTTCGCTCTTCTTGTATCGTGCCATCTTCATAAAAACGCTGCCATAAACCTTGCAGTTTGCCCATTTGATAGAATTCCATCATCTGAGGTTTTCCGTTTTTATGATAGGTTTCTTTCTTGCCTTCATTGACGTTTTTGAGTAAAGTATCGTTGACTGTAATTTGGTGATAGTAAGTTCCTTTGTTGGACAAAAAACCTTCTGGATGGTAACGCTCATAATAACCATGCATTTGATCATCTTTGTAATGAACAATCGATTCTAAATACGGTTGTTGGTGATGATACGCAATCCATTTACCTGTTTTTTTTCCGTTTTCATACGTTCCTTCGGATTGAAGGCTGCCATTTTCTTTATATGTGATGAATTTGCCATGAGACACCGACTGTTCTTTGCCGAGTTCAGATGTAATGATTTTGTAATTTCTCACATTTCTTTTTTTACCTTCGTTGGTAAATTCTTCAATTTTTCCCACCAATAGATTGTTATGATAAAAACCCTTTCTAGTAACAACCCCTTTCATGTTCGTTTCTTTGAACGGGCCATTCTTTTGGTTGTTTTTATATTGATGTTGCATTAATTTCGTGCCTTGACTGAAACTTTCAAAAAGCCCATGAAGTTCTGATTTTTTTGTGTCTGGATTCCACCAATACTCTTTCTTTTCTCTCAGTTTTCCTTGATTGTCATAGAGGGATTGCAATCCATGCAATTGGTCATTTTTGTACATAGATTTCTCGACCAACACTTCCTGATAACCATATTTTTCTTGCCAGCCGTCTTTGAGGTTATTTTTCAGGCGAATAACAGCTACTTTTTTCTTCTCGAAATTCAGAATAGTCAGTTCTTTGTTATTGCCGTTTTCCTTGACAATGGTGTCATTTTTATGCGACAATCGGCTGTGGACGGGTTGTGCTTGTGTGCTGAAAATAGCCAGCAAAAGTGCCAACATCGAGATTTTTGAAAAAAAGTAAAAAAAATTGTGCATGTATTCAGGTATTTTCTTATACTAAAGTTGGGCTGGTCCTGCCATCAATTGATAGCAGTTTCTAATTTTTTGTATTGTAAATATACAAAATCTATTCATGCTATTGTCTCGCAAGGAACAAACGACTGGAAAGTTGTACACTAAAACTAATAAATCTTTCATTATAAAACAGTCTAGCCATATAATTTTGCCATGCTAATTTTATGAGTAAACGTTTCATCTAAGGAGTAGGAAATAAAATTTGCTTTCATTTTTATAAACCAATAGTATAAACATAAAAAAAAGGAGCATCTCAGTCAAGATTCTCCTTTTTGATATATTTTAAAAAATGTTATTCAGTACTAAATAATCTCAAAGCTTCGTTTAACTCACTAATTTTCTGGATTTTTTCATCTTCATTTTTCCATCCAATTTCATTAATAAGAGCAAGATTTTTATTGAAAAATTTATCAGAGTATCCAGTTAATTCACTTAGAGAAACCTCAGATTTCAAGGAATTTAAAAGCAAATAAAAGTCATTAAAATTGGGAAGATTGGCGATGGATTCAAGTTGTTCATTAATATAATACAACTTTTGTTCTTTAGTACCATCCTTAATTAAGCCGTTACTTATCAACAACATAAAACCAATTTGTCTCAAGTTGTCATAATAGGGTTCATTTTTAGAAGATGGCATACTTGCTTTGTAAATGGCATCTACTTCCTTTAATCCTTTTTGGTCTTCTAACATGATCAGCTTTTACAGGATGATCCGCAGGAGGATTAAAGGAATTTCTATTGAGAGCGTTTTGGTGTAACTCTTCACCAACGATAGTACTTTCAATAACTTCGTTTTTCTCGTTATAGCAAGAAATCAATGTTAAATATAACATGAATACAAAAAATAATAAAAACAAATTTTTCATACCTTTTGATTTTTAAGTTATAATTATTAAAGTTAAAAATTTTAACGCATTTAATTCTTTGTGGAAAAAATAATGCTGCTTTATCACATATTTTATGCTTAATTAATTATTATGCGTAAACTCATCTTTTATTAAAACTGTAACTATCAAAATTTATTTTATCAAATCTTTATTCCTCTAAATTAAATTAATTCCAATTGGATTTTAATTTAGTTATAATTTACTTTGCCAAACCAACTTTTCAACCCGAAACTTGAAACCTGAAACCAAAAACATACTATACAAAAACACCAAAATCAACTACACCGACATTGGAAAAGGAACAGCCGTTGTACTATTACACGGCTTTTTAGAAAACCTTTCGATGTGGAATGCTTTTATAGCCGATTTTTCTAAAAAAAACAGAGTGATTGCTATCGACTTATTAGGTCATGGTTACACAGAATGTTTGGGTTACATTCACACCATGGAAGATCAAGCCGATATGGTACATCAAGTGTTGCGTGAACTCAAAATCAGAAAAGCCGTGTTTATGGGTCATTCCATGGGTGGTTATGTGGCGTTGGCTTTTGCTGATTTGTATCCGGATGCTGTAAAAGGATTGGCTTTATTGAATTCTACTTCAAGAGCTGATAGCAAAGAACGAAAACAAAACCGGGATCGAGCTATAGTTGCCGTAAAACAAAATCATACCGCTTTTGTGAGAATGTCTATTGCCAATTTATTTAGTGAAGACAATCGGGAACGTCTGAGCGATGTTATTGAAGAGGTGAAAAAAGAAGCATTAAAAACACCGCTTCAAGGTATTGTTGCCGCTTTAGAAGGTATGAAAATACGAATCGATAGAGAGGTGTTGTTTCATTTTGCCACCTATCCTATTTTATTGATTTTAGGCAAGAAAGATGGTGTTTTAAACTATGATGACAGTCTGGAACAAATAGAAAAAACCAGAGTAGAATTGGTTACATTTCCCGATGGACACATGAGTCATATTGAAAATGAAACCGAGTTAAAAACGGTTTTACTTGGGTTCTTGAAGAAGATTTAATTTTTACTTATTAAAGTAATTTAAACACTTGCTTCTTTATTTAGTTATATTATAAAGTTTTCTCCTCAAAAGGCATTTCTTGATTCAAAATTTCCAGCAATAAATCAATTAATTCCGTTTTGAAATTATCTAAGATTGTATCATCAATTAAATTTGAAATACCGTCTTTTCCTTCTTTAATTTGAAAAGGCATGAATCCTGCTTTTAAATTTTTAAAAGAAATAATGCCCACTTCCATCGCTACATTGGGGAACGTTGACTGCACCATAAAGGCATAACACAACAACTGAATGATTTTGTCATTTTTAATAGCAAGAGTTAAACCTTCAAAGGTTTCAATGGCTAAGCTTCGTTGTTCCACTTTACCGGTTTTGTAGTCGATAATGCGAAGTTTTTCGTTTCGTAATTCTATTCTATCCACATTTCCTTTAATAGTTACCGGAAAAGGCAATCGATCATCGATCAATACTTGTTGAAAGTTGTGCTCGAGATACAAAACCGTAACGGCATCGCCGGCTTCTAGTAGTTTCTTTTCATAATGCAAAAAGTTGTAAATATTTCGTTTGGCTACTTCATAAGCCAATAGGTTTTTACCTTTGGTAATCTCACCTTCTTTATAGACCATTTTAAATTGTTGCAGCACTGCTTGATCTGCTGCTTCCAACATTTTATCAATGATGGAAACCGTCAACAGCGAATTCAAATAAGGCTTGTATAATGCTTCCAGAGATTCGTGAATAATAGTCCCTAAGGTGTTGATGGCAATGTTTTCCTCCACCTCATCCACTTCAGAGATTCGCAATATTTTTTGAAAATAAAACTGAATCGGATTTCGAATATAAGTAGTAATTGACGAAGGCGACAGTGAGGTTGAAAAAAGTGCCTCCAAGCGTTCCATTATACTAGCTGACTTTTCTATAACTACCGCTTCGTTTGCTTTTTCGGGCAATACGGCATTGTATAATTCGTGTGTTATAGAATGATTGGGGTGCTTTTCAAATTCCAATTGCGTAATAAACCGGCTTTTTTCTCCGGCATCCACTCCTTCTGATTCCGTATTATATAAAAGATATACATTTTTGGCTCGTTGCAATAAATGATAAAAGTGGTAGGTATAAATAGCGTCTTTTTCTTTAAAAGTAGGCAAACCCAGTTCGCGTTTTACATCAAAAGGGATAAACGAATTTTGAGATTTTCCCGCCGGAAAAGTGCCTTCATTCATTGAAGTAATAATAACCGTGTCAAAATCTAAAACCCTGCTTTCCAAAACACCCATTATTTGCAAACCTTGAAGTGGTTCTCCTTCAAAAGAAACTTCATCTAAATCAATTATTTGTTTATAAATAGAGTACAAAACAGCAAGGCTTTGAACGGCCTCATGATTCGAACAATAATTAGTAAGCTTTGTTATTACTTTATAAACAGAATACAAAAAAGCTTTTGCAATTTTATTGCTTTCTGAATCGTTTGAAAGTTGATTTTTAATTTCAATTAAAACGGCTGATATAGTTTCCAAAACAACTGCTGGTGAAGCGTCCCATTTTTCAAAAAGAAGCAAAAACAAAGAATTAGGTTCTTTTTGAATCTCAAAAAGCTTGTCTTTGGTTATAAACGTATAGTTGTTAGCATTGATAACAGTTATCAGTTTTTTGGCATCAATAAAAGGTTCAATTAAAGCATTATTCAAGACTTCTAAAACATCTTTGTAATAGTAAACATAAGTGTTCTTGCTTCTGTTTATTGCATTTTGATGCATTTTAAACAGCTTATTCACAACTAATTGAGCGGGATTGTTTTTTCCGGAATAACCCATTGTAATGTTGAGCTCTGTAACTTCTGACGGCAACGAATACAATAAAGGAATTAAAATAGTTTCATCACCTAAAATAACAGCCACATTTTTAAGCGGTGTTTCTTTTGCAATGTCATGCAAAATAGAACCCGCTAATTTTGCCTGTCCGATCATTTTTGGAGTACCAAGTATTTGAATCTTTTTGGGCTCCTTAAAATGATCAAAAATCCATTCATAGGGGTTTGTTTTATAGTGCCGCCACGAACTCTTAATTTTTCTGGCAAACAATCCGGCATCATGATACGGATCATTTAAAAAAGTGCCTTCAGCATCCCAATAAATGGAAGCAATATTTAGAGAAAGTAATTCTTGAATGATTTTTTCTTCGGCTTGATTAAGAGCATTAAATCCGGCGAAAAGATATTTTTTATTTCCAATAGCATTACTAAAATGGTTTAAGTTAGCAACAGCCTCACGATAAAGTAACCCTTGATAGCCTATTCCTTTTTTGAGTAAAGCAGTATAAAGTTCCGAATAGTAAATAGGCATATTATGCCAAAACTTAAGGTAATTATCTATTAATTCTGTTTTGTTTTGTGGCTCTAAATCCCATCTTTTGATGGCTTCAATATCTTTTAGATAAGAAAACACATGATTGGGTTCTAACAAATACCTATCTATTTCATTAAAATCTTGCAGTAACGTTTTGGCCCAATTTGAAAAAAGCTCAAAAGATTGAATCTCCTCCTTGGCAGTTATGGAACAATAAATTGTATAGAATTCAAAAAGCACCTCAATAGAATCAATAGACCGAAGTCCGGAAACATCTTGAATAAAAGCTTCAATACTGATTATTGTTGGTGCAAAAAAAGTGTGATGACTCTCTTCTTTTAAAGCTTCTAAGAGGAAAATTTTTGCTCTATTGTTAGGCAAAACAACAATAAGATTCGAAAAATCATTCCCATAATTTTCGAAGATGGTTTTAGAAAGCTTTTGTAAATAGGTGTTTTCAGGCATTGTATAAAAATAAAAAAAACGCTCCGAATAACGGAGCGTTTTTAAATTTATTTAAAAAAGAAATTATTTGATAACAACAACTTCTGTTCTTCTGTTTTGAGCTCTGCCTGCTGCCGTTTTGTTGTCAGCAACCGGACGAGATGGACCGAATCCTTCAGACTCTAATCTTGAAGCGTCAACACCATTAGCGATTAAGTAATCTTTAACAGCAGCAGCTCTTTCTTTAGAAAGTCTTTCGTTTAATGCTAATGAACCTGTACTATCTGTATGCCCTTCAATTCTGAATTTAGCATAAGGATATTCATTCATTACATTTTTGATAGATACCAATGTTCCAAAAGAAACTTGTTTGATTGTAGATTTACCAGTATCAAATAAGATTGATTTTGCAAATTCATTCAATTGTTTTACAACTTCTTCAGAAACTTCTGGACAACCAAAGTTTGCAACAGTTCCTTTAACATCCGGACATTTATCATCTTTGTCAAGAACACCATCACCATCTCTGTCTGGCCATGGACATCCGTTGTTTTCTCTTGGACCTTTAACTTCTGGACATTTATCATCTTTATCAGCGATTCCGTCACCATCTGTATCAGGACAACCTCTTAATGAAGCTAAACCGGCTACTTCAGGACAATCGTCTTCTTTATCCATGATTCCGTCTCCGTCTGTATCAGGACATCCGTTAAATTGAGCAATACCAAATGTATCAGGACAATCGTCTTTATGATCAGGGATTCCATCTCCGTCTGAATCTGGACATCCATTAAATTGAGCTAAACCAAATGTATCAGGACATTCATCATCTCTATCATAGATACCGTCACCATCAGAATCTTTACCTCCAAATTTGAAAGTAAGTCCAGCCATGTGTTGCATGTGAGTTGGAACTTCTAATCTTTCTTCAGCAAAAGAATGCTTGTAAGTAGATCGTAATGAAAGTCCAATTGTTTCAGTAAACCAAAAATTCACACCTAAACCACCATTTACATTACCTGCACTGTAATCTCCTAAAAAAGTATAACCTCCACCAACATGAGCAACCGGCTCAATGAAGTTTAAGAAATTTCCTAAGCTGTAGTTGATAGCACCATCAACTGCATAGTACATTAAATCACCAGGATTTACAACTGTAAAATCTGCTGGTTTTTCTCGTGGTAAAACGAATTTAGTGATTTTGTTAAAAGACCCAGTAACTCCAAATGAAAAATTACCTCCTACATTTTTAGTTACTCCAAGAGTTGACACAAATGGTGCAACACTCCAAAAGTCTTTTAAGTTAAAGTACTCCGAAAATTGATTAGTAAAACTTTCCGATGCACTTACCCTAGCTCCATCGATAGCATTAGTTCCAATAGTTATCGCCCATGGATTATTACTATCCTGAGCATTGGCTCCCAAGCCAATGATCAATAGGCAAGCAATAAATAATTTGTTAAGATGTTTCATACTTGATTTGTTTTGTTTACAATAAATTGTTAATTACTGCAAAAATATAGTGTTTTGTTGTAATTACAAAACGAAACGTTAACTATTTTTAATAAGAATTATAAACGACATGTTAAATTACGCCTAAATCCTTACCAACAGAAACAAATGCGTCTATAGCTTTATCTAAATGCTCCTGTGTATGTGCTGCTGATAATTGCACTCTTATTCTTGCTTTTTCTTTTGGTACAACCGGGTAAAAAAAGCCTATTACATAGATGCCTTTTTTCAGCAATTCATTAGCCATTGTCTGAGCCAATTTGGCATCGTATAACATGACAGGAACAATGGCGGAATCACCATCTATGATATCAAAACCGGCTTTTTTCATACCGTTTTTAAAATAGTTAGTGTTTGCTTCAAGTGTGTCTCTAAGAGAAGTGTCTTTTTCTAATAATTCGAAAACTTTAATGGATGCACCAACAATTGATGGTGCTAGAGAATTCGAAAACAAATAAGGTCGCGAACGTTGCCTTAAAATTTCGATGATTTCTTTTTTGGCTGTAGTATAACCCCCCATAGCTCCGCCTAACGCTTTACCCAAAGTTCCGGTGATAATATCTACACGTCCCATTACGCCTTTTGCTTCTAAAGTCCCTTTTCCGGTAGCTCCGATAAATCCGGCAGCATGACATTCATCAACCATGACCATGGCGTCATATTTATCAGCCAAATCACAGATTTTATCTAATGGAGCCACCAAACCGTCCATTGAAAAAACGCCATCAGTTACAATGAGTTTAAACCTTCTTCCTTCTGCATTGGCTTTAATCAATTGCTGCTCTAAATCATCCATATTATTGTTTGCATAACGATAACGTGCTGCTTTACATAATCGAACCCCATCAATAATGGAGGCATGATTCAAGCTATCAGAAATAATAGCGTCTTCTTCTCCTAATAAAGGTTCAAAAACACCGCCATTGGCATCAAAAGCTGCCGCATACAAAATGGTGTCTTCTGTTCCATAAAATTCAGCGATTTTTTTTTCTAATGTTTTGTGGATATCTTGGGTCCCACAAATAAATCGTACTGATGACATTCCGAAACCATGCGTATCTAAAGCATCTTTTGCAGCTTGCACTACTTCAGGGTGTGATGACAACCCAAGGTAATTATTTGCACAAAAATTTAAAACTTTTTCTCCAGAGGCAATCGTAATTTCTGCTCCTTGTGGCGAAGTTATGATGCGTTCTTTTTTAAACAAACCATTCGTCTCTATGGTTTCTAATTCGTTTTGTAAGTGTTGTTGTATTTTGCCGTACATGATAATAAGGTGTTGTTTTTTTACAAATGTACTATTTCCATTTTTTCTCCAATATAAACCAATGCTTTTTTTGTTACAATATAATTCATACTTTCTAATGCTTGACCGTAAGTGGCCACTTGTATACCGTGACTTGTTTTGGGCAATCCGGTTTTGTAATCAAGTATTCCGGCTTCATTTGCCGAAAAAAGCACAATTCTATCGGGTTTTAAAATGGGTCCATTTTTTTGAATTATGGTTTGCTCATTAAGCACTTGATTATTTTTATGGTAGAAAACGGCTAATTCCGGATGAGATAGAATTTGTTGCAGCGTTTCTTTTATTATTTCTTTTTGTTCTTTGTGAATAATGCCGCTTTCAATCGCTATTTGAATCGCTATTTCAATATCGTCAATTGATTTTACGTAAGATAAAATTTCGTGTATGCAATTTCCAAATTCAATGGCTGATTGTTGCTTGGTATTCCACATCAAACTTTCGCGATGTGCAATCTTAATCGAATTAAAATCAAAAATCGCATGAAGTTGCGGTATCTTTTTTAATGTAGAAACATCGGATGATGCTGAAGAAACTTTTTCTTCGCTTCCAAAAGTATAGTCCGATTGATTTAAATCAAATAAATGTTGACTTTTTAAATAGTTGATAAAAAAAGAAGACATATTGTTTTTGGCTGCCTCACCATCTTTTAAAAGGTTCATTTTAGAGATAATGTAAAGTTGTTCTTCCGCACGAGTCAGTGCTACATACAACAAGTTCACATTGTCAAGCAATTCTTCTTGCTTTTTAATTGTATATAATGACGCGGCTTCCTCGCCAAAACCCTCAACAGAGGAATTGTTGTCAATTAATGCCTTGGGTAATCCAAAATTTCCTTCATCAACCGCTATCCATAATTTATCTTTTGGCGAACGACTATAATCTTCTTCTGCAAAAGGAAAAATAACCACCGGAAATTCCAAACCTTTCGATTTGTGAATTGTCATCAATCGAACGGCGTTATTTCCTTCAGGAGAGGGAATGCTGAATTTATGACAATTGGTTTCCCAATAATTTAAAAACTCAAGTGTTCCGGTTTGATTTCTAAATTCAAATTCTAAAACTCTATCTAAGAAATCCTGTAGGTAAGCATCTGTTTTTTCTGAATTGGAGATGGTTTGCAATAAAATTTCTACCGCTTCATACAACGACTTTTTTCTAATGGATTGAAAGGATAAAAACAAATCAAACGTTTCGAGCCACGTTTCAAATGCGGTTTCATTTTCAATTTTTAAACCTTGGTCCATAAAATCATGCACCGACAATTTATGTTGACAATACCTCGCCAAATAATACAAAAACTTGGCTTTCGCCTCTTTATTGGATTCGTTGGATAGATAATACAGAAACTGAATTATTGCCTGAACTTCTTTGCTGTTGGCAATCAAAAGCGTTTCTGAAGATACAATAGGAATGGAATGTTCCGTTAAAAAAGCCGCAATTTTTACGCCGGGATCTCTCTTTCTCGTAATCACTACAATATCTTTATATGAAAACCCTTTGGCTAGCACTTTTTCTATAGTTTCTAACGTTTTTTGAAGATAACTATCCGAATCGGTCCAATCGTCTTCCGGAGATTCTCCTTCACTTTTTTCTGATTTTGGAATAAACCGTATCGAAACGAAACCTCCCTTTTTAGCATTGCTTTTTTGCCAACTGTACTTTTCATACAACTCTTTATAATTTTGATTTTCAAAATTATTGGCCATAAAGTTGAAAAAACGGTTGTTGAAGTCAATAATTTCGGTGTAACTCCTCCAGTTGGTGTCCAACGGAAACTGCTCTTTATTTGGGTTGGAAAAAGGATTTTCTTTTTTAAACAATGCAATAAATTGTTCGGCTTTGCCACCACGCCAACGGTAAATGGCTTGTTTTGGATCGCCAACAATCATTAGCGTCCCTTGTTCACCGGTCAAATCTTCACTAGATAAGGCATTGTCTATCAGTGGAATCAGGTTTTGCCACTGCATAACAGAAGTGTCTTGAAACTCATCAATGAAGAAATGCTTGTAGCGTTCGCCCATTCGTTCATAAATAAACGGAGCCGGTTGATTTTGAATTTTTTCGTGAATAATACTATTGAATTCCGAAATGGAAAGGATGTTTTTTTCTTCTTGAATTTTCAATAACTCGATACTAACTTGGTTTAATAGCGATAACGGATTCAGATTTTTCAAAAAAGCGGTGAGCAATAATAGTCTGTTGGCATTGGAATTGAATAACGTATAAAACTCCATCAAACGAGGCATTATTTCGTCTACCGCATCTTTTTGATGTTGAGGTAACGCTTTCGAATAACGACTGCCCTCTTCAAAATAATTCAGTAGCGAATTGGCTTTAGCATCTAATTCTCCTTTTGAATTTTTTAAAAAAAACTTATAAACCATCCCCCTGTTGAATGATTTTTCATCCAATTGATGGTCTTGAATCAATTGAAAAGCAGCAGTTGAAAGTGTGATGCATTCTTGCTTGCCACTTTTGATTTTTTGGAGCAAATCACTTTTTATTGCAACAAATTCTAAAATTGATTTTTCTCTGAAGGCTTCAATTTCATGGCGGTGATTTTCATTAGACAACAATTTACCGATTTCTTTTATATCTCGGGTAACGTCCCATGATTTATCGTCATCTGTTTTTTCAATGGCAAAGTCGACTAAGAGTTTCGTTAAAATAGCATCGGTCCCCGCTTGAGAGATTAAAGCATCGATGGCTTCTTGAAGTAAATTTTCGGTTTCTGTTGAAATTTCAAACGTGCTCGGCAAATTCAAATCGTGTGCAAACGTTCGAATAACAGTGGAAGTAAACTTATCTATGGTAGAAATAGAAAACGAAGCATAGTTATGAATCAAATGCTTTAAAATAATTCTGGCTTTTTGCTTGATTTCAAGAGGTGTCATTTGCAACTCTTCCGCAATTTTGTGCAACATAGCCATGGCTTTATCTGAAGGTTGCTCTTGTGCAAATTGCGAAAGGTTTTCAACCACCCTTGATTTCATTTCGCCCACAGCTTTGTTTGTAAAAGTAATCGCCAAAATAGATTTATAAGCATCTTGCTTGGGTGATGCCAAAATTATTTTTAAATATTCTTTTACCAAGGCAAATGTCTTGCCCGAACCTGCTGACGCGTTGTAAATTGAAAAAGCTGCTCTACTCAATTGGTATAATTCTTAATGTTAATACAACTATAATGAAATAGTATTTCCTTTTCCAAAGTTAATTGTTTAAATTTGATGCAACTATTGTAAAACATAAAAAATAACGACCATGGCTTTTGAATTACCACAATTACCTTATGCATACAATGCATTAGAACCTTATATTGATGCAAGAACAATGGAAATCCACCATTCAAAACATCATGCTGCCTATACCAATAACTTAAATGCGGCTATTGAAGGAACAGATCTTGAAGGTTTGACCATCGAAAACATACTAATCAACTTGGATAAAACGAATGCTGCTGTTAGAAATAATGGTGGTGGTTTTTACAATCACAACTTATTTTGGACAGTAATGACTCCTAATGGTGGGGGCGAACCAACCGGAGAATTAGCAGATGCTATTGAAAGAGATTTTGGTTCTTTTGAAGAATTCAAAGCAAAATTTTCTAAAGCCGGTGCCACACAATTTGGATCAGGTTGGGCTTGGTTGTGTGTTCAAAAAGGCGGCAAATTGGATGTTTGCGGCACACCAAATCAAGACAATCCATTAATGCCTGGTGTTGGCTGTGGTGGAACTCCCATTTTAGGGATGGATGTTTGGGAACATGCCTATTACTTACATTATCAAAACAGAAGACCTGACTATATAGAAGCTTTCTTTAAAGTTATAAATTGGGCAGAAGTATCAAGACGATTTGCTATTGAGAAATAAGTAAGTCTGACATACCGTTTTAAAAAACGACTCTCTAAACGGAGTCGTTTTTTTATAAAATAAAAAAGGTGGAATTGCTTCCACCCTTTTTGCCCCAAATCTACCATAAACTTAACCGTGCGTACTATGGTAAGGCAAATGTATGTTATTAAAGTAATTTTAACACTTAAAAAAATGTTGAAATATTTGGATTTTGTGGATTTGATTGTAATCTAGTATCGAATTAAGGTAATAATGCTAGTTTAAAGAGTAGTTTTCTTAAAAAAAAAAGCAGCAATTAAAGTTTTGAACAAATAAAGAAGTTATTTACAAACCTTCAAAACAGTAAAAAAAGAGTAGAATACCTAAGATGGTGATTTTATAAAATAAAAAAGGTGGAATTGCTTCCACCCTTTTTGCCCCAAATCTACCATAAACTTAACCTACTAATGCTATGGTAAGTTCAAATTTACACTTATGTTAAATCATTTAACAAATAAAATAGATGAAATGCAATAAAAATCGTTAAAAAGTAGCAAATGCCATTTTAATAGGCTCTTGCATCTTTTCCTTCATAGAAATTCATGAAGGCTCGGTTCACCACTCGATTACCTCCGGGTGTAGGATAATCCCCTGTAAAATACCAGTCACCCAAATGATTCGGACAAGCTATATGCAAATTTTCAACCGTTTGAAATAGGATCTTTACATCGGCCTTGATATCCGAAGAACTTAGCATTTCTGCAATCTTATCCGAAATTTGTTGGTCCGTAAACGGTGCATAGATTTCATTCACATAATTAACAATTTCTGCGTCTTTTAATTTTTCTTGTTGTTTGCACTTTTTATAGACTTCATCAACAATGTGATATTGGTTGGTTTCTTTCAACAAAGCCAATGCCGCTCTAAAAGCTACCAATCCTTCTAATTTTGCCATGTCAATTCCGTAGCAATCCGGATAACGAATTTGTGGAGCCGATGAAACCACAACAATTCGTTTCGGATTCAAACGGTCCATCATTCGGATGATGCTTTTCTTGAGCGTGGTGCCACGAACAATACTATCGTCAATAATAACCAGATTGTCTGTAGGTTTAATAACCCCGTAGGTTACATCATAAACGTGAGCCACCAAATCATCTCTACTACTGTCTTCTGTAATAAAAGTGCGTAGTTTGGCATCTTTAATCGCTACTTTTTCTGTTCTGATTTTAACCGATAAGATTTCTTCTAGTTTTTCTTTCGTTAACGTTTTACGGTTATTTAAGATGTATTTGTTTTTTCGTTGGTTCAAAAAATCTTGAGCCGCTTCCACCATTCCGTAAAAAGAAGTCTCAGCCGTATTGGGAATATAAGAAAAAACAGAGTTGTCGGTATCGTTTTCAATTACATCTAAAACCGCAGGAAGAATTAACCTTCCCAATTGTTTCCGCTCTTGATAAATTTCGGCATCGCTTCCTCTGGAAAAATAAATGCGTTCAAAGGAACATGATTTTTTTTCTAAAGGTTCCAAAATTTGTTCCATGGAAAAAGAGCCGTTCTTTTTTATAATCAATGCTTTTCCCGGATCTAATTCTTGCACTTTCTCGAAAGGCACATTGAAAACCGTTTGAATGACCGGTCTTTCTGAAGCAACCACCATAATTTCGTCGTCTTCATAAAAAAACGCAGGGCGGATTCCGGCGGGATCACGAAACACAAATGCATCACCATGACCTAAAAGTCCGGCCATTGCAAAGCCACCATCCCAATTTTTTGATGCTTTGGTTAAAATTTTTGCTATATCCAATTTTTCTGCAATAACAGGCGACGCTTCTCTTTTGGAAAGGCCATTGTTTTTGCATTCTTGATACAGCTCAATCACTTCGTCATCTAAAAAATGACCTATTTTTTCCATAATAGTAACCGTGTCGGCCATTTCTTTTGGATGTTGTCCCAACTCAACCAGGTTTTCAAATAACTCCTTCACATTGGTCATGTTGAAATTTCCGGCTACAATCAAGTTTCGATGCATCCAATTGTTTTGACGCAAAAACGGATGCACACTTTCAATGCTGTTTTTACCAAAAGTACCGTAACGTACATGTCCTAAAAACAACTCACCGATATACGGTAAATTTTCTTTTTGCCAAGCTACATCATCAACAAACTGCGGTTTTTCAGTAAGCTCCTCATTAATGCGTTCGTTTATTTGTGTAAAAATATCCTGAATAGGTTGTGCGTGATTGGATCTAACGCGACTGATATAACGCTGTCCGGGCTCCATATCAAATTTGATACTCGCAAAACCGGCTCCATCTTGACCACGGTTGTGCTGCTTTTCCATCAAAAGATACATTTTTTGTATCCCATAAAAAGCCGTTCCGTATTTGTCTTTATAAAATTGCAACGGTTTTTTTAATCGTAAAAGGGCAATGCCGCATTCGTGTTTTAAGTTGTCACTCATGGTATTCTATAGTTGTTGTGTTGTTGCTTCCTCAAATTTGTAACTTTTTTTAAATTAGAAATTTGCGAATTTGCAGTTAAATTTTTAATCAAAAATGCCCCGAAATTTCGAGGCACACTTTCTTATTCTAATTCTATATCAAATTGAGTCAAAGCTCTAAATTGTTTTAATCTGTCATAAACTTCTTCTTTTTCCAAAACAAGCATTCGCTCTGTTCCAAATTTCTCTACACAAAAAGAAGCTAAGTTGGAGCCGTGAATAATGGCGTTTTTCATGTTATCAAACGAAATGTTTTCGCTTTGAGCGATAAATCCTGAAAAACCACCGGCAAACGTATCGCCAGCTCCGGTTGGATCAAACACTTCTTCTAACGGTAAAGCCGGAGCAAAGAAAATTTCTTTTCCTTGAAACAACAAGGCTCCGTGTTCGCCTTTTTTAATTACTACATATTTAGGACCCATCGTATGGATTTTTGCAGCCGCTTTCACTAACGAATATTCGCCTGAAAGTTGACGGGCTTCTTCATCGTTAATCGTAATCACGTCTACTCTTTTCATCACTTGGTGTAATTCCGGTAAGGCACAATCCATCCAGAAATTCATCGTGTCCAATACAACCAACTTTGGTTTTTCAGTCATTTGATCTAAAACACTGATTTGCACCATCGGATGTAAATTGCCCAACATCACCACATCTGCATCTTGATAACCTGCCGGCACTTTCGGTTGAAAATCAGCCAATACATTTAGTTCTGTTACTAAAGTATCTCTTGAGTTCAAATCATTATGGTATCTGCCACTCCAAAAGAACGTTTTGCCGCCTTTTACAATTTCAATTCCCGAAATATCGATGCCTCTATCTGATAATAAATCCAAATACTCTTGCGGAAAATCTTCGCCAACAACCGAAACAATAGCTGATTTCACATCAAAAAACGAAGCAGATAAACCAATGAAAGTAGCGGCTCCACCTAGTATTTTGTCTGTTTTACCAAAAGGGGTTTCAATAGCGTCAAAAGCAACGGTCCCAACGATAAGCAATTTGTTCATTTTTTATGATTTGAAATGAGGTGCAAAGATACGTTTTTTGTTTAAAAGTTTAAATGGGTCTTGATTTAAAAGTTTGTGAAAGTTTGGGTGGTATTTATACGGATTAGTAGTTTTTTTGAGTTAAAAAAATTAAGAAACTCGTTTAAGAAGTCTGAAAACAAAAAACAATATAATAAGCGTTACCATTATATAATACTTATATTCCACAGCATTTCTTTTTTTTGCGATTGTTTTGTTATGTAAATTCAATTTTTCCAATTGATTTGCATCAAAAGTGGTGATTTTTTCTAAATTGTTAAACAACACATTATAAACAGCATACCTAAAATGATCTTTATTGGGTTTTGATTTTGAAATTTCATCGCAAATAGCAAGACATTCGTTCATGATTTTATTTTTCACATCCACAATTTTTGGATGATTCCCATAATTGTTATAAATAAAAAAGTTTTCAGGCGAAAAAATCGAGTCCAAATCCAAATCATCAACATTATTTTGTTCATATGCCTTTTCAAGAGGTAATGATTTTGTTTCTGTGGAAAGCAAAAATTCTTTAAATTTAATAAGTTTTGCATAAGAATTTTCCAACTCCCCTTTAAAATGTGTCATTAGGGTTTCTTTAAAACTATCTGTTGCCAAGAACTCAATTGATCTAAGTAACGCAGTTCTGACATCGGTGTTTTCTACAGTTGAATTTGAAAACAATTCCAAAAAAATGTGATTATAATCATTGCTTATGTATTCTTTAAAACTTTCGTCTCTAAAATCTTTATTCCTAAATTGACTAAAAGCTGAAACTTTTTTCTCTTTTAATAACGCATTTAAATGTTTGTCATTAGCGATGATTTCATCGAATTTGTTGTTTGTCATATTACTTGAATTTTGATTATAGTTTTTAATGATATGAATACAAAAAAAGTCCCCCGCTGCTGCACGAATCCCTTCGTGTGGCTTTATAACTTAAAATACTGAAAAATCTTCAGGATTATAAAATTTATAGTTTCTACTCCTACTTTTGCTTTAACTCAAAAATAGTAAAAATTTTCTTTATTAAACAGAACCACACGAAAGGATTCGTTCGGGAGCAGGGGGTTTAGCTCTTCTTTTCGGCTTTTGTTCCATACAAGTGGCACATTTGTTCGGAAAACACCCCCTTTTTCCGAAGCCCGTTCGAACAAATCCCGAACATGTATCGAACAAAACCCAACTAAATTCCAAAAAAATCGTCAAATCCCTCCAAAGGCTATCAAAATAAGTCAAAACACGTCAATTGTGGTCAAATTCAGTCAGTAGTAATTCGAAATCCAATTAGATTAAATGAAAAAAACAGATTTTATATAAAATAACAAAAGCGTTTATAACCCATTCGACTATAAACCCCCGCTGCTATCGCATCACTTTATCAAAGCTGCTAATTTAATTAGTACAAGTAAAGTTAAAAGTCATTTTTCAAATGAAAACTCCAAAAGAACTCCAACAAACTTCATAGTAACACCCAACCTCACAAAATTGGCTGTTTCATCCATCCCTTTTATTTTTCGTATTTTTGTAAAAAATAAAATTGAACAATCTTTCGCTAATAAAATGCAAATCCTGCGGCACATTCAATCGCAATTTGGACCATTGTTCCAATTGTGGCGAATTGATTAATCCAACACTGATTCGAAAGCTAAGCATTGAAAAAAGAAAGAAGAAAATAAAAGACCAACTAAAAGAAGAACAGGTTACTACTGAAAATTCTTTTTTATACAAATTACAAAACCATCGCTTTTGGCTCGTTCGCGTTTTCGCTGCTGTTTTACATTCCGTTTGGGTCATCATTATGGCAATCGGAAGTTTTTTGGCTTGGTTAGCCGCAATGATTTCCGCCTGATGCAAAGAAAAAAACACTATTCCTTTTGGCTTTTTCTGCTCTTACTTTTGAGCTCTACTGCTATTTATCTTCTGCAACAAACAGAGTATCATGTACCAAGAATCATAAATAATTATTACAACGACTTGACAGCTTTGCCCTTGGTCTTAAGTGTTTGTTTGTGGTCAGTAAGAAAAATCAAAGCCAACCCAAAACTACAACTCACTTTTTTTCAATGTACTGCCATGGCGTTACTCTTTGGATGGTTTTTTGAAATCTATCTGCCTGAAAGAAACCTACGCTACACAGCAGATATAATAGATGGGATTTTATATATGATTGGTGCTTTTCTCTTTTATGGGTGGCAAAGGATGAATAGTTTGAAAAAAGAGGATTAGACTACTTAATCCAATTTTTTTCAGGATTCAAATAGGTAGAAAGAACTGCATACACATGAACGATTTTTTTTTCTTCATCTACTCTAAAATGAATCATGTATTTAAAAGTTTTTAAAGGTAAACAGTGAATGTCACTATATCTTATTTGAAAATTGGGATTTTTTTCTAGATGTTTTAGCGTTATTCTATATTCTGACAAGAATTTTTTGCCTAATCCATTTCTCCTTGAATTTAAAAAATCTCGAGCTTCTTTTAAATCATTTTTAACATTTGGATCAGCAATTATTGAAAATTTTGCTATGAATTATTCCTCTAGATTATCAATCATATCAAATGCATCTATCGGTTTTTTGTTGAGCTTTATTCTTTTAAAAACCTCCTCTTTATGCCATTGCGGTATATCAAAAGATTCTTGAGAATGTTTATAGGATAAAAAATCAATATAATTTTCTACATCCTCAATCATGCTCTCCGGCAAAAGCTTTAATTTTTCGCTTACTTGTTTTAATGCTTTTGTTGTCATTAGTAGAAGTATAAAAAGTTATATTAACCCGTTGGGTGTAATTAAATTTTGGAAATAATTTTGCCACTAATTCACTAATTTTTTATAATAATTATTCGATTAAATTCGAATTTTCATCAAAGATGAACAAATTATTGCATTTACTAAATTTATAATTTGTGAATTCGTGGCAAAAATATCCAGAATACTATTGAATTAAATAATTACACCCAACGGGTTTATATCAGTAAAAGTATAAAAAATAACAAATCAAAACAACTTCTCATCCTCCTTTTCATAAAACACATCCACAGACAAATTTGGCAATCCCGAGGCATAAACCGCTAACTCATCACATCGCTCGTTTTGCGGATGACTGTTATGCCCTTTTACCCATTTGAAATCTACTTTATGTTTGCGATAGATTTTTAGAAACCGCATCCATAAATCAGGGTTTTTCTTTCCGGCATAGCCTTTTTTCTCCCATTGAAAAACCCATCTTTTCTCTACAGCATCCACCACATACTTAGAATCGGAAGTAACCAAAACGGTTGTATTTGGTTTCTTTATCTTTTCCAAACCAACAATCACCGCCAATAATTCCATACGGTTGTTAGTAGTATGTCGAAATCCTTCGTAAAATTCTTTTTTATAGGGAGTCCCCACCAATTCCATCACCACACCATATCCTCCGGGTCCGGGATTTCCCTTGGCAGCTCCGTCAGTATAGATATGAATTTCGTGAGTCATTTAATTGGTTGCGGGTTTAAAAGTTACGGGTTACGAGTTAAAAGTTGGTCGATAACTTGTGGGAAATACTCGTGTTCCAATTGATGAACTTTCTTTGAAACTTCTTCAAAAGTAGAACAATCCAGAATGGAAACAGATTTTTGAAAGATTATTCCTCCTTCGTCATAGTGTTCATTTACATAATGAATAGTGATTCCGGTTTCGGTCTCTTTGTTGTTCAAAACGGCTTGATGCACGTGGTTGCCATACATTCCTTTTCCGCCATATTTTGGCAACAAAGCCGGATGAATATTAATAATTTTATTGGGAAATGCTGCGATAATAGGCTCCGGGAACTTCAATAAAAACCCGGCTAAGACAATTAAATCAGGATTCAATTCCTTTAATTTAGAAAGCACAAAATCGCCGTAAAGCTCGTCTTTGTTGAATATAAGCGTTTGAACATCAAGTTTTTTTGCTTTTTCTATTACTTTTGCATTAGAATTGTTTGAAAATACACCGACTACCGATTTTGAGGTATTATTTTTGAAATAATGAATGATGTTTTCAGCATTGGAACCCGTTCCTGAGGCAAAAATCACGATGTTCTTCATGTTTCCTGTAATTTTTATTACGCAAAAAAACAAAAAAGAAACGAGAATTTATAGGGTTTAAGCTTCTATTGTGAAATAAATTTTTTAAATTCGTAGTCACATTTATTAACTAAAATGTTGTTTTAAAATAAAGTTTTTTATTTTTGCCAACAATTAAACTAAAATTTAAAGATTATGTCAGACATTGCATCAAGAGTAAAAGCGATTATCGTGGACAAATTAGGAGTTGACGAAAACGAAGTTGTAACAGAAGCAAGCTTCACTAACGATTTAGGAGCTGATTCATTAGACACTGTTGAGCTAATTATGGAATTCGAAAAAGAATTTGACATTCAAATTCCGGATGACCAAGCTGAAAACATTGCTACAGTAGGTCAAGCGATTTCGTATATCGAAGAGGCTAAAAAATAATAACAAAAAAACATCCCGCTTTACTTAGGTCTGGCGGGTGTTATTATTTTAATTAAAATTATATCCTGATTGTCATACAATCTAAAACATATACAATTTAACCCCTGTTTTTTAATTATTCAATAAAAATCAGGGTTTTTTTGTTTATATTCGTACCAATAAAATTCAGTTAAAAATGGAATTAAAACGAGTAGTTGTTACCGGTTTAGGTGCTTTAACCCCCATTGGAAATAATATTCAAGAATACTGGAATAGTTTAGTGAATGGAGTTAGTGGAGCGGCACCAATTACTTATTACGATACAGAAAAACACAAAACCAAGTTTGCTTGCGAAGTAAAGAATTTCAATGTGGAAGATTTTATTGACCGCAAAGAAGCTCGAAGAATGGATAAATTTGCTCAATATGCTTTGGTTGCCAGTGATGAAGCCATCTTAGATGCCGGAATTACGCCAGAAAATGTTGACAAACACCGCGTAGGTGTAATTTGGGGTGCCGGAATTGGCGGATTAGAAACTTTTCAAGAAGAAGTTTTATATTATGCCAAAGGTGACGGAACACCAAAATTCAACCCTTTCTTTATCCCTAAAATGATTGCAGACATTGCACCGGCACATATTTCCATGAAAAATGGATTTATGGGTCCAAATTATACCACCGTTTCTGCTTGTGCTTCATCTGCTAATGCCTTGATTGATGCGTTCAATTACATTCGTTTAGGACTTTGCGATGTTATCATTTCTGGAGGTTCTGAAGCCGCTGTAACTATTGCAGGAATGGGCGGATTTAATTCGATGCATGCTTTATCAACCCGAAATGAAAGTCCGGAAACAGCTTCAAGACCTTTTGATGCCACCCGTGATGGATTTGTTTTAGGTGAAGGAGCAGGAGCATTGGTTTTAGAAGAATACGAACACGCCAAAGCCCGTGGAGCAAAAATATATTGTGAAATCGGTGGCGGAGGAATGTCTTCAGACGCCTATCACTTAACGGCACCTCACCCTGAAGGACTGGGTGTAATTGCCGTAATGAAAAACTGTCTGCGTGATGCACGTATGAATCCTGAAGAAGTAGATCATATCAACACACACGGAACTTCAACGCCATTGGGCGATGTTGCTGAATTAAAAGCTATTAGTGCAGTTTTTGGTGACCATGCAAAAACCATAAACATCAATTCCACCAAGTCCATGACGGGTCACCTTTTGGGTGCTGCCGGAGGAATTGAGGCAATTGCTTCCATTTTAGCCATCAAACACGGAATTATTCCTCCAACAATTAATCATACAGTAGTTGATGAAAACATCAATCCTGATCTTAATTTGACTTTAAACAAAGCTCAAAAAAGAGATATCAAAGTGGCAATGAGTAATACTTTTGGCTTTGGAGGTCACAATGCTTGTGTATTGTTTAAAAAAATAGACGCTTAGTTCGTAAGATGAGTTTATTTAAAAAAATATTATCAAATTCCCGTTCTAATGAGGACGGGATTTTTTTTACTGAAATTCAAAAAATACTAGGTTTTAAACCGAAATCCATAGAAATTTATAAAAAAGCATTCACACATCGTTCCTTTAATAAATTGGATGCAAAAGGAAATCCCATCAGTTATGAACGTCTGGAATTTCTTGGAGACGCAATGTTAAGTGCCGTTATTGCCGGACATCTTTTTAATGAAGTACCTCATGGAGATGAAGGTTATTTGACTAAAATGCGTTCAAAGGTAGTAAGCAGAGAACACCTCAACGAATTAGGCCGGGATTTAAACCTTATCCGGTTTGTAAGTAGCAATGTTCCCACTAAACATTTTGGAGACAACATTCACGGCAATATTTTTGAAGCTTTAATTGGAGCTATTTTCTTAGACAAAGGTTATACCTATTGTGAAAAATTCATCAACAAACGGGTAATCATTCCATATGTGGATATTGCCAAACTGGAAGGAAAAGTCATCAGCTATAAAAGTATGATTATTGAATGGTGTCAAAAAGAAAAAAAGAGTTTTCATTTTGATATTTATGATGACAATGGTATTGATGGTCAACGCTTTTTTGGTGTTAAATTGATGATTGATTCTAAAATCATTGCAAAATCAAGAGCTACATCCAAAAAAAAGGCTGAGGAAATTGCTGCCAAAAGAGCCTATTATGCACTTCAGGAAAAAATGATTATAAAGCACTAAAAACTATATCGTTTTCGTTAATAAATTTTAGTTAAGTTACATGCCTACCATACTTTTTAGCCATTTAAATAGTATATTTACAGCTTAATTTGGTTTTAAATGGCAGTCCACAAATTAGTAATCGACGATTTTGAAGAAGCTGATTTTCAACTAATCGCTATTCATACCACATTAGAAGATTATCGGTTGGCCTATTTTATAAACCAGAATCTGCCGATCTTGTTGAGTCGAAGCAAAAAAGAAATACAAACTTCATTTCAAACCATCAAAACCGGATTTACCCGATTTGTGTTTGAAGATCCTGACAATCAAATTGCTTGGAATTTAATTGAAAATAAAAAAGAAATTGCGGTTTCACAAAAAAACAAAGGACAAACTCTTTTTGAAAACTCAGAAGAATTCACCACTACTTTATATTTAGTTCCTGAATACAAAAAAGTAGATTTTTTTTTCAAAATTGATGCTGAAAAATCACAAGTAAATATTGCCGGATTAATGGGAAAAATAAAAAACATTCCATCTTTAACAACACTTTATCAAGTAGATAAATCAAAAATTAAATCAAAAAATAATCTAATTTTCTAAAAAGAAATGCCAACAAATAAAAAAACAAAAATTGTAGCCACCTTAGGTCCTGCATGTAGTAGTAAAGAAATCATTAAAAAAATGATTGATGCCGGAGTTAATGTTTTTAGAATTAATTTTTCTCATGCAGATTATACTGACGTCAGCGAAAGAATAAAAATTATTCGTGAATTAAATGACGAATATGGTTATACCACAGCCATTTTAGCCGATTTACAAGGTCCAAAACTTCGTGTTGGGGTTATGAAAGAAGATGTTGTGGTAAACAAAGGTGACATTATCACTTTTCAAACTGCAGAAGACATCCCCGGAACAGCCGAACGCGTTTATATGAATTATAAAGAATTTCCAAAAGATGTAAATCCTGGTGAAAAAATTCTTTTAGATGACGGTAAATTAATGTTTGAAGCTATTGAAACAAACGGAACCACAGAAGTAGTTTGTAGAGTTATTCAAGGTGGTCCGTTAAAATCAAAAAAAGGAGTTAACCTGCCAAACACAAAAGTATCGCTTCCGGCTTTGACTAAAAAAGACATAAAAGATGCCTTATTTGCTATAGAAAACAATGTAGATTGGATTGCACTTTCATTTGTAAGAACTTCAAAAGATTTAGAAGAGTTACAAGATTTAATTGCTAAACATTCCGATCATAAAATTCCGATTATTGCAAAAATTGAAAAACCGGAAGGTGTAGAAAATATTGATAAAATTGTTGCTTTTTGTGATGGATTAATGGTGGCTCGAGGTGATTTAGGAGTGGAAGTTCCCGCTGAAGAAGTGCCTTTAATTCAAAAGAAATTAATTCACAGAGCTAAAACTGCTCGAATTCCGGTAATTGTTGCCACACAAATGATGGAAACAATGATTACAAGTTTAACTCCAACAAGAGCAGAAGTAAACGACGTGGCCAACTCGGTCATGGATGGTGCTGATGCTGTGATGTTGTCAGGTGAAACTTCTGTGGGTAGTTATCCGGTTGAAGTTATTGAAACCATGACTAAAATTATTACTTCCGTAGAAGACAGTCCGCTGATTCAAGTGCCACAAAACCCACCTCATGTTAGAACAAAACGATTTATAACCAAATCTATTTGTTATCATGCTGCGATTATGGCAAATGAAATCAAATCAAAAGCCATTTCAACACTAACTAATAGTGGTTATACTGCTTTTCAAATTTCAGCTTGGCGTCCGAGTGCTCATATATTAGTATTTACTTCAAACAAACGTATTTTAACACAGCTTAACTTGTTATGGGGTGTTCGTTCTTTTTACTATGACAAATTTGCCAGCACTGATGATACGGTTGAAGATGTAAACAGCATTGCCAAAGAAAAAGGTTTTGTTTTTAAAGGCGATATGGTTATAAATTTAGCTGCAATGCCAATTGCAGAAAAAGGAATGGTAAACACCTTACGTGTTTCTGAAATAGAGTAACATACATCATAAAAATAACTAACTCCAATTGAGATTTCTTAATTGGAGTTTTTTTTTAAAACTCAAATTTCAGTTGCACCACAACAGTTTTTTTGATTTCAGTATTTAAATTATTTAATGATATCCCCAACAATCGAACAGATTCTTTTAATTTTTCTTGGTATAATAATTCTTTTGCGGTTTCCAACAATAAGGCTTTATCAGAGATAAAATAGGGCAAGGTTTTGCTTCGGGTTTGTTGTGAAAAATCAGAGTATTTTATTTTTAAGGTTACTGTTTTTCCGGCTATTTTGTGTTTTTGCAAACGTCTGTCTAATTCTTTCGCAATATTTTCCAACCGCTCTTCCATAAATACTTCAGAAGACAAATTTTCGTTGAAAGTACGTTCCGCTCCAACTGATTTTGATATCCGATTGGGTTTCACCGGGCTATTGTGAATACCGCGAACAATGTAGTAATAATGCACGCCGCTTTTACCAAAGTGTTGTTCCAAAAAATCCAAACTTCGGAGTTTCAAATCCATTCCGGTGTAAATACCAAATTGATACATTCGTTCTGCTGTAACCTTTCCGATACCATAAAATTTTCGAATGTCTAAAGCTTCCAAAAATGTTGTTACCTCATCGGGATTAAAGGTTTTTTGTCCGTTTGGTTTGTTGTAATCTGAAGCAATTTTAGCTACAAATTTATTTACAGAAATACCCGCAGAAGCAGTAAGACCTGTTTCATCAAAAATGCGTTTTCTAATTTCTTGAGCCAATAAAGTAGCACTCGGATTTCCTTTTTTATTTTGAGTTACGTCAAGATAAGCTTCGTCTAACGAAAGAGGCTCCACCAAATCAGTATATTCATAAAATATCTTTCTGATTTGTTTTGATAGTTCGGTGTAACGCTCAAATCGAGGTCGTACAAAAACCAATTCGGGACACAATTTCTTTGCCTGAACGCCACTCATGGCACTTCTAACGCCATATTTTCGGGCTTCATAACTAGCCGCAGAAATCACACCTCTAATCTCACTTCCACCAACAGCAAGTGGTTTCCCTTTTAATTCAGGAAAATCTTTTTGTTCCACAGAAGCATAAAAGGCATCCATGTCAATATGTATGATTTTCCGATTGAGCATTGGCGTTTCCATTTCACAAATTTATAGTATCTTTCGCTTAGATTTTCAAACCACATGTTAGAAATAGAAAGAAAATTTTTGGTCACTTCTGAACAATTTAAAACAGAAGCTTTTCGGCAAAATAGAATTGTGCAAGGCTATTTAAGCTCTATTCCTGAGCGAACAGTTCGCGTTAGAATAAAAGGAGAAGAAGGTTTTTTAACCATTAAAGGAAAAGGAAACGAATCCGGCATGACTCGATTGGAATGGGAAAAAGAAATCTCACTTGCAGAAGCAGAAACACTATTACAACTTTGTGAAAAAGGAGTAATTGACAAGGTGCGTTATGAAATAAAAAAAGGTAATCACGTGTTTGAAGTTGATGTTTTTTCAGGTGAAAACGAAGGATTAATCCTTGCAGAAGTTGAATTAAAATCTGAAACTGAATCTTTTGAAAAACCTGATTGGCTAGGTAAAGAAGTAACCAATGATGAACGTTATTACAACGCATATTTAAGTAAAAACCCTTATAAAAATTGGAAATGATGAAACGAATAAAACCCATTCTGATTATAGCTATACTACTGCTGGTATCTTGTGAAAAAACGTCTATATATGCTACAATTGACAACAATTTTAAAGATAATCGTTGGTTTAAATCATCAAAAAGAACACTCAAACTTGAAGTTAAAAAAGAAGTATCAACCTATGATCTATTATTTGATTTTAGACATGTTCATGATTTTCAATTTTCTGAAATTCCGATTCAATTTATAATAGAAGACCCAAACGGAAAAGTAAGTGTAGAAAAAATCATGCTTTCTATAAAAAATGAAAAAGGTAAAGACAGAGGTGAATGTATGGGTGATATTTGCGATTTAAGACAAGTTATTTTTAGGGAAAAAGAATTAATAAAAGGAGATTATACTATTAGCATTTCTCATCAATTTCAAGGTGAGTATCTTCCAAATGTGATTAGTATTGGATTGAGCTTAAAGGAAATTTTTTAATAATAATTTTTAAAAATGAATAAAATTCTATTTATTCTTTTATCTTTTTTACTTGTTTCTTGCGTTAACGTAAAAATACAAAACACCAAAATTGACAAAGAAATTGTAAAAAGGAATCACCAAACTTTTTCTTATCAAGAAGGAGATTCAACTTATATGATGTAAAAATATTTCTTGGTTTTATTGAAAAAAGGAAAAAACCGGAAAAATCAGTATAACCGGACCATCTGAAAATCACGAAACAATATCAGGCTTTTTACTGTTTAATACTGAAACTATGAAAGAAGCCGATAGTTTAGCCTATTTGGACCCAGCGGTAAAAGCAGGCCGATTAGAGGTTGAAACCCTTCCGTGGTGGGCCGCAAAAGGCAGTAAACTGAAATAATTAGTCTTCTGTTATAGTTTCTACTTCCTGAATAATTTCGATGGTTACTTTCATGGAACCATAACCATGATGTCGTGCAATTTCCCGAAATGCAGCTTTACTTAAATCAATCTCACGGCTTTTAAGAAAAGGGCCTCGGTCATTAATCGTCACAATTGTTGATTTCCCGTTTGCTTCGTTAGTTATGCGAACAATTGTTCCGAAGGGGAGGTTTCTGTGTGCTGCAGTTTGCTTTTTGTTGTCAAAAATTTCACCGCTAGCTGTTTTTCTTCCTGTAAATTTATCTGCATAATACGAGGCGTGAACATTCTTTTTATAAAGTTTAAAAACAACATTATCCAATATGATGATACTATCGTTTAAAATGGAATCCCTTTTGACAGTATCCTTATACACGCCATATTTATAAGATGTAACGGCTTTAAAATAGCTTTTTGGAGCAAAACTGCTCATTATTAAAATCAGCATCAATCCGAAACCTACTATTTGATACACTTTTTTCATAAGGGTCATTTAACGATTTGATTGACTTGCAAAAGTTGTTCCAAAAACAAAAAAACCACGTAAAACGTGGTTTCCAAGCTTGTTATCCTAACCAGGAGCTCCAAGGAATTCTGCTTAAAATAAGTAAAAGCCCTACTCCGTAAAAAAATAATATTTTTCTGAATTTGGCAGTTCCTTCGGCTTTTTTGTGTTTTGACCATCCGATTGTGATTAACGCAATTGCAATAATGTTAATCAGCGGGTGCTCTAACATTGTAAGACGCAATTCTGCATTTTTCATGGCTCCTTCTGTTCCAAAGGCACTGAACCCTTTTTGTGAAACAAAAAAAACGGCCAACCCTAATATCAATTGAATGTGCGTAAAAATTAATGCAAACAAAGAGATTCGCAAATCTTTTGCTTCAAAGTGTTTTTTGCTACTATATCCAATAAAAGCATTGATAACGGCTAAAACTAATACTGCAATAGCCAAATAAGCCCACCAAGAATGTAATTTTTGTAAAAGTTCGTACATGTTTTAAATTTATTTGAATAACAAATATAATCAAATAAAAAAACCTCTCAACATTTTTGATTGAGAGGTTTAAAATTATAAAAAATAATTTAGTTGAATGTATAACGAATTCCAACTTGCATTTGCCATCTTGAAGAATTCAATCCTTGATCATCAATCTGGTTTAAAGTTCCTTCAACTGCGGGGTTGTATCTGAACGTTGGGGTAGTTCCATCAGGTAAAAATCCAACTTGATTCAACAATTGAACCTGATCAAACGTTGCAAAATAACGTTTCCCCCATTCTTTATTCAACAAATTAGTAAAGTTGAAAATATCAGCAGTAAATTCGAAAGCATGACTTTTATTTTTTATATTCAATTTAAATTCTTGAGCAAATTTCAAATCAATAACATGACTCCAGTCCAATCGATCACCGTTTCTTTCTGCATATTTTCCTCTTCTTTTTCTTAAGTAATCATTCCCTTCAATAAAAGCATCTAAAGCTTCCCATTGTTGTTGAGGATTTAACCCTGTTGAAGGATCATTTACTAATACAATTTGTGATTGTTCAGCCGGAACAAAAATCAAAGCAGAATTTGAAAAAGTATCACCTAAAATTCTTCCGTTGTCATTATAAACATAACTTATTGGGGTACCCTGAGCTCCTTCATAAAATAAACCAATTCGTGTTTTTAAGTTTTGGTTCCATTTATAAGTAAAAAAGGCATTACTTAAAACTCTATGACCTTGATCAAAATCAGATCTGGAAACTCCTCCAATTGCGTTTGATCCTCTAACGGTTTCAATATTATTCCACTGTGAACTGTTTTGAGAAGAAGTTGCATCAAATAAAACAGTAGATTCTCCATAAGAATATGTAGCTTGAACATTTGCTTCAAATTTATCAGAAATAAAGTTTCTTGTTAGCGTAAAAGCTGCATTCCAAGCTTTTCCTTCACTTGTGTTAGATGCTAAATAAATCCCTTGATAGGTGTTATCTACTCTATTATTAGCATTATAGCGTGGTCTATTATCAGCTCCTGTTAGATTTGTAAAAGGTTCTCTAATGTTTAGGTTTTCATAAGTAATCGCTGAAATATTATCATTGTAAGTTAAATCAGCAGTTAATGTTAACCCTAAAGGTAATCTCTGATCAATTGCTATATTAGCTTTAAATAGTTGAGGTAATTTAAAGTCTTTAGCAAATAAATCTACATTTCCGGAAAATTGACCCGGTGCACCAGGATTTCCTTGAGGAGGAGCAATATTTGAAGGCAAGCCCCCTATTTGTGATGAAACACTAGGATTTGGATTAAAACTCGGCATATTAGGGTTTGTAACTCCATTAATGTCAACAGCTCCTTGAGTAACCCCATTATTATTATAAGCTCCACCTGGCCAAACTAACGGCAACCTTGAAGTAAAGACACCTAATCCTCCTCTAATTTGTGTTTGCTTTTTACCGTTTACATCATAATTAAAACCTAATCTTGGAGATACATGAGGGCGTGTTGCTATTCGATTTCCAACACGTGCCCCTTGCAAGTCTTTGCCTTCAGCTTCTAAAAGAGCAACAGTTCTGGTGTTAAAATCCTCGTTTTTAATATAATTATCCCAAACCGGAATATCAAATCGCATTCCGTAGGAAAATCTAAAATTATCAGACAATCGCATTTCATCTTGAACATAAACCCCAAACTGCATCACATCAAATTCTGCAGCTCCTTCTGAATTATCTCCTTCTCCACCAACCAACGAATACCCAATTCTGTATCTATTAGGTTTATTATTTAAAAGAAAATCTTCAAGATTATCATATCTGTAATACCCATAATTTCTTCCAAAGAAAACGTTTTTAGAGGAACTAAACTCATTGTGAGTTCCAATGGTTACTGTGTGCATTCCTGTATGAATTTCTACGTTATCAGTAATAGTCAGTATTTTTTGTTCTAACAAATTAGCTGTTGAAAAAGGTTCTGAACCAATAAAAATTGTACCTAATCCATCTCTAATCTCAACATTTGGAAACGGATTTCCAATAGCATTTCTATCATCAACAACAGAAGTATATCCAACAACTAAACTATTTGAAACTTTGTCACTAAAGCGTGAAGTAAGTTCAATTGAAGATGAATTTGTTGTTGAATTAAAAATTTGTGATCCGTTGTAAAAATTAATAGCATTATTTGATGATCTGTTTGGAGATATGTTTTCTGCTTTTACTAAACTATGTCTAACTGCCAATTTATGATTATCATTAATATTCCAATCCACTTTTGCAATTAACTTATCGCTTTTTAAAGTGGTTTTTGTATTACTATATGCACCTGGGTCGTAACCGTATGTGTTTACCAAAAAATCTCTAAACGAAGCTAAGTTTTGAGCCGCCAATCCTGGTGTTGCAACTCCATTAGCTAAAGAAATATTTCCTACATAATTATTTATATCAAAGGGTTGCGGCGTTTCGTTGTCTTGTCTTTCATAATTAATAAAATAAAACAATTTATCTTTTGTAATAGCTCCTCCTGCACGAACACCAATTGTTGTTGCATCAAATTCTGCTAATTTACTTCTATTGTCTTGACTTATTGCATAAGGAGTAAGACCTGCTAAGTTTTGATTTCTATTTAAAAAATATGCTGATCCTTCAAAATTGTTCGTTCCTGATCGGGTTATGGCACTGATTGCTCCTCCAGCAAAACCGGAAATCTTAACATCAAAAGGAGCAACTTGAACTTGAAACTGTTCTATAGCATCAATTGATATTGGACTCACACCTGTTTGTCCGCCATTTGTACCGTTTGCAGCTAATCCAAAAACGTCATTGTTTACGGCTCCGTCAATATAAATTGCGTTATATCTATTATTCTGTCCGCTAATAGATAGAATATCGTCGCCTCTTAGTTGTGCTTGTGGAGTTAGTCTCGCAAAATCTGCAATGTTTCTTGAAAGAGAAGGTAATGCTTCAATTTTCTTGGAATCGATTATGGTTTGAGCTCCCGTTTTCTTTGAATTAAATAGATTGTCTTTTGAACCCACTAATACTACTTCATCCAAAGCACTAATTTCATCTTCTAAATTTGCGTTGATTGTTTGAGAATCTCCCAATTGTAAATAAACATTTTCTTCTCTTACTGTTTTAAATCCAACATAAGAAATTTCAATTGTGTACGGCCCACCAACTCTCATGTTTGATATTCTATAACTCCCGTTGACATCTGATGTTCCGGCATACCTTGTGCCTGAGGGAGTGTGCGTGGCAATAATTGTTGCCCCTGATAAAGATTCAGTGTTGCTTTCACGAACCTTTCCGTTAATCGAAGATGTTGTGTTTCCCTGTGCAAAAATCATTTGCGAAGAAAATAAAACAAATACTACGATTAGAACTTGTAAAATTGCTTTCATGTCTTGTTGTTTTAAATTTTGGCAAATTTCAGTTACTAATCTAGAATCTGAATTATGTAATCATTAACAAAAAGACAATAAAAAAGTCAACCAAAAAGTTGACTTTAAATTAACATTAAGAAGTATAATTACTTCTTGAGATAATGACTCAATAGAAGATTTGTTGAAGAATCATGCTCATTGATAATTCCTGAATTAATCTCATCCAAGATAGAATTAGCCAATTGCTTTCCTAATTCAACGCCCCATTGGTCATAACTGAATATATTCCAAATGACACCTTGAACAAATATTTTGTGTTCATAAAGAGCTATTAATGCTCCTAAACTTTCAGGAGTGAGTTTTTGAATTAAAATGGTATTGGTTGGCCTGTTTCCTGAAAACACTTTGAAAGGCAATAAAAAGGCAGCTTTTTCTTCGGAAACGCCTTGTTTTGTAAATTCGGTTGAAACTTGTTCGGCAGATTTTCCGTTTAACAACGCTTCTGTTTGTGCAAAAAAGTTTGACATTAACTTATCATGATGGTCTTGATTGCCGTGTAATGGATGAACAAAACCAATAAAATCTGTTGGAATTAATTTTGTTCCTTGATGAATTAATTGAAAAAAAGCGTGTTGTGAATTGGTTCCCGGTTCGCCCCAAATAATAGTTCCGGTTTGATAATTTACGGGATTTCCGTCTCTGTCAATGCTTTTCCCATTGCTTTCCATTATCCCTTGTTGCAAATATGACGCAAACTTTTCAAGGTATTGTGTGTAAGGAATTAATGCTTCACTTTCTGCTCCAAAAAAATTGTTATACCAAACCGTAAGCAATGCTAAAACCACCGGAATATTTTTATCAAAAGAAGTGGTTTTAAAGTGAACATCCATTTCATTTGCTCCTTTCAATAATTTATCGAAATTTTCAAAACCAACGGCTAAACTTATCGTTAAACCTACTGCACTCCATAACGAGAAACGACCTCCAACCCAATCCCACATTGGGAAAACATTATCGGGGTGAATTCCAAATTCTGTCACTCTTTGAATGTTGGTTGAAACAGCCACAAAGTGTTTGGCAACATCTTCTTGTTTGGCAACTTTTAAAAACCAATTCCGAATAGTTTCAGAATTTGACAAGGTTTCTTTTGTGGTAAACGTTTTTGATACAATTACAAAAAGTGTGGTTTCCGGGTTTAATTTTTTAATAATTTCACTAACATGATCTCCATCAACATTGGAAACAAAATGCACGTTTAAATGGTTTTTATAAAACTGTAATGCTTCAACAACCATTGCCGGACCCAAGTCTGAACCTCCGATTCCAATGTTAACCACATCTGTAAACTGTTTTCCGGTAAATCCTTTTCTGACTCCGGTAATAACTTCATCTGTAAACAATTTTATTTTAGACTTAACCGCAAAAATTTCAGGCATTACATTTTTTCCATCAATAGAAAAACTATCTGATTCATTTGCTCTCAATGCGGTATGCAAAACAGCTCTGTTTTCTGTTTTATTTATGGCGTCTCCTGCAAAATATTTTTCAATAGCATCTTTTAAATTTACTTCTTCTGCAAGAGAAATTAAATGATTTATGGTTTCTTTTGTGATGATGTTTTTTGAATAATCCACTAAAAAATCATTCCATTTGATATGAAATTTTTCTGCTCTTGACGCATCTTCTGCAAACATATCTTGCATGGAAGCATAGTGCATTTCTTCAAAATGAGTTCTTAAATTTTGCCAAGCAACTGTTCCTGATGGATTCAAACTTTCTAGTGCCATAATTATTCTGAAGTTGAGTTAGTTGTAATTCTAATATTTCTAAATGCCACATAAGCCACGCTATCCAGTTCTTTTTTCATTGGAGCCATTATACTCATAAATCTGGGTTTGTGTTTGTCAGGCATCGGTTCTGTGTTTGGTAATTTTTGTGAAAGCGGATCCACTTGTTCACCATTTTTCCAAAAACGATAACAAACATGTGGGCCGGTTGCTAAACCAGTGCTACCAACTTTTCCTATTACTTCCCCTTGATTAACACGTTGTCCTTGTCTTACAAGAATTTTTGACATGTGTAAATATTGTGTAGAATAAGTGCTGTTATGCTTTACCTTAACATAATTTCCGTTTCCGGCCGTGAATCCGGTTCGTTCTACAACTCCGGAAGCGGTTGTTTTTATTGGCGTACCGTGAGGAGCCGCATAGTCTGTTCCTTTGTGAGCTTTCCAAGTCATTTGAACCGGGTGAAATCGTTTTGGAGAGAACTTTGACGATATTCTAAAATAATCCAATGGAGCTTTTAAAAACATCGTTTTTAGTGCTTTTGCTTCATGGTCATAATAATCTACTTTTTTGGCTAAGGTGTCTATTTTAAAAGGGAAGGCATAAATCTGTTTGCCTTTGTGTTCAAAAAAAGAGGCTTCCATTTTCTCTACACCAGCATATATGGTGTCGTTGATGAATTTTTCATAAAAAGTAACTGCAAATTTATCGCCTTTTTGAATTTTAAAGAAATCAACAGTATAGGCATAAACTTCAGCTAAATTATGTGCTAATGACGGATCAACTCCTTCTCTGTTCAACGTTTCTGATAGCGAACCAATAATTTCAGAAGCAAAAGTTCTTTTGATAATTTTAACCGGTTTTTTATCTTTATACGTTTTAATGTCTTTTCTGAAATCAACCACTTGATAATTAATATTATCTTGTTGATAAATGAACACTTGTAATTGATGTGGCGGTGTTTTTGATTTTAAAAGCGTGATTGGCCTACCAACGCGGATATTTTTAAGGTTAAAGGAATCCTTAATTTTTTCGACAACTTCAAACGGATTAATATTGCCAAGGTGATGTCTTTCTAATATTTTGCCAAATAAATCTCCTGTTCTGATTGTGTCTTGTTCTACAAGAAAATCATTATATGTGAATCCGAATTCAACTATAATTTTCTCCTTCATTTCAGGTTCAATTATTTTTGATTCTTCTTTTTTATTACATGAAATCAATAAAAATACAACTACTAAACTACTTAAAAAATACTTCAATTTGATTGGTTTACAACATTAAACACTTTCTTTCTCTCCCCAGTTTTTCAACTCTTCTTCACTCCACAATTCAGGGAAGAAAATTCTTTTTTGGTATTTGGGCAACATGTATTTTTTCCAATCACTTCCTCCTGTTGCTTCACCTGAGCCATAACCGCTGTCAATGTATTTTTTTGCTGCATTAAAATGACCCATGACCCAAGTAATGTTTACCGTGTAATCATAATGACGCATGGCATTTCTTAATTCTGTGTTCTTTTGATCTTCAATAGGTAATTGTTTGAATTTTCGCCAAAGGTTTATGGTATTGTATTCTTCCATAAAAGAAAGAAATTCCTTTTTATATTTTCGCTCAAATTCTTGAATTAAAAAAGTTTTTCCCCCAGTTTGATAATCTTTACCGGCGGCTTGCCAATATAAATGTTCAAATGCATTTTCATATGGGGTATTTCTATCAATAGAACCTCTATAACGAGCGTCAATAAGGTTTATCAAATCTGTTGAAGCAAATTCAATTAATCGATATTGAGCACTTTGAAAACCACTTGCGGGAGTTAATGTGTTTCTGAATTTCATGTATTGTTCTACATCCATTCCTTCTTTCATAATATCGAAAGATGTAGTTAGCATATCAAAATAACGACTGATACGCATTAGTTTTTCTGTAAAAATAGGGGTTGTAATTTGGGAAGCTTTTGAAACTTGGTCAATTTCCCATAAAATCATTTTAAAAATCAATTCATTTACCTGATGATACATGATAAATACCATTTCATCAGGCAATGTAGTTCTTTGAATTTGAAGATTTAACAAAGCATCTGTTTGAATATAATCCCAATATGTTATTGGTTTTGACCACAAAAGCCCTTCTAAATGAGTTTCTGTTTTTTGGTTTATGGCTTGATATTTTTTTTCAATTTTATCAAGTAGTTCATCAGTGCTTGTTGTATTCATCATTATTTTGGTTTAATGGTAAAGGAGTGTTTCAGTCCTTTAAACTTTTCTAAATCTGCTTTTAATGATCCGACAGCCAAACTGGCTTTTATCCTAACCGGCAATTTGTTGTCATCATCAGAAATCCAAACAGTTAAGCTTTCTTGTTCTTTAAAAACACGGCCCGCTTGAACATATGGTTTAAAAACCATAGTTGGAACAATTCCAAATTTAGTTTTTAAATCTTCTCTGCCTATAAATTTTAACTTAAACTTTGTTGTTTCATCGTCAAAAAACATGTCTATATTAATTGACTCTCCCACTTTTAATTTATTAATGTTGGGATGGTTTCTTAAATAATAAAACGAAGACAATATATCTTGTGTTTTATCCGGCACTGAAAATGTTTTTTCAGTATTTCTCTTGTAATCTTTTACTAACACGGTCTTATCACTGTGATTAAAAAATCCTTCTTGGTTTTTTGTGTAACCGCCTTCATTTATTTTTCTTACGAAATGAAAAGGCACACCCGTGCTTTTATCAAAAAAACTTTGGTAATCGTCTTCCACTTTAAAAAACAATTTTGTCATTCCGGTGGTATATCCATAGCCTTTTGCATGAAATACTTTTTTATTGTTTTTCACAACTTCATTCACTTCCAACTCAGCATAACCGGCATTGATTAAACCGTAATGTATTCGAAATTGAAACCACTCACCTGATTGAAACGCTTCTTGAGTTGCAATCGGGGCCTCTTGTTTAGTAAAACTTACAGTTACTAAAAACAAAATAATGAGAATACCTTTTTTCATTTTAATTTATTTTTAAACTGTAAATACAATTTCTGTTCCAAAAGTAATAAAAGTTAAAGGGAAGACAAAAAGTAAGCTTTAAATATTGATTAAATCTACACATTTATAACATTAAAATAGGCTATATGTCAAAAAAAACACAAACCCCAATCAATTTGACTGGGGTTTGTGCTATTAACTAACCAAAAAACTATAAATTATGAAAAATATTTTCATAGCTAAATAAGGAAACCACCCCTTTGTTTAGCGAGTGCAAAAGTAGTTATTAAATTGACAAGTTTTCAATAAAAAATCAACTTTAACTAATTATTTGCATTTTATGACTATTTATAAGATTGAAAATTACACATAACTCAAAGAAAATGAGTTTTTATAACGTTCCTCTCAATGCTTGTTCTCTTTCGATCGACTCAAATAAGGCTTTAAAGTTACCCGCACCAAAGCCTCTAGCACCCATTCGCTGAATAATTTCAAAGAAAAGTGTTGGTCTGTCTTCAATTGGTTTGGTAAAAATCTGTAACAAATAGCCTTCTTCGTCGGCATCAATCATAATTCCTAATTTTTGAAGTTCGTTAATATCTTCTTTAAATTTAGACATGTGATCTTTTAAACGCTCAGGAATTGCATCATAATAAGCTTGTGGCGGTGTGCTTAAAAACTCAATTCCCCTTTTTCGCATTTCAGCTACCGTTGTTAAAATATCATCGGTAGCTACGGCAATATGTTGCACACCCGGACCTTCATAAAAATCTAAATATTCTTCAATTTGTGATTTTTTCTTTCCTTCTGCCGGCTCGTTTATTGGGAATTTAATTCTCCCATTTCCGTTACTCATCACCTTACTCATTAAAGCAGAATATTCAGTAGTAATTTGTTTGTCATCAAATGAGAGGAAATTTACAAATCCCATGACATCTTCATACCATTTTACCCAAACGTTCATTTCGTTCCATCCTACATTTCCCACCATGTGGTCAACATATTTTAACCCAACAGGTGTGGGATTGTAATCTGATTTCCATTCTTTGTATCCGGGAAGAAAAGTACCTTTATAATTTTTGCGTTCTACAAACATATGAACGGTTTCGCCATATGTATAAATTCCTGCTCTAATCACTTCGCCAAATTCATCGGTTTCTACTGTGGGTTCCATAAAAACCTTGGCTCCTCTTTTGGTAGTTTCTTCAAACGATTTTCGGGCGTCTTCCACCCACAGAGCAACAACTTTCACACCATCGCCATGTTTTTTTACATGCTCTCCAATAGGTGAGTCGCTTTTTAATGCAGTTGTTAATACCAAACGGATTTTGTCTTGTTTTAAAACATAAGAAGCTCTGTCTTTTACTCCGGTTTCTAATCCGGCATAAGCCAACGATTGAAAACCGAAAGCAGTTTTATAAAAATGAGCGGCTTGTTTGGCATTACCTACATAAAACTCAACATAATCTGTGCCTAGCAAAGGAAGAAAATCCTGAGCTCCTTCAAATATTTTTTCCAATCCGTATTCTACTGATTTTATTTCTTGTGACATAATTTTAATTTTTTAAATAGTTATTAATTATAACCAAGATTGATAATATTTTTCATCAGCAATTTTCATTGCTTCTTCTGTCACCATCAATGGTTTGAAAGTATCAACCATAACAGCCAGTTCTTTGGTTTCTGTTTTCCCAATACTTCTTTCATAGGCTCCCGGGTGCGGTCCGTGAGGAATTCCGGCAGGATGTAATGAAATTTGTCCCGGTTTAACGTCATTTCTACTCATAAAATCTCCATCAACATAATACAACACCTCATCACTATCAATATTACTATGATTGTATGGTGCAGGAATTGAAAGCGGATGATAATCATATAATCGTGGAACGAATGAACAAACTACAAATGCATCTGTTTCAAAAGTTTGATGTACCGGTGGCGGCTGATGAATTCGTCCCGTAATGGGTTCAAAATCATGAATGGAAAAAGCATACGGATAATTATAACCATCATATCCCACAACATCAAAAGGATGTGAAGCATATACCATTTCAATAATTTCGTCGCGTTTTTTTACTTTAATGACAAATTCACCAATTTCATCATGAGTTTCTAATTTTTCGGGGCGTCTTAAATCGCGTTCGCAAAAAGGAGAATGTTCTAACAACTGTCCGAACCAGTTTCGATATCTTTTTGGGGTATAAATTGGCCTTCTTGATTCCACAATAAACAACCTATTGTCTTCAGTATCAAAATCTATTTTATAAATAATTCCTCTTGGAACTAATAAATAATCACCGTATTTGAAATCTAAATTCCCCAATAAAGTTCTCAAAGTACCTGATCCTTTATGAATGAAAATCATTTCATCGGAATCGGTATTTTTATAAAAATAATCTTGTGTTTTATTTTGAGGGGAAGCTAATGTGATGTGACAATCTGAATTGGTTAAAACAATTTTTCGACTCTCTAAATAATCTTTTTCAGGAGCCACATCAAAACCATATAATCGATAAGATTGCATATTATTTGGTTTCACCACTTTTGGTGCAACACTATATTGTTTTCTGATTTCTTTTACTTGCGTTGGACGATGAACATGATACATGTTTGAGTACATTCCGTCAAACCCAACGGTTCCGAACAGTTGTTCATAATATAATTCTCCGTTTGGTTTTCTGAATTGTATGTGACGTTTTGGAGGTATATTTCCTAATTTATGATAAAAAGGCATAATTTTAAATGAATTAATTAAACAATTATTAAATGCGTTATTTAAAACAAACGCATACAGCAATATAAAGTTTATTTACTCATTCCGGATTTCTCTTGATGAGGAAATGAAGATGTTCTAACAAGCCTTGCCAAAAAACAGTCATAACTGCAATTATTATTTATTATTGAGGTTTTTGCCAACGATAATTCCTATTCCGAAAGCTAGTAATAAACCCAAGATAACTACCATTAGATTTTTTTTTAAATCCATACAAATATCGGAAAAAATATTGACTTGATTGTAAAATTAAAACCAAAAACCTAGACTTACCCATGTGTAATGGTTCTTGGTTTCGGGAGACCAACTGTGTTTTAATTCTATTGGGCCAAAAATAGTTTCTAAACCATAACCAAAAGCATAGCCTGAATATCTGGGTTTTTTGTACCAAACATCAGTTTCAAAAATATTTGTACCCAAATTAGCAAAGTTTGCCGTAAAATCCAGATGGTTTTTTTTGTAAATATTATAATTTAAAGTAAATGCAGATTTTACATAGCTATTCCCTTCTAGGCTTAAAAAATCATAACCATAAAAATGTCTGAAATTATTAATTCTATGAAAACCATAACCTCCTAAGACAAAATTAAAAAAAGGCACAGAACTTTCTCCAACAGCAAAACCCCCTTCGGTTTGAATGCGAAGTGTAAAATCTTCATAAAATGTTTTTGCAATGGCACCGTCTGCCTTTACAATTGAAAATTTGTTAAATTGATTTGTATAATCTGATGAATATAAAAAGGATTGAATATCGCCACTAAAATACCACCCTCTTTTTGGAAAAAATTTATTGTCAAATGAATCATACTTCATATTTCCAAAAACACTAAAATAATTACTTTTTTCAAGTAATGGTGTTGTGTTTTGCAACGTTTCAGATTCGATTCGTAATGATTTAAATTCAACTCCGCCTATGGCTAAAAATTTTTGAACAAAAACAGTTTGCACATAAAACTGGTGTGTAAAATCTGAGAAATCTACATTAAAAGAATTGATCCCTAATTCATCTAACAACAAGCCTCTACTGAAATCGGACTTAATATTTCTGTTAAACTGATTGAACCTTGATTTAAAACCGTAACTCAGGTAAAAACCATTATCAATATAATAATCTAAATAATATCGTATGTTATCCCCTAACACAACATCTGCTGAAAAAACATCGTTTTTTAACAACAATTTTTTGTGTGTATAATTTATTAAAACGCCACTTTTATAGAGTTGGTCATAATGAATTCCAAACTTCAAAAACGTTTTTTGTTTGTTTTCATTTAAGCTTATATTTATTTTATTACCTTCTTCACTTTGATCAATTGTATAGGAGATTGAGTTGAAATTTTGAGTTGCATTCAAATTCTCAATTCCTTGTTTTAAATCAGCATAAGAAATCTTTGTGTTTGGTTTAAACCTTAATTTCCCAATTAAATAGGAACGTGTGTAGTTTTCGAGTTTTTCTGTATTAATTGAGCTGATATACAAACTATCCGTTTCTTGAACCATTACAACAGAAGGCAGTTTTTTTGAATTGGTTCCTAATGCTTTTAATTTTTCATAAACAGAAAACCCTGCTTCCTCTCCTTTTTTTATAATTTTATCACTTTGATCAAATGAAATAACAGAGAAATCACTCACCTCCGGCTTTATATAAATATCGGTCATCTCTCGATTTTTGTTCATTCTTTGAATCATTTGAAGGTTTGATATTTGCACCAAAATTCTTGAAGCATCTTGTAATTGTTCTCGGTCTTTTAAATCATCTTGAACATCAACTCCAATAATAATATCAGCACCCATTTTTTTTAAATCTTCGATGGGATAATTATTTACAACACCTCCATCAATTAAATATTTCCCGTCAATTTCAATTGGTGAATACAACGTAGGAAAAGCTCCACTAGCAAGAACAGCTTGTGCCAGAAACCCTTTGTTTAATAGTACTTCTTCACCTGTTTCTATATCCGTTGCAATACAAAAGAAAGGAATTGGGAGTTTATTAAAATCTCTAATAGTATAAACATGATTGGTAAGACGCGTTATCATATTATAATTATACAATCCTTTTGAAAGAGCCACAGGAACTCCCAACTTGAAATGTGAAAAAGGCAACATAACAGCATAACGTTCATCATTTCCTTTTTCATAAAAATTCTTTGATCTTCTTGAGATAAAATCTTGAATTATAGCGTCATAATCTGAACTCTTAAAAATACTATCCAATTGACGAGCCGTATAGCCCGAAGCGTACAAGCCGCCAACAATTGCACCCATGCTTGTACCTCCAATATAATCAATTTTAATTCCGGCTTCTTCGATAACCTTTAAAACGCCAATATGTGCCAATCCTTTTGCTCCACCACCACTCAACACCAATCCAATTTTTGGTTTTTGTAAGGTATCTTGAGAAAAGGAGGAAATTGGTAAAAGGTAAAAGGTTAATGGTAAAAGGTAAAAGGCAAAGTTTAATGGACGAAAAGAAGTAATAAAAGCCGATTGAAATAGCGTCTTTTTCATCCATTTCAATTGAAACAAAATTGCCACAATAAAATTCAAAAAGGCAGTTTCAATTCTTCTCAAAATAGTTTATTTATTTGTTGAGTTGTAAAATTCGTAAATTTTTTTGGCTTTTGACATACCTACAACCGAAGAAATTTCATTTTCTGTTGCTTGAGCTAATCTTTTAACACTCTTGAAATGTTTTAATAACATAATCATGGTTTTCTCGCCAATTCCAGGAATAGTTTCAAGCGTGGTTTGCAGTGCAGCTTTACTTCTTTTATCCCGGTGGTGCGAAATTCCAAATCGGTGGGCTTCATTTCGCAATTGTTGAATAATTTTGAGTGTTTCTGATTTTTTATCCAAATATAACGGCACAGAATCTCCGGGATAGAACAATTCTTCCAAACGTTTTGCTATTCCTATTATTGCAATTTTACCTCTCAAGTTTAATTCGTCCAAACTTTTTAAAGCTGACGAAAGTTGGCCTTTTCCCCCATCAATTATGATGAGTTGCGGCAAAGGTTGGTTTTCTTCCACCAAGCGTTTGTAGCGGCGATAAACCACTTCTTCCATAGAAGCAAAATCATCAGGACCCACAACGGTTTTTATATTAAAATGCCGGTAGTCTTTTTTGCTGGGTTTTCCATCTTTAAAAACAACGCAAGCCGCTACAGGATTCGTGCCTTGAATGTTAGAATTATCAAAACATTCGATGTGACGCGGCTCAACAGAAAGGCGTAAGTCTTTTTGCATTTGTGCCATAATTCGATTGGTATGTCTCTCCGGATCTACAATCTGAATTTGTTTCAATTGCTCCAATCGATGGTATTTGGCGTTTCGTTGTGACAATTCAAGTATGTGCTTTTTATCGCCCAACTGCGGCACCGTAATTTTTATTTTATCGCCAAAATCCAATTCAAAAGGCAAAATTAGTTCTTTGGAAGTAAGATGAAACCTTTCGCGAAGTTCAACAACAGCCAATTCTAATAATTCCTCATCGCTTTCGTCTAATTTCTTTTTCATTTCCAACGTATGCGAACGAATAATTGCCCCGTGTGAAATTTGAAGAAAATTAACATAGGCCATTGTTTCATCTGAAACAATAGAAAACACATCAATATTGGATATTTTAGGATTTAAAATGGTTGATTTGGCTTGATAATTTTCTAAGATATCTATTTTTTCTTTTATTTTTTGAGCTTCTTCAAATTCCATATTTTGAGCAAAAGCATTCATTTTTTGTTTGAACGTTCGTAAGCTTTCTTTAAAATTTCCTTTCAAAATTTCTCTGATGGCGTCCACTTGAGTTTGATAATTTTCTAACGTTTCCAAACCTTCACAAGGTCCTTTGCAATTGCCAATGTGATATTCTAAACAAACTTTATATTTATGATTTTTGATGTTGTTTTCATTCAAATCATAATTACAAGTTCGCAGCGGATACAATTCCTTAATTAAATCCAGTAATGTGTTTACCGTTTTAAAATTGGTATAAGGGCCAAAATATTCTGAGCCGTCTTTAATCATTTTTCGAGTGGGAAAAATGCGTGAAAACGGTTCTTTTTTGATGCAAATCCACGGATAGGTTTTGTCATCTTTAAGGTTGATGTTGTATCGAGGTTGTAATTTTTTTATCAGATTGTTCTCCAGCAACAATGCATCTTGTTCGCTAACCACAACAATATGTCTGATTTCTACAATCTTTTTTACTAAAACAGCGGTTTTATAATTATCATGAGATTTGGTAAAATAGGACAAAACCCGTTTTTTTAAATTCTTGGCTTTTCCAACATATAAAATTTTGCCTTCTTTATCATAATACTGATAAACTCCCGGATTGTCAGGTAGCGTTTGAAGTTGAAGTTCTAAAGTTGGGCTATTCATTTTACAGTTTCGCAGCAATTAAAAAAGTTACTCTGCTGCATTTTCAAAACAAATTTAACTTTAAAAAAGACACCAAACAAACATTGGTTTCTTTTAACTTTTTTACATTTACCAAATGAATAAAAAAGAAATACGCAAAAAATACAAAGATTTAAGAAGTCTGCTTTCTCCCGAAGAATTGGAGGAGAAAAGTTTGGCAATTGCCAATCAACTTCTGAAATTAGCCATTTGGCAAAAAACCTATTATCATTTATTTCTTTCTATTGAAAAACAAAAAGAGATAAATACGGAGTACATCCTTCAAATTTTAGGCGGAAAAGATAAAGAAATTGTAATCTCGAAAAGTGATTTTGAAACCGGAAAAATGAATCATTTTTTGTTGACTGACAACACAAAAATAAAACTAAACGATTACGGAATTCCTGAACCTATTGACGGTTTGGAAGTGCCTACTAGTAAGATTGACGTGGTTTTTGTACCGCTTTTAGCTTTTGATAAAAACGGTCATCGGGTGGGATACGGAAAAGGATTTTATGATCGCTTTTTATCGGAATGCAAGCCTGAAACGATAAAAGTTGGGCTGTCTTTTTTTGCTCCTGAAACAGCAATTGCTGATTTTGATGAGAGAGATATCCAATTAAATTATTGTGTTACTCCTGAAGAAATTTATAGCTTTTAAGCTTCAGATGTTTGATTTTCAACCTCTTTTGTAGGTGCAAATGCTTTTTTATTGAATACAATCAAAATTCCAACACCTGTTGAAATGGCCATATCTGCAATGTTGAAAATGGCATTAAAAAAAGTGAAATACTTTCCGCCCCAAATTGGCAACCATTCCGGCAGAATTCCTGACCAAAAAGGGAAATATAACATATCCACCACTTTTCCATGAAACAGCGTTCCATAAGGATTTTCAGAAAATAGCGTAGCCGGTGCGTGAAAACTATCGTTAAAAATTACGCCATAAAAAACACTGTCAATGATGTTTCCAAAAGCTCCGGCAAAAATTAATGAAATAGCAACAATTAGATAGTTGGATGCTTTTGTTTTAACCGAACTCCACAACCAATAAGCAATACCAAAAACAGCAAAGATTCTGAAAACCGTCAGAAATAATTTTCCATATTCACCTGGAATAACCGTTCCCCAAGCCATTCCTTCATTTTCAATCAACATAATTCGAAACCATTCGGCTACTTTAATTTCGCCTGCCTCGCCATAAATAAAATTGGTTTTTATATAAATTTTAGAGATTTGATCAACCAATAAAATGATTACGATGAGAAGGGTTGCTTTCTTTAATGACATTGATGAAAATTTATCCTGCAAAAATAGCAATATTATCAAACAAAAAAAGCGTAAAATTCTAATGTTATGAAACTTTTAATAGTTTCAATTGTAGTTAATTATGTAAAAAAAAGTATTTACATTTGAATAGCCATTAAATAAACGTTTTTTTGCTATGAAAACTATTCGCTTTTTTTTCTGTTTTATGCTGATTTTGCCTTTTTTAGGCTGTACTTCAGATGATGGTTCCAACGAAACAGCTGTTTTTGCTGTTCCAATTGTAAAAAGTTTGGATGCCATTCGGTCCGGAATATCAGTAACTGGAGCACGAGAAACCAATTCTGACGGTAAAATATATGTGAGTCAAAATTACCTTTTTTACATCGCTCAAGAGGAGGGTATTCATATTTTTGACAATCAAAATCCGGCAAGTCCGCAAAATATTGCATTTATTGCTTTAGAAGGAGTTCATGACATTGCCGTTAAAGGAAACCATTTATATGCTGATAATTTTGTTGATTTGGTGACTTTTGACATTTCTTCCATACAAAACATTACAGTAATTAACACCTTGCAAAATGTATTTTCTTTTTATCCCATTTTCCCTGACGAAGCAGAGTTTTACGATTATACAGTAATGCCAAATGCTAATGAAATCATTGTGGGCTATCATTTAGAAACCAAAAAAAGACCAACCGGCATGCATTTGAATTTTGCGAATGACGCTTTTGAAGGAGCACAAGGTGCCGGAGGTATTGTTGGTGTTGGTGGATCGTATGCTCGGTTTCAAATAAACAACAATGCGTTGTATGTGATTGAACCGTTTCATTTGAATGTAATCAATATTTCAAACCCATTACAACCGGTTTATGTGAGTCCTATTTACATGACGGAATGGTTTGGTGGTGGCCAATTTGAAACCTTGTTCAAACAAAAAAACTATTTGTTTGTTGGAGCCACAAACGGAATGTTTGTATTTAACGCTACTGATGAATTTAACCCCTATTATGTTTCCGGTTTTTCGCATGCTACGGCTTGTGACCCGGTGGTAGTTCATGAAAATACAGCTTATATTACTGTTAGAGGTGGTACTACTTGTGGAGCCATTGAAGATCAAATCAATGTAATTGATATTTCTAACATTGCTAATCCAACATTACTTTCTACCTATTTAATTGCACAACCTTATGGCTTAGGCCACAGAAACAACACCTTATATGTGTGTTGTAAAAATGGTGGTTTAAAAGTTTTTAATGCTACAAATGGTAATGCTCTAAGTTTAGAGAACACGTATGCCGATATAGTAACCGATGTTATTCCTTTGGATTCGCATTTAATTGCTGTGGGAATGAATAAAATAATTCAATACAACTATGGTCCAAACTTCACATTGCAACAATTGAGCGTTGTGAATTTTTAATGTAATTACATATCAAACATAAAAAAAGCTCCAAATTGGAGCTTTTTTAGTTATGTAAAGTTGTTACCGCTGTAAATTTTTTGCTTCAATACTCATAGTAGCATGCGGCACTAATTTTAAGCGTTCCTTAGAAATTAATTTGCCTGTAACTTTGCAAACTCCATAAGTTTTGTTTTCTACTCTGAAAAGGGCATTTTTTAAGTCGCGGATAAATTTTTCCTGACGAATTGCTAATTGAGAGTTGGCTTCTTTAGACATGGTTTCGCTGCCTTCTTCAAAAGCTTTGAATGTGGGTGATGTATCATCAGTTCCATTATTCAAATCGTTCATATAGGCACTTTTGATTAATTCTAAATCATTTTGAGCTTTCTCAATTTTTTTTAAGATAATTTCTTTGAACTCAGCCAAGTCGGTGTCAGAGTATCGTACTACTTCATCTGTCATATTCTTATTATTTTGAAATTAATATTTTTGTTATAATAGCATCAAACTCAATTTCTGTACCGTTTTTGATTTCGCTTTCAAAAACTAAATCTGATGTTAGTGTTTCTGATTTAACATATTCTATATTCGCCTCAATTGCTGCTTCTAATGTTTCATTATTTTGCAATTGTACTTTTATTTTATCGGTTACTTCAAATCCGCTGTCTTTACGAAGGTTTTGGATTCTATTTACCAATTCTCTTGCTATTCCTTCTTTTCTTAATTCATCGGTAATTGTAATGTCTAAAGCAACTGTAATTCCGTTAGCATTTGCAACTAATAATCCGGGAATATCTTGAGAGGAAATCTCTACATCATCCAATGCTAAAGTTATACTTTTTCCGCTAATTTCAATATCCAAACTTCCGTTGCGGTCTAATTCATTAATCTGCTCTTGATTAAATTCTTGTATCGCTTTGGAAACCAGCCCCATATCTTTTCCAAAACGTGGGCCTAAAGCCTTAAAATTAGGCTTAATTTGTTTGACTAAAACCCCGGAAGCATCGTCTAATAATTCAATTTCTTTAACGTTTACTTCGGCTTTTATCAGGTCTGAAATGGCTTCAATTTCAACACGTTGTTTTGCGTCAAGTATAGGAATCATAACCTTTTGCAACGGTTGACGTACCTTAATCATTTCTTTCTTTCGCAACGATAAAACCAACGAAGAAACCGTTTGAGCTTTCATCATTTTGCTCTCCAATGATTTATCAACATATTTTTCAACATACTTTGGAAAATCAGCCAAATGTATGCTGTCAAAATTTTCTGAACGTGTTGCTTGTGTTAAATCTTTGTAAAGCCTGTCCATAAAGAAAGGAGCGATTGGAGCCGCTAATTTTGAAACGGTAACCAAACAGGTGTAAAGTGTTTGATAGGCTGCAATTTTATCTGTCCCATAGTCACCTTTCCAAAAACGTCTTCTGCAAAGACGCACATACCAGTTACTTAAATTCTCTTGTACAAACTCAGAAATATCACGAGCGGCTTTGGTTGGCTCATAATCTTCATAATAACTTTCTACATTTTTTATCAACGTATGTAATTCTGATAAAATCCATCGGTCAATTTCCGGTCTCTCTTCCAGAGGAATATCAGCTTCAGAATAGTTGAACTCATCTATATTGGCATACAACGCAAAGAACGAGTAGGTATTATAAAGTGTTCCAAAGAATTTGCGTCGTACTTCTGCTACTCCTTCAATGTCAAATTTTAAATTGTCCCACGGATTTGCGTTTGCAATCATATACCAACGTGTAGCATCCGGACCATATTCTTCTAATGCCTTAAATGGATCGATGGCGTTGCCCAATCGTTTTGACATTTTTTGTCCGTTTTTGTCTAACACCAATCCGTTGGAAACCACATTTTTATAAGCAATTTTATCAAAAACTAACGTTCCAATGGCGTGAAGCGTATAAAACCAACCTCTGGTTTGATCAACACCTTCCGCAATAAAATCAGCCGGGAAAGCTTCGTTGTTGTCAATTAAATTTTTATTTTCAAATGGATAATGCCATTGAGCATAAGGCATCGCTCCACTGTCAAACCAAACATCAATCAAATCGGTTTCTCGTTTCATGGGTTGGCCCGATGGTGAAACCAGTACGATTGCGTCAACAACATTTTTATGTAAATCAACCAAATCATAATTGGTTTCTTCCATATTTCCAACTTCAAAAGCCTTGAAAGGATGCTCTTTTTGAATTCCCGCAGTAATTGATTTTTCTATTTCACTGTAAAGTTCTTCAACAGAACCTATGCAAATTTCTTCTGTTTTATCTTCTGTTCGCCAAATTGGCAATGGAATTCCCCAATATCTTGAACGGGACAAATTCCAATCATTGGCATTTTTTAACCAGTTTCCAAAACGCCCTTCTCCGGTTGCTTTTGGTTTCCAGTTGATGGTATCGTTTAAGTCGAACATTCGTTCTTTAACGTCAGTAACTTTGATAAACCAAGAATCCAAAGGATAATATAAAATCGGTTTGTCTGTTCGCCAACAATGCGGATAACTGTGAACGTATTTTTCAACTTTAAATGCTTTGTTTTCTTCTTTCAAACGAATGGCAATGTCAACATCAACCGAGCGTTCGGGAGCTTCGCCATCGTTATAATATTCGTTCTTCACATATTTCCCTGACATTTCACCCAATCCGTTGATGAATCTACCTTGTAAATCAACTAAAGGTACAGGAGTTCCATTCTCATCTAAAACTAACATGGGTGGTACTTCGGGAATTGCTTCTTTGGCCACTTTAGCATCATCTGCACCAAAAGTTGGAGCTGTGTGAACCACACCTGTTCCGTCTTCTGTTGTTACGAAATCACCGGTTATTACTCTAAAAGCATTTTCAGGATTTAGGTAAGGCAAAGCTAAAGGCAATAATTGCTCGTAGCGAATACCTACTAAATCTGCACCTTTACATTCCGTTATAATTTGATAGGGTATTTTTTTATCGTCAGCTTTATAATTTGTAAAATCCGTATCGTTTTCTGTAATAAAATATTTTCCGGCAAACTGCTTTCCGACCAAATTTTTAGCTAAAACAACTTGTATTGGTTCAAATGTATATTGATTAAAAGTTTTGATTAAAACATAATCAATCTTTGACCCAACGGTTAAAGCGGTATTACTTGGCAACGTCCAAGGAGTTGTTGTCCAAGCCAAAATATGAACATCGCCAAATCCTTGTAAAAAATTGGGTAAGGTTTCGGGTTTGGTTTTAAATTGTGCAACTACAGTTGTATCGGTTACATCGCGGTAACTCCCCGGTTGGTTAACTTCATGAGAAGACAATCCCGTTCCGGCTTTTGGTGAATACGGCTGAATTGTGTAGCCTTTATACAACAAGTTTTTGTCATAAATCTGTTTTAACAACCACCAAACCGACTCCATGTATTTGGATTTATAGGTTACATACGGATCTTCCATATCTACCCAATAACCCATTTTTTCAGTAAGATCATTCCAAACGTCTGTATAACGCATCACTGTTCGTTTACAGGCTTCGTTGTATTCTTCAACGGTAATTTTTACGCCAATATCTTCTTTTGTAATGCCTAATTCTTTTTCAGTACCCAATTCAACCGGCAATCCGTGCGTATCCCATCCGGCTTTTCGTTTCACTTGAAATCCCTTTTGGGTTTTATATCTACAAAAAATATCTTTAATGGTTCTTGCCATTACGTGGTGAATTCCCGGCAATCCATTTGCAGATGGCGGTCCTTCGAAAAACACATACGGCGGTTGATTTTCTCGAGTGGTTACACTTTTGGTAAAAACGCCTTCTTTTTTCCAAAAATCAAGGATTTCTGAAGCAACTGTTGGCAGGTCAAGACTCTTATATTCAGTAAATTTTGTACTCATGATAGTGCAGATAAAAAAATCAATTTGCGAAAGTAGTGATTATAAGTAAAAAGGCAAAAGGATTAGCAAAAAGTTAGAAAAGAATCTACTCGCTTTAATTTGAAAAAATTGCTTTGAAAACTTCAATTGATTTGGGTTTTTTAAAACCATCAAGATGCAAAGCATAATAATCAACCAAAATTTTTAAAAGCAATTGACGTTCATTAACCGAAAAAACATTTTGAGTGGTTTCTAATTTTAAGGCAATGGCTTTTTTAAACAGATCGGTTTCCTGTTTTGAAAGACAATTAATCCCTTGAAAAGTGGAAAAAACACCTTCTCTGCTATCAAAAAAATCCAAATCATCATCAACATTATCGGGATAGAAGCCAAAATATTTTGTCATTTCTATCAAAATATACAAATGAAAATTTGCGATATGATCATGAGTGTCAAGCCAAAGTAGGGCCGCTTCTAAAAACTGAAATAAATTTTCGTTTTTTTCTTCTTCGTGAATACTGTGGTGCAACACTTCGGAGAGAAACATGACGATAGTACTTTTTACAACATCTGAAGAGATGGTTTGATAAACATGGCTCATTCGAATTTCTTTAAAATATTCTAATGTGCCTTTGTTTTTGTGAGTAGCTTCAATTTCAAGCAAAGTTAATGGCTGGAAATAACCCGCTTTTTGTTGGTTTTTTTTGTTGGAAAAAGCATTGGCTACAAAATAACTTTTCAAGCCATCAGATGCGGTAAAACATTTTACAATTAAACTTCGCTCTTGGTATTTTAGAGCCGAAATTACAATTGCTTTGGTTTTAACTTGCATTTTAAAATAGCTTTCTTTGAATTGTAATTATCGAATTATCATTACTTTTTTTACTTTGGTTTCTAATCCTTGATCTGCAGAAATAAAAATCATATAAACACCTGAGGCTACTTTATATTTTCCAAATGCGGTGGTATCCCACTCCATGGTTCCGCCTTCTGCAATTTTTTCAAAAACCAAATTTCCTGAAATATCGGTAATTTTCACATTGGCTTTATCCACTAATCCGGTTATTTTGACTGTTCCTGCAAAACCGGGTCTTACCGGATTGGGATAAACCACAACATTATTTAAATTATCATTTGCTTTTGTAGCTGTACCTCTAAATGAAACCATTCCTTTATTTGTTGCAAAAAAAACTTCTCCGGTTTTTCCGTTAATGTCTATATCATTAATGAAATTGCTTGGCAAAGGAGAATTTGAAGAGGTAAAACGTTGAAGCGTTTGTTGACCGTTTGGTGATAAAAGAAAAACACCGGCATCAGCAGTTCCAATCCATTTATTATTTGATCCATCCACAACAATATCTGTAATAAATGTATCGGCTAAAAGTTCTTGTGCTAAACCATCTTCTACAAAAATGATTGGTCGTGATATTAATTCGTCATTACTAAAAAAACGATCTACGCTAGACAAAATTCGCAAGCCACCAACAGACCCAATCCAGACTTGATTTCGGTTGTCAATAGCAATAGCTCTTGTGTCTGTATAAGGATAACCTAAATTATTTTCGGTAGTCACTTTTTTAAATTGTGGGGTTGAAGTTTCATTAAAAGCAAAAACACCTTCTCTGTTTGAAACAAACCATTTGGTGCCATTTTTATCAATTGTCAATCTTCCATAACTTAATGTTAGTGCGGTATTGGCCGTATTTTCAATCGAATAAGATTGCCATTGATTGTTGGGTCTTAAAACTTTCATGGCGTTATTGACAAAGGAATTGGTAACCCACAAATTTCCGGTTCTGTCAAATCCGGAACCATTCATGCGGATATCAACATAATTTGGACTTCCGGCCACGACAAGCGATTCAGGGCCGTTTGGAGTTGTATTATTATATAACTCGGTAAGTTGGTCATTTTCAAATTTCAGAACACCTGAAAAATAGGAACTGAAAAAAACTTGATTTTCATTACTCGGATTAATCGCAACTCTTACTATAGATTTTGCTTCTTGCAAATCTTCATAAGGAATATTTAGCCATCCGGATTCATCAAATTTACTAACACCATAGGAATCTAATGGGTAAGGATTATAGGCTTCGGAATAATCTCCGTAAACAGCCCAAAGAAAATTACCGGAAGGTGCGGTTTGTATTGAAAAAATATTATTTCTAGCCGGACCGCTAGGTAGTACAAAATTTACATCTATAGGGTTAGTAAGATTTACAGTTAATACCCCTGATTCTTTTGTGCCAATAATTAAATTCCCGCTAACAATGGTTACTGATGTAAACTCATCATCAAAATCAGGAATTTGAGTTGTTGAAAGCTGAAAATCTAGTCCAAAATTTTCATTTAAAACAAAGGCTGTTGTTGCAGTGCAAGTAGCAATTTGATTGTTTATCACTTTAAAATCCAATCCGGTCACATTTAAATTAAGTCTTTCAATAAATGTAGACCCATTATATTGATAAATTCTGGCATTTGAATTTAAAGCTACTAATTCATTATTGAGTGTTGAAATAATTCTCCAAAATCCAGCATCAAAAACTTGCCAATTATTAAAATCGATAAGGTTGGGGTTGGCCAAGTCAGCTCTAAAAATTCCATTAAACTGAGTATTTGCGTAAATTGTATTTCCAACGACTGTAGTTTGTAAAACATTTAATTGTTGACCGCTAGGACCAATAATATAAGTGTCTCCAAATAATTTTGTAATCGTATTATAGACAACAATTCCAAATTGACATGAAATGTATAATTTGTTGTCAAATTCATAAAAACTATTGATTCGTTTCAAATTTGGAGCAATTCCGCCTTTGTTAATAATGTCAACAACTTGTCTTACGCTTTTGTCTGATTCGTCAATAATATTGATTAAACCATTTTCATAACCTAAAAAAATGCTATTGGAAGAAGCACTATAAAATTGTGCTGTTATTGTTAAGCCAGATAAACCATCAACTGTGGTGTAGGTTTTCAATTCATTTGTGCTCATGTTTTTTGAAAACAGAGAATTCTCATTGGCTGCAAAAAATTTGGTTGGCGATTGAGACAACTGAGTAACTTCTGAAAAAGAAAAATACCCTTTCCAAAGTGAATTATTTTGGGAATAAAATGAAATCGAAAAAAGAATAACTAAGAATACGAATACTGTCTTTTTCATAAATCGAATTAACAAAAGCAAATATAGAACAAAACGAAATTATATTGAATTTAATATGATTTAATAAAAAAAAGCCGCCCAAATTGGACGGCTATTCTATTATTCGGAATAAATTTTATACAACCCCTTGAGCTAACATAGCATCGGCAACTTTAACGAAACCTGCAATATTTGCTCCTTTTACATAATCAACATAACCTGATTGATCTGAACCGAATTTAACGCATGACGCATGAATATCTAACATAATTCTTTTCAAACGTTCATCCACTTCTTCTGAAGTCCAGCTTAAACGCAAAGAGTTTTGCGACATTTCAAGTCCAGAAGTTGCAACACCACCCGCATTGGAAGCTTTTCCTGGTGCAAAAAGAATTTTAGCATGTTGAAATACTTCAATCGCTTCTGGTGTAGAAGGCATATTTGCTCCTTCAGAAACACACATACAACCATTAGCAACCAATGCTTTTGCTTCTTCTTCATTTAACTCATTTTGAGTTGCACACGGAAGAGCGATATCACATTTTACTTCCCAAGGACGTTTTCCTTCCACAAATTTTGCGTTTGGATATTTTTTTACATACTCGCTAATTCTAGCACGCAACTCATTTTTAATGTGCATAACGTGAGCCAATCTTTCTGCATCAATTCCGTCAGCATCATAAATATACCCTGAAGAATCTGAAAGAGTCACTACTTTACCACCAAGTTCAGTCGCTTTTTCACAAGCATATTGAGCCACATTTCCAGAACCTGAAACGGTTACAATTTTACCTGAAAAACTTTCGCCTTTAGTTTTTAACATACTTTGAGCAAAGTAAACATTGCCGTATCCTGTTGCTTCAGGACGAATTAACGAACCTCCAAAAGATATGCCTTTACCGGTTAAAACTCCCGTAAATTCATTTCTTAATCTTTTGTATTGTCCAAACATATAACCAACTTCTCTTCCTCCAACACCAATATCACCTGCTGGGACATCGGTATCTGCACCAATATGTTTAGAAAGCTCTGTCATAAAACTTTGACAGAATTTCATGATTTCATTATCTGATTTTCCTTTTGGATCAAAATCTGAACCTCCTTTTCCACCGCCCATTGGCAAAGTGGTTAAGCTGTTTTTGAAAGTTTGTTCAAAAGCTAAGAATTTCAAAATACTTAAGTTAACAGAAGGGTGAAAACGAATTCCTCCTTTGTAAGGTCCAATTGCAGAATTCATTTGGATTCTATAACCACGATTTACCTGAGTTTTTCCAGCATCATCTAACCATGTTACTCTGAAGATGATTACGCGTTCAGGCTCTACCATTCTTTCCAGAAGCATTTTGTTCTGATATTTTGTATTTTTTTCAATAAAAGGAATTACAGTTTCTGCAACTTCTTTTACAGCCTGCATAAATTCAGGCTCATTAGGATTCTTTTTAGCTACTGCTTCAACAAAAGAGTGAATACTTTCTGCCATGATTTTTAGATTATTAACGTTTATGAAAACGTTTTCGTTTGATGACACAAATATACATTTTATCTAAAATATAGAATTGGTTTTTTTTTATTCTTCAATCGAATTATTGTTTTTTTAATTATTTCGGAATAATTATAGAAATAAGAAGTTCTTTTTAATCTTTTAGTATTTTAAATTAAAATCTTATTACTATTTGTTTAATTTATAATATTTTTAAAATATGTATTTTGTTTTTCTATATTTGTCACAGTTTTAGCTGTAGAATTTACTTTCATGTCAAAAAGACTTACTTTATTATTGCCTTTTTTACTGGTAATTAGCAATGGTATTGCTCAGTTCAATAGAACCTATCAAGAGATTGGTGTCATGGCAGGTCCTGTTCTTTTTCAATCGGATTATGGTGAAAGAGGTGATTTGGACAATTTAATCAAGAACAACGGTGTTACAGTTGGTCTTTTCTATTATTTATCATTCATAGAAAATTATCCAAATATTCGTGAAAATTTAAAATTACGTTTAGAGGCTTCATATATGAAAAGCGAATTACAACACTATGGAAAATATGTTGACCCAAATAAAACTTCTTTATTTGCACAGCAATTAAGAGCCATGAGGGGATCAACTCAAACAGCTAGCTTAGGGTTTCAAATTGAATATTATCCTTTCAAAACAGACGATTATACTCGTGCTGATTTTTCCCCTTACATAAGTCTAGGATCACAATATAATAATTTCACTTCAAAAGCATGGTCTACTTTAGGGCCATTAGGAACACCTCTTACAACTCCTGAAAAATATATAGATGGGTTCAGAAATGACACAGGCTCTGTTGTTTCCTTTTCGGCAAGCATGGGGGCTCGATATAAGCTATCTGATTATCACGCCATAATTGCGGAAACCAGATGGCAATACTATATGTCTGATTGGGTTGACGGATTAAATCCAGATAAAAGTAAATATAAAGAAAATAAGGCCAATGACTATTCTTTTGCATTGACCTTTGGATATGTTTATTACTTCAACTAAAATTATCTGAACGCTTGTTCGATATCTGCAAGCAAATCATCAATATCTTCTACACCTACGCTCAAGCGAACTAAATCGTCTGTAATGCCAATTTCTTTTCGTTTTTCTGCCGGAATTGAAGCATGTGTCATTAAAGCCGGATGATTCGCCAAAGATTCTACTCCTCCTAATGATTCAGCAAGAGTAAATACTTTCAACTTTTCTAAAAACGAAATGGAATCTTCTTTTTTACCCGATTTAAATGTAAAAGAAACCATTCCTCCAAAACCACCTAACATTTGTTTCTTAGCAATTTCATGAAACGGATGGTCCGGTAAACCAGGATAAAAAACCTTTTCTACTTCAGGGTGATTACTTAAAAATTCGGCTACTTTCATTCCGTTTTCACAATGTCTTTGCACTCTCAAATGAAGTGTTTTAATGCCACGCAAAACCATATAACTGTCTTGTGGACCTAAAGTTCCTCCTGTTGCAAATTGTGCGAAATGTAATTTTTCACCCAATTCAACATCTTTTACAATTAAAGCTCCGGCAATCACATCCGAATGACCCCCTAAATATTTTGTAGCAGAGTGCATTACAATATCCGCTCCTAAGTCCAAAGGTTTTTGAAGATAAGGTGTTGCAAACGTGTTATCAACTGCAAATAAAATTTTTCTCTCGTTAGTAATTTTTGCAATTGCTGCAATATCTGCTAATTTCATCAAAGGATTGGTTGGTGTTTCAACCCAAACCAACTTTGTGTTTTCATTGATTAATGCTTGAAAAGCTACCAAATCATTCATATCTACAAAATGGAATTTGATGCCAAAATCCTGATAAATTCGGGTAAACATTCTGTAGGTTCCTCCGTATAAATCATCCATCGCAATAACCTCATCACCTGGCTTCAGTAATTTTAAAACGGAATCTGTTGCCGCTAAACCAGAAGCAAAGGCTAACCCTCTTACTCCATTTTCAATACTTGCCAAAGCATCTTCAAGTGCTTGACGTGTTGGATTTGCTGCTCTACTGTATTCATAGTGATTGATTGGCACACCTGGACTTTTTTGAGCAAAAGTTGATGTATTGTAAACCGGAGGCATTACGGCTCCTGTTGAAGGATCATGATGTTGACCACCATGGATAACTTTTGTATTGAATTTCATTTGCTTACTATTTTATGCAAAGATAGTAAGTTGAAATTTCTAATTAAATTGGAATGCTAAAGATTAACGAAACATTTTCTATTTTAAATTGAAATAGTATAGTTTAAATGATTTTTCTTTGCATTTAAATTGAATAACAATGAAAAAAATATACTACCTCAAAACCTGTGATACGTGCAAAAGAATCATCAAATCACTTCCAAATACGAATGATTTTATTTTTCAAGATATTAAGGAAGAATCAATAACCGTTAAACAGTTAGACGAACTTCATCAACTAACCGGAAATTACGAAGTCCTTTTCAGTAAAAGAGCTAAATTGTATAAAGAAATGGGTTTGAAAGATGAAAAACTCAACGAATCCGATTTCAAAAGATACATTTTAGAACACTACACCTTTTTAAATCGCCCGGTAATTGTGATTGATAAATCTATTTTCGTTGGAAACAGTCCCAAAACCGTTCAAGCCGCTATTGATTTTTTAGCAAATGAGTAAAAGACATTGGGCGTTAATGGCGGCCACATTGGTCTCCATTATTTATGGGGTTACTTTTACCATTGCTAAAGACGTGATGCCAGAATTTATTGAACCTTTTGGCTTCATAGTTCTTCGTGTTGGTGGTTCGGTTTTACTATTTTGGATGGTTTCTTTTTTTGGTCCGAAAGAAAAAATAGCAACATCTGATTTTCCCAGAATTATTGCTGCCGCTTTTTTTGGTGTGGCCTTAAATATGCTCACCTTTTTCAAAGGTTTGAGTTATACTTCACCCATCATGGGGGCAGTTCTAATGGTTACTACCCCCATTATTGTTTTAATTCTTTCAGCCATAATCATGAAAGAACGGATGTTAAAAAGAAAAGTATTCGGTATCTTTTTAGGTTTAGCAGGAACCGTTTCGCTTATTCTTTACGGCAAATCAATGATCAATGCTCCTAACGAAATGTTGGGGAACTTACTAGTATTTATCAATGCAATATCATACGGTTTTTACCTCATCATCGTTAAAAAATTAATGGATAAATACAATGCTTTTACATTTGTAAAATGGATTTATACATTTGGATTCATAATGGTTTTACCATTTGGATGGAACGAATTTGATGCTGTAAATTGGAACCTCATTCCAACAGGTATTTATTGGAAAATAGGTTTTGTAGTTGTTTTTTCAACCTTCTTAACCTATTTATTGAACTTGGTTTCCATGCGAGAATTAAAACCTACTACAGTGGCAGTTTTTATCTACCTTCAACCGTTATTTGCCACCATCTTTGCCATCAGTTTAGGAAAAGACGATTTGAGTTGGGTGAAAATAGGTTCGGCAATTTTAATATTCACGGGAGTATATTTAGTAACACAAAAGAAGAATGTTCAATAATCAGAAGTTAGTTAGCAGTAACTGAGACACTGAATACTTTTCAACTGAACACTGACCACTTTTTATTATCTTTGAAAACATTTTTTATAATTTATGATACAATCAATGACCGGTTTTGGAAAAGCGTCTAAGCAACTTTCAACCAAAAAAATCACCGTAGAAGTTAAGTCGTTAAACAGCAAAGGTTTGGATTTAAATGTCCGAATGCCTTCTGTTTATCGTGAAATGGAGTTGGGTTTACGCAATGTGATTTCTCAAAAATTAGAACGTGGCAAAGTAGATTTTTCTATCTATATTGAAGTAACCGGTGAGGAAACTTCTTCCAAAATCAATGTACCTATTGTGAGAGGCTACATCAATCAAATGAAAGCAGTGATTCCTAATGCTGATGAAACCGAATTGATGAAAATGGCCGTTCGAATGCCGGATGCGTTGAAAACAGAACGCGACGAAATTGATGAGAACGAATGGAATGAGATTTTAAAAGTAGTTGATGATGCCATGAAAAACATAGCTTCTTTTCGTTTAGACGAAGGAAAATCATTAGAAAACGAATTTGTTACCCGAATCGAAAACATTCAAAAGTATATGAATCAAGCCGTAAGCATGGATGCGGAACGAATTGAAACAGTAAAAAATCGCCTTCGAACCGCTTTAGAAGAATTGGAAGCCAACGTAGATGAAAACCGTTTTGAACAAGAATTGATTTTTTATCTTGAAAAATATGACATTACTGAAGAACGTGTTCGTTTAGAAAACCATCTGAATTATTTCATCGAAACCATTGCCGGAACGGAAGCGAATGGAAGAAAATTAGGATTTATTACGCAAGAAATTGGTCGCGAGATCAATACCATGGGTTCCAAATCGAATCATTCAGAAATGCAAAAATTGGTGGTGATGATGAAGGATGAATTGGAGAAAATTAAAGAACAAGTTTTGAACGTTTTATAAAATAATCACCTCGATGCCGATATTTAAATTTGCTAAAGATTTTAAAAGTTACGCCTTTATTTTATTTTTATTGACATTGTTTTCGTGTGGAAGTGCAATAAAAACCTTGGTGGGTTTTAAAAATCCAAAAGTAGAAACAAAAGAAGCTCTTTTGAGTTATTTATCAGAAATAAAGGAAGATGAAACTACTTATTTTTTGAAAGCTGATAAAATTGGAGATAGTGCCACGGTTTACAGAAATTTCTTTTTCGGATTTAATTCGGATTTATTTATGTTTAGTAAAAACGGTGAAAAATATTGTTATCAGGGAACTGAAGAATGCTCGGGAGTTCAAATGACAAGTGCTTTTAAAAATTTTGAAGAAAATTACGCTCCTTGCACAAATGATTCAACTACAACGCTTCCATCTTTAGTAAATAAATTAGTTGATAAAAACGGAAAAGCGTTAAAGAGTACAGATTTACCATCTGCAGAATATTACATTTTTCAAAGTTGGAACAAATATTCATCGTCATCAAAAAGATTGAAAGATGACATTAATTGGTTATATGATTTGAAGAAAAATTCTACAATTCCAATCGAAATTATATTGGTCAACACCGATTTATTAGAAGAATGGGGTTTGGAAAAAAATGGAGAATTACCCGTAAAATTTAGAAAAGAAGGGAAATCCATTGATATGACTTTTGGTAAATTGCCATTAAAGAAACAATACAATGACTAAAGGAAAACTACTTGTCTTCTCTGCACCGTCCGGCTCAGGAAAAACCACAATTGTTAGGCATTTGTTGGCTCAACCCGATTTGAATTTGGAATTTTCGGTTTCCTGTACAACAAGAGAACCTCGAGGCGAAGAAGTACACGGAAAAGATTATTATTTTATATCGCTCAAAGAATTTAAAAACCACATCAAAGCCGAAGATTTTGTAGAATGGGAAGAAGTGTATCGCGATAATTTCTACGGTACCTTAAAAAGTGAAGTAGAACGCATTTGGGCAAAAGGAAAAAATGTGATTTTTGATATTGATGTTGCCGGCGGATTGCGAATAAAATCGAAATTCAAAACCGAAACCTTAGCCGTTTTTGTAAAACCTCCCAGCATTGATGAATTGAAAATTCGATTGAAAAAGCGTTCCACTGAAAGTGAGGATAAAATCAATATGAGAATTGCTAAAGCATCTGTAGAATTGGCAACAGCACCGCAATTTGACAAAGTGATTAAAAATTATGATTTGGATGTGGCGAAAGCTGAAGCGTATGAATTGGTGAAGAAGTTTGTTAGTCGATAGTCCTTAGTACTTAGTCCTTAGTCCTTAGTTTATAGTACTTAATAAAAAACATATTTATGGCAGCTGTAAATTCATATAAAGATTTACTAATTTGGCAAAAAGGCATAAAAATTGTCCTTTTAATCTATAAACTGGTTAAAAAATTTCCTGATGACGAACGATTTGCTTTAACAAGTCAATTAAAAAGAGCTGCTGTTTCAATCCCTTCAAATATCGCTGAAGGTTTTGGAAGAAATACCGATAAATCATTCAGCTATTTTCTTGATATCGCTAAAGGTTCATTAAACGAAATTGAAACACAACTCATTATATCTAAAGAACTAGATTTTATAAAAGATGCATCTTTATTTGATGAGCTAATGTTTATGATTCAGGAAGAATCAAAAATGATTTATTCATTTTCAAAAACACTCAAAAATTAAGGACTAAGGACTATTCACTAAGGACTAAACTATGAAAATCGGTCTCTATTTCGGCACCTTCAATCCTATTCATGTGGGGCATTTAATCATTGCCAACCACATGGCTGAATATTCTGATTTAGATCAAATTTGGATGGTGGTTACGCCTCACAATCCGCATAAACAAAAAAGTACGTTGTTGGATGATTACCATCGACTAGAAATGGTTCATTTGGCGACCAAAGATTATCCGAAAATCAAACCAACCGATATCGAATTCAAATTACCTCAACCAAATTATACCGTTAATACACTAGCTCATCTTCAGGAAAAATTTCCAACTTACGAGTTTGCTTTGATTATGGGTGAAGACAATCTGAATTCACTTCATAAATGGAAAAATTATGAAGTAATTCTGCAAAACCACGATATTTTTGTTTATCCAAGATTAAATTCCGGTGTGATTGATGAACAGTTTATCAATCATCCAAAAATTCATCGCGTGGGTGCTCCTGTGATTGAGCTGTCTTCTACCTTTATTCGCGAAAGCATCAAACACGGCAAAAATGTAAGAGCCGTTTTACCCGAAAACGTGTGGGCTTTTTTAGATCATAATTTGTTTTATAGGAAGTAATTATTTCTCTTAACACTCCTTTATCACTTGTTCCACATATCCTTTTGTAACTTTGTATACGTTTAAGTTTTAAACCATTTAAACCCTTAAACAATTTTAAACTTTTAAACAATTTACAATGACAAACTTCGATTTATACAATCCAACCAATTACATTTTTGGTAAAGATCAAATAGCCAAATTATCCGAGTTAATTCCGAAAAACAGTAAAATTTTATTGGCTTATGGAGGCGGAAGTATTTTTAAAAATGGCATTTACAACCAAGTAAAATCAGCACTATCCGGTTTTGAAATCGTTGAATTTGGTGGAATTGAACCCAATCCTCGTTTTGAAACATTAATGAAAGCGGTAGAAATCATTCGCAACGAAAAAATCACTTTTATCTTAGCCGTTGGTGGCGGAAGTGTGATTGATGGTGTAAAATTTATTTCCGGAGCCGTGAATTTTGAAGGCGATGCGGTTGAAATTTTGAAAAAACGGGTTTTGTTCAAAGATGTTTCCAAAGTCATTCCTTTTGGAACAGTTTTAACCTTACCTGCCACAGGAAGCGAAATGAATTCCGGTGCGGTAGTGACCATCGAAGCTACTCAGGAAAAATTAACGTTGGGTGGAAGTGCGTTGTTTCCTAAATTTTCCATTTGTGATCCAACTGTGGTGGCTTCTTTACCAAAAAGACAGTTGGAAAATGGTGTTGTAGATGCTTTTACACACGTGATGGAACAATACCTCACGTATCCGCACGATGCCCTTTTGCAAGACCGTTTTGCCGAAAGTATTTTGCAAACGCTGATTGAAATTGGTCCCGATGTGGTCAAAAATCCATCCGATTATAAACTGGCTTCCAACTTTATGTGGTGTGCCACAATGGCGTTAAACGGATTGATTCAAAAAGGTGTTCCGAGTGATTGGGCAACCCACATGATTGGTCACGAATTAACCGCTTTATATGAAATCGATCACGCCAGAACATTGGCAATCATTGGTCCGAATCTATACCGCGTTTTATTTGAAACCAAGAAAGAAAAATTGGCCCAATATGGCGAACGCGTTTGGAATGTTGAAGGCAATTCAATTGAAGAAAAAGCAGAAAAAGCAATACGAAAAACCGTTGATTTTCTTCACGTAATGGGAATGGATACGAAGCTTTCTAATTACACCTCTGATTATGAGAAATCAGCAGATTTTATTGTAAATCGTTTTGAAGAAAGAGGTTGGAAAGCAATGGGTGAAAAGCAGAACATCACGTTGGAAAAAGTGAGAGAAATTGTGGAGATGAGTTATTAGGGATTTGAGATGCTGAAACAAGTTCAGCATGACAGAGATAGAAAAATTCAAAAGGCGTTCCCGAAACAAATTCAGGAACGCCTTTTTCAAAACACCAAAACAAAATTTAACTAACTCTAACCTAATACAAAACTTAAGTATTGGGTTTGAACGTAGTAATTTTTAATTTATTGCTTTGATTTTCATAATTTTATGATTTTTACCATATCCTCACCCGATCTTCCGGTTTTAAATATAATTTTTGATCTTCTTTGATATCAAAAGCTTCATAAAAAGAATCCACATTTTGAAGCGGAACATAGGCTCTGTACATTCCCGGTGAATGTGTATCTGTTTTCACTAAGTTTTTAATCGCTTCATCACGGGCTTTACTTCTCCAGATTGTGGCCCATGAAATAAAGAAACGTTGTTCCGGAGTAAATCCGTCAATCAAACCGGGGTTTCCTGATTCTTTTAAGTGAATTTTCAATCCGTCATAAGCGGCATTTACACCTCCTAAATCACCGATGTTTTCGCCAAGCGTAAATTTCCCGTCTACAAAAATTCCCGGAATTGGTTCCAACTGACTGTATTGTTCTGCCAATGCTCCTCCTAATTCAGTAAACATCTTCAAATCTTCGTCACTCCACCAGTTGACTAAATTTCCATCTGCATTATATCTTGAACCACTGTCGTCAAAACCATGTGAAATTTCGTGACCAATCACCGCTCCAATTCCACCATAATTTACCGCTTCATCCGCTTTAAAATCATAAAATGGTGGTTGAAGAATTGCGGCCGGGAATACAATTTCGTTAAACGACGCATTGTAGTAGGCATTTACTGTTTGAGGTGACATAAACCATTCTGTTTTATCAACCGGTTTGTTTAATTTGGCATAATTTTCGGCAGTTCGCCATTTTGAAATAGCTTTTCCATTATCAAAATAAGTTCCTCCTTTTTTTGGAGCCACAATTGTTACCTGTGAATAATCTTTCCATTTGTCAGGATATCCAATTTTTACATTTGACTTTCTTAATTTCTCGATAGCATTAACTTTGGTTGATGGTGCCATCCAAGGCAAATTGTTTATTCTATTTTCAAAAGCCAAAAACACATTTTTTATCATTTTTTGTGCTTTTTCTTTCGCTTCAGGTGGAAACATTTTTTCTACATAAATTTTACCCAAAGCTTCACCAAAAGGACCGTTTACAGATTGAAGAGCTCTTTCGTTTCGAGGTCTTGGTTTTAAAGCTCCAGTTAATGTTTTTCCATAAAATTCCCAATTGGCATATTCAATTTCGGTTGATAGCGTTCCGGCACTTCTGTTTAATAAGGTCCATCGCATATAGGCTTTCCAATCTTCTACTTTGTTTTCTTTAAAGATGGTTTCCAGAGCCGTCATATATCTAGGTTGTGAAACAATAAGCGTGTCAATTTTTGGCAATCCAATTTTAGTAATATATTCATTCCAATTAATACTTGGCGTTAATGCCTGCAAATCGGCAACCGTCATAGGGTTGTAGGTTTTTCTGCGATCGCGACGTTCTACTCGGTCTAATCGTGGTGCTGCTAATGCTTTTTCTAGTGCTAAAACTCTATCCGCAGAAGCTTTGGCTTGAGCCGGACTTTCGCCAAGATATTGAAGCATTCTTGCTACGTGAGCCACATATTTTTCTCTTTTTTCTTTACTATCGGCTTCATCAGATAAATAATAATCTCTATCGGGTAAACCCAAACTTCCTAATCCAACATTTACTAAATTTCGGTTACTGTTTTTGGCATCTGTTCCTACACTAACACCAAAGAAGCCAATTCCACCTTGATTGTCCATTTCAATCATAAGTTTTTGCAAATCGGCTACAGATTTTACAGCATTAATTTTGTCAAGAAAAGGTTTTAAAGGTTTTATTCCTTGTTTGTCTCTGGTAACCGTATCCATAATAGAACGATACAAATTCAAAGCTTTTCCTTGGTCAGTATCATCAGTATATTTTGGATTCTTTAAGGCTTCGTTAAGTATCGAAACCATGTCTTTGTCTGTTTTCTCACGAAGTTCATCAAAACTTCCCCAACGGGTTCTGTCGGCAGGTATTTCGGTTTTATCAAACCAAGTTCCGTTTACGTATCTAAAAAAGTCATCGCCGGGCTTAACTTTTGTGTCCATAAATTCGAGATTAATTCCCGGATTTACTTTTTTTGATTCTTGAGCCGTTGCAGTTGCAAAAAAACCAACTGAAAGAAGTGCAAGCATCATTTTTTGATTATTCTTTTTTATCATTTTGGAAAATTTAATTTTTTAAAAAAAAGTTGAAACACAAATATATTGAGTTTAAACGCATACAATCGTTAAAATGTGTTAAAATCAATCTCTTAACAGTGGGAAGAATGCTTTTATGAATTCAAATCATTTTGGGTTTTGTACTTTTGTGAAAATTTAAAACATGTTAGAATTTATTAAAAGAAACAAGATTTTTATTGGTGTTTTTATTGTTTTTGCAATAGTGTTTCTGACCTTTTCCTATAGTTTATTAAAACCTCAAAAAAAACTTCCTATTTATTCACCTTCCATGGTGAATCCTGAGATGGTTGACAGCACGGTGCAACACATCAGCAAATACCACACTATTGCCAATTTTGAATTTACCAATCAAAACGGTAAAAACATCAGTCAAAAAGATTACGAAGGAAAAATTTATGTAGCTGATTTTTTCTTTACCACTTGTCCTACCATTTGCCCAATTATGCAAGATAATATGGTTGAAATTCAAAACCATTTTAAAGATAACCCAAATGTGCTTTTACTTTCACATACGGTAATGCCGGATATTGACTCGGTTGCTGTTTTAAAAAAATATGCTTTAGAAAAAGGCGTAATTGATTCCAAATGGAATTTGGTCACCGGTGATAAAAAAGACATTTTTTACATTGCCAGAAAATCATATTTAGCGGTTAAAACCGAAACTGAAGGGGAGTTGTATGACATGGTTCATACTGAAAACTTCATTCTTGTTGATACAAAAAAACGAGTTAGAGGTTTTTATGATGGCACTAACAAAGAGGAAATCAACAGATTAATTGAAGATATAAACCATCTTTTAGCTCAAGAAAATTAGAAATTTATTTTTTTGAAAGCTAACCGATTTGATGATTGAAAAAATGTATTTTTGTATTTATACTAATTCTAAATAATTTGCAAACCACAGTTGACCAACTAAAAAAAGGAGAAAAAGCAATAATTGTTGCCTTCAATCTTGATACAATTCCCTTAAAATTAATTGAAATGGGTTGTATGGAAGGTCACATGGTTGAGTTAATTCAAACCGCTCCGTTTGGTGATCCCATTTTTCTTGATATGAATGGTACTCACTTAGCCATTCGAAAAGAAATGGCGAAAGAAATCAGTGTTGAAATTATTGAAAATTAAAACACCTTATGAAATCAAACCCCATAAAAGTTGCCCTTATTGGGAATCCTAATACCGGAAAAACATCGCTGTTTAATCAACTTACCGGATTAAAACAACAGGTGGGAAATTATCCCGGAATTACTGTTGAGCGAAAAGTGGGGTCGTGTTCGTTAGGCGATTCTAAAAATGCAACCATCTTAGATTTGCCGGGAACTTATAGTTTAAACACCAATTCACTTGATGAAAATTTAGTTATTGAATTGCTGTTAAACAAAAATGATAAAGATTATCCGGATGTGGTTGTGGTTGTTACTGAAGTTGAAAACTTAAAGCGTAACCTACTCCTTTTTACTCAGATTAAAGATTTAGAAATTCCAACTGTATTGGTAATCAATATGGCCGATCAAATGGAAAAAAAAGGAATTAGTCTGGATATTCCTAAAATGGAAATTGCTTTAAAAACCAAAATTGCCCTGATTAGTTCGAGAAAAGCAACCGGCATTAATGACTTAAAAAAAATAATAAGCAATTACCAAGAACTTTCAACAGAAGCCTGTTTGAATGCTTCTGAAATTGATAGCGACTATTTTGAAAATTTAAAACGCATTTATCCCAATCAACAAAATTATAAATTGTGGTTAGTGATATCGCAGGATGTGAATTTTGGTTCTTTAAATAAAACCATTTTACAGAATAATTCTTTTTCAAAATCAGATGCCGAATTAAAACGATTACAGCACAAAGAAACCATCAAACGATATCAATTTATAAATGATATTTTAAAAGTTACCAAAAAAACAGATCCCACTATTGCAACAGATTTTCAGAGCAAGTTAGATCGGATTCTAACCCATAAAATCTTTGGTTATGTAATTTTCTTCGGGATTTTATTTTTGATTTTTCAATCTATTTTTGATTGGTCAAGCGTTCCAATGGATTTTATTGACGAACAATTTGCCTCGTTAAGTTCGTGGGTAAGTGAGCATTTACCTCCGGGAAAATTAACAGATTTAATTGCTCAAGGAATGATTCCTGGCATTGGAGGTGTTGTGATTTTTATTCCACAAATTGCTTTTCTATTCTTATTTATTTCAATTCTTGAAGAAAGTGGTTATATGAGTCGTGTTGTGTTTTTGATGGACAAAGGCATGCGACGTTTTGGTTTAAGCGGCAAAAGTTTGGTGCCTTTAATTTCAGGAACAGCTTGTGCGATTCCGGCAGTAATGGCCACTCGAAATATTGAAAACTGGAAAGAACGATTAATTACTATTTTAATTACTCCTTTCACAACATGTTCGGCAAGAATACCGGTTTATACCATTTTAATTGCTCTGATTATTCCTGACACACGTGTTTTAGGTTTTTTAAATCTTCAAGGATTAACGTTAATGTTTTTGTATGCTCTTGGGTTTTTCATGGCCATTTTATCTGCTAAAATTTTGAATAGTATTTTAAAATTCCAATCCAAAAGCTTTTTTGTAATTGAAATGCCCAACTATAAAATTCCATACTATAAAAATGTGGGTTTAAATGTGATAGAAAAAACGAAAGCTTTTGTTTTTGGAGCCGGAAAAATTATCATTTCTTTATCTATTATTCTTTGGTTTATGGCATCGTATAGTCCAAAAGATGCATTTTATACTGCCGAAACAACAATATCTGAAACCAATAGTAGCCTTTCGGAAGATGAAATAAATGATAAAATAGCTTCTTTTAAATTAGAAAATTCCTATATCGGAATATTGGGAAAATCAATTGAACCTTTAATTCAACCTTTAGGTTATGATTGGAAAATTGGAATCGGAATCGTAGCCTCGTTTGCCGCTCGCGAAGTTTTTGTGGGAACTATGGCCACAATTTACAGCGTTGGAAGTCACGAAGATGAAGTAAACACCATCAAACAACGAATGAAATCTGAAATTCATCCCGTTACCGGAAAACCGATTTATAACTTTGCCTCGGGAATTTCTTTACTGCTCTTTTACGCTTTTGCAATGCAATGTATGAGTACGCTTGCAGTAGTTAAAAAAGAAACCAACTCATGGAAGTGGCCCATGATACAACTTTTTGTTATGAGTGGCTTTGCTTATATTGTAGCTTTAATCGCTTATCAGCTTTTAAAATAATCGGATATTATTCTCATCTTATTGTTTTATAATGTGTTAATTATGTAATAGGTTCCTTAAGTTATGTAACAAAAGTTTTTAAAGGACTACTACCTTTACTTCACTAACTTTTAAATTTTCAACTATGCCTATTTTAAATATTTTACTTGTATTAATTGTTGTTGGCTTTTTGCTTTGGGTTGTAAATACTTACATTCCAATGGATAGAAAAATCAAAGGTATATTCAATATTATTGTTGTTATAGGAGTTGTCATTTGGTTACTGAAAGTTTTCGGTTTATTAGACTCAGTTAAAAATATTACAATTTAAATAACACATTATGAACTTAAAAAGAATTTTTGGTGCCATACTTACCGTTTTAGGGATAGGTGGATTAATTTATACAGCCTATTTAGCTGTTAATCTTGGGGAAAGCAATCAAACAATCAAAACACTTTTGGTTTATGGAATCCTAGGTTTAGTCTTTTTCATTGCAGGTATTGGTTTAGTTAAAACCACAAAAGATGAATCTTAAGAAATAAGACAAAACACTACTATCAAAACACTATTTAGACTTCCAAAAAGTACCCCTTTTTGGAAGTTTTTTATTTTTATTCCAGTCGGGTCAAAATTTAATTTCATCACTTTCAGCAAGTTAAAAATTTAACATAAAATAACCTTATTTATAATTTGTCTAAATAAAAACTATTTTTACTTTTGCACCGTAGATTAATTCTAAATAACAAAAATGAAAAATATAGTTTCCCTCTGTCTAGTGGCATTGACAGGTTTTGCTTACTCTCAAAACACAAATGAATCCTTTGATGATATTGCTTTAAATGACTCTGTTAGAAAATTAAACGGCGTAACCGTACATGGAGATGCCTTAATTGGCAGTAAGTTCAAAGCAAAAAACAGAGCAGGTTCTACCTATTTTATTTCTCCCGAAGAATTAAAAACTTTCAACTATACTGATATCAATAGAATTCTTAGAACCGTTCCGGGAATCAACGTGGTGGAAGAAGAAGGTTTCGGACTTCGTCCAAGTATCGGACTGAGAGGAACAAGTCCGTCACGAGCATCAAAAATCACATTAATGGAAGATGGGATATTAATCGCTCCGGCTCCCTATTCTGCTCCGGCGGCGTATTATTTTCCTACGGTAAATAGAATTCAAAGTTTTGAAATTTTAAAAGGCGGAAGTCAAATTCAATACGGTCCTTACACAACCGGTGGAGCAATTAACATGGTTTCTAACCAAATTCCATCTCAATTTTCAGGAAAAATAGTAGCATCTATGGGAAGTTTCGATACTAAAAACACCTATGTGAATCTTGGAGACAACTTTAAAAACTTCGGTTATTTAGTAGAATACAATAATCGTAATTCTGAAGGTTTTAAAACCATCGATTTTAGCGATAGAACAACCGGCTATAATGGAAACGACTATGTAGCAAAGTTTAGGGTAAACACAAATCCTGAAGCTAAAGTTTTTCAATCGTTGACTTTGAAAGCTCAATTATCAGATGAATATTCAGATGAAACCTATTTGGGATTAACGCAAAATGACTTTAACAACAACCCATACCGTCGTTATCTATCCTCAGAAGTTGATAAAATAGACACGAAACACGATCAATTAATGCTGACTCACTTGGCAATACCAACTGATTACTTAACGATTACAACAAAAGCTTATCGCAATAATTTTAGAAGAAATTGGTATAAATTACATGATGTAAATGTTGGCGGTTCAAATGTTTCTTTAGCTTCGATTCTAGAAAATCCTGAAGCAAATCAGGCTGGTTATGACATTCTAACAGGAGCAACAAACACTGCCGATAATGCATTGAGAATGCGAAATAACAATCGTGGTTATTTGGCAGAAGGCATTCAGACTGCATTTAATTTTAAATTAAACAGCGAGATTTTAACACACGATATTGATTTTGGTGTTCGTTATCATTTAGATAGCGAAGACCGTTTTCAGTGGGATGACCGTTATAAAATTCAAAACAATTCTTTATTCAGAACTGTAGCCGGAACTCCAGGAACACAAGACAATCGGGTTGAAAATGCAGAAGCCGTTTCAGTTCATGTGTTATATAATTTAACGTATAAAAAATTAACGTTTTCACCGGGTATGCGATATGAAAACATCATTCGTAGAAGTTTAAATTACGGCACTAGTGATTTAGACAGAACCGGAATCAATTTGAACAGAAAACAAAACCGAGTTGAAAAATACATCCCCGGTTTTGGAGCACTTTATAAAATTAGCGAGGATTATTCAGCCTTTACAAGTGTTCACAAAGGTTTTTCACCTCCGGGATCAAATGAAGGTGACAAAGGCGAAAGTAGTATGAACTATGAAGCGGGTTTCCGTTTTAACAAAAAAGCATTATCGGGTGAAATCATTGCTTTTTATAATGATTTTGCACGTCTGGAAGGAGCTGACACCAACGCATCAGGCGGAACAGGAACCGGCGACTTATTTAATGCAGGACAAGCAAGAGTTCAAGGTTTAGAATTATTAGTTACCTATGATGTGTTGAACAATGAAAATTCAAAATTTAAATTACCAATTACATTCAGTTATACGTATACAGATACTGAATTAAAAAATGAATTCAACAGTGGTACAGAAGCTTGGGGACAAATTCAACCCGGTGATGAGATTCCATACATTGCAAAAAATCAATTTTCAATTACTGCAAATTTGGAACACAAAAAATTCAATTTTGCCATCAGCGGAAAATATAATGATCAATTCAGAACATTAGCCGGACAAGGTGCAATTCCGGACAACGAATTGGTAAAAAGCAACTTTATTGTGGATGCTTCTGCCAAATATCATTTAACCCAAAAAGTAAGTTTGATGAGTAATATTGTCAATTTATTAGACAAAGAATACGCTGTTTCAAGAGTTCCTGCTGGATTACGTCCGGGAATGCCTTTTGGAATCCATTTTGGAGTTACAGCACAATTTTAAAAAGTGTTTTTTATTTGTTTGTTAAAGGTTCTCTGTTTTTGATGGAGAACCTTTTATCTTTGTAGTATGATTGATTTTCAGGAAATAATTGCGTTCATCATTTTAGCCATTGCAATTGTAGTGCTCTATTTTCATTTTTTTGGAAAAAAGAAATCGAAGAAAAACTGCGGCAGCGATGATTGTGGTTGTCATTAACCTCCCAAAGCTACATCCAAACTCATCATTACCACAAATCCACCAATAAATCCGAGGGTTGCAATATCCGTATGTTTGTCTTGTTGTGTTTCAGGAATTACTTCTTCCACCACCACAAAAATCATGGCTCCGGCAGCAAATGCTAAAGCATAAGGTAAAATTGGCGTAAAAAACGTAACCGCAACTGCTCCCAAAACTCCGGCAATGGGTTCAACTAAAGCAGAAGATTGACCATATAAAAAACTCTTTTTTCTACTCATTCCCATTCGTCGTAACGGCATCGAAACGGCAATTCCTTCCGGAAAATTTTGAATTCCGATTCCAATCGCTAAAATCGTAGCTCCGGCAATGGATGCTTCAGGAATTCCGGCAGCAACACCACCAAACAAAACTCCAACAGCTAACCCTTCCGGAATGTTATGCAACGTTATGGCCAAAACCAAAAGTGTCGTTTTTTGCCAAGGTGATTTTACACCTTCCGTTTCTTTGAAATTGATATGTAAATGTGGTAAAACTTTATCCAAACCAAATAAGAAAAAGGCACCCATAAGAAAACCAACCGCTGCCGGCATTACTTTTACAAATCCTTCTCCTTCGGACATTTCGATGGCAGGTGCCAACAAACTCCAATAACTGGCAGCAACCATCACTCCGCCCGTAAAACCAAGCATTCCGTCTAAAGCAGCTCGATTCATCGTCTTAAAAAAGAACACAACTGATGATCCTAAAGCTGTTAAAAACCAGGTAAATAACGTGGCATATAACGCCGCTAAAATAGGGTCAATACTCGATAAATAGGCAACAATGCTATCAAACATATTATATCGCTTTTACAAATAAATTACCTGCAATTTTATTCGAAATTAAAATCTCTTTTCCATTCATTAAAATAGTCAGCGACATATCAAAGGCTTCTTTATTGATAATTTCAATTTCAGCACCTAACGAAATTTGATGCTTATCTAAATACTGCAAAAAACTCGGCGAACTATCTTTAACGCCCAAACACATCACTCTTTTATTCAAACCCACTTCAGAAAGTAATTGTTTTTCCACTTTTATCATTTGTCCATATCGATCAGGAATAGGATCACCGTGCGGATCTTCTTTAGGGAAGCCTAAAAATTCATCCAATCGATTAATCAATTTCTCCGATTTAATATGCTCCAATTCTTCCGCCAAATCATGCACTTCATCCCACGTAAAGTCTAATTTTTCAACCAAAAAAACTTCCCATAAACGATGTTTTCTTACAATCATTTTGGCAGCGTGTAATCCTTTTTGAGTGAGTGTCACGCCTTGGTATTTCTGGTAATCAACCAATTCTTTTTCGGCTAATTTCTTCACCATATCCGTTACTGAAGAAGCTTTGCTTTCAATCATTCCGGCAATAGCATTCGTATTGACTCCTTTGGGCGAAACCAATGATAAATGATAAATTACTTTGATATAGTTTTCTTCCGAATAGGTCATAAATTCAATTAATTGAAAACAAATATAGTAAGATAATTTGATATGAGTAAAATAATTTTTAGTTTTGTCTAAATTTATTTTTTTGGTATGAAAAAAATTCTGATTGTAATTGTTTTATCATTTACATTAATTTCACAAGCTCAAGAAAAAGGAACGGTTGTGGGTCATATTTTATCTGAAGGTCAAGCGGTTCCGTTTGCAGGTATTTTTTTAAAGAACACCTCAACAGGGACTTCTTCTGATGAAAACGGAAATTATTCGATTGAAGTTCCCGCAGGAAAGCAAACCATCATCGTGCAAGCCATCGGTTTTAAAAATCAAGAAAAAAATATTAATGTTCCTTCCGGAGGAAAAATTCACTTGGATTTTAATTTAGAAGAAAGTGTTTTCGGACTCAATCAAGTCGTGGTTTCAGCTACTCGTGGATTGCAAAAAAGAACCGAAGCTCCAGTGATTGTTACGGTTACCAATTCAGAAGTGTTACAAAAAGCACAAGCCATCAGTTTATCGGAAGGATTGAGTTTTCAACCCGGATTGCGGATGGAGACGAATTGCCAAAACTGCGGATTTTCGCAAGTTCGGATGAATGGTTTAGATGGAGCTTATTCTCAAATTTTAATGGATAGTCGACCAATTTTTTCTGCTTTAAATGGGGTGTATGGTTTAGATCAAATTCCCACCAATATGATTGAACGCATTGAAGTGGTTCGTGGTGGCGGTTCGTCTTTATATGGATCGAATGCAATTGCGGGCACCATCAACATTATTACAAAAGATCCGATTGAAAATTCGTTTGAAATTAATTCTCATTTGGGTTTAATTGACGGAAATGTGCCCGACAAAGCCTTAACGTTAAACGGAACAGTTTTATCAGAAGATTTGAATTTAGGAATTCAGATTTTTGCAATGCTTCGTGACCGTGAACCTTTTGATGCCAATAATGATAATTTTACGGAAATTACAACGATGCAAAACCGAACATTCGGATTCAAATCGTTTTATCGTCCGTTTAAACGAAGCAAAATTACGGCCGAATTTCATACGGTAAACGAATTCAGAAGAGGTGGCGAAAACCGTTTTGATTTACAACCGTTTGAAGCTCTTACGACTGAACAAATTACATCCAAAATGGTGGGTGGCGGACTCACATTTGAGAATTATTCGGAAGATGAAAAAAACAAATATGCTGTTTATTTTAATACGCAACAATCTAAAAATGACAACTTTTATGGTGGTCGAGCCGATGATGAATTTGGAAATATTGATTATGAAGAAAGTATTCGCGGTTACGGAAATACGGAAGTTGTAACTTGGATTGGAGGAGCACAATACAATAGAAAACAAGAATCGTTTTTAGGTGGATCGGCCACTTTAACAACCGGAGCCGAATACAAAAAAGAAATGATGGTTGATGAAAAACCGGGTTATAATGCATTCGTCAATCAAACATTAGATATTTTGGGAATTTATGCTCAACAAGAATGGAAAGTCAATGAAAAACTGAAAGTTTTAGGCGGTTTGCGAGCCGATTTTCACAACGCTGCTGATGAAGATGTGATTTTTAATCCGAGACTCAATATTCTGTATAATTTTAAAGAAAATTTGCAATGGCGAAACAGTTATGCCAAAGGTTTTAGAGCTCCGCAAGTCTTTTCGGAAGACATTCACGCTCGAATTGCAGCGGGAGAAGTCGCTTTGGTTGAATTAGCAGATGGATTAGAATCTGAAACATCACATTCATTCTTAACGTCGTTAGATTGGAATAAAGTTTCTCCGAATTCGGAAGCAGGATTGACATTTGAAGCATTTTACACCCGATTAAACGACCCATTTGTGTTGGAACAACTATCAGAAACCATCTGGGAAAAACGCAACGGAAAAGGAGCTGATGTTTACGGAATTAATTTGGAAGCAAAATATGCTCCGGGACAAAAATGGCAATTTCAAGCAGGAGCAACGATTCAAAAAGCGTTGTATGACGAAGCGGTTCAATGGAGTGAAAACTTAACGAATACAAATCGAAATTTCTTCCGTTCACCAAATGTTTATGGAAATTTAATGGCAACATTTTCGCCTAAAAAAGCATTTCAAAACAATATTTCTGTGGTGTACACCGGAAAAATGTATGCTCAGCATTATGCCGGATTTATTGCCGAAGACCGTTTGGAAACTACCGGAGATTTTTTTGAAGTCAATTTAAAATCATCCTATACGTTTGTAGTAAAAGAAAAGTTGCACCTTCAATTAAGTGGTGGAATTCAGAATGTATTCAATCAATATCAAAAAGATTTTGACTTAGGTGTGAATAGAGATGCTACTTATATTTACGGTCCATCTCGACCAAGAACAATTTTTATTGGGTTAAAAATTGGAACGGATTTGTTATAATTCATAACTTTTGAGGATTATATTCCTAAAAAAACATAACTTTTTTGGATTTAATTCCTAAAAAAACATAACTTTTTTGGATTTAAAAACAAAATTTTCTATATTTGTCCTTTAAAAAGGAATTTATGGGTATTGAAAGAGAATTGTTTGAAACCATCCGAAAAAGCTTATTTAAAGATAAAGTTGTCCTATTGTTTGGTGCTAGACAAACAGGTAAAACTACTTTACTGAAAAAACTTATCGGAACAGAAGAAAGTGTACTTTGGTTAAATGGTGACGAAAGTGATGTTCGATTAATGCTTCAAAACCAATCTTCGATAAGTTTAAAAGCCTTAATTGGAAATCATAAAACAGTAATTATCGATGAAGCACAACGCATCGATGATATTGGTTTAACCATTAAATTAGTGCATGATAATTATCCTGAAATCAAAATTATTGCCACAGGATCTTCTGCTTTTGAATTAAGAAACAAAACCAACGAACCCCTAACAGGCAGAAAACTGGAGTATAAACTATTTCCATTTTCTACCAAGGAACTCATAAATCAACATGGTGTTTTAAATGAAAACAGACTGCTTCAACATCGACTAATTTATGGCTATTATCCAGACATTGTAAACAACCAAGGAGACGAAATAGATTTGTTGAAAAACTTAGCAGACAGTTATCTTTTTAAAGATATTTTGATGTTAGACGGAATTAAAAAACCCGAAAAATTAGTAAAATTACTTCAAGCATTAGCTTTGCAAGTAGGTTCTCAAGTATCATATAATGAAATTGCAGGTTTAGTGGGTTTAGACAGCAAAACAATTGAACGTTATATTGATTTATTGGAACAATCTTTCGTTATTTTTAAATTGAACAGTTTTAGTAGAAATTTGAGAAATGAATTGAAATTTTCCAGAAAAATTTATTTTTATGACAACGGAATCAGAAATGCAATGATTACTAATTTTTCTCCAATTGCAATAAGACAAGATGTTGGAGCTTTGTGGGAAAATTATCTTATCGCTGAAAGAATGAAAAGAAACGTTTACGACACAAATTATTGTAACACTTATTTTTGGAGAACGAAAGCACAACAGGAAATTGATTATTTAGAAGAAAAAAACGGAAACCTTTTTGCCTATGAGTTCAAATGGAACAGCAAAAAGAATCATAAAACCACCAAAACTTTTACTTCAAACTATCCTGATGCTGAAACACACGTTATCACACCCGAAAACTATCTTGATTTTGTTCTTTGATTTTCTATTTAATCATAACAAATCTTTATGATTGAAATCATCAAATGAAAATGAAAACTTAGTAACTTTGCAAAGTCTTAGAATCTGAGAATCGAACAATCCAAAAGTCTAACAATCTAATAAAAAAAATATGTATCCAGAAGAAATGGTAAAACCAATGAGAGCCGAATTATCGGAAGTAGGTTTTCAAGAATTATATAGTGCAGAAGCAGTAGAAAATGCAATTTCACAAAAAGGAACAACGTTGGTAGTTGTGAATTCTGTTTGCGGTTGTGCTGCCAGAAATGCAAGACCGGGAGCAAAAATGAGTTTAGACGGAGCTAAAAAACCAGACCAATTAGTAACAGTTTTTGCCGGTGTTGACAAAGATGCTGTTGATGCAGCGAGACAACATATGTTTCCTTTTCCACCTTCGTCACCAAGTATGGCTTTATTTAAAGATGGTGAATTAGTCCACATGTTAGAACGCCATCACATTGAAGGTCGTCCTGCGGAAATGATTGCAGAGAATTTAAAAGATGCGTATAACGAGTTTTGTTAAACAGTAACTTTTTTACAATACAAACCCTTTCAGATAAATAATTTTGAAAGGGTTTTTTATTTTAGATTTCTAAACATATACTATCTTTGCATCGAATTCTTCCATTTAGAATTCATCTTATTGTATTAACCCAAAAACGTTTATAGCATGCAACTGTATAACACGATGAGGGCAGAAGAAAGAGCCGAGCTTATTGATCAAGCCGGCAAACAACGACTTACGTTGTCTTTTTATGCCTATGCCAAAATTGAAGACCCAAAAAAATTTAGAGATGATTTGTTCTTAGCCTGGAATCCATTGGATGTCTTGGGAAGAATTTATGTGGCTCACGAAGGAATTAACGCCCAACTTTCATTGCCGGCAGATTACTTTTATCAATTCAAAGACACGTTAGATGTTTATGATTTTATGCGTGGCATCCGATTGAATGTGGCTCGTGAACAAGACGATCATTCCTTTTTAAAATTGACGATAAAAGTACGTCATAAAATTGTAGCCGATGGCTTAGATGATTCCTCTTTTGATGTAACCAACAAAGGAATTCACTTAAAAGCGAAGGAATTCAACCAATTTTTAGAAGACCCAAACACCATTGTTGTTGATTTTAGAAATCACTACGAAAGTGAAATAGGTCATTTTAAAGGAGCCATTACCCCGGATGTGGACACGTTTAGAGAGTCACTTCCCATTATTGAAGAACAATTAAAAGACCTTAAAGAAGATAAAAATCTGTTGATGTATTGCACAGGCGGAATTCGATGCGAAAAAGCAAGTGCCTATTTCAAGCATAAAGGTTTCAAAAACGTCTATCAATTAGAAGGCGGCATCATTGAATATGCCCGTCAAATTGAGCAAGAAGGATTGGAAAGCAAATTCATTGGTAAAAACTTTGTGTTCGATCATCGTTTGGGCGAACGCATCACAAACGATATCATTTCGCAATGTCACCAATGCGGAAAACCATGTGACAATCATACCAATTGTGTGAACGATGGTTGTCATTTGTTATTCATTCAATGTGATGAATGCAAAGAAAAAATGGATAATTGTTGTTCCTCTGAATGTCAGGAAATCATTCATTTACCATTAGCCGAGCAAGTCAAATTGAGAAAAGGCATTCAAAAAGGAAACATGATTTTCAAAAAAGGAAAATCACCTGCTCTAAAATTCAAACATTCCGGCGAATTGAGCGATGTGTCATTGGCCGTTGCAGATGAAACAGAAAAACCGAAACCTATTCGTGAACGTATCAAACGCAAAAAAATATTAGTGGGCAAAGCCGAACATTATTATACCAAAGCTAGTGTTGGTTTGTTTTTAATTGAAAACCAAGAGGTAAAATCAGGGGATAAAATTTTAATTTTCGGACCAACCACTGGAAATCAAGAACTGGTTTTAGAAAAAATGTTTGTCAATGGACAAGAGGGAACGGTTGCCAAAACGGGAGATAAATTAACGTTTGCGGTTCCTTTTCGCATTCGATTATCAGATAAATTGTTTAAGATTATTGGCTAGTCATGACTCCATCAGGAAAAATAGAACTCATGGCTCCGGCCGGAAATTTTGAATCGTTGCAAGCCGCATTAGATAACGGTGCCGATTCGGTATATTTTGGCGTAGAACAATTGAATATGCGAGCTCGGGCAACCATCAATTTTACTTTGGAAGATTTACCCGAAATTGCTAAACGTTGTAAAGCCCAAAAGGTTAGAACTTATTTAACGCTAAATACCATTATTTACGACCACGATTTATACGTTGTAAAAACATTGGTTAGCAAAGCCAAAGATGCCGGAATTACAGCTGTGATTGCTTCAGACCAAGCCGTGATTGCTTCGGCTAGAGCTATTGGGATGGAAGTGCATATTTCTACCCAACTGAATGTGACAAATGTTGAAACTGTCAAATTTTACAGCTTGTTTGCAGATACCATTGTGCTGTCGCGTGAATTGAGTTTGCGTCAAGTGAAAAAAATCACAGAACAAATTGAAAAAGAACAAATCAAAGGCCCGAGTGGTAATTTAGTAGAAATCGAAATCTTTGGACACGGGGCTTTGTGCATGGCTGTTTCTGGAAAATGTTATTTGAGTTTGCATTCACACAATTCATCTGCCAACAGGGGAGCTTGCAAACAAAATTGCCGAAAAAAATATACCGTAATTGATCAAGAATCCGGATTTGAAATTGAAATTGATAACGAATATATGATGTCTCCCAAAGATTTGTGTACGTTGGATTTTTTAGATCAAGTTATTGATTCGGGAATTAAAGTTTTGAAATTAGAAGGAAGAGGAAGAGCTCCCGAATATGTGGTAATGGTTACCAAAACCTATCGTGAAGCGATTGATTCCTTTTACAACGGAACTTTTACCAAAGAAAAAATCAATCAATGGATGGAAGATTTGAGTACCGTTTATAATCGAGGTTTTTGGTCGGGTTATTATTTGGGACAAAAATTAGGTGAATGGAGTGCCAATCCGGGCTCAAATGCAACACAGAAAAAAGTATATGTGGGTAAAGGCGTTCACTTTTTTCCGAAAACGAATATCGCCGAATTTAAAATTGAAGCTTACGACATCAAAATTGGTGATAAAATCATGATAACCGGACCAACTACCGGAGTTCAGGAACTCGTAATCAATGAAATGTTGGTAAACGATAACCGTTTAGAAAAAGCATCCAAAGGGGATAGCTGCACCCTGAAATTACCTTTTAGAGTGAGAAATTCGGATAAATTATATAAAATTGTGGAGCAATAATGGTAGTCATAACTTTGCAACGCGACAAATGCATTGGGTGTAATTATTGTGTAGAAATGGCTCCGGCACAATTTCAAATGTCAAAAAAAGATGGAAAATCAGTTTTGTTGAAATCCGTAAATACCAAAGGTTTTCACACTTTAAAGTCGCCCAATCATACGATTGTAGAAGCTTGTGAAGCGGCTCAAAAAGCTTGTCCGGTACATATTATTTCGGTAAAAGAAATATAAAATTATTTCTAATTTGAAATAAATATGGTGTTGAAACATCAACCAAAAAAATACTATCTTTACACACTTAACGTTTAATGTCAGTAGTCTTGTTATTAATAACGAGATGACCAATATATATATAAATTATGGCTTGTACAAACTGTTCTACCGGGAGTAAAGATGGAGGAGCTCCCAAAGGATGTCAAAATAAAGGGACTTGCGGCACCGATAGCTGCAACAAATTAACGGTTTTCGATTGGCTTTCCAATATGAGTTTGCCAAGCGGTCAAGAACCGTTTGATTGTGTTGAAGTGCGTTTTAAAAACGGAAGAAAAGAATTTTACCGCAATCCCGAAAAATTGTCACTTTCTATTGGTGATATTGTGGCAACTGAAGCTTCACCGGGACATGATATCGGAATTGTTACCCTAACCGGAGAATTGGTTAAGGTTCAAATGAAGAAAAAAGGCGTGAATCCTACTAGTCCAGAAATTACCAAAATCTACCGAAAAGCGTCTCAAAAAGATATTGACATTTGGTCAGACGCCCGAGCAAAAGAAGAACCTATGAAGGTAACCGCTCGAGAAATTGCGATTCGTTTGCAATTGCAAATGAAAATTTCTGATATTGAATTTCAAGGAGATGGTTCAAAAGCTACTTTTTATTATACCGCAGAAGACCGCGTAGATTTTCGTCAATTGATTAAAGAATATGCCCAATCTTTCAAAACCCGAATCGAGATGAAACAAGTAGGTTTCCGTCAGGAAGCGGCTCGTTTAGGCGGAATCGGTTCATGTGGAAGAGAATTATGTTGCTCCACTTGGTTGACCGATTTTAGAAGTGTAAATACCTCTGCTGCTCGATACCAACAGCTTTCATTAAATCCGCAAAAACTTGCCGGACAATGCGGAAAGTTAAAATGTTGTTTAAATTATGAGTTGGATACTTATATGGATGCTTTAAAAGGTTTTCCCGATTTTGACACTAAAATTGAGACCGAAAGAGGTGTTGCTTATTGTCAAAAACAAGATATTTTTAAGGGGCTAATGTGGTTTGCTTACGCTGATAATATTGCCAACTGGCATGTGATTCACATTGATCAAGTAAAGGAAATTGTGGCTGAAAACAAACAACGAAGAAGAATCTCTTCTTTAGAAGATTTTGCTTTGGAAATTGTGGCGGAGCCTAAACAAGATTTCAACAATGCTATGGGACAAGAGAGTTTAACTCGTTTTGATCAACCAAAGAAAAAGAAAAGCAGAAACAACAACAGAAGAATAAAGCCAAATTCAAATGAATCTAAAAAGTAGTTTTGCTTTAATATTACTATTTATTCTGGTAGCATCTTGTGATAAAAAACGTGTTTTTGATCGCTATGACTCCGTTGGAAAGAAATGGCATAAAGACAGTATCATTACATTTTCTTTTGAACAAAAAGACACAGTAGCGTTGCATAATCTTTTTTTGAATTTAAGAAATAATAAAAACTATCCGTATAGCAATTTGTTTTTAATTGTTGAATTGGAAGACCCGAATCAAAAAACTGTGGTGGATACTTTAGAATATATAATGGCAAATCCTGACGGAACTTTATTAGGTTCCGGTTTTTCTGATACCAAAGAAAATAAACTGTATTACAAAGAAAAGTACCAGTTCAAAAAACCAGGAAACTATACTGTTAGAATACAACACGCTGTTAGAAACTCCGGAAAAATAAATGGCGTAGAAACCTTAGAAGGAATTTTGGATGTTGGCTTTAGAATTGAATTAACTGAATAATTATGGCTCAAAAAAAGAATGTAGGAACTGCTGATTTTTCAACATACACCAAAAAGTTTTGGAAATTTTTTGCTTATGGACTAGGTGGTATTTTTCTGTTTTTCTTCTTAGCCTCTTTGGGTGTTTTTGGTTCGATGCCATCATTTGATGAATTAGAAAATCCAGATTCCAATCTAGCTACTGAAGTAATTTCATCAGATGGAGTTACCATAGGTAAATTTTATCGCGAAAACAGAACTCCTATTTCCTATGAAGATTTACCTCAACATTTAGTTGATGCGTTAGTTGCCACTGAAGATGAACGCTTTTACAACCATTCCGGAATAGACGCTAGAGGAACCATGAGAGCCGTTTTTAAACTAGGTTCAAGCGGTGGAGCAAGTACTATTACACAACAATTAGCCAAACTTTTATTTCATGGTGAACGTTCAAGAAATATTATTGTAGCAGTTACTCAAAAAGTAAAAGAATGGATTATTGCAACCAAATTAGAACGTCAATATACTAAAAACGAAATTATTGCGATGTATTTAAATCGTGCCGATTTTGTCAATACAGCCGTTGGAATTCGATCTGCTGCAAAAGTATATTTTGGAAAAGAACCTCGTGATTTAACTATTGAAGAAAGTGCTCTTTTAGTTGGAATGCTAAAAAATCCTTCGCTCTATAATCCTACAAGAGAACGAAGAAAAGAATTGGTTTTTAATAGAAGGAATACGGTTTTAGGCCAGATGGTGAAAAATGGTTATTTAGAAAAAGAAGCCAAAGAACAATTAGAAAAACTACCTATTAAATTGGATTTTAACCCTGAAAGTCATAAAGAAGGAATTGCTACCTATTTTAGGGAATACCTCAGAGATTATATGAGAAAGTGGGTAAAAGAAAATAAAAAGCCTGATGGTTCTGATTATAATATCTATAGTGATGGTTTAAAAATTTATACAACGATTGATTCCAGAATGCAAAAATACGCCGAAGAAGCGGTGGATGAGCACATTAAAAACCTGCAAGTTGAATTTTTTAAATCTCAAAAAAATAACAAAAACGCTCCTTTTTATAAAATTAATCAAGAAGAAACAGACAAACTAATGTTACGAGCAATTAAAAATTCGGAACGTTGGCGACTAATGAAACTTCAAGATATCAGCGAAGAAGAAATTTTAAAATCGTTTGATATTAAAACAGAAATGACTGTTTTTACTTGGAAAGGAGAGCGTGATACCATTATGACTCCAAGAGATTCTATTCGTTATTATAAGCATTTTTTAAGAAGTGGAATGATTTCAATGGAACCTCAAACCGGACATGTTAAAGCATGGGTTGGCGGAATCAATTACAAACATTTTCAATATGACCACGCCGGTCAAGGGGCTCGTCAAGTTGGCTCAACCTTCAAACCGTTTGTTTATGCAACAGCCATTGAACAGTTGAACATGTCGCCATGTGATTCAATTATTGATTCTCCATTCACAATTCCTAGAGGAAGACACGGTGTAAGTGCTGATTGGACTCCAAAAAACTCTGATCACAAATATCGTGGTATGATTAATTTGAAAAGAGCTTTGGCTAATTCGATAAATACAATTTCTGCCAAGCTAATTGATAGAACCGGCCCAAGGGCAGTAATCGATTTAACGCAAAGACTTGGTGTATCATCTGAAATTCCTGCTCAAGTTTCAATTTGTTTAGGAGCTGTAGAAATTACAGTTCACGATATGGTCGCCGCTTTCAGTACATTTGCCAACAACGGAATTTATATAAAACCACAAATCATTTCTAGAATTGAAGACAAAAACGGAAACGTTATTTTTCAAACGGTTCCTGAATCACACGATGTCTTAAACCAAGATATTGCTTATGCTGTTGTGAAATTATTAGAAGGTGTAACGGAAGACGGAACCGGAACCCGTTTAAGAGCAGGAAGAGCCGGATTTAGATCGTATGATTACAAATTCGACAATCCTATTGCCGGAAAAACAGGGACAACTCAAAACAACTCTGACGGATGGTTCATGGGGTTTGTGCCTAATTTATGCACCGGAGTTTGGGTAGGTTGCGAGGATCGCTCCGCACGTTTTAACACCACTGCAATGGGTCAAGGTGCAACAATGGCTTTGCCTATTTGGGGAATTTATATGGATAAATGTTATAAAGACCCGAAGCTTTCTGTTTCTAAAGAACCTTTTGAGCGTCCAAAAGATTTAACCGTTAAGGTAGATTGTTGGAAAGCATCAAAAGACACCTTAGATTTTGACCAGGACGTCAATGAATTTAATTTTTAAAATAGATATCAAAACAGTAGAAAACGGACTTTGCAAAAAGCCCGTTTTTTTATACCTTTAGAATCCAAAAAAACAAACAAACATATGATTACACGAAAAGTAAATTCTGTAGAAGAAGCTCTTCAAGGAATTACCAATAATATGACCATTATGCTTGGCGGTTTCGGGCTATGTGGCATTCCCGAAAACAGTATTGCACACTTAGTTAAATTGGGTGTTTCCAACCTAACTTGCATTTCAAACAATGCAGGTGTTGATGATTTTGGTTTGGGACTCTTACTACAAAAAAAACAAATCAAGAAAATGATTTCTTCTTATGTAGGAGAAAATGCTGAATTTGAACGTCAGATGCTTTCCGGAGAATTGGATGTGGAACTAACGCCTCAAGGAACTTTAGCCGAAAAATGCAGAGCTGCTCAACACGGAATTCCGGCCTTTTTTACTCCGGCAGGATTTGGAACTGAAGTAGCTGAAGGCAAAGAAACCAGAGAGTTTAATGGAAAAATGTATGTCATGGAAAAAGCTTTCAACGCAGATTTTGCCATTGTAAAAGCCTGGAAAGGCGATGAAGCCGGAAATTTAATTTTCAAAGGAACAGCACGAAATTTCAATGCATGTATGGCAGGTGCTGCAAAAATAACAATTGCCGAGGTGGAAGAATTAGTTCCAGCCGGAACATTAGACCCTAATCAAATTCATATTCCCGGAATTATGGTAAACCGAATTTTTCAAGGAAATAATTTTGAAAAAAGAATTGAACAAAGAACTGTTAGACAAAGATAATGTGGCAATGGGACAATTTGCCAATTAGACAATTAATTGACACTTTCCCAAATTGACACATCGACACATTAACTCATTGACACCTTAAAACATGGCTTTAGATAAAAACCAAATTGCAAAACGCATTGCAAAAGAAGTAAAAGACGGTTACTACGTAAATTTAGGAATTGGCATTCCGACATTAGTTGCTAATTTTGTTCGAAACGATATTTCTGTTGAATTTCAAAGTGAAAACGGCGTACTAGGCATGGGTCCGTTTCCCTTTGAAGGCGAAGAAGATGCCGATATTATAAATGCCGGAAAACAAACCATTACAACGCTTCCTGGAGCCTCTTTTTTTGATTCTGCTTTCAGTTTCGGAATGATTCGCAGTCAAAAAGTAGATTTAACTATTTTAGGAGCTATGGAAGTTTCTGAAAACGGTGATATTGCCAACTGGAAAATTCCCGGAAAAATGGTAAAAGGAATGGGAGGAGCTATGGATTTAGTTGCTTCTGCCGAAAATATCATTGTAGCCATGATGCATGTAAACAAAGCCGGAGAATCTAAAGTTTTGAAAAAATGCACGCTCCCGCTAACCGGAGTAGGTTGCGTTAAAAAAGTGGTAACGGAATTAGCTGTTTTAGAAGTAACACCAAAAGGATTTAAACTTTTAGAACGAGCTCCAGGCGTTAGTGTTGAAGAAATTAAAAAGGCAACCGAAGGAACACTTATTATTGAAGGAGACATTCCTGAAATGATTTTAGATTAATAAAAAAAACCACGCGATTTGCGTGGTTTTTTGCTCATATAGTTGTTATGTATTAAAATCCGTAATTGATGCCAACCCCAAGAACTTGTCTTGTTTGAAGGCCTCTAAATGCGTTGTCATCATAAATGGTTTGAAATGACAAGTTGGTTGACAAAAATTTGTTAATGGTCATCACAATGTTTAATTGATAATCAACATCAACATTTTGTGGGTCTTCCAAATAGTTTGAATACAAACTCAAAATGTTTTCTGCTGAAACATTGTCAAATAATTTGAATTTATAATATCCTGCGGCATAAAATCCTAATTCATATCGCATACTTTTACCTTCGTCAACTCCAAAATAAGCAGCTTCAGGCAAAGTAAAATCTTTATTTACAAACGTAATTTTTGATGAAAGTGGAGCTAAGTTAAATTTTAAATCATCCCTTTTTTTCCACATCATACCCGGACCAAAAGTTAAATAGGCCGGAGAAAACAAATTAGTATATTCATCTCTAATTTCTTTACCGTTTTCATCTGTTCCGTAAATAAAACCTTTTGTAAATTGTGTTCTAAAATTTAAGAAAGCAGAATAATACCAATATCCACCGGCTTTTTTTCCTGCTAATGAATTGAACTCAAAACGATCATCTGTCTTTTTTTCAAACTCCGAATTTTTGGTTTTAACCAATCCATAAGATGCAATAATCTTATTGTCCCAAGACCAATCATCACTTTTGTAGTTGAAATCATAATTCAACCCCAAATTTCCCGAAATGTTGTTTTCACCTCCGGCAACCCAATTTTCAAATGTAGATTGATTGAACAAAAATGAAATATTTCCCTTTTTAACCCATCCTTTTGTTCGAGTCGTATCGTTGACAGCTTTTACAACTTCTTCAACACTTTTTACAACTTCTTGTTGAGCTGAAACTTGTAGCTCAAAAATCAAACAAAGTGCAATTACTGTTTTTCTCATCTTGTTATTTTTAAGATTTTGCAGGACAAAGTTAGCAATTGTTCTAAAATTAACAATTTTAATATGAGAAAGTCTTAAGGTTTTGTTGATTATTTTGAAGTTTTATACAAAGGAACAGCCGAACAAGCTTCACCAAACATAACACTCTTGGCTACATTTTGAAGTTTTTGAATTGCAAAAACGTATGCTGTTTCCGGCACCGGTTTTTTGGAACATCCCTTTAGAATTACCGGTTTGTTTTGATAAATAGAATAATCAATTTGACTGAGAATTTCACTATATAACAAAGTATCGATTTCCTCTTTCTTACCTAAAATAATTTTTTGAGCAAACGGCTGAAGATGAACTGTTACTAAGATAGTCGCCCAAGCAGGTAAAATAGCGTCCGTAGAACAATGAATAGCTACAAAATGATTTTGATATTGCGACCAATCGTGATTTTTTAATGCTTCTCGGAAGTCTTTCTCTTTTAACAAAAATCCTTCTTCAAGCCATTGAGCAATATCGATTTGTGTTCGAACTCCTGTGGGATAATAATCTTCCAAGTCGAAAATTTCGAGGGTTGAGTTGGCTACTTTGTTGATGATTTCGTTCATTTCTGTTGGCGGTTGTCCGTTGGCGGTTGTCTGATAATAGTCAACCGACAACTGCTTTATAACATACCTAATTCTAATTTTGCTTCTTCGCTCATTAAATCCTTCGACCAAGGTGGGTCGAACGTAATTTCAACTTCACAAGACTTAACGGCATCCAGCGATTTTACCTTCTCTTCAACTTCTCTTGGTAATGTTTCTGCAACGGGACAATTAGGGGAAGTTAAAGTCATTAAAACTTTAACGTCATTATCTTCGTTGATCATTACGTCGTAGATTAATCCTAGTTCATAAATATCGACTGGGATTTCAGGATCGTAAATTGCTTTTAGCACTTTTACTACATCTTCTCCTAGGTTTATTTCGTCTTTAAATTCTTCCATTTTTTTACTTCTAAGTTTTTTTGCCACTAAGACATAAAGTTAAATAAGTCTCTATTCTTTTAATTCTTCGCTTCAAAAGCTAAAGCATACATTTTTATCTGTTTTATCATTGAAATTAAACCATTTGCTCGTGTTGGAGACAAATGTTCTTTCAAACCAATTTCATCAATAAAATCAGTAGTTGCATTCAAAATAGCTGCCGGTTTTTGGTTGGAAAAAACTCGGATTAAAACAGCTATTATTCCTTTGGTTAAAATGGCATCGCTATCGGCAGTGAAAATAATTTTTCCGTCCTTTTCTTCACCATGTACCCAAACTTTTGATTGGCATCCCTTAATAATATTTTCTTCTGTTTTGAATTTTTCATCAATAATTGGAAGTGTTTTTCCTAGCTCAATGATATATTCATATCGTTGCATCCAATCATCAAACATGGAAAATTCATCAACTATTTCATGTTGTATTTCTTCAATGGTCATTATCTTTCAATTTTAGCTATTGAAATAATTTTGTTTACTAAGTTTTTTATTTCTTTTGGTGGATTTCCATGATCAAAGCTCTCTGATTCATACAATTTACCTTCATAAATCACTCTCAAATTTCCTATTGCTGCTGCATCAACAAATCGGTTTTCTGATGGAACTTTAAATTTTGATAAATCTTCAGGTTTTATTTTTAAGAACAAATCTGAAAGTTCATTCCAATCAGAACTTGATATTTTTCTCAATTCCGGTTTACCATCGCGTTCTTTAACTACAACTAGTTCTTTGTCTTTTATTACTATATTTAAATAAAACCCGCGAGACATCGCTTGGTACTCAATACTTGTGTTTTTCATTTCTTCTTTTTGTTGCTGGCTACATCCTTTTGCAATAAAAAGAGATAGAAATATAAATGTAATTGTTTTCATATTTTGGTTTTTATGATAGCATCATTTGTGCCTTTTTTACTGCTTCAACCAAGACATCTATTTCTTCTTTTGTGTTATAAAATGCAAACGAAGCTCTCAACGTTCCGGGGATTTTGTAAAAATCCATAATCGGTTGAGCACAATGATGTCCGGTGCGAACCGCTATTCCTAGCTTGTCAATTATCGTACCAACATCATACGGATGAATGCCATCAATATTAAACGAAATTACGGAAGTTTTTTGATTGGATGTGCCATAAATTTTTAATCCTTCAATTTCTAACAATCTGTTGGTTCCGTATTCTAACAATTCGTTTTCATAAGCTGCAATGTTATCAAAACCAATTTCATTGAGATAATCAATGGCGGTTCCGAGCACAATACCTCCTGCAATATTGGGTGTTCCGGCTTCAAATTTATGAGGTAATTCCGCATAGGTTGTTTTTTCAAAAGAAACGGTGGCAATCATTTCGCCTCCGCCTTGATAGGGAGGCAATTTGTTTAACCAGTCTTCTTTTCCATATAAAATTCCTGTTCCTGTTGGTCCGCAGATTTTGTGTCCTGAAAACACATAAAAATCACAATCCAAATCTTGAACATCCGGTTTTAAATGTGGCGTTGCTTGTGCTCCGTCAATTAAAACAGCTGCTCCAACCTCGTGTGCTTTTTCAATCATCCATTTAATTGGATTGATAGTACCCAACGCATTGGAAATATGATTTACGGTTACGATTTTTGTTTTATCTGACAGTAATCGTTCGTAATCAGATTGAATTAATTCGCCGTTCTCATTCATCGGAATTACTACCAATTTCGCCCCCGTTTTTTCGCATAACATTTGCCACGGAACGATGTTGCTGTGGTGTTCTAAAGCAGAAACCATTACCTCATCGTCTAGTTTAAGAAAACTTGCAAAACCATTTGCAACCAAATTAATTCCGTGAGTTGTTCCGGAAGTAAAAAGCACTTCGTGACTAAATTTTGCGTTGATGTGCTGTTGAATTTTCAAACGCGAAGCTTCATATGCATCGGTTGCCAACTGACTCAAAGTGTGGACACCACGATGAATGTTGGCATTAATTTCTTTATAGTAATTCGCTTCCGCTTCAATGACTTGAGTCGGCTTTTGCGAAGTAGCGGCATTATCGAAATAAACGAGTGGTTTTCCATTTACTTTTTGGTAAAATATAGGAAAATCGTTTCTGATTTTTTGGATATCTAACATTTCTTTATTTAGAAAAATTCTAAATACAAAAGTAGTAAAAATGATTGCTTATTTGCCACCAATTCACGAATTTTTATGAATTGTGATAGTCTTAATTATCAAAATCATTTCTCTTTTCTTTTGTATATTTTTATAAATTGCAAGAAATAATTTTAAAATGAAAAAGTTTCTCAAGTATTTCGGTTTACTCCTTCTGGTAGTACTACTCTTTGTTGGTTTTACCACTTATCCAAAATTGGACATTCTCTCAGGTTTTGCGGCTAAAAGCGTGGCTTCCGGAATTTTTATTGATAACCGCCCTTTAGAAGCAATTCAACAAGGTGATAATGATATTGATTTGGTTCGATTGGCTAAAATTGAAACGAATAAAGACTCGAAATTTGCTACAGCATCTGTTTATGGGCTAAAAAAACGAAAAGCTATTTACCGCGAAGGTTTAGGTGCCACCTTGGTAACCGATGATTTTGATGAAACAAAACCGTATTTGGTTCCGAATCGAACAAAAACCGAAACGAATTTACCTTTTCCGTATGGAAATCTTGAACAAAAAGACACCCTTTTTCCGGAAGTAAATTACGAAAAACTCAATTTGGCTGTTGCTGATGCATTTGATAAAAATGGTGAAAAAATTAAGCGAACAAGAGCTCTTTTAGTGATTTATAAAGACCAAATTATCGCCGAAAAATATGAAGACGGTTTTTCTAAAAACACTAAATTTTTAGGTTGGTCAATGACAAAAAGTATTACGGCGACTTATTTTGGAATTTTGCAACAACAAGGTAAAATTGACATTAATAAACCTGCTCCGGTGAAAGAATGGGCAAATGATGAACGTTCAAAAATTACATTGCATAATTTAATTCAAATGAATTCCGGTTTAGAATGGGAAGAAGATTATGGAAAGATATCGGATGTCACGAAAATGTTGTTTTTAGCAGATGATATGCCAAAGGTGCAATTGGAAAAACCGGCCGCTTTTGCACCGAATACACATTGGAATTATTCTTCAGGAACCACAAATTTGCTGTCAGGTATTTTACGAAGACAATTTCAAAATCATCAAGAGTATTTAGATTTTTGGTATTCGTCTTTAATTGATAAAATAGGTATGCATTCGATGTTGATTGAACCTGATATGGCGGGAAATTACGTTGGTTCTTCTTATGGATGGGCAACAGCTCGTGATTGGGCAAAATTTGGCTTACTTTATTTGCACGAAGGCAATTGGAATGGCAAGCAAATTTTTGATAAAAGTTGGGCAAAATACGTCGCTACTCCAACACCCACTTCCAAAGGAGAATATGGTGGTCATTTTTGGTTAAATGCCGGTGGAAAATATCCTGATGTGTCAAAAGATATGTATTTCTGTGGTGGGTTTCAAGGGCAAAAAGTAATCATTATTCCGAGTAAAGAAATGGTTATTGTTCGTTTTGGATTGACGGAAGATGAGGATTTTGATTTTAATGGAATGATGAGGGAAATAATTTCAAGTTTAAAAAAGTAAATTTCTTATATTAATGAGTTTTTTCTTAATTTTACCATAATTTATTTATTCAGTTTTATGGTTTTTAACAAAAATATTGTTTTTATTGGAGGAATTCACGGAGTCGGAAAAGGTACAATTTGTAAAAAAATTTCAAACGAATCTGGACTAATCCATCTTACAGCAAGTCAAGTTTTAAAATGGAATGAAATTAGTAAATCTGATAATAAATTAGTTGATAATATTTCTACGACGCAAGAAAGATTGATTTTAGGCTTAAAAAATCTTATTGAAAAAGATAAACAATATTTACTTGATGGACATTTTTGTTTGTTGAATTCAAAAGGAATTCCTAGTAAAATTGAAGAGGAAACATTTGACTATATTAATCCAAGAATTGTTGCAATCGTAATTGATGATGTTGAAAAAGTTGTAGAAAGATTGGAAAAAAGAGATAAAAGAAAATATGATTCTAAAATCTTAAATGAATTGCAAGAAATGGAAATTGAGTATGCAAAGTATCTTTCAAACAAATATTCTGTTCCATATATTGAAATATGGAATAGTAATTATAAAAGCCTTTTAAACATTATTTAATGATGAAAATTTTACTCGACACCAACATTATTATTCACCGAGAAGCGAATAAAATTTATAAGCCTGAAATTGGTCAACTTTTCAAATGGATTGATAACCTTAAATACTCCAAATATATTCATCCATTAACTGTTAAAGAATTAGAAAAGTATAAAGATAAAAATGCTCTCGACACAATGAGCATTAAAATTGAAAGTTATAATTTACTAAAGCATCAAGCTCCTTTTAGCGAAAAAATGTTAGAAGTTATATCTCAAGTAGATGGAAATGATAACGATATTATTGATTCACAGATACTAAACGAAGTTTATGAAGGTAGAGTTGATATTTTAATCTCTGAAGATAAAAAAATTCACACTAAAGCGAATTTACTTGGAATAGGTGATCGGGTTTTTAAAATTCAAAGTTTTTTAGAAAAAGTAATTTCGGAAAACCCTGATTTAGTTAATTACAAAGTTCTTGCAGTTAAAAAAGTTGATTTTGCTGAAGTAAATATTAAAGACGAGTTTTTTGATAGTTTCAGATCAGACTATGAAGAATTCGACAATTGGTTTAACGGTAAATCCGAAGAGCCCTGTTATGTGTGTTATAGCGATGGAAATTTGACAGCTTTTCTTTTTGTCAAAATTGAAAACGAAAATGAAAACTACTCTAATATAAATCCTGTTTTTCAACCAAAAAAAAGATTGAAAATAGGAACTTTAAAGGTCACTGGAAATGGATATAAAATTGGAGAAAGGTTTTTAAAAACAATTTTTGATAATGCGATCCAATTTAAAGTCAAAGAAATATATGTTACACTTTTTACGAAAAGACCTGAACAAGAGCAGTTAGTAGAAATGTTAGAAGAATGGGGATTTATTTATTATGGATTAAAAACAACAAAAAACGGAGAAGAAAAAGTTTATATTAGACCTTTTAGTAGAGAAACCGCCGTTAATTTAGAGAATCCAAAACTTACATTTCCTTTTTTATCAAGAAAAACGGATAAATATATTATTAAAATTGAGGCTCAATATCATACCGAGCTTTTTCCAGATAGTATAAATACTAGAGAAGATATTCAGAAATATACTGAAAATGAGCCGCATAGAAATAGAATTGGTAAAGTATATATATCGCATTCTCAAGATAGAAATTTAAAATCCGGGGATCTTTTGATAATTTATCGAATGGGTGAAACATCTCCAAAAAAATATTCCAGTACTGTTACAACAATTTGTATTGTAGAAAATGTACAAAATAACTTTAGCTCCTTTGAAGATTTTTTTAATGCTTGTAAAAGAAGAACTATGATTTCAAAAGAAGATTTAAAAACAAATTGGTGGGACAAAAACCCAAAGAACAGACCATTTGTTGTAAATTTTTTATATGCTCATTCGTTACCAACACCAAAACCAACTCTTGATGATTTAAATAGATTGGGTATAATTCCAGATATATTAAATATGCCGAGAGGATTTATTAAAATAACGAATGAACAGTTTAATGTTTTGATTAAATTTGCCTATAAATTATAAAATATGAAAGTAGTACTATCAATAAAGCCCCAATTTGCAAATAAGATTTTTGATGGGACAAAAAAATTTGAATTCAGAAAAGCTATTTTCAAAAACCAAAATGTTACTTCGGTTTTAGTTTATGCTTCTTCACCTGTGCAAAAAGTAATTGGAGAATTTGAAATTGGAGAAATTTTCAATTTTGACTTAGAAACTCTTTGGGATAAAACTAAAGAACACTCAGGTATAACAGAAGATTACTTTTATGAATATTTTGCTGACAGAAAAAATGGTTTTGCAATTCAGATTAAGAATAAAAAAAGATTTGAAAACCCAAAATGTTTAAAGGCAGATTATAATTTAACTCCGCCTCAATCATTTTCTTACTGGAATTCAAAAGAATAAATTTTCCTGAAGTTCAATACAGTCAATCCTCTAGCCACGATTGAAGTGGAAATAAAAAAGTTCCGAGTTTTTTCGGAACTTTTTTATTGCAACGAAAAGCGGGAAAATGGTTTGCTAAAATGCCCGAACTATTCGCTTCTATAAACTAGATAAAACTTTATGAGATTCCTCCTTCGTCGGAATGACAAGATTGAGGAGAAGGTTTGAGATTTCTCCTTCGTCGGAATGACAAAAATGAGGGTAAATCCTATAGATCAAAACCCAAATTCACACCCAGTTTCATCGCAATAATCTTCGTGATGCGTTGTTTGAGTTCAGGGATTTTGATGCTTTCAATAACTTCGTTAGAAAACGCATATAGCAATAACGCTTTGGCTTCTCTTTGTGGAATACCGCGTTGCTGCATATAGAACATCGCACTTTCGTCTAACTGACCAATGGTGCAGCCGTGTGAACATTTGACGTCATCGGCAAAAATTTCCAATTGCGGTTTGGCGTTGATGGTGGCTTTGTCGCTTAACAAAATGTTGTTGTTTTGCTGAAAAGCATCGGTTTTTTGGGCTTCTTTTTCTACGAAAATCTTTCCGTTGAAAACGCCGGTTGAACTTCCGCCTAAAATAGTTTTATAGTTTTGATGGCTTTCGCAATTGGGTGTCGCGTGGTTCACTAACGTGTAATGATCCACATGTTGCTTGTCGCCAATAATCGTAATTCCTTTTAAAGTTGAATCGATTCGTTCGCCAAAATGGTAGAAATTCAGGTTGTTTCGGGTGATGTTTCCACCAAACGAAAACGTATGCACCGCAACTCTACTCTCTTGTTTTTGAGAAATATACGTATTGTCAATCAAATTAGCTGTTTGTTCGTCGTTTTGGATTTTATAGTAATCGACAATCGCTCTTTTTTGAGCAAAAATTTCGGTTACTGAATTAGTCAGCACCGGATTACTATTCAAACTTTGGTGGCGTTCGATGATTTGCACGTGAGCATTTTCGCCCACGATAATCAAATTACGCGGTTGAACCATTAATGCACTTTCGACTCCTGTAGAAAAATGAATGATTTCAATTGGTTTATCAGCCACTTTACTTTTCGGGATGTTGATGAACGCTCCTTCCTGAGCAAAAGCTGTATTTAAAGTCGTTAAACTTTCGTCTTTACTGGCGATTTGGTTGAAATACGTGTCCAAAACCATTTTATATTTTGGCTTTGTCAACACAGATGAAAGTAAGCAAACATCAATTCCTTCATGCGTTGTTGACGACATAAACGAACTGAATTTTCCATCGATAAACACTAATTTGTACGTGTCAATTTCGTGTAGAAAAAATTTCTTTACGTCTTTAAATTCAATCGAGTTTTCTCTTTTTGGGAAAACAGAAAAGTCGTTTTTTAATACAGTATTTAACGATGTATATTTCCAAGCTTCTTCTTTTTTGGTTGGGAAGCCTTTGTTTTCAAAGTTTTTGATGGCAGAAGTTCGGATATCATGCAACTGTGCAGTTACATCAACTTTTTCTTCGAAAGCCATAAAGGATGATATGAGTTTTTCTTTTAGTTCCATATTAAACCAATTCACTTTTTATCCAATCGTAACCTCTTTCTTCCAACTCCAACGCCAATTCTTTTCCTCCGGATTTTACGATTTTTCCGTCCATCAAAACGTGTACAAAATCAGGAACTATATAATCTAATAAACGTTGGTAGTGTGTGATTACTAAAACAGCATTTTCACTGCTTTTCAATTTATTCACGCCATTTGCTACAATTCGCAAAGCATCAATATCTAATCCTGAATCTGTTTCATCTAAGATGGCTAATTTGGGTTCCAACATCGCCATTTGAAAAATTTCGTTACGTTTTTTTTCTCCACCCGAAAAACCTTCGTTTAATGAACGGGATAAAAACTTACGGTCAATTTCTAATAATTCTGATTTTTCACGAATTAGTTTCAACATTTCGTTGGCCGGCATATCTTCTTTTCCGTTGGCTTTTCTGTGTTCGTTGATGGCTGTTTTCATGAAATTCGTTACCGAAACACCAGGAATTTCCACAGGATATTGAAATGATAAGAAAATGCCTTTGTGAGCACGTTCTTCTGGAGCTAAATCGGCTAAATCTTCGCCTAATAATTCAACAGAGCCTTCAGTTACTTCGTAATTTTCATTTCCGGCAATTACAGCAGAAAGTGTGCTTTTTCCAGATCCGTTTGGACCCATAATGGCATGTACTTCTCCGGCTTTAATTTCAAGGTTGATACCTTTTAATATTTCTTTGTCTTCAATGGAAGCGTGTAAATTTTTTATGCTTAACATTTTTATTTTTTTAAACCATTAAGGTATTAAGATTCATTAAGTTTTGTTTATCCAACAGAGCCTTCTAGTGAAATCTCCAACAATTTCTGAGCTTCTACTGCAAATTCCATCGGCAATTTATTCAATACTTCTTTGCTGAAACCATTCACAATTAAAGCAATCGCTTTTTCAGTTGGAATGCCACGTTGGTTGCAATAAAAAACTTGGTCCTCTCCAATTTTGGAAGTCGTTGCTTCGTGTTCGATTTTGGCAGATGTATTTTTACTTTCGATATACGGAAAAGTGTGTGCTCCACAATTATTTCCCATCAAAAGCGAATCACATTGCGAAAAGTTTCTGGCGTTATCTGCATTGGCACTAATTCGAACCAAACCGCGATAACTGTTTTGTGATTTTCCAGCAGAAATTCCTTTGGAAATGATGGTTGATTTAGTGTTTTTTCCCAAGTGAATCATCTTCGTTCCGGTGTCGGCTTGTTGGTGATTATTGGTTACGGCTATTGAATAAAATTCGCCAATTGAGTTATTTCCTTTTAAAATTACTGATGGATATTTCCATGTAATGGCCGAACCGGTTTCCACTTGTGTCCAAGAAATTTTTGCGTTTTTCTCACACAAACCTCTTTTAGTAACAAAATTAAAAACACCACCTTTTCCTTCTTTATTTCCGGGATACCAGTTTTGAACGGTTGAATATTTTATTTCAGCATCATCCATCGCAATTAATTCTACCACAGCGGCGTGCAATTGATTTTCGTCACGACTTGGAGCGGTACAACCTTCTAAATAGGAAACATAACTGCCTTCATCAGCAATTAATAACGTTCGTTCAAACTGACCTGTTCCGGCTTGATTGATTCGGAAATATGTTGATAATTCCATCGGACATTTAACTCCTTTAGGAATGTAACAAAAACTTCCATCCGAAAAAACAGCGGAATTCAAAGCTGCATAAAAATTATCTCGTTGCGGAACAACCGTCCCTAAATATTTCTGAACTAAGTCAGGATGTTCTTTGATAGCTTCAGAAATACTCATGAAAATGATTCCTTTTTCAGCCAAAGTCTTTTTGAAAGTTGTTGCTACTGAAACCGAATCCACTACAATATCCATCGCCACATTGTTCATTTTCTTTTGTTCATCAATCGAAATTCCCAGCTTTTTATACATCGCTAACAATTCCGGATCAACATCATCTAACGTTTTATTGGGATCGGCTTTTTTTGGAGCAGAATAATAGGAAATCGCTTGAAAATCCGGTTTTTCATAATGAACATTTGCCCAATCCGGTTCGATCATTTCCTGCCACGCACGAAAAGCTTCCAAACGCCAATCGGTCATCCATTGCGGTTCATCTTTTTTCATAGAAATCGCACGGACAATGTCTTCGTTTAAACCTATAGGAAATGTTTCCGAGTCTAATTCGGTATAAAATCCGTATTCGTATTCTTTAGTTTCTAATTCGACTTTTAAGTCGTCTTCGGTATATTTTGCCATTTTTTTTATATTAACCCTGACAGAGTTTTCAACTCTGTCAGGGTTGAAAATAATTTAATTTTTAAAGTGAAAAACTTTCACCACAACCACACGTTCTATTTGCATTTGGGTTGTTGAAAACAAATCCTTTTCCGTTAAGACCTCCTGAAAATTCTAAAATTGTTCCGGCTAAATAGAGAAAACTTTTCTTTTCAACTGCTACCCGTATATTATTATCTTCGAACACTTTATCATTTTCTCCGATTTCTTTGTCAAATTTTAAATCATAAGACAAACCGGAACAACCGCCGCTTTTTACGCCTACTCGAACGTAATCTCGGGTAGCATCAAAACCATCATCTTGCATCAAATCGATGATTTTCTTTTTAGCTATATCTGAAACTTTTATCATTTGCTATTTTGATTTTGTCTAAATAAAGGGCAAATATACACCAAATCAAGAAAAGTAAAACAATTTCTAACATTTTTATAACGAATGGATGGATAGAAAATAGTTATAATTCCGACTTAAAAAGGTAAGTTTTTAGTAATTTGCGAAACATTAAATTATCAAATACAAAAATGAAACTATACCCTATTGAAGCCGGAAACTTTAAACTCGACGGCGGAGCCATGTTTGGCGTAGTACCCAAAACCATTTGGAACCGAACAAATCCGGCAGATGAAAACAACCTCATCGACATTGCTGCACGTTGTTTATTGATTGAAGAAGGAAATCGACTGACTTTAATTGACACTGGAATGGGCAACAAACAATCGGATAAATTTTTTGGTTATTATTCGCTTTGGGGCGAACATTCTTTAGATAAATCATTTGCAAAATATGGTTTTCATCGGGATGATGTAACGGATGTTTTTATGACGCACCTTCATTTTGATCATTGCGGTGGAAGCGTAAATTGGAATAAGGATAAAACCGGTTATGAAGTGGCTTTCAAAAATGCTAAATTTTGGACAAATGAAAATCATTGGGAATGGGCTACCAAACCTAATTCGCGAGAAAAAGCTTCATTTTTACATGAAAATATCATTCCGATGCAGGAAAGTGGTCAGTTGAATTTTATTAAAAGACCAAATGCTGATTTCGGCTTTTCGGAAGAACTGAATTTTGGCATTTTTTATGCGGATGGTCATACAGAAAAACAAATGCTTCCACACATCCAATACCAGGATAAAACCATTATTTTTTGTGCGGATTTATTGGCTACAGCCGGACATATCCCAATTCCGTATGTGATGGGTTATGACACCAGACCGCTTTTAACCTTAGATGAAAAAGCGAAATTCATGAATTCCGCTGCCGAAAACAACTACTATTTATTTTTAGAACACGATGCTCACAACGAAATTATCACGGTTGAAAAAACTGAAAAAGGTGTTCGTTTGAAAGAAGTTTTCCGTTGTGAAGATGTCTTAAGGTAGTGTTAATGCTAAACAAAAATTTTAAAAAACGATTATTTTTACCTCAAAATATATTTCTATGAATTCTATAAAATTAACTATTTCACTAGGTGTGGCTTTTTTGTTTTTAGCCGGATGTAGTGCTTCAAAATCATCTTTTGTAAATCTAAAACCATTAACTTCTGAAACGGTTCCTTTAAAGAATGGTAAAATTTCTGATGCGGAATTGTTGCGTTGGAGTCATTTGGATTTAATCAAAGACACGATTCCCGGCATGAGTGTTGACCGTGCTTATGAAGAATTATTAAAAAACAAAAAAGGTCAAAAAGTAATTGTTGCCGTCATTGACAGCGGTACTGATATTGAACACGAAGATTTAAAAGGTCGAGTTTGGACCAACGCCAAAGAAATTCCCGGTAACGGAATTGATGATGACAATAATGGCTATGTTGACGACATTCATGGTTGGAATTTTTTGGGTGATGTTGTTAATGAAAATTTAGAAATGACTCGAATTCTTAAAAAAGGTGATGACGGTTCTGATACTTTTAAGAAAGCTGAAAAGAAATTTGAAGAAAAAAAGCAAGAAGCGATGGCTAATAAGCAGCAACTTGATTTTATTTTAGCTGCTGACAAAGCCATTTCAGAACACTTAAAAAAAGAAGATTATACACTGGAAGATGTAAAATCTATTTTAACTTCAAACCCTACACTTGGAAATTACAAAATGGTTATGGTTCAAGTCTTAACCAGAACCCCTGCTGAAGAATTTAAAAAAGGAATTGAAGAATTTAAAGACTATGTTTATGACCAATTAAATTACCATTTAAATTTAGAATATGACGGAAGAAAACTTCTAGGCGACAATGCCGAAGATTTCTCCACTAAATTTTACGGAAATAACCAAGTTTGGGGCCCGGATAAAAAACACGCTTTACACGGAACCCACGTTGCCGGAATTATTGCACAAGTGAGAGGGAACAATCTAGGAGGTGATGGTGTGGCTACTAACGTGGAAATTATGGCGATTCGTGCTGTTCCAAACGGAGATGAATATGATAAAGATATCGCACTTGCTATTCGCTATGCGGCAGATAACGGTGCAAAAATTATCAACGGAAGTTTTGGAAAAGGTTTCTCTCCTCAAAAAGAATGGGTTTATGAAGCCATTCAATACGCTGCAAGCAAAGATGTATTATTCGTTCATGCCGCAGGAAATGATGGCGAGGATTTGAACGTAGTAGAAAGCTATCCAAACGATAGAGTTGGTGAAAATGAAATTGCAAACAATTTTATAAAAATTGGTGCCTTAAATCATGATTATGGAACAAAAATGGTTGCTGATTTTTCAAATTATGGAAAAAAAGATGTAGATGTTTTTGCACCTGGTGTAAAAATTTATGCCACTGTTCCTGACAACAAATACGAACACCAACAAGGGACTTCTATGGCATCTCCAAATGTTGCAGGAGTTGCTGCTTTGATTCGTTCCTATTATCCAAGTTTAACCGCTCCGCAAGTAAAACAAATTTTGAAAGAAAGCGGTGTTGCCATTGACCGAACTGTCATTGTTGGTGGCGAAGCTTCTAACAAAGCTTCGTTTACTGAATTATCTGTTTCCGGAAAAATTGTAAATGCTTACAATGCTTTGTTAATGGCAGATAAAATGTCTAAATAATTATAAATTCAACTCTCATGAAATACTCCATTTCCTTTGTTTTTTCATTCATGCTATTGCAGCTTGTTGCTCAAAATCCAAATCCAGGCTATTGGCAACAACAAGCTGATTACACTATGGAGTTGGCTATGGATGTAAAAACCTTTCAATATAAAGGAACACAGACATTAGAATATACTAACAATTCGCCGGATACGCTTCACAAGGTTTTTTATCATTTGTATTTAAATGCGTTTCAGCCCGGAAGTGAAATGGATATTCGTTTGCAAACCATCACCGATCCTGACAAACGAATGGTGAAAAGCTTTAAAGTTGGCGACAAAGAAGTCAAAGAAAGTAGAATTTCCACCTTAAAACCGGATCAAATTGGGTATTTAAAAATCACTAATTTCAAACAAGACGGTCAAGTTGCTTCAACAAAAGTAGTGGGAACCATTTTGGAAGTTACTTTAGTAAAACCGATTCTTCCTAAATCAAAATCGACATTTACGTTAGATTTTGACGGACAAGTTCCGGAGCAGATTCGTCGTTCGGGAAGAAATAGTGCTGAAGGTGTGGCTCTTTCAATGACGCAATGGTATCCTAAAATGTGTGAATTTGATTTTGAAGGTTGGCATGCTGATCCTTACATTGGTAGAGAATTTCACGGTGTTTGGGGAAATTATGATGTGAAAATTTCGATTGATAAAAATTATACGATTGGAGCCTCGGGCTATTTGCAAAACAAAAACGAAATTGGTCATGGCTACCAAGACGAAGGTGTAGAAGTAAAACATCCTAAAAAAACCAAAAACCTCACGTGGCATTTTGTGGCACCAAAGGTTCATGATTTTGCCTGGGGTGCTGACAATGATTTTATTCATGATAAAATTATAGGTGACAATGGTGTTGAACTTCATTTCTTATATAAAAATGATAAAGAAATCATTGAAAATTGGAAAGCACTACAACCTAAAACGGCTGAATTATTGACTTTTTTCAATAATGCAATCGGAACTTATCCCTACAAACAATATTCTGTTATTCAAGGTGGTGATGGTGGTATGGAATATGCCATGTGTACTTTGATAACAGGGAAACGTTCGTTGCCTAGTTTGGTTGGTGTCACCGCACATGAATTGGCTCACACTTGGTTTCAGCATGTTTTAGCAACCAACGAAAGTAAACATGAGTGGATGGACGAAGGATTTACTTCCTTTATATCCGATTTGGCAATGAAGCAAGTGATGCCTCCTAAAAACAAAAAAGAAGACGACAACCCGTTTCAAAGTGCTTATAACAACTATTTTTATATGGTAAGTACAGGTCGTGAACAACCGCAATCTACACATGCCGATCGTTTTGATGAAAACATGGTATATGGTATTTCATCTTACAGCAAAGGAACGGTTTTCTTGACCCAATTGGCTTATGTAATTGGAATGGATAACATGTTTAAAACCTTAAAACGTTTTTACCACGATTATAAATTTACGCACCCAACACCAAACGACTTTAAACGTTCTGCTGAACGCGTTTCGGGAGCGGTTTTAGACTGGTATTTGGTGGATTGGACTCAAACTACCAATACGATTGATTACAGTATTAAAAACATTGACGATAACGGAAAAATCACCCTTGAACGCATCGGAAGAATGCCAATGCCTTTGGATATTTTGGTAGCTTATGAAGACGGAACTGTTGAAAGTTATTATATCCCAAACCCATTGATGCGATGGGAAAAAGAAAACCCTTATCCACAAATAAAACGAACGGTTTTAAAAGGATGGGATTGGGCTTATCCAACCTATGAATTCTCACTCTCACAAGGTAAATCTAAAATTAAATCCGTTGTGATTGATCCAAGTGGCTTAATGGCCGATGTGAATAAGGAGAACAATATATATCCTAAAGAAAATTAGAAAAAAATCCGGACGTGTCCGGATTTTTTGTTTTTAAAACTATAAATGCTATAATTCTATCGAAGAAACAGTAACTAGAACAATATTTATTAGTTTTTATTTCCTTTTCCACGAGCTTTTCCCTTTCCGGTAGCTTTTTTGGAATTATTCTTATGTTTAGTTTGTTTCACAACATAAGCATTGCCACGATTTCCATATTTTGCTTTATGACTTTTATGAAATTTATAAGGTGCATTTCCTCTATAATCAGTAAGGTAAACAATATTTGCTCCGTTTAAATTGTAACCTCTGTACTTGGCAGGAAGTGCTGCCGAATGATGCCAACGGCCGTTTCTAATATAAATAAATCGTTGTGCAGGTACATCATAATAAACATCTACTTCCGGCAAATAGTAGTATTGCACTTCAACTCTATCTGCAGGTGCCCAAACCGGAGGTTTTCCAAGGTTTACGTTTACGGAAACTTGTGATTGCATAGTAAAACTACTCAACAATAATCCTAACAGTATAAATTTAATTGTTTTCATGATCTTTACTTTTTAGTTTTGTTATAGTATGAACTGACAAGCAAAGATTGTGCAATAAAGTAGTTTTTGTGTTACGTAATTTTTTCTATTTGTTATATAATTTTAATCAAACATCCGTTTAATAAATTGAAAAAAATATATGTTTAGTTCATTTTTATTGATAGTAAGATGTTGTCTGGTTCCTTTTTGCTTTCAATTACAAACTTTCCAATTTTAAATAAACCGTTTCATTCTTTTTATCAAAATAAATATATCTGAAATCTGTAGATGTAAAGCCTGCCGATAATTCTTTAAGTGATTTATCATCTTTAAATTTTTCTAGATAATCATCACGTTCGATTGATTTATGTATTGTTTCTGCTCCAGAGGCTTCGTCAAGGTTTAGATTTGAGTCTATGACAAATTGAATGGGCTTTAGCTCACTTTTGTTGAAATATACCATCGCTAAAGCATCATAATATTCCATGTTGGGTCCAAAACCTCTAGGCATCGATTGTTTTATCATTTGCTGCTGTTGACGCATCATTTGCTGTTGCATCATTTGCTGTTGATTCATCATCATCCAATGAAAATGCCACCAATTGTGATTATAATTATACGTGTTCTTATTAACATGATCCAATAGTACCAACAACTTATTTGGGTCTTTTGTTTTATTAACCGTAACGGTAGGTTTCATTGCGTTTTTGGCGGCACTTTGAATAAATTTGTCTCGGTTTTCTGCACTAAGTCTAAGCTTTAAATCATTTTGTAATGAGATGCTTTTTGTTGCTTTTTTGGTAGTCATGTCAAAAGAATTCAACACAACATCTTCTTTTGAAACGGCTACAGACAGAAGCATGTTGTCTACCACATACGTGTTTTGGTCTTTAATATCTTTGGGGTAATTAAAGTCAAAATCAGTAAATTTATATTGTTTGCTTCCGTCAAGTTGTAAAGTTAACACCTGAATATTGCTTTTGTCTTTCTCGGAAGTAAAAATTAATTTATTGTCAGAAAAATAACTTTTTCGTTTAGAAATCGGTCCGTTTTTTACAAATTCATTTTGGTTCACTTCTTGCGGCGTTTCGTTAAAAAAGGCTTTGAAATTATTGAATTCTGTTGCAGAAAATTCAAATTTATCTTCTTTCATTTCTTTTGAATTGGAAAAAGATATTGTAGACAACTTGTTTTTTGTTTTATCAAAATCAACAAAAACCGTTTGATCGCTTAAGCGAAAAATATTCTTCGGATTAGAAAAATCTTTGGTGGTAGTTGATTGAAATTTTCCGGAATTCACATCAAAATCAATTCGTTGTAATTCTTTTTTCTTTTCATAAAAATTAGAAAGCGTTACAATAGACCCGTTTTTATGATAAGAGAGAATACTCGGAATTTCTGACGATTCAAACATATCCAGTTGCTTTGGTTGTTTATTTGAATCTACAAAAATCGGGATGATTTCAAATTTTTTGGATTCTGAATTTTTAGTAAACACAAAATGAATAGTTGCATTATCACTCAACTCAGCACTAAGGGTTCCTTGTATTTTTTGATTTTTTTCTACTTTAATTTTATACAATTCATTTGCAAACGAAGATTGCATAAAAAAACAAAACGATAAAATAAATAATTTTTTCATTGTGAGATAAATTGGTTTACTAAACTAAGAATAATTTCACAAGAAATTAATTTTGATAGTTAAAAAACAATGGGATTTTATAACTTTTTTTAAATTCTAATTTCTAAAGTCAATTAGAACTGATGTAAAACTAGATATTATTTATTTTTCAGCAAATGACCGAGATAAAAGGATTGAAAAAAACTCAAGATTATCTAATTATTTATAAATAGCAATTGTTTTTATTCCTGATTTGTCAATAGAAGCCCTGTACATTCCGGCTGTATTGAATTCCATGATAATGTTTCCGTCTTTATCAATAGCAATAATTCCACCATCTCCACCCATTTCGGGTACTTTTTTCTGAATTGTTTCTTTGGCGGCTTCTGCTAGACTAACTTTTTTATATTGCATTTGTGCTGAAATATCATAAGCCACAACATTTCGAATAAAAAACTCACCCCAACCCGTTGCAGAAACTCCACAGGTTGCATTATCAGCATACGTTCCTGCTCCAATAATCGGAGCATCACCCACACGTCCATAACGTTTGTTGGTCATGCCACCGGTTGATGTTCCGGCAGCGATATTTCCATTTTTATCTAAAGCAACACAACCCACAGTTCCAAACTTTTGATCCTTTATCATGGGGTCATAATGCATTGCGGCTGCATGATCTAGTTCTGTTTTTTCACGATCTTTTGCTTTTTCCAAACCTTCCCATCTTTTTACGGTATAAAAGTAATTTGGATCCACTAATTCCACTCCGTTTTGTTCTGCAAATTTTTCTGCTCCGGGTCCCACCATCATCACATGTTCAGAAACTTCCATAATGGCTCTTGCTAAAGTAATTGGGTTTTTTACCTTGGTAACACTTGCAACAGCTCCCGCCGCTTTTGATTTTCCATCCATAATGGATGCGTCTAATTCATTTTTCCCTTCGTTAGTAAAAACGGCTCCTTTTCCGGCATTAAACAAAGGGGAATCTTCTAGAATCATAATAGTTTGTGTTACAGCATCTAAACTATTACCGCCGTTTTTAAGAATTTCATAGCCTTTTGAAACGGCTAAATCCAAAACTCGATTGTATTCCGCTTCTAAAGAATCTGTCATGTTTTCTTTTAAAATGGTACCGGCTCCTCCGTGAATTACAATGCAGAATTTCTCAACAGCATCAACCTGAGGTTTTATCTGGTTTTCTTTGTTATTGCAACTAAGTAAGGCTAAAAACAGACCCGCTAAAAAACGTGTTGAAAGAAATTTCATTTTACTTTTATTTGTTGTTAAAGATACTAAAAAATAGATTTTAGCAGAATTAATCTGTTCTGATTACCTTTGTCAGGAAAGAATCCAATTAAAATGTCCTTCAATTATCCCAAAAACGAAAAATTAAAAAGTCAAAAGCATATTGATTTGCTTTTTTCTGAAGGAAAATCGATTTCCAAATATCCGTTGCGTTTGGTTTTTGCTCCGGTTGTGTTAGAAAATGACGAGAAAATTAAAATTGGTGTTTCCGTCTCAAAGAAGCATTTTAAAAATGCTGTAAATCGAAACCACTACAAAAGACTGCTCAGAGAATGCTATCGTTTAAACAAAAAAATGTTGTTGGAAAACCTAGAGAAACCTTATGCAATTATGTTTTTTTATCAATCTAAAGAAACCATGTGTTTTAAAGAAATGAATGAAAAAACAATTCAGCTCTTTGAAAAATTTCTTCTAGAAATTAAAAAATAAAAATGGCCTGACAATTGCTGTACGATTATTGCTAACTTTCCGTTTTACTTAAAATTTTTTTTATGAAGACAATAATAGCTTATTTATCGTTTTTAGTTTTGCCATTAGCATGTGGCGGAAATCCTGACTATGAAACTTCTGTGGTAGGAGAAACAATGCCTGTAATGGAAGAAATGGATTCAAAAATTGCCATTAATGACACGAAGTTTGAAGCCCCCGATTTGGAAAGTAAAATAATTAGAGAGGCATCGCTCCGCTATGAAACCCAAGATTTAAAAACAACTTACGAGCAGATTCTCTCAGGTTTAAAAAAACACAATGCCTATCTTCAAAATGATTCTGAAGGAAAAGATTATAATTCCATTTATAAACATTTGATTATACGAATTCCGAATAAAAATTTTGATGCTTTTTTAAATGAAATCGGAAAAGATGTTGCCTATTTTGACCGAAAGGAAATTTCGTCAAGAGATGTAACAGCTGAATATATTGACTTATCAGCTAGGATTAAGGCAAAAAAAACCTTGGAAGAACGCTATTTGGAATTATTGAAAAAAGCAGTGAAAGTCTCCGAAATTTTAGAAATTGAAAAAGAACTATCTGCCATTCGTGAAGAAATTGAAGCCAAAGAGGGACAATTAAATTACCTTCAAAATAAAATTTCGTTGAGCACCATCCAAATAGAATTTTATAAAAAAGTGGCCAAAGCAGATTATGCAACTGTTTCTTATGGTACAAAAATGTGGAATGCTATAAAATCCGGATGGAACGGAATATCGAGTTTCCTTATTGGATTGCTTCATATTTGGCCTTTTATTCTTATTTTAGTTGCAATTTTCATCTTTGTTAGAAAAACATTAAAAAGAAAAAATCAATAATATCATGTTTACAAAAATCAAAAAGCGTTATATAGTTCCAATTATTTTATCGGGTTTCTTGTTTGTTGGAATGAGTTTCAGCAAAGATTTTTTTGAAATTGCAAAACAAATTGAAATCTTCACCAATTTATATAAAACGGTGAATATGAATTATGTTGACGAAACCAATCCGGGTGAATTAATGGATAAAGCCATTAAAAGCATGTTGGCCGATTTAGATCCTTATACCAACTATTTTAATGAAGCTGATGTAGTAAAATTCAAAATTAACAACACCGGAGAATATACCGGAATTGGTGCCATGATTACCCGAAAAGAGGGAAAAATAATAATCAAAGAACCCTATAAAGGTTATCCGGCTGACAAAGCAGGATTAAAAGCAGGTGACGAAATTATTCAAATTGGCGATGTGAATTTAGCTGATTTCAAAGAAGATGCTTCGCAATTATTAAAAGGAGCAAAAAACGCAAAAGTTGCACTAAAATTTATCCGTCAAGGAAAAACTTTAACTGCCGATTTGGTACTTGATGAAGTGGACGTTAAAGCCGTTCCGTTCTACGGAAAAACCAACGATAATACTGGCTATATTGTGCTTTCTCAATTCAACAGAAAAGCTTCTCAAGAAACACAAGCGGCTTTAATGGATTTAAAAAATCAAGGTGTTGACAGAATCATTCTTGACTTAAGGGGAAATCCGGGGGGGTTGCTTGGTGAAGCGGTAAATATTTGTAATTTATTTGTTCCAAAAGGGGAAGTAATTGTTACCACAAAATCAAAAATTGACAAACACAATGTTACTTACAAAACGACCAGAAATCCTATTGATACTGAAATTCCGTTAGTGGTTTTGGTTGATGGAAAAAGTGCTTCTGCGTCTGAAATTGTTTCGGGTGCTTTGCAAGATTTAGATCGTGCTGTGGTTGTTGGAAGTAGAAGTTTTGGAAAAGGTTTAGTTCAAAGACCAATGGATTTAACCTATGGCACACAAGTAAAAGTTACTATTTCCAGATATTACACTCCAACAGGAAGATGCATTCAAGCTTTGGATTATTCAAAAAAAGATGCAAACGGAAAAGCCATTAAAAATGAGGAAAAAAACTTTACCGCTTTTAAAACAAGAGGCGGAAGAACCGTTTATGACGGAGGTGGTATATTGCCTGATGTAGTTTTAGTAGAAACGCAACTTAGTGCAATTGCTGAAGCTTTACAAAAAAATGATGCTGTTTTTGACTTTGCTACGATTTATTATTATAAAAATCCATCTCTAGGTGCAAAAGTTCCGCAACTTACTGATGCTGATTTTTCAGAGTTCAAAATCTTCTTAAAAAAGAAAAACTTTTCATTTGATACAGAAACCGAAAAAGCTTTGAAAAAAACATTGGAAGCTGCACAAAAAGAAAAAATTGATGAGAATATCAAAACAGAATATCAAAATCTTTTAGCCGCTTTACAGAAAAGTGAAGAATTGCAGCTGAATAAAAACAAAGCAGAAATAATGCAATTATTAACGGATGAATTAATTAAAAGATACCAATACAAAGAAGGTTTATATGCTTACTATATTTTAAATAATTCTGAAGTAAAAAAAGCAACCACTTTATTGAACAATCCTACTGAATACAACAAAATACTTAAATAATGCAAACCTTTTCTAGAGTTGTTATACTTCTGCTTTCCGTGTCGATTTATGCTCAAGAAGAAATGGTTCAATCTGTTTATTTTGACACTAACAAGTTTTCAATTGATACAACTCAAGCTAGTCAAATTATTGATTTTGTTAAGAAAACTGACAGTACTCGAATTGAAAGCTTACAAATTTTTGGCTACTGTGATGATGTTGGAAAAGATGATTACAACCGAAAGCTATCCAACGATCGAGCCAATGAAGTAAAAGACTTGTTTGTGAAAAATGGCATAAAAAATAAAGTAATTATAACCATTGAAGGAAAAGGAAGAATTCTGATTGAAGATGATATTGTTGATAATTTACCCGAAGTTCGATCAAAAAACCGTCGCGTGGATGTTGTCATCAATTTAAAACCGGAACCAAAAGCAACGCTCAATGACGTTCCGGGTGTTTATAGCACAATTCAAAAAAAACATATCGTTGGTGATCGAATTTATTTAGAAAATATTCAATTTGAACGTGGAAGTAGTAAATTGACTTTGCAATCAAAAAACGAGTTGGATAAAATTTCGCGATTACTGATGAAATACAAAAACATTCATTTTGAAATTCAAGGTCATGTTTGTTGTACACCACCAAACCACAAAGAAGCTATTGACAAAGACACTAAAAAAAGAAAGCTTTCAATTAACAGAGCCGAGACGGTTTATAAATATTTAATCTTTAAAAAAGTAGCTAAAGAGCGAATGACTTTTAAAGGTTATGGCAACACAAAACCGTTAGGAAAAACACCTGATTTAGATAGAAGAGTTGAGCTATTGGTCACTAAAATTTAGTTCCGCTTCATTTGAATATGCGGAATATCGTCTTCCAAATAAGTATCGCTTGTTTGTTTAAAACCTAAGTTTTCATAGAATTTTTTGAGATATAATTGAGCCGAAATAGTAATTTTTGTTTCATTAAGTTCTGCTTTAACGACTTCAATAGCTTTATTCATTAAAATATAACCCCATTTTCTATCTCTATAAGATTTCTTGATTACAACTCTGCCGATAGAGGCTTCTTCAAAATAATCACTAGGTTTAAAAATGCGAACATAAGCAACCAATTCGTCATCAAAAATTCCTAAAAGGTGAATGGCTTTGTCATCTTTGCCATCAATATCTTGATAAACGCAATTTTGCTCTACTACAAAGACTTCGCTTCGCAGTTGAAGTAAATTATATATTTCAAGGGCTGAAAGTTCGTTAAATCGCTTTATTTTAAAAATTAAATCCATTTGATTTTAAATTAACCCCAAAATTAATTTAAAAAAGTAATCGATTTAATAATGGCTTCCAATTCATGCATTAAATCTCTTTTTGAAGTTGATGGATTATAACAAAAACCTTCAACTACCAGGTAGCGTTGGTTTGCTTCGTCTTTAATGGCATAATTGATAAATGGGCCGGCCATGAAATCGTTTTTCAATTCCCAAGTGCCTTTGGTTTCAAAAGTTTCTTTTCCTTTTAAAGTTATTTTTGAGAAGTAAGGAGCATAGGAATCTTCGGTTACCATGTGGGTATTTGCTAAAGTACCTTGAATGTGTTTTTGTCCGACTGAATCACGAAGCGAAATGATTGATGATACAAAATTAGGATCTTTCTCTATAGTTGTAATTGGGACTTCGTAGATTAAAATACTATTGTTTCCGGAAGTTAATTCTTTTCTAATCCAAAAAAACTTATCTTCTTCGATGATGTATCTGTAAGCGGTTGGTATTTTTAGAGAAATGTTGAACTTTTTTTTGATTTTAGAATCATCCAGCAAGGATATAGCTATTCTTCTTTGGTTTTCAAGAATTTCTCCCGCTTTTAATGTTGAAATAATTTCTTTTGAATGTTCTTCTAGTTTATTTATAATTTCAGAAATTGTGTTTCCTGAAACATAAACTACAGTTTGAGGTTGAGCATAAACATTATTTTTAATTTCAAAATTAGCTTGCTCGGTTTTTGTAACAATCAGAATTGTTCTACTGTTAGTCATAAAACCTTCAAAAAGTTTTGGAGCGTACTGAGAAATATTGAACAAAGGCTCTTGTTGTGGCAAACCGTCTACAGGAGCAGCAAATTTACTTCTAATGCTATCACCTACTTCACCACTCCACATTTGATTTTCGATGATGACGGATAGCGAATTAATTTTTCCTGAGGAATCTTTTAATGACGTTTTTTGTTGCTGTTCTTCTTTACAAGAAAATAATACTAAAGCTGTTACAATAGTAAAAATTATATTTTTCATTATACATGAGATTAAAGGAACTCGAAATAAATTATAATAAATTATCCATTTATTTTTAATTTCATTCCCGGTTTGATAACCGTTCCCCCACTAATACCGTTCCATTTTTTTAAATCTGCTACCGTTACTCCTGGAATTTTTTGTGAAATACTAAATAATGAATCGCCTTTTTTAACAACATAAACGTTTTCGTTCTTGTAATTGTTTGGTTTTGAGACTGTTTTTGGTGTTGTTTTCACTTCTGCAACAGTAGTTGCTATATCTTCCGAAGTTATTATTTTTAATTGCATACCTGCTTTTACACTTGCATCTTCAAGGTTATTCCATTTTACCAAATCATCAGTTGACACATTATTTGCTTTAGCAATACTGTAAAGTGTTTCTCCGGCTTGAACAATGTGAATGTCTGATGTTTCAATTTCTTGGTCTGATGTTTCTCTCGACACAATTAACTTTGATCCTATTGCTATATTAGTGTCTTTTAATCCATTTAAAGATTTAATTTCATCAATCGTTATATCATATTTTCTAGCAATAAAACTAAGAGTTTCACCTTTTTCAACCTGGTGTACTTTTTTAATAATTGAGTCTTTAGAAACAATAGTAGTATTAGTAACTTTTTCTGCTGTTTTTACAGCTGCTTGTTCTGTTTTAGGTTTTGCAGTAGTTGCAATTCTTTCGTTAGTAACAATTTTTAGCTTTCTACCCAAGGCTATATTGTTTGATTTCAAATTGTTCCATTGTTTAATTTTTGTAAGAGGAACTCCATATTTATTAGAAATACCACCAAGTGTTTCACCTCTTTTTACTGTGTGGTATTTTGTGGTTGACATTACATCAAAACTTCCATCTGCAGCAGCCAGAGCTTCCTGTGAAGAAAAAGGTTTTTCGCGTTTTCCAAAATCATATTCAGAATAGGCATAAATTTTATCTTCATTAGATGTAAAAACAGCTACTTTATCTATTGGTAAACGTAAAAAATGATTTTTTCCCGGTATTGAAGGAACAAAATCTCTTTTATAAGAAGGATTTAAAAACTGTAATTGTTCTACAGAAATATCTAACAAATCAGAAATTTGTTTGAAAGACATTTTGTTTTTAATTTTTATGGTGTCAGTTGAAAAAGTATTTAAAATTGGTTTGTTTGGCACGATTCCATGCTCTTTGTGATATTCATAAACATACATTGTTGCTAAAAAAGCCGGAACATAACCTTGTGTTTCTTTTGGTAAAAACGGTCTAATGTTCCAATAATTTTGTTTCCCGCCAGAGCGTCTGATGGCTTTTGTTACATTTCCTGGCCCGGCATTATAAGATGCTAAAACCAAATCCCAATCACCAAAAATAGCATACATGTTTACCATGTATTGACATGCGGCTTCGGTGGCTTTTAATACATCGCTTCGTTCATCAACAAAAGTGTTGATTTCCAAGTTATATTGTTTTCCAGTTCCATACATAAATTGCCATAATCCGGTAGCTCCCATTTTTGAAACAGCTCTCGGGTTTAAGGCCGACTCAACTATTGCCAAATATTTAATTTCTAAAGGAACATTATATTTTGATAATGCTTCTTCAAAAATTGGAAAATAATATTGAGATAATCCCATCAATCGTTCATAGGATTTTTTTCTGTTTTTCAAGTAATGTTTAATGATGTTTTCTAATCCAGGATTATATTCGATATTAAACGCTGATTTTGCATCAAGCAATTTTAATCTTTCTTTTAGAAGTTCGGTTGAAAGTTCATAATCAACTTTTACATCTAAGTCGATATTTTCAATATCATTTGTAATTTCCTTAAATAAATCTTGAGATGCAATTTCGGTGATAAATCTTTCATCTACACAAGCTGCAATTTCATGATGAACAAATGATTTTTTGATAGAATCTAAAAAAGAAATTTTGGGTAGTTCTACAAGCTGATTTGCTGTTGCCAAAGAGTCTTGAGCAAATAGCTGTCCTGACAAAAGGAGTAAAAAAACTAATGTGGTATTTTGTAACTTCATTTTTATTTGTTAACAGATTATATTTCAGGTAGTTGAGGGGTTGTGCAAACATACGAAAATATAAACGTTTTTTTTTGTTTAATTATTGTTAAAGTTCAATTATTCCAGAATTGCAGCAATTCCAGGTAAAGTCTGTCCTTCTAACATTTCTAACATAGCTCCACCACCAGTTGAAACATAACTCATCTTTTCTTCTAGTCCGAATTGTTTTACAGCTGAAACCGAATCGCCACCTCCAACAAGGGAAAAAGCTCCGTTTTTGGTTGATTCTGCAATATAATTTCCTAATGTAATGGTGCCGTTTGCAAAAGATTCCATTTCAAAAACGCCCAAAGGTCCGTTCCAAAGTATCGTTTTTGAATTCATGATAACTTCTTTGAAGTTTTCTAACGATTTTGGTCCGGCATCCAAACCCTGCCAACCATCAGGAATATGACGAACATCAACAATTTGTGTGTTGGCATCGTTTGAAAAAGCATCTGCGGCAACAACATCTACGGGAATGTGAATATGAACATTTTTCTCGTTAGCTAATTTCAAAATATCAAGAGCCAATTGAAGCTTATCATCTTCACAAATAGAATTTCCAACATTGCCACCAAGTGCTTTTATGAAGGTAAAGGTCATTCCACCTCCAATTATCATGTGGTCCACTTTATCTAATATGTTTTCAATTACTGTAATTTTTGATGAAACTTTTGAACCACCCAAAACAGCCGTTACGGGTTTCACGCTATTGTTTAAAACTCTATTTAAACTTTCAATTTCTTTAGCTAATAACAACCCAAAACATTTTGAATTGGGAAAAAACTTAGCAATAATTGTAGTAGAAGCATGTGCTCTATGTGCGGTTCCAAACGCATCATTAACATAAATATCGCCTAAAGCCGCTAGTTTTTTTGAAAAAGCCTCATCGCCGGCTTCTTCTTCTGCATAAAAACGAAGATTTTCTAATAATAAAACTTCTCCTGGTTTTAAGCTTGCGGCTCTTTTTTCAACTTTATCTCCAACACAATCGGAAACAAATTCAACATTAACACCCAAAATGTCAGAGGCTTTATCTACGATATGGCGTAAAGAATATTTCTCTTCAACACCTTTTGGTCTTCCAAGATGTGACATCAAAATAACACTACCGCCATCGGCCAAAATTTTATCAATTGTTGGTTTTGCTGCTTCAATTCTGTTGGCATCAGTTACTTTGTAGTTTTCATCAAGAGGAACATTAAAATCTACACGAATTAAGGCTCTTTTATTGGCAAAATTGAAGTCGTTTATGGTTTTCATTGGTTCTGAATATGTTATTTTACAAATGTAGTAAAACTAATTAAAATTAAAAATGATGGTTTTATTCTATTGCTGTTTGTATAATTTAATTGCTACAAAATTTTGTCGTTATATAAAGTCATGATCCACATTTCACCAAAATAACGATTGTTTAAATTGGAATGATAATTTTCTTTGGCTTCATTCCAATTAGAAAAATTACTCACATAAACATAGCAGTAATTATTCTTTGGGTTAATGAAATAATTAGCTTCAATTCCCATTTTTTTTAATTTTTGAATGAAACTTAAAGCGTTTGAGTGAACTCTAAAAACATTGGCAATCAAGTAAAAACCGTCTTTTGTATTTGGAATAGCCACTTTATCTGATTGCTTGGGGTCAACTCTTTTAGGTTTAGACCCTATTGAAGAACTGTTTTTTATAGGATTTGTTGTTACTTCTGTTGGTTTTAACTCTTTACTTTTTTGAACAGCATTATCTTTTGCTGGCTCAACTAGTTCTACTTTGCTTTCAACAATAGTTTCTTGTTCTACAGGTTTTGAGGGATCGATTCCTTCAACACTTAAGGCACAAAAAAACATAAAATACCTGTCGCCTGTAGATTTCAATCGTACCGAAACTTCATCGGTATTATTGGCAATTACTGAATTATCGTTGTTTTTAATTGGAATTAAAAACGCATCATAACCAAGAGTATTACTGCTATTTGGATTTCTTTTGTTGAAATTGGATTGATTAACTGTAATGGAACTATTGAAAAAGTTGTTTTTGTCTCGCAAAGGTTCTTCAATCGGAACTTCATTTTGACTTGATTTGGTTTTTATATAAAGTTGGTCTCCTTTTAAGTTTTGATCTCCTTCCAAAGCTGATCCTAAAATTTTTGCTTTTACTTCACCTCTAGGTAACGTTTCAAAACCAATAAAATCGATAACTGTTGATTTGTTTGTAACCCCGGCAAAACCATCGTAGGAAGTGATTTGTTTGCCGGAAAGATTTTTATCTTCATAAACAATTACTAATGTCCAGCCGCCGGAAACGCCACCACTCAATGTCCCTAAAGTTGCTTTAATATTGGCAATTGTATAAGTTCCGTTTGGATTTTTTAATTGTGCTACTTTATCCGATACATCAGCATAAACAGCATAGGGTGCGTTTTCTGAAAATCTTTCTTTTTCATGTCCGTCATAAAGAATTTCACCAGAAATTTCTTCGTAGTTTTTTTCGCCTGGTAATTTAATTTTTATAACCCCAATGTTGAATCTCTTTTTATTGGAGGCTACAAATTTTTTGTTTTTCTTTTGTTTGCCTTTTTCGTATTTGTAGGTAGCTGACCAATATAACCCGGCATACTTTATCTTTTTAGAAGTTACATTTTCCAAATTCAAATCAGCACTACTAGACGAAAATGTTGTTGGATCGTCGTCAATATCGATGTAATCCATGAACCATTCGTCATTTAATTTTGCAGATTTGTCGTTTACATTATATGGAGTATTTGCATTAGAATTGCCTTCTTTTCTATTTACAATTTGATTGGCAATCAAGGTGATATCTCCATTAACATAGTTCTGATATCGAATTTCAAACGGTTTGGCTAATTGAGCAAACCCATTCAAGCTTATGAAAAAAAAACAAAATTGAAAGAATAAGTTTAAAAGTGGTGATTTACTCATTTGTGGCTTCAAAAAAGAAGTAGGAGCTAGTTGTATTGCACTCATTGTTATAAAACTGTTATAAAATTCTAAACAGTCGAGTCAAAATTAACAATTTTGTAAATAAAAATAATCCTTTATGTGTTTTTGTTTTGTAGATAACCATATTTTGTACTACAACGGTATTTTAAAAATATCGTTATTTTTTAATTTATATTTGCGATATGAAGTTTTCAGAAATTGTAGGTCAAGAAGCCGTTAAACATCATTTGATTCGAAATATTGAATTGAACCGAATACCACATGCTCAACTTTTTGTTGGTCCTGAAGGTTGTGGAACATTAGCCACAGCTATTGCTTATGCTCAATATTTATTATGCAAGAATTGTAACAATGAAAATTCTGGAGGAAACGAGGCATGCAATGCTAAATTTGAACACTTTGCACATCCTGATTTGCATTTTATTTATCCAACTGTAACAACTGAAGATGTAAAATCAAAACCAAAAAGTATTGATTTTATAAAAGATTGGCGTGAGTTTTTAAATACATCTCTCTATGGTAGTTTGTTTGATTGGTACAAACAATTAGGGACTGAAAACAAACAGGGCGAAATTCGAGTTGATGATTCGCAAGAAATTTTAAGAACACTATCTTTAAAAGCCTATGAAGGAGGTTATAAAGTTATGATTATTTGGATGGCAGAAGAAATGAATATTGCTGCTTCCAATAAAATTCTGAAAATTTTAGAAGAACCCTCTGAAACCACTTTGTTTATTCTTATTGCCGAAAAAGAAGAAGCTATTATTCAAACCATTCGATCTCGCTGTCAAATACTCCATTTTCATAAATTATCCGAACAATCTATTGCAGAAGCTTTAGTAACAAAACATGCTGTTGAAGAAAATTTAGCTTTAAAAATAGCACATCAAGCCCAAGGAAATTTTAACAAGGCCCTCAAACTGATTCATGAAGAAAGTGACGATGTTGAATTTGAAAAATGGTTTGTTTTGTGGGTTAGGGCCGCATTCAGGGCTAAAGGTAACGCCACCGCTATTCATGATTTGATAGATTGGAGCGAAGCTGTCGCAAAATTAGGTCGTGAAACTCAAAAAAAATTTCTGTCGTTTTGTATAGAAATGTTCAGACAAGCGTTATTAATAAATTATCAAACACCTAATTTAGTGTATCTTGAACCAAAAATTGATAAATTTAAACTCGAAAATTTTGCTCCATTTGTGAATGGAAATAATATAAATGAAATTTTTAACGAACTTTCCAATGCGATTTATCTCATTGAAAGAAATGGAAATCCGAAAATCATTTTAACGGATTTATCTATAAAACTAACCCGATATTTACATAAAAAATAAGACGTATGAACAATCCAGCATCTTTTTTAATTTTACTTTTTCTAGCTATAACTTTTTTACAGTCAGGTTATGACAAGCTTTTTTATTGGAAAGATAATTTAGAATGGTTGAAAGGTCATTTTTCAAAAACTGTTTTGAAAAATTTTGTCCCCTTAGCTTTAGCTAAAATTTTAGTTTTAGAACTAGTATCAGGTGTTTTGGCTATTGTTGGAATGGTGCAACTTTTAATGAACGGCGATAGGATTTATGGGTTTTATGCCGCTTTTCTAAGCTGTATCACTTTGCTTTTCTTGTTATTTGGTCAACGTTTAGCCAAAGATTATGACGGAGCCAGAACTATTGTTATTTATTTTGTTCCGGCAGTCTTAGCAGTTTATTGGCTGAATTAAATAAAAACTATTCTCTTAAATAAACCAAGGAAGCTGAATTTAGCTTCCTTGGTTTATTTTTATTTCTGTGTAACATTTGACAAAGTCGCTTTATACAATCGTAATTCGTCCCAAGTAAATTGGTCGCCAAATTTTTCTTTTAAAGCATTTAATGAATCTTCTTGATAATCTTGAAAAGCGGTTGCTAACTGCTGAATTCTATCTTCAGGAAGTACATCACTAATAGAAATTGTTCCGGCTGTAATTAATTTTGCTAAATGACCATAAATTGTTTGCGTGGTTAACACCCTAATTTTTGCAATCTCGTTTACCGAATTGTTTTGAATCCACAATTCATAAGTTTCCTGAACCGTAGATTTTTTGGGTTCATTTGACTTTTTCTTTTTAGGTAAATAATAATGTTTATCCAGAACTTCATCTTCTACAATGATTTCATTTTTAGAAGATTTAAACAACTCCTGAGCTTCGTCAATTTTATTTTTTCGATAGTTACGAATGAGTTCTGAACTTAAATTTTCTTTGTTTATTTCCTTTCCTTCATTTATAATTTTAATCAGTTTTACAGCTTTAAATAATTTTAAGATTATTTGATAGTGTTTGTCTTCCAGTTCTTGTAATTCCTGATAAAATTCTTTTACTCTTTTGATGCGTTGTACTGTTTCAATTTTTAATAAAAGTTCTAAAAAAGTGGTGTCTAATTTTGGAAAAAAATAATTATAAGCCGCTTCAATGCGATCGGAAATCATTTTTAAGTCAACTTGTTCTGCAGCAAACAAAAAATCAAGTTGGGCTCTGAATTTATTTGCCGGTTCTAGAAGTTTACTAATTTCCTCTTCTTTTTCAATGGCCCATAACAGGTGTTTTGAGCGTTCTGATTTTTCGGAATCAGTAGGATAACTAAATCTGTGATTTCGCCATTCTTGTGCTAGATCATGCCATTCAAAGGCATTTTTAAGATAGTCTTTTACAAAATTGTGAGTTTCTTTAACCAAAGAATTTGAAAGTGTTTCTGGATCCACTTTTGATTCTGAATAAGTCATAACATCACTGTTGTTTGAGATGCCGTTTAATTGAATCGGACTAAGCAAAATCAGCCCTTCTAACGAACGCAATCGCGAAAGAGCAACGTAAGCTTGTCCGGAAACAAAAACTTGCGAGACATCGAGCACGGCTTTGTCAAAAGTTAAGCCTTGGCTCTTATGAACTGTTATTGCCCAAGCCAATTTTAATGGATAATGCACAAAACTTCCTAAAACTTCTTCCTGAATTTCTTTTGTCATTTCATCGACTGAATAGCGAATGTTTTTCCATTCGTATTTATCAACGGCAATTGTTTTATTTTCATCAGGGAAATGAACTAGAATTTCTCCTTCAGAAAGTGATTTTATAAAACCCATTTTTCCGTTGAAATAATTTTTCTCTGGTGACGAATCGTTTTTTATAAACATAACTTGAGCTCCAACTTTTAATTGTAATGTTTCATCCACAGGATAAATTCTTTCAGGAAAATCACCAACAACTTCGGGTTTAAAAGTGTAGCTTTTGCCGTCCAAATCTGCTAGAGATGCAGTGTTTAAAGCATCTGCTTTTGCGTTGTGAGTCGTTAATGTTATATAGCCTTTATTAGCTTTTACATCAAAATCGGGCTTCACATAATCGTTGAGCATCAACACATCTTGTTTAGTGATTTGATTATTCCGAAGGTTATTTAAAACCGAAATAAATTGCTCATCCGATTGTCTGTAAATTTTAGTTAATTCAATATAAAGAGGTGGTTGTTCGTGGATTACTTTGGCATTAAAAAAGAAAATTCCGTTGTAATAATTACGCAAAACATGCCATTCTTCGTTTTTTACCACCGGCGGCAACTGCAATAAATCACCAATAAACAACACCTGAACACCTCCAAAAGGGGTGTCTCTTTTTCTAATTTTACGAAGTGTAAAATCAATAGCATCCAATAAATCGGCTCGGAGCATACTCACTTCATCAATAATGAGCAATTCCATGTTTTGAATTACCGCCTTCTTTTGTCCGCTCATTCTAAAATGCTTGACAAGCGTATTTTTTGTTTCAAATTTAAGATGATCTGAAGTGTTTGAAATGGAAGTATTTTCCGGAATAAAACCTCCAAAAGGCAACTGAAATTGGGAATGAATTGTTACTCCACCGGCATTAAGTGCGGCAATGCCTGTTGGAGCAACAACCACCGTGTTTTTGTGGGATGTTTGAATTATGTGATGTAATAATGTGGTTTTTCCGGTTCCTGCTTTTCCGGTTAAGAAAATACTTTTGTTGGTTTGATTAATAAACCTCAGGACTTGTTCTGCAGTGTTTTCAATTGAATTCATATGGCGTATATTTAAGAATGTCTAAAGTAATAAAAAAAAAAGAAGTGACACAAATAAAAAAAACCTCTTGATTAAAGAGGTTTTAGTTTAGTAACAAATTGAAATTATTTTTTTTCTTCAACTTTTTTTGAAGTTGCAGTATATTTTTCGTTTAACATTTTAATAAATTCTTGTGTTAAATCGTTTTCTTCTTTTCCGTAAAGAACTGTTGCAGATTCACCTGTTCCATAGATATAATCATATCCTTTTTCTTTACCGTACTCTTTAATCACAACACGAATTCTTTTAACTAATGAATCCATTTCTTTGCTTCCTTCAAGTTGTGCTTCTCTAACAATCAATTGTTCTTGTTGTGCTAAATACTGTTCTTTTTTACGAAGCTCTGCTCCTTTTGTTTGAGCCCATTGCATACCGTACTGCTGAGCATTCTTTTCAAAATTTGCTGCTTCAGATTGAAATAAAGCCACTTCAGCATCAAATTTTTTACCTTTTTCTTCTAATAATGCATCATATTTTGATTTAATATCTTTAGCTTCAAGATTTTCATCCATTAATTTAGATGTGTCAACATAGGCTGTTTTTATTCCAGAAGCACTTTGGATTTCCTTTGTATCTGATGTGCTTGAATTACAAGAAGTTAATGCAATAATAGCTGATAGTAATACAATTGTTTTTTTCATTTTTATGTTTTTCTATAATTTTGATGTAAAAGTAATAATTCTGTTTAAACTAACAAATGGGGATTTCAAAAAGCAAGTTTTTTATTTATTTTTGATTACATAAATATGAGACGAAAATTCTTTGTTTTTTCCACCATATAAATTAGATCGCAAACCTATGTAAAATGCTTTGAGAAGGTTCAACTTATTGTTTTTATATTTTTCTGAAAGTAAACTAACATAAAAGCTATCAAACAACATTGGTTTTATATCAACAACTTTTAGTTTCTCTTTAGAAAACAATTCTTGAATTGCATGTTTTGAAAAATGCCAAAGATGTCTAGGCACATCAAAAGCAGCCCAATACTTACCATAGTATTTTGCGTCGAATGATTTAAAATTTGGAACAGCAATAACAATTGTACCTGTAGGTTTTATGATTCTTTTTAATTCAGCAATTTGCTCTTCCAAATTCGGCACATGCTCTAGCACATGCCACATGGTAATAACGTCAAAAAAATTATCTTCAAAACCTTTTGTGCCTTCTGCAATACAAAGTCCTTTTGCTTTAGAACTTGACTTGGCTTTTTCACTAGGTTCAATTCCATAAGTCTTCCAACTTTGTTTTTTTGCTTCTGCTAAAAACTCACCTGTTCCTGTGCCAATATCTAAAAGTAAACCTTTGTCAACATTACAATGCTGAATTAATTTCAGTTTTTTCTTAATGGTTTTGTTTCTAACTAAATTATATACTTTTTCAAAAAAAGTGTTCTTTGCAGTGGAATGAGAAATATAAGCATCGCTCTCATAATACTTTGGTAGCACATCAAGAGTAGGTTGTGGATACGTTTTTAATAGTTGTAATTCTTCATCAATCAACAATTCAAAAGCTTCTCCCGTAACAGAATAATCTTTCAACTTTAAGTAAGGCTCTTTTAAAAAATTCATTTTTTTTGTATAAAATAATCCAATAAAAACTTTGCAATGTATTGTTCTTATTAGGATTTTAAAAATAGTTTCACGTGGAACATTTGTTTTAACATCAAAATTACCGTCCCATATAAATTAGCAAAACAGAAACATCAGAGGGTGATACACCACTAATTCTTGAAGCTTGAGAAACTGTTACCGGACGTATCTTTTTTAATTTTTCTTTTGCTTCAATAGACATTGATTTAATTTTATCGTAATCAAAATTTTGCGGTATAACTAAATCTTCCAAGCGTTTTAGTTTGTCTGCGTTATTTCTTTCCTTCTCAATATAACCTGAATATTTAACTTGGATTTCTGCTTGCTCAACAACCTCCTGATCTAATTTTTCATTCTGAATATAATGTTTCACTTTGTCAAACAAAACAATATCTTCCAATTCAATTTGAGGTCTTGAAAAAACCTTAAACATTTTATCAGATTGAGTCATTAATGCACTTCCCTTTGCTTCCAAAACAGGATTTGCTTCTTCAGGGGAAATACTAGTCTCTTTAAAATAAGTCACTAATTTATCAGACTCATTAAATTTATATTCCATTCGTTTCAAACGCTCTTCAGCTGCTAAACCAATAGCATATCCCTTTGGTGTTAGTCGTTGGTCGGCATTATCTTGGCGTAACAACGTACGGAACTCTGCTCTAGATGTAAACATTCTGTAAGGCTCTTCCGTTCCTTTAGTTATTAGATCATCAATTAATACGCCAATATAAGCTTCATCTCTTTTCAATATAAATGGTTCTCTTTCCTGAACTTTTAACGCTGCATTTATTCCAGCCATCAATCCTTGAGAAGCCGCTTCTTCATAACCTGTAGTTCCATTTATTTGTCCAGCAAAATACAAACCTTCTACTAATTTTGTCTCTAAGGTATGTTTTAATTGCGTAGGCGGAAAGTAATCATACTCTATAGCATAACCCGGTCTAAAGAATTTTACTTTTTCAAAACCAACTACAGAACGCAATGCTTTAAACTGAACTTCTTCAGGTAAAGAGGTTGAAAAGCCGTTTACATAAACCTCAACAGTATCCCAACCTTCGGGCTCAACAAACAATTGATGCCTTTCCTTATCTGCAAAACGATTAATTTTATCTTCAATAGAAGGACAATATCTTGGTCCAGTACTTTGAATCCTTCCGTTAAACATTGGCGAACGATCAAAACCTTCACGCAATAAACCGTGAACAATCTCGGAGGTATAAGTCATCCAACATGATTTTTGAAGCTGCAAGGGTTTAGAACTTTCCAAATAAGAAAACTTATGTGGAATATCATCTCCTTTTTCTTCACGCATTTTCGAATAGTCTAACGAACGACCGTCAACACGAGGCGGCGTTCCAGTTTTCATTCTTCCCGAAGTAAAACCTATTTTAACCAAATCTTCTGTGATTCCAAATGCAGCACCTTCTCCTGCTCTGCCACCACCAAATTGTTTTTCTCCAATATGAATTAAACCATTTAAAAAAGTTCCATTGGTTAGCACAACCGCTTTAGACCTAATCTCAATTCCAAGTGAAGTTCGAATTCCTTTGATTTGATTGTTTTCAATTATCAACCCTGCAACCATTTCCTGATAAAAATCTAAATTTGGCGTGCGTTCTAACATTAAACGCCATTCTTCCGCAAACCGCATTCTATCACTTTGAACCCTCGGCGACCACATAGCCGGGCCTTTTGACTTGTTAAGCATTTTAAACTGAATCGCGGTCTTGTCTGATACCAGTCCGGAATATCCGCCCAATGCATCAATCTCGCGAACAATTTGTCCTTTTGCTATTCCACCCATGGCAGGATTACAGGACATTTGTCCGATGGTTTGCAGGTTCATAGTTACCAATAAGGTTTTGCAGCCCATATTTGCAGCAGCAGCAGCAGCTTCTGAACCAGCATGACCTGCACCCACTACAATAACATCATATTTATCTTGAAACATCTTCCTCTTCTAATTTAAATTTGTTGGTGCTATTTAGTATTTTGTTCCACGTGGAACATTGCGATTTTCTCATCTTCTTTAGATCTCATTGTTTTTTGATCTTTAGCACTCTTATCTTTAAAGCCACAATAATGAAGCACACCGTGTGCCATAACTCGTTTTAATTCATCTTCAAATGACACATTAAATTCAGCTGCATTTTCTCTAACCCTTTCAACAGAAATGAAAATATCACCATGTAATACATTTCCTATGGTGTAATCAAAGCTAATAATGTCTGTTAAGGTGTCGTGATTAAGATAGTCAACATTGATTTTGTGTAGATAGACATCATCACAAAAAATATAATTAATATCACCTATTGTTTTTTCTTCAGAAAGAACAACTTGACTCAACCAACTTTTAAAAGCTCGTTCTGAAGGAAGTTTAAAATCGATTTCGTAATGAAAGCTAATCATTCTTTTTAAAATAGTCTTGTACTTTTTGATTAAAACCGGGACGCAAAGGTAATGTTTGTCTGTTTAATATCTCAACACTATTCAAATATTCTTGTAATTCAGAAGAAATGGGCTTTGTTCCTGAATTAAAACTGTTTTTATTGGTTTGTGATTCGCGTTTGTCATCTTCATTTTGTTCTTGTAACGCTTTCTCAAGTTTCAACATTTCATATTTAATGTTTAACATGCGTTGCAATACTTCATTTTTAAAGCCTTTATTTAAAAGTTGTTTTTCTGCGTCTTTCATCTGATCAATAACCCGTTGTCCTTCCGGAGTGAGTCCTCGTTTTTGAAGAGCATCTTGCAATTGTTCACGCAATCTTCTTTGCTCTTTGTAAATTTCCATTAACTCTTTGGCATTTTCTTCACCATCGCCACTACCTTGGCCACCTTTGCCTTCACTACCAGGCTTTTCTCCCTTTTTTTCACCTTTTTCACCCTCTTTCCCATCGCCCGGTTTGTCTCCTTTTTCCATTCCCTGTTTTACTTTTTCTCCCAAACCTTGTTGTTTTTGGATAATATCAGGAAGTTGACCGCTACCACCTTGTCCGGGTTTTGGCATCCCTTTTCCGGAACCGGAAGATTGCATCTGCATTTGCATTGAATTCAAAACATCACTTAAAAAATCTGCCAAACGATTTGCGGCAGAAATGGTATATTGTTGATGTGACACACCTCTTGAAATTATAGCCTCAGCAAGATTTTCAAGTGATTTATCAACGTTATAATGAACGTTACCAATTTCTTCCGTAATTCGCTCAGTAATCATTGGATTTCTTAAAGACATAGCAAACAAACTATCATCAACATGCTTAAATTGTAGTTTTAAATCTTGTTGTTTTTTGAGATTAAAATTATAGGACGGTGCTCCTTTTTTTAATCCTTTAAATTGTTTCATCAAATCTTCTTGTGAAAACGAAAAAGCTAAAAGATTATCCAAAATTTGACGCATCATTTTAACATCTTCTTCTAATTGTTCCATTTCTCCACCAGACATACCTTCCATCATGCTTTGACTCATTTGCTTCATCTTTTCTGCAGCCTTTTTTTGCTTAGGTTTGGCATTTTCTTTCTTATCTTTTTGAAGTTCCTCAGCTGCTTTTTTCATGTCATCCTTGATGCTCTTTTCCTGATTTTCATCGGAAGGAATATCCATAGGACTTTTTAATTCCTTATTGTCTTTATCTAACTGACGAAGTTCTTCCTGTATTTTATCAAATTCCTTATTTAATTCATTTTGGTTTGCTTCTTTATTCTGATTATCGTCATTTGAGAGTTTCTCCTGTTTGTCTGCTAATTTATCCAACTTTGAAGCTAACTGTTCTGCTTTCTTTTCCACATAATAACGTTTGGTTAGTTCAACCAACTGTTCTAAATTTTTCATTTGGTTTTTAGAACTTTGTTTGAATTTATCCATTTTATCAAACAAATCTTCCTCTTGTAATTTCTCAGAGAGCTTTTGAAGTTCATCTAACAGTTTTTCATTTTCATCTGCTTCTTTTTGGGCATTTTCCATTCTTTTCTCCAACTCTTCTTTATACAAATCGTTTTCAGACTTAAAGTCCTTTAGATTGTCCTCTAACTTCTTAGAAAACTCTTTCATCATTTGTTCTTGCTGCTTTTGACGCTTGATGAAATCATTAATTTTTTGTTGGTCTTTAAAGTTTAATTCTTTATTTTCTTTTCCTAATTTCTTCAATTGATCAAGTTCTGATAATTGCTTGTCTTGATTTTTAATTGATTTTGAAAGTCCTTTGATGTTATCATTTTGTTGTTGCAACAATTGATCTTTTTGCTCGTCTTGAGTAGCCAAACGGTCAGAAAAAACTAAAGATTTAGAACTTTTAAAATTGTGAATGGCATCATTATCAAAAATCTCAAAGTAATAATCATAAGAAACGCCTTCTTCTAAATTTAAATTGGAAGGAAACGTAAATACAAACTGGTCAAACACATCATTATTAATCTTTAAAGTGGCTTTCTTGGCTAATTGAGGCTTGTCCTTAGGGTAATAAAATATTTGCAGTTTAGTAAGCCCATAATCATCTGAAACCTGACCAATCAAAACATCTTTGCCTGATTTTAAACTATCCGGAGCTTTTGCCACAGTAATTGAGGGAAACTGGTCTTTAATGGTTGCAATTTGATAATTTAATTTTTCGTGGTGTTTGCTGTTTTTATTTGATGTAAGTATTTGATATTCTGTATTTTGAATAATTGTCCTGTTGAATTGATATTGATTATTGATAAAGGTAAATGGGCTCATTTTCTGAAAATCAAACCATTCCACTAAACTTGTTGCATTAGAGCTTACTTTCCAAATTACTCTCGTTCCTTCAGGAACAACAGCGTTTCCTGAACCTTTTACTGTTTCCGATTTTCTATTTAAATAACCCGGAAATTGTAAAAGCATTTCAAAATTAACAATAGAAGGCACTTCAACTATTTGTAATTGAAAATCCGGAGAAATCACAGCATTTGCTTCAACATGAAAAGAAACGTTGTTTTTCAAATTACTGAAACGGTATTCAAATTCACCAGGTTTTGAAGATTCCATAAAATACCTTTCATCTCCAATGGCAATCATGGCATTTTCAGGAACAATTTTTCCTTCTGTTTTGATTTTTAATATAAAATCTGATCCTTGTTCAGCTTGTAATTGATTGTTCAATACTTTGAACGAAAAAGGTGCTGGTGGCGTAAATTTTTCATTATAACGAACTACCCTATTCATGCTTTCTGAAAGCATATTTGAGTTGCCGGAAATAACAAAAAAAGCAACCAAAAGCAAAGGAACTATTGCCCAAGGAAGGTATTTAATATTCCCTTTGAAGTTAATTGCATTGCCAAAAGGAACAGGTTGCAACGAGGTTGCTTTTTGGTCAATAGATGCTAAAAGCAATTCAGATTGTATGGGATGTGATGAAAGTTGTAAAAAATTAGTCAGCTTATCGCTTACTTCTGAAAAATGATTTCCAATTATTTCTGATGCTTGACTGTAATCAATTCCTTTTTGGAGTTTGAACAATTTAAAAAGAGGAAAAACAATAAAACGACACAATAAAAAAACCTCAACTGTTATAAATGCCCAGAATAAAAGAGTTCTACCAAAGGGGTTTAACCACAAAAAGTATTCAATCAACAGCGTAAAAAGAAAATACAACAAACCTAATCCAATAAAGAATATCAATCCTTTAAGCAATTCATTTGTATAAAACTTCTTGATAAAGTCTTCTAATTTCTGGTATATCAGGGTTTTTGTTTCCAATTGATAACGTACTAGTTTATTAACTTATAAAAGTACAATTTTATTTTTTAGGCAAAAGTTAAAAGTTTTCTAATGAAATTTGGAAAAAATAAGTAGAAATGGATGATTTCACTTGAAAAGAAATACTATAAAAAATATGAAAACGTATCTTTGCACAAAATTTAAAATCCATGTCAAAACCAGTTAGAGTTCGTTTTGCTCCAAGTCCAACCGGACCATTACATATTGGGGGTGTTAGAACCGCATTATTCAACTATTTATTTGCAAAGAAAAACAATGGTGTTTTCTATCTGAGAATAGAAGATACAGACCAAAACCGATTTGTTGCCGGAGCTGAAAACTATATTTTTGAGGCCTTGGAATGGTTGGGGATTTCTCCGGATGAAACGGTGAATAAAAACGAAAAGTTTGGACCCTATCGTCAGAGCGAGCGAAAAGCGATTTACAAACAATATGCCGATCAATTGATAAATTCAGGTTGGGCCTATTATGCTTTTGATACTGCTGAGGCTTTGGATTTGCACAGAAAACAACACGAAGAACAAGGAAAAACATTTATTTATAACTGGCACAATCGTGAAAAGTTGGATACTTCTTTGGTGCTTTCTAAAGAGGAAACTGATAGAAGAATTGCGTCAGGAGAGGATTTTGTGATTCGTTTTAAGACTCCGGTAAATGAGGTTTTGGAACTAAAAGACATCATTCGTGGTGATATAAAATTTGACACTAATTTATTAGATGATAAAGTTTTGTTTAAAAATGACGGAATGCCAACCTATCATTTGGCTAACATTGTTGATGATCATTTAATGGAAACTTCACATGTTATTCGTGGCGAAGAATGGCTGCCTTCACTCCCACTTCACAGTTTGCTTTATCGAGCTTTTGGCTGGGAATCTCCCGAATTTGCTCATTTGCCATTGATTTTAAAACCAATTGGTAATGGAAAATTATCAAAAAGAGATGGAGATAAAATGGGATTCCCTGTGTTTCCTTTAGAGTGGAAAACAGACGAAGGAATTTCATCAGGATATAGAGAAAAAGGATATTTTCCGGAAGCGGTGATTAACTTTTTAGCTTTATTAGGCTGGAATGATGGAACGGACCAAGAATTGTTTAGCTTAGATGAACTGGTTGAAAAATTTGACTTGAATCGTGTTCACAAAGCGGGTGCTAAATTTGACCCAGAAAAAAACAAATGGTTTAATCATCAGTATTTGCAACAACAAAGCGATGAAAGTTTGGTAGATGCATTTAAGAAAATGATTGTAGACAAAACGGGGAAATGTGATTTCTCCTTCATCGAAATGACAAAAATCGTAAGTTTAATTAAAGAACGTGCCAATTTTGTTTCGGATTTTTGGGAATTAGCCGACTACTTCTTTGAAGCACCAACATCTTATGATGAAAAAGCTTCAAAAAATTGGAAACCTGAAACACCTGATCTGATGAAACAAGCAATTGAAGTTTTAGAATCGATAGAAGATTTTACTTCTTTGAACATTGAAACCCTCTTAAAAGAATGGATGACAACCAATGAAATTGGCATGGGAAAAGTGATGCAACCCCTTCGATTGAGTTTGGTTGGAGCTTTAAAAGGGCCGCATTTGTTTGATATTATTGAGATGATTGGGAAAGAAGAAACGGTTAAAAGAATTCAAAACGCAATTGTGTCATTAAAAAGTTAATTTGATTTTTTCGTTAAGCTTTTGCTTTTATTGTAACTATTTGCATAATATTACGTATCATTATACATACTAACATTTAACTATTACTTATTATGATTCCTTATGTATTTATTGTTTTAGCCGTATTTCTTTTACTGGCCTCTTTTTTTACAGTTAAGCAACAATCGGCTGCTGTCATTGAACGATTTGGGAAATACAGTAGCACCAGACAATCAGGTTTACAATTAAAAATTCCTGTGATTGATCGCGTAGCCGGAAGATTAAACCTTAGAATTCAACAACTAGATGTTATCATTGAAACAAAAACAAAAGACAATGTTTTTGTTAAGATGAAAGTATCCGTTCAGTTTAAAGTAATTCAGGAGAAGGTTTATGAAGCCTTTTATAAACTGGAATATCCTCATGATCAGATTACTTCTTATGTATTTGATGTTGTGCGTGCTGAAGTTCCTAAGTTAAAATTGGATGATGTTTTTGAGCGTAAAGACGATATTGCTGTTGCCGTTAAACGTGAGTTAAACGAAGCCATGACCACTTATGGTTATGATATTATCAATACCTTAATCACAGATATTGATCCGGATATTCAAGTTAAAAATGCGATGAACCGAATTAACGCTGCTGATCGTGAAAAAACTGCTGCAGAATATGAAGCAGAAGCCGGAAGAATCAGAATTGTAGCCAAAGCAAAAGCGGAAGCAGAAAGCAAAAGACTTCAAGGTCAAGGTATTGCTGATCAAAGAAGAGAAATTGCAAGAGGTTTGGTGGAAAGTGTTGATGTATTGAATAAAGTGGGTATTAATTCCCAAGAAGCTTCTGCATTGATTGTTGTAACACAACATTATGACACATTACAAGCTATTGGAGCCGATGCAAATTCAAATTTAATCTTATTGCCAAATTCACCTCAAGCAGGGAGTGAAATGTTAAATAATATGGTGGCAAGTTTCACAGCAAGTAACCAAGTTGGTGAAGCTATGAAAAAAGCTAACAGTACAAAACGAGTTCCGAAAGCCAATTCTAAAGATGAATTTGGAACAACCGAAGAAAACGAATAACTAAAAAGGGCCGAAAGGTCCTTTTTTTATGCTTTAAATCTAAAAAACGAAATAAATTAGCTGTAAGAGTACTTCTTTAAGTAAAACATAAAATCATATTACCGTTTTTTTTGGACGGATTTAAACAAATCTCACGGCGTCAATTTTAATAAGTAATAATTATTGTTTTTTGTTTTGTTATATAAAAAAACAATAATAGAAAAGCCCGACATAAATCGAGCTTTTACATTTGATATTTCTATAATTGTTGGTTTACTCTTTTGCTTCAATTTTTGCCCAAGAATCTCTAAGACCAACCGTTTTGTTAAAAACCAATTTTTGAGCAGAAGAATCTTTGTCAACACAAAAATAACCCAAACGTTGAAACTGGTATTTATCTTCCGGATTTGAAGATTGCAAACTTGGTTCCACATATCCTGTTATGATTTGCAAAGAATTTGGATTGATGTATTCTTTAAAATCTACTTCTTTATCTCCGTCAGGATTTTCGTGAGTGAATAATCGATCATAAACTCTTACTTCCGCTTCAACAGCATGAGGAATTGACACCCAATGAATGGTTCCTTTTACTTTTCGTTGACTGGCTTCAGTACCACTTCCTGATTTAGAATCTACATCGTATGTTGCATGGATTTCTGTAATTACTCCGTCTGCATCTTTTATAACTTTCTCACCCTTAATTATATACGCATTTTTAAGTCGAACTTCTGTTCCTAAAGTCAGTCGAAAGAACTTCTTGTTTGCATCTTCTTGAAAATCCTCTCTTTCAATATATAATTCTTTAGAAAAAGGTATTTTTCTATACGTCATTACTTCCTCTTCCGGATTGTTTTCTGCTTCTAACCATTCTTCACTCCCTTCAGGATAATTGGTTATAACTAATTTTACCGGATTCAAAACTGCCATTACTCTTGGAGCAACTTTGTTTAAATCTTCACGAACACAAAATTCTAATAGAGACACATCAATTAAGTTGGTTCGTTTTGCGATTCCAATAGTTTTTGCAAAATTTCGAATGGCTGTTGGGGTATAACCTCTTCTACGCATACCGGAAATGGTACTCATTCTAGGATCATCCCAAGACGAAACATATCCCTCTTGAACCAACTGCATTAACTTTCTTTTACTAACAACCGTGTGTGAAAGGTTTCTTCTAGCAAATTCTCTTTGCTTTGGTCTTGTTTTAGTAGCATCATAAATTTGATCTAAAAACCAATCATACAATTCTCTGTGAGGTAAAAACTCAAGTGTACAAAGTGAATGTGAAATTCCCTCAATATAATCACTTTCTCCATGAGCCCAATCATACATTGGATAAATGCACCAAGCATCACCTGTTCTATGGTGGTGTTTATGTAAAATGCGATACATGATTGGATCACGCATCAACATATTTGTGGCACTCATGTTTATTTTAGCTCGCAACACGTGAGTTCCTTCTGGGAAATCGCCATTTTTCATTTTTTCAAACAGTTCAAGATTCTCTTCAACTGAACGATTTCTGAAAGGACTATCGGTTCCTACTTGCGTTGGGGTTCCTTTTTGTTTGGCCATATCTTCAGAAGTTTGGCTGTCAATATAAGCCTTTCCGTTTTTAATAAAAATAACGGCCCAGTCGTATAATTGTTGGAAATAATCAGATGCATAACGCTCTTCAGCCCATTGGTAACCAAGCCAAGAGACATCTTTCTTTATAGCATCAACAAATTCTTGTTCTTCTTTTGCAGGATTTGTATCGTCAAATCTAAGATTTACTGGTGCTTGATAATCTAATCCCAATCCGAAATTCAGACAAATTGCACTGGCATGACCCACATGTAAATATCCATTGGGTTCAGGCGGGAAACGAAAACGCAAGTTTGATTTAGGAAAACCTTTTTTTAAATCTTCTTCTATTATTTGTTCGATAAAATTTAATGATTTTTCTTCTGACATAATTCAATTTTGAAGGACAAAAATACACAAATTCAAGTTAACCTACTATATTGTGTTGCAAAATAAAAACATCGACAAAGTGCAGCAATAAACGTTTAAAAACATATCAATAAAGAAATAGACTACAATTATATGTGTTAAAAGTTACGGTTTACCGCATTTTTTCATAAAAAAACGCATTTTTTTTATATCATGTATATAACATATAAAAGAAATCTATATCTTCGACGAAGAATTATACAACCCATGCCTATTTTGGGATTATATAATACTATTTCATAAAAATAATTTCAGTGTGCTTTGCAAACTGAAAACCTTAAATCAACTATTCTCGTAATAGTATTTAAAGTGTAGTAGAAAGTAGTATTTAAATTGAATGTATTTTGGATGCTTTTAGGGGTAGAAGCAGACAAATATAAGCTAGTATTATATGTATAATTTTACCCCAAAGAAAAGCTATTTACTGCTCACCTTGTTAACAACATTGTTTGTTAATACGGTTGCTTCACAAATAGTGATTGGCACACCAACTTTAGGCTTCTCTCAAGCTTGTGCTTCTTCAGGTTTTAATACATATAATGTTTCCTTTACTTTTTTTCCGGTTGCAAATCTACAAGCAGGTAATAATTTCATTATTGAAATGTCTGATCCTTCAGGGAATTTTGCAAGTGCAACAACAGTGAAAACATTAACCAGCAGTACCTCACCGGTTAATACAAATTTTCAATTGCCAACAAATACCGCTGGAGAAAGTTACAGACTAAGAGTACGAAGTACAGCTCCGGCAGCAACGAGTCCTTCTAGTGTTAGTTTTCCAGCATATTATGCTATTCACAACCAGCCTTTTTCAATAAACAACAATTCAGGTTCAATAACTGTTTGTGAGGGCTCAACATACAGTTTACAAATTGATTCAAACGGAACACCTTCTTCGCCTTTGTTTTATCCTGGATTAAACTATAAATGGTATAGAAATTTTGCTGAAATAGTTGGACAAACCGGACCATCATTACCAATTACTCAATCCGGAAATTATTATGTAATTGTTGATTATGGTAGTTGCATTATGAATTCCTATTCAAATATTGTTGCAGTAAATGTAATATCCGGTTTTGAGTTAACCATAAACACAACCGACTCTACCGATTTTATCTGTGAAGGCTCATCAAAAACATTGGTTTCTTCACATCAAGATGCATCATTCAACTATCAGTGGTATCGAAATAATGTAGCAATAAGCGGAGCAACTGCACCAAGCTATAATGCCACTTTAGAAGGAACCTACAAATTAATCATCACTGTTGGAAGTTGTGTTTTTGAATCAAATACCTTTTTCTTAGAGCTTATCGATTTACAAGTAAGTTTAAATACTGCTGCTGTTGAAATTTTAATTCCTGGTACTACTCTTGAAATAAACGGAATTACAAATGCCATAAATCCAACATTTGAATGGAAGAAAAACGGTGTAAACATTCCGGGTGCCACCTCAATAAATTATACAGCGAATGATGCAGGAATTTATTCATTAACCGTTACAGAAACACAAGGATGCTCGTTAACAACAACCGTTTCTGTAGAAGTAATTTTTCCAAACAGTTTTGAAATTGCTATTGCAAGTGCCGGAGATTATCAACAATGTATCAGCACTGAAATTTTGTTAAACATTGTTCAATTTAATGCCTTTACAAACAACGGCGTGGTTAGTTTGTTAAACAACAATTATAACTATTCTTATCAATGGTATAAAAACAATCAGCCAATTTCAGGAGCTACAGCAACGACTTTAACCGTTAATCAAACGACAGGAAATGGAACCTACCATTTAGTGACAACAATTCCTGGAATTGCAACTCCTGTGACATCCAACTCCATAGTGATATCCTTAGGGGGTTCAAATCCTGCTATGATAACTCAAACAGGAGCATATTGTAATTCAACAACAACGGTAACTTTCAACACTAATTATACCGGAAATCAATATACCTATCAATGGTACAGAAATGGTAATCCTATTAGTGGAGCAATGACAGAAAGTTATGCTACTAATCAAGAAGGAAATTATTATGTAATTGTAACAAACGGTGGTTGTCCGTTAACATCAAATACTATTTTAGTAAGTTCCACTTCGGGAACAATCACCATCAACAATCCAGCATTTGACATTATATTGCCGGGTGAAGAAAAGATATTGACCACAACAACCTCTTTATCACAGCCAACTTATCAGTGGTATAGAAACAACACTTTAATTTCAGGAGCGACATCAAGTTCGTATACAGCAACTTTAGATGGTGTTTATAAAGTAGTTGCAACTCAAGGAACGGGATGTTCTCTTCAAGCAGAAGCATCTGTTACTTTGGGTTATCCTGATAGTTTTAATTTGACCATTAATGTTGCTGCCGGTTATCAAAACTGTGTGAGTACCACAACATCATTGGCTATTAACTCGTTTGTGGCTCAAACATCACAAGGAAATAGCAACGTAAATCCTGCAAATCCGAATTATTCCTATCAGTGGTTATTTAATGGTGTTGCGATTCCGGGTGCTACTTCAATAACGTATCCAATCACGAATGCCTCACAAAACGGATCTTATCAATTAACTGTTAATTTACCTAATTTTGGAAACGTAAGTTCCAACAATGTTGCAGTTGCTTTGGCAATAACGGCTCCTGTTGTAACTGTTCAGGGTAGTTTTTGTGGTGGAAATAGTGTTCAACTAAATAGTTCCGAAACAAACGCTATTTACAGTTATAATTGGTACAAAAACGGAGTAATTATTGCAGGAGCCAATCAACCAACTTATACAACATTCGAAACCGGTGCTTATCATTTAGTGCTTTCTCAAAGTTCCTGTTCGGCTTCTTCCAACACCGTTTCTTTAGAAGAGTCAAGCATAACTGCAACATTAAATGTTTCTTCAACTGAAGTAATAATTCCGGGTCAAACCAGAACATTAACGGTAACTACAAATGCAATAAATCCAACATTTCAATGGTATAGAAACAACATTATAATTAACGGAGCTACAGCAAGTACCTATATAGCATCACAATTTGGAACCTATAAAGTTGTTGTAACTCAAAGTCAAGATTGTGTGGCTACACAAGAGGCAATTGTTAATTTAATTTATCCTGATAGTTTCACCGTGACAATAGCTCCCAATTCAAATTATGCTGCTTGTTTTAGTGATCAAACCGTTTTGAACATTACGTCTTTTGATGCTTTAACGACTTTAGGAACAATTTCAATTTTGAATAATGATTACGGATATATTTATCAATGGTATAAAAACGGAACATTGGTTGTTTCTTCCAATCAAAATACATTACCCATCACATCATTAACTGAAAATGGTGTTTATGAGTTACGCATTATAATTCCTGAATTCAATCTTGTTATTTCAAATACGGTAACTATTACACTTGGACTTCCAATGACCATAGAAATCACACCGGAGTTTACAGCAATTTGTGAAAACGGCGGAAGCACTTTAATAACTTCAAATGTTACTGATAACAATTATATATATCGTTGGCATTCAATAGACTTGGACCAACAAATAGGAAATCAATCACAGATCACTATTTCGCAAGCGGGCGATTATTACTTAGAAGTTGAATACAATGGTTGTGTTTATCTTTCAAATACAGTTACTATTCAGGCTATTGATGAAACATTTATAACAATTAGTGAAGGTGATGCTTTTGAATTATTTGAAGGAGCTTCGGTTGTGGTTTATGCAACAGGTGGAGATTCTTATCAGTGGTTTTTAGGAGCTGAAATGGTTGGGGTAGGTTCAAGTTATACAGTTGTTCAACCGGGAATTTATACATTAAAAGCTATGATTGGAAATTGTGAAATTATTAAAACATTTGTTGTAACGTTAAAAGAAAATAATAGTTTTGTGATTCCAAATTTTGTATCGGTCAACAATGATGGTCGAAATGATTATTGGGAAATTCCAGAAAAATATACCAACAAACCAGATGTAGAAATTATAATATATTCATCGGCAGGCAAAGTATTATTCAGAGCAAGAAACTATCAAAATAACTGGCCAAATGAAAACTATAGCCTAGTTAAAGCAGACCCTGTAGTGTATTATACGATTTCTGAAAATGATGAAATTACAAAAAAAGGAACTATTACAATTATACAATAAAGATGAAGCATTGGTTTATAAATATCTTGTTGATTGTGGTTGTGTTTGAAAATAGTCAAGCACAAGATGGTCCTGTTTTGACATTTAATGTACCTACTCAAAACACCTTACAATTTAATAGATTTTTGATAAACCCAACTTTTTCGGTTGTGAGAGAAAACGAAAATTACATTACAATGTATCACAGAAACCAATGGATACAATTTAAAGATTCACCAGAATTATATATGTTGAGTTATGCCGGAAAATTTAATGAAAAAGCCGGTGCAGGTATTGGTTTATACCAACAAAACTTAGGAATCATCACCAGTTTTGGTGGGATTGCAAATTATGCTTACCAACTGCAATTAGCAGAAAATATAAAATTAGCCGTAGGATTCAATTTGGCTTATTACTCAACGGGGGTTAACAGCAATAGAGCTGTAGGTAATGAGCCGGATCCTGCCATTTTAGAATTGTCTAACAATTCAATTTTAACATTAAAACCGGGGTTTAATGTTACATGGGGAAGTTTTGATGTTGGAGTATATGCTGAAAACTTAGTTGATTATGATTTTAAATCAAGTCAAATGGTTAAAGAATACTCCAACAAAACTTTTTCAGCACATGCGATGTATCATCACGACATGGAATCAAGAAAGGGGCTGTTTGAAAACGGTTATTTCAGACTGATGACCAGAGGAAAAATAAATGCTACGGAAGACTTTACCTTGGGTGGCTCTATTTTGGTAAACTTTCCTTATTTGGGATGGGTTCAAACCGGTATTGATGATTATTATGGAATTAGCATTGGAGCAGGAGCTCATTTGACACATCGCTTATCTTTAGGATATACCTATGAAAGAGTGATTAATGAAGGAGCTGTAAATTTTGGCCCAACACACGAAATTACATTATCTTTTAGATTGTCATCTACTACAAATAAAAACACAACTCGTGTTTTTAATTATACCAAAGGTCCGGTTGATGTTGCATCAAATAAATTAATAGCGGAAGAGGAATTAGAAGAAGATGTTGTGGTAATTGAAGAACCAAAAAAGAAACCTTTTAAAAAAGCAAATACTAAACTAACTACCGATACAGACGCTTTAGCCGTTTCAAAAGCATTAGAAATTGAAAAATTAAGAATGACCATAGACGATTCGAATCTTAAATTTTTAGAAATGATTGTAAAAGAAGATTCCATTCAAAAAATAAAATCTGAAGATTTTGAAAATAGGTTGAATAACATGATGGCTTATATTGCTAGAGTTGAAAAAACTGCACAAACCAAAGAAGAGTGTAACTGTGATGAAACGGAAGAAACAACAGTGGTAACCGAAACAACAACTACTGTTAAAAAAGGCGGAAAAACAACTCAAACTAAAGAAACTAAAAACGATGTTTCAACACTATTATCAGGAATGAAATCTGCATCACAAGTAGATGAAATAAAATTAGCTAACATCAAAAATTCAAGTGCGAATGAAGAAAAAGTAGACATAAACTCAAAACTATCCGGTATGAAATCGGGTTCAAACAAAGAAACGGTGGGCAACAAACCCTCTTTTACTTTGAACGATGATGAGATAAAAGAATATTACTCAAAACTAACCACCAAAAAAAGAGATACTGCAAAGAAAAATTATTTAGAAATTGCAAATCAAGAACCCGGATTCTACGTCATTGCAAACGTGTTTCCAGAACCTGCTTCTGCCGACAATTTTATCAGTCAGTTACGAAAACAAGGTATTAAAGCGAATTATTTTACCAATCCAAAAAACAACTTTAGATATGTTTATCTACGCAAATATAACTCATGGAATGATGCTCTAATTTCATATTATACTAATGTGGACAACACCTATTTTGACACGATTTGGATTATGAATATCAATATTAAATAAAAACCCCAATGAAAGCCCCAAAATTTCCTACTGCTATCAAAACAATTGTGTTATTCAATTGTTTGTTTCTCTTCAACTTGATTGCACAAGCTCAAGTTGCTGTTCCTTTCACTGTTAGATATGAAAACAATCTAAAAGGTGACATGACTTTAATTGCCAACAATATTGTTAACAGACAAACCACAACCGTTGGACCAAACGTTCCCTATAATACATTAGGAAGCATAACAGAAAGTAATGAGCTTTTTAACATGCGATATGTTGACATTGATAGTGATGCATCAACTTTCAGTTCAAGTAGTGCTGTGTTAACCTTGCCAAACGGAGGTTGTAACAAAATTGTATATGCCGGATTGTACTGGTCTGCCACTTACAGATTTAACACCGGATATTCTACCAGTCCAGGAGATGGTGATGGGATTCGATTTTCTGATTTTAACCAAGTAAAATTAAAAACACCGGGAGGTGCTTATCAGGATATAACCGGTCAAATTATATTTGATGGTTTCACAAGTCCCAGTTTTATCGGGAACAGTCCCTACGCTTGTTATGCTGATATTACAAATTTGGTAACCGGTCTGGCAAATCCGGAAGGAGAATATACTATTGCAAACATCAGAGCAACTCAAGGTTTTATATATGATGGAGGAATTTCCGGTGGATGGACCATTTTCTTTGTATATGAAAATCCTCAAATGCCAGGAAAATATATTACTTCTTATGACGGTTTTGCTGGGGTAAGAAACTCAATAGGAACAACAGATATTGAATATTCAGGATTTACAACATTACCACCACCTTTTCCGGTAAGAGCACAATTGGCTTCTGCCGCTTTGGAAGGTGATAATAGCATCACGGGCGATCGATTGCGTTTTAAGGCTTCAACAAATCCAACATTTACAAACTTATCAGGGGCATTAAAACCGGCAAATAATTTTTTCAACAGTAGAATTACGTTAAAGGATGTTGAATTCTTGAATAGAACTCCAAATAGCAGAAATACTTTGGGTTATGATTCGGATATTATAACTATTGCAAATCCGAGTAATTTGGTTTTACCAAACAACTCAACTGCGGCAACTTTGCAAATTACTTCAACACAAGACACTTACTTCATGTTCTTTAATGCGTTTAATGTTGAAATTATTGAACCCGAAATCAATTTAGTAAAAAACATTCAAGATATTGGAGGAGCAAACATTGGTGGGGCCAATGTTACATTGGGTCAATTTCTTGATTATGTAATTACATTTCAAAATATAGGTAATGATAATTCTACCAATTCGGTAATCAGAGATATATTACCAGTAAATACTAGTTTAATTTCAGTGGATTTAAGTGGAGCTCCCGGGGTGACCTACACTTACAATCCTGCCATTAAAGAACTCTTATTCAGTATTCCGGATAATCTATTAGAAATAGGTGATCCAATATATACTATAAGAATAAGAGTTCAGGTGGCATCTACTTGTAGTGAATTAGAAGATGCTTGTTCAAATATTATTCAAAATCAAGCTTATGCTACTTATCAAGGAGTTCTAAACAGTAATGTTATTTCTGATGATCCAAGTTTTGCAGGTTTAGATAGTTGTGGCTATGGACAACCTGGCCCTGCTAACTTTTTAGTTGATATTGACGATTGTATTTTTGCTACCAATGAAGTATTGTGTGGTAGTTCAATTATTTTAACTGCTGCTAATGGATATGATGCTTATCAATGGACAAACAGTAGTGGTAATGTTATCGGTAACAATCAGTCTATAACCGTTAATGCAGCTGGAACATATACTGTTGTAAACACTGCTGCACCACCTTGTATTGGAATTACACAAACATTCAATGTTACTTTATTTGGAGCTACACAAACTAATCCTATTATTCCTTTTGCTGACGAAGTAGTGGTTTGTCCAAATGATGGTGAGGAGTTACCATTAATCTTTTTATGTGGTGTAAATGACAGTCGATTACTTCAGATAAGTAATTCAGATGCGGTTAGTATTGTTTGGGAAGTTTTAAACGAAGCCAGTTGTCCTCCTGTTGGTGTTGATGATTGTGCAAACAAAAACACTGCTTGTGGTTGGTCAACTGTTGGAACAGGTCCAAATTATAATGCTACTGTTGCCGGTCAATATCGAGTGACACTAAACTATCAAAACGGTTGTTTTACCCGTTTTTATTTTAATGTATTTGCTAACTTATTAGACATTCAATACACAGCAACGAACATAATTTGTAATACACCGGGTTCGATTACAATTACAAATTTACCTAGTGATTATGAATTTCAATTGGTGAATCAAACTACAAACACTATTTTGGTACCCTATCAAAATAATCCAATATTTACTGTGGCTCAAGCAGGAGTCTATTTAGTACAAATCAGTCAAATTGGAGTGGTTGATGGATGTGTTTTTGAAGTACAGAATATAGGAATCCAACAAAATAACTTCCAAGTTAATGTTATTACTCAAAATGCAAGTTGTAGCGGACAAGGAAGTATTCGTTTGCAAGCCTTAAATGTGTTGCCTCAGTATTATTTCACAATATCCGGTCCGGTTTCAATTTCTGTTGGTCCACTTCAAGATAATGATTATACTTTTAACAACTTAAATCCAGGAACCTATACTGTAACCGTTACCACAGATGATGGCTGTTCGTTTACTAATACTGTCACAATAAATCCAAACCCTTTAAATTTAACAGCTCAGGTTTCGCAACATATTTCTTGTAATCAAGGAAACATTCAGATGAGTTCTGGAGGTGGTCAACCACCTTATGCGTATGCAATTTATAGCTATAATGGTGTGTTGCTAAACCCAACGGCTGCAAATTATCAAACTAGCGTAATATTTGATATTGATTTTGGAGGACAAGGAACTTATGTATTTATCATGGTTGATAATAACAATTGTTTTACCTTATCAAACCCAGTAACAATTGATTTGATTCCAAATGTTACAGTAAACACTACTGTGCAAAACGTATCTTGTAATGGAGGCTCCAATGGTTCGATCAATTTTGCAATTTCAAATGCAAGCGGATACAATATTTCTTATCAATTAGTTGGCGGAAATGGAAATATTATTTATACTGGTCCATCAGGACTTTTCACAGGGTTGCCGGCAGGAAATTATACTGTTAATTTAATTCAATCAAAAGGCAACAGAACCTGTACGTTTACTTATAATTTTACAATAACACAACCCGAACCAATTGTTGGAAGTGCTGCTGTTATTCAAAATTATACTTGTTTAACAAATAGTGGCTCTATAGGTATTGTTGCAGGAAGTGTTTCCGGTGGTACGCCACCATATCAATACAGTATTGATGGAATTAATTTTGGAGCTGCAACTACATTTACCGGTTTAACAGCAGGAACCTACACCATCACAATTCGTGATGCCAATAACTGTATTGCAACTACAAACGCAATAACTTTTGCTCCATTAAATCAAATAACTGATTTAAATTTTACGGCTTCGACGGTAACCTGTCCAGCTCTTTCTTCAAACATTACAGTAAGTACAGTTGGTGGAAATGCCCCTTTTATATATGAAATAATTGCTCCTACGGGTCAAGCTGTAAACAATGGAAATAACCCTACTTTCAATGGATTAGCTCCGGGAACTTATACATTTTTAGTTACCGATAGTAACGGATGTTTTTATCAAGAAAACTATACTATTTATCCTATTACGCCAATCACTGTTGTTGGTGTTTTAGTAGCCAATGTCGTTTGTTTGGGTGATTCAAATGGTGCGTTAACTTATACTGTAAACAGTCCAAATCCATACAACTATACTGTTATAAATGGTTCTGGAATAACGGTTGCTTCAGCTTCAAACAGTAGCTTATCAACTATTCCTTTAACGGGTTTACCGGCTTCAACTTATACTATTACAGTAACAGATACAATAACAAATTGTAATGCAACTACTGTTGTAACCATTGCAGCACCTTCGAGTGCTTTGGCAATGACCATTACTACAAATCCGATTACGTGTTTATCAAATGGAAATGTAACCGCTACCGCAACAGGAGGTTGGGGAAGTAATCAATATACATTAACGCAACCTAACGCAACTGTTGTTGGTCCTCAAACAAGTGGTTCATTTGGAAACTTATCACAAACAGGATCTTACACTATTTCGGTTACTGATGCAAACGGATGTATTGTTTCCTCAACATTTACTTTAGCAACTCCTCCAATACTAACCGCTTCCATTGCTGCTTCATCGGACATTTGTTATGATACAACAAATGGTGCTACTTTGGTGGTTTCTGTTACCGGCGGAACAGCTCCATTTGTATATAGTATCAATGGTGGACCAAATCAAAATTCAAATACTTTTGCAAATCTTGCACCGGGAAGTTATACAATCGTTGTAACAGATTCATTCGGATGTACTGCAACAGTATCTCAGACTATTACCCCTCAGTTGCTGGCAAGTACTTCAATTGTTAAAGGTTTAGATTGTACTGCTAGTCCAGATGCTCTTATTGAAACTTCAATAACCGGTGGATTAGCACCCTTTACCTATCAAGTTGCAATCAATGGTGGTGCTTTTGGAGCTTCAACTGCTGTAATTGGAACAACTTTGAGTTATCAAACAGCCACTGCAGGAACCTATCAATTCTTGTTTACAGATGCTCAAGGCTGTACTTTTACATCGGGTGTTTATACAATACAACCTATCACGTTACCAAATATTACTTCTGTTATTCAAACACAAAACATTTTATGTTATGGTGAAGCTTCAGGAGCAATCTCAATAACTTTAGACAATACTGTTGGAACAGCTCCATTTACTATTTCAGTTGTAAATACTACCACTGGCGTGAATTATGGAAATCAAACAGCCGGCTTAACAGCCGGAAGTTATATAATTACTCTTACTGATGCTAATAACTGTAGTGACTCAGAAACAATTACAATTACACAACCTGATTTAATTACGTATGACATTTCACCTGTTCCTATTACTTGTGATCCTTCTACTGGAACTAATCTAGGACAAATAACAATTCTAAATGTAACCGGGGGTGTTGCTCCATATACTTATTATTTGACTAATAATTTCGGTGATACATTTACGCCTTATTTGGCTACAACAGGACAAGATTACACCTTTACAATTGTAAATTTTGGAATTTATCAAGTGGATGTTATTGATGCCAACGGATGTTCTGTTGTTACTGCAAACATAAATATTGCATCTCCTCCGAATGATTTAGAGATTGACATTTCAACAACTACTGTTGATTGTGTATCCGGAGGTACTGCAATTGTTTCTGTAACTGCCTCTGTAATTGGTGGTCCTTATGAATTTGGTATTTTAGATTCAAATACATCTCCTTATTCCAGTAATTTTATTCCTTCAGATGTTCCTGGTGGAAGTACTGCAACTTTTACCGGATTAGTGCCGGGAGTTACCTACACGTTTGTAGTTTTTGATCAAACCACAAATTGTTACTTTATCAAATCTGCAGATTTACCAATTCAATCGCCGTCTGATTTAACCGCTACTTTAGATGTTATTAGTAATGTAAGTTGTACCGGAAATGTTGATGGTAATGTAACCTTCACCTTTAGTAACTATAATTTTGGTGCAACTAGTGTTACTTATGAAATTTTTAATTCACAATTTAATACCTCAACAGGTTTTTCTGGAACAACTTCCCCTCTTCCCGGAGGTCCGGTTACTATTTCAAACTTTGGTCTTTTAGGTCCCGGTACTTACTATATTTTATTTACAGAAATTGGTGGAGCATTCGATGGTTGTTCAACAGCTTCTGCTTCCTTTACAATTTCACAATCTACAAACTTGCTTCAAGTTACTGCCTCAATTAGTCAAAATGATAATTGTAATCTAAACGCAGGACAAATTACAGCAGTTGGTCAATTTGGAACACCTCCATATCAATTCCAATTGACAAATGCAGGAGATCCTGCTCCAACTGCTGCAACATGGACAGGTTCTAGCGATTCAGTATTTAATGTTGAAGCTGGAAATTATGTGATTTATATCAAAGATGCAAACGATTGTATTCAAGCCACCCCTTCTACCATAATTGTTGTATCAGATCCGGAACCGGTTATTACTGCTTCCGTAAACAATCAATGTAATACACCAGATGGTAGTTTCATTATTACAGTAAATAGAACTACAGACGGAATTGCACCATACAGTTATAGCTTTAATGGTGGTGCTTTTCAAAGTCAAGCTGCGTCTACTTTCACGTATACCAACTTAACTTCGGGAACTTATACTATAGAAATTCAAGATGCAAACGGATGTGGCAACTTAGTAAGCGTAACTATTTTACCTGCACAAAACGCAAGTCCGGTTATTGATGCCTTACCAACTTGTGCGGATAATGATGGTGTTATTTCTGTGATTCCTTCGGGAGGTTCAGGAAACTATGAATTTACTTTACAAAATAATTTAGGTGTAACTATTCAAGGGCCACAAGCAAGTTCAACTTTTAATGGTTTGGCTGCAGGTGATTATACTGTAATTGTTACAGACACCACTAGCAGTTGTTCTTCATCCGCAAGTGTTACATTATCTGTTCCGGCTCCTGTTGTGTTTACAACTACAACTGAAAACGTTAGCTGTAACGGTGGAAGTGATGGAAGTATCACTATTGTATTAGATGCTTCAAATACAAATCCTCCTTATGTATTTTCAGTAACAGATGGAATTAATCCTCCAATTGTTCAAAACAACGGATTTTTTACAGGATTACCTGCGGGAACTTATACTGTTACTGTTACTTCTGATAGAGATTGTCAAGATGTTCAAATCATTCAAATTACTGAACCTTCCTTGTTGGCAATAAGTGCTACTGCAACTTCTTTTGTATGTGATGCGTTGAATACTGTTCAAACTTCAGTAATTACTGTTACGGTTTCAGATGATATGTTTGGAAATCCGTCTGGAACTGCACCGTATAATTACAGTATAGATGGAACAAATTATTTTCCAACAAATACATTTAATGTAGTTGATAATGGTGCTGTTCAAAACATTACTGTTTATGTAAAAGATGCAAACAACTGTATTCAAACAACAAGTGTTATCATTAATCCGTTACCAACAATTACAGCGGTAACTGTAACCCAAACAACAGCTATAACTTGTATAAATGATGCTATTGTTACAATTGGTGTTGTTGGTGGTTCCGGTGATTTCACTTATGAATTACTACCAAGTGGTCCGGTTCAAGTTAATAACCCGATATTCGCATTAACAACGCCGGGAAGTTATGTATTCCAAGTAACCGACAATGTAACAGGTTGTTATAGTTTGACAACTCCATTTGAAATTGCTCCTTTCGATACTATTGATGTGGTGATTACAGCAAATTCACCTGTAACTTGTTTTGGTGATACTGATGGAACTGTAACCATTGATGTTACAGGTTATTCAGGAGCTTATTCTTATGAAGTTCAAAATAATTTAGGTGCTACTATTGCTTCCGGTAACGGAAACACTTCCGTAAATCCTTTTACAATTACCGGATTACTTGCAGGTAACCATCAAGTTACCATCACGGCAACTGATAGTCCGTTTTGTACTGCAATTTCTGCTACAACAACTGTTGGTTCACCTGACAGTCCGTTACAAATTGTTGCAACAGAAACAGCCAATGTTACTTGTGATAACAATTCAGGAGTTATTGTTGCAACAGCAACCGGAGGTTGGGGAAGTTATCAATACCAATTGGTAAATAACACAACTGCTACAACGGTTTATCCTTATGGAACTATTTCAACTTTTGAAAACTTAACTGCCGGTAATTATACCGTTTTTGCTCAAGATGCAGGAGGTTGTATTGTTCAAACCACTGTAATTTTAATACAACCGGCATTTATTAGTGCAACTATTACAAGTACCAATGCGTCCTTGTTGTGTCATGGTGATACAAACGCAAGTGTATCTGCGGTAAGTGTTACAGGTGGTCAAGGTTCGTATCAATATATTTTAAATATTTATGACGCAGCAGGAACTACTATTGTTTTTAGTACTGACGCACAAATAAACAATACTTTCACCGGTTTAGGTGTTGGTATTTATAGTATAACCATTACAGATGGTTGGAATTGTGATTTTACAACAAATACGGTAACCATTACAGAACCATCACCAATTGTTGCTTCGTTGTCATTAACAGATACATTAACTTGTACAACGTTAGCAGAAGTAACTATTTCTGCAACAGGTGGTACGCCTCCTTATTTATACAGTACAGATGGTGTAACTTATACAACAACAACAATTTATCCTGTTGGTGCCGGTACTTACCAGTTTTATGTAACCGATGCCAATAATTGTACTGCTGTTTTATCGAATCAAGTAACAATTCTTCCGGTACCGGCTTTAGAGTTGAACTTAAATTTAAATAGTGCTTCAATCAACTGTTTTGGTGAAGCAACAGCTACCATTTTTGCTGATGCTACAGGTGGTTTAGGAAATTATAACTACACCTTACTTGACAATGCAAACAATGTATTGGCCGGACCACAAACAAGTGGAAGTTTTTTAAATTTAGCATCCGGACAATATGTAGTAACTGTAACTAGTGGCGATTGTAGTGCCACATCTTCTGTGATTACCATTACAGATCCACAACCGCTAGTTGTATCTTCCATAAACATAACCAATGTATTATGCTTTGGTGGTGAAAATGGTGCCGTAGAAATTATTGCATCAGGTGGAACAGGTATTATTCAATATGCCATATCTCCAAATCTAAATCAATTTTTCAATACCAATACTTTTACAAATCTTGCACCGGGTAATTATGATATTATCGTTCAAGATCAAGCGGGATGTTTTGTCCTGTTAAACATAGATATCATTGAACCTGCAGAATTAGTTGCAGATGTTACAAATGTGGTTCAAAACCTTTGTTTAGGTGATGATGATGGTTCATTTGACATGTTAATTACGGGTGGTACACCTCCATATTCAACTAGTTTAAACAACCCTGATCCATCAAGTTATGTTCAAGATCAATTGTCATTTACCGGTTTAGCAGGTGGTCAAGCTTATTTTATCTTTGTAAAAGATGCAAACGACTGTGAAACTGTAGCTTTTGTTTCCTTGGATGTTCCTGTTGAGGTTATTCCAAGTGTAACTATTGACTACAACTGTACAGGAAACGTACCCGGAAATACCGTAACGGTTTCAGTAAATGCTGATGTTGTAAATGATGTAACCTATTCTTTAGATGGTGGTCCTTACCAAGTGAGTAACATTTTCCAAAATCTTACATCAGGAACACACACCATTGATGTGCAACACACAAACGGATGTATCAAATCTGTTACTTTTGATATTGATGCTTATGATCCAATCCTATTAACTGTTACTTCTGCTGATGATGTGTTGTGTAATGCCGGAAATACAGGAAGTATTACTGTAAATGCAACCGGTGGTTCTGGAGCCATTCAGTATGCAATTTCTCCAAACTTAACCGTATTTACATCACAAAATGTGTATACAAACTTAACTGCCGGAAATTATACTATTATTGCACAAGACGCTTTAGGTTGTACTGTTTCAGAAACAGTTACTATTAATGAACCTTCTGCAATCGGAATTACCCTTGGAACAATTGCACAAGAATTGTGTACAAATGATGCTAATGGTTCTATCACTATCAATGTAACAGGTGGAGTAGCTCCTTATTCAACTAGTTTGAATAATACTACTTCTTATGTTCCAAATCAGTTTACGTTCTCTAACTTAGTTGGAGGTCAAACCTACACGATTTATGTTCGCGATGCAAATAATTGTGACTCTTCAATTCAAGTAACATTAGATGCTCCGGTAACAATTAATCCTACTGCAGCGGTAACTTATTCCTGTACCGGAAATGTTGCAGGAAACACAGTAACTATATCTGTTGATTCAAGTGTTGCTGGTTCAGTAACCTATTCGTTAGATGGTGGTGCTTATCAAGCAAGTAATGTTTTCCAAAACCTTACAGCAGGTTCACACACTGTAAACGTGCAACACACCAATGGATGTATCAAACCAGTAACCTTTACTATTGATGCATACAATCCAATTGTCTTGACACTTTCTTCTGTTATTGATGTGTTATGTAATGGCGGAAATACAGGTAGTATTACAGCAAATGCAACAGGTGGTTCAGGAGCCATTCAATATGCAATTTCTCCAAACTTAACCGTATTTACATCACAAAATGTGTATACCAACTTAGTCGCGGGAAGTTATACTATCATTGCTCAAGATGCTATTGGATGTACAGTTTCTGAAACAATTACCATCAATGAGCCAACTGCAATCGGAATTACTCTTGGAGCAGTTACGCAAGAATTGTGTACCAATGATGCTAATGGGTCTATCACAATCAATGTAACAGGTGGAGTAGCCCCTTATTCGACTAGCTTGAATAACACTACTTCTTATGTTCCAAACCAATTTACGTTCTCCAACTTAATGGGTGGTCAAACCTACACGATTTATGTTCGTGATGCTAACAATTGTGTTTCGTCCATTCAAGTAACATTAGATGCTCCGGTAACTATAAATCCTACTGCTGCAGTAACTTATGCTTGTACAGGAAATGTTCCCGGGAACGCAGTTACAATAACTGTTAACGCAAGTGTTGTGAGTTCAGTAACTTATTCTTTAGATGGTGGTGCTTATCAATCAAGTAATGTTTTCCAAAACCTTACACCGGGTTCTCACACTGTAAATGTACAACACACCAACGGATGTATTAAACCGGTTACGTTTACTGTTAATCCAACAACACCAATAACTTTAAACTTAAGTTCAGTGGTTAATGTTGCTTGTAATGGAGCAAATACAGGAAGTATTACGGCAACAACAACCGGAGGAACGGGTGCTATTCAATATGCTATTTCTCCGAACTTAACTGTATTTACATCACTGAACATATTCAATAATTTAGCAGCAGGAACTTATACTGTTATTGCTCAAGATGCCATTGGATGTTCCACCTCACAAACTGTTACTATAACGCAACCAAATGCAGTTGTTATAACTGCCGGAACTGTTGTTCAGGAATTGTGTTCGGGTGATGCAAACGGTTCCATTACAATCAATGTAACCGGAGGAGTTGCCCCTTATGCTACAAGTTTAAACAACACCTTTAACTTCATTCCAAATCAATTTACATTTAATAACTTGGTAGGAGGTCAAACGTATACGATTTATGTAAGAGATGCTAACAACTGTATATCTTCAATTCCGGTAACCTTGAACCCTTCAGTAACAATTAATCCAACTGTTGCAGTTGCTTACAATTGTTCAGGAAATACGGTTGGAAATACCGTAACGGTGTCAGTAAATGCATCCGTTAGTTCTTCTGTTCAATATTCATTAGATGGTGGTGCTTATCAAAGCTCACCAACATTTACAAACGTTACGGTTGGTTCACACTCCATTACTGTATTACATACTAATGGATGTCAAAAATCAGTTCCATTTACCATTAATCCAACAACACCTTTACAAGCAACTTTTTCAATAGTTCATGTTACTTGTTTTGGTCTGACAAATGGAAGTATAACCGTAAACCCAACTGGTGGAACAGCTCCATATCAATATGCAATTTCTCCAAATTTAACTGCATTCGGTTCTTCAAATGTATTTAACAATTTGGCTGCAGGAAATTATACTGTTATAGTTAGAGATGCTATCGGATGCCAAGTTGAACAACCCATTCAAATTAACGCACCTGCTGCTCTCAATGCAACTATTGACTCCATAATACAAGATTTGTGTGTTGGTGATTCTGATGGAGCAATAACAATTGCGGTTTCAGGTGGAACAGCTCCATATGCTACAAGTTTGACTCAAAACGGAAATTATGTAGCCAATCAGTTTACATTCGAAAACTTACTTGGTGGTCAAACCTACACGGTTTATGTTCGTGATGCTAATAACTGTCAAACTTCTGTTTCTATTACGCTTGATCCATTTGTAGATATTCAAGCTCAAGTAGCGGTTGACTATGGTTGTTTGAGTTTATCCGCAGAAAATACGGTTACTGTAACTGTTAATTCAACAGTGGTTGGTAGTGTAACTTATTCGTTGGATGGAATGCCATTCCAAAACAGTAATATCTTTACCAATATAAGCAATGGTCCGCATACGGTAATGATTGTTCATACCAATGGTTGTTCTGATGAAGTTTCTTTCAACATTTCAAATCAAACACCACTTTCGTTAACTTTAGTTGAAAGTGCCATGAATCAAATTACAGCAACAGCTTCAGGTGGTTCAGGAGTTTATACCTATTATTTGAACGGACAGAATTTTGGAACACAAAATGTTTTCCAAATCTTTGCCACAGGAACTTATGTCGTTCAAGTTAAAGATTCCTATGGTTGTATTGCTGAAGAATCCATCTTTATTACATTTATTGATATTGAAATTCCAAACTTCTTTACGCCAAATGATGATGGAGAAAATGATTTATGGACACCAACTAATTTGGATGGATTTCCAAATATCAGAATCTATGTTCACGACCGATATGGTAGAAATATCACTCAATTTGGTCAAAACGGAGGATGGGATGGTACTTATAATGGAAAACCATTGCCAACAGGTGATTATTGGTATACCATAACATTACAAAACGGAAGAAAAATAGTTGGAAATGTAACCTTATATAGATAAATTTATGGACTGACTCCAAGTTCCCAAAAACTTGGAGTTGGTTTCTCTAAAACCTACAAAAATGAAAAAATATTTACTCCCTATAGTACTTATACTTGCTCTTTCCAAAGGAAATGCTCAAGAGCTAAATTTGCCAACTTTTACACAATATCTAGCTGACAATCCTTTTATTATTGCACCAACCTATGCAGGAATTGGCGATAATGTAAAAATTAGAGCTAACGGATTCACCCAATGGGTTGGTATAAAAGATGCTCCAGAAAACCAATCTTTAGCTGCTGATATGCGAATTCATGATCAATCAGGTGTTGGTATTTATCTCTACAATGATAAAAATGGAAATACGCGTCAATCGGGTGCAAAACTATCTTTTGCTCATCACTTGACGTTAAATAAATATGCAGATCAATTTTTATCGTTTGGTATTTCATATAATTTAAACCAATTTCGAATTGACATTGATAATTTCAACGGAACCGACTCCGGTGTTACGGACGACAGACGTTTGACCAATCATAACTTTGATGTAGGAGTTTTGTATCGCATAAACAATTATTATGTGAATTTTGCGGTTTCCAATATCTTGAATAAAGAATTGGATATCTTTTCAGGAATTGAACCTTTAGAACTCAGAAATTATCAAGTATATACAGGTTACAGATGGAAAAACATCAACAGTAGTGATTGGGAATTAGAGCCCTCAATGTATTTTCAATATTTTGAAAGTGATCAAAGATCAACAACAGATTTGAATTTGAAGCTGCGTTTTTATAACTTTGAAGATTATTACTGGGCAGGTGTTTCTTATCGTTTTCTAAACGATCAACTAATGGAACCTTTGAATATTGGACCTATGGCAGGATTGAAAAAGAAAAATTTCTATTTTGCTTATTCCTATCAAGTTACTATGAATGAATTGTTTAGTTATAATTCCGGTACACATATGGTAACTATTGGGTTAGATATTTTTCAAGGAATCAGCAACTGTCCATGTACCTATTAATAATTTAATTAGTACGATTATGGGTATTATTCGATTAAAAAATATAAGAACCTTTTCTTATCACGGTTGTTTGATTGAGGAAAGTAAAATTGGTTCCGACTATTCGGTTGATTTAGAAATAAAAGCCGATTTAAGAAGATCCTCTCAAACCGATAAATTGGATGATACCGTTGATTATGTGGAGCTCAATCGAATTGTGGTAGAAGAAATGGACAAACGTTCCAAGTTGTTAGAACACGTTGCTCAACGCATCATAACGCGTATTTTTATTGAAATTGCTTCAGTATCTTGGGTATTAGTTGCTGTTTCAAAAATAAACCCTCCAATTGGTGGTGATGTTGAGCGGGTTACAGTTCAAATGGAAGAATATAGAAACTAGTTTTCAATACATACTAAAAGTTTTTTGGCTTTATACTTTTTAACTTTAAAGTTTTTATTTACATTTGCCATCCAATCATAAGGCGTCGTGGCCGAGCGGCTAGGCACCGGTCTGCAAAACCGTCTACTCCGGTTCGAATCCGGACGATGCCTCAGAACTAAAGCTCCTTTAAAAAGGAGCTTTTTTATTAAAAACAATAAACTTTTATTACTCCTTAATCATTACAAACTTATCCTTAATCATTTTTTTCTCTTCCGGAAAGAAGCCTTGAATGATTAAAAAGAACCCGAAAATCATTAGAATTACACTAATAACGCGTTTGATTTTATAAATGATATAGGGTGTTAAACGGTTTTTAAGTTGTTTAGCTAAGATGATTTTAACGACATCGGTAATCAAATAAGTAATAATAATCACCGTCATAAAAAGAACAATTCGGTCGGTTTCCATGTTCATTTGCGGACCAAACACGATGATGATTCCCACCCAAAAACCCAACACACCAATGTTAATGAAATTGAGCAAAAATCCTTTAAAAAATAAGCCTAAATAATTGTTCTTAGGAATGGAATCGGCTAAAAATTCAGGATTTAAATTCTTCTTTTTTCCTTTTTTTTCTTTGATGAAAGAAATCAAACCGAAAACAAACATGATCACACCACCAAAAATAAATAAACTCGGATCATCTTTGAGTTTCTCTAACAACTGATTTGTACTGAAATAAGCAATGAGAATAAAAACAATATCACCAAAAACAACACCTAAATCAAACGTCATGGCGGCTTTAAATCCTTTAGTAATACTGGTTTCTATCAGTACAAAAAACACAGGACCAATGGTAAAAGCCAAAAGAATTCCCCACGGAATGGCAGCTAAAATATCGTTAAGCATTTAAAATTATTACAGGTTTCAAGTTTCAGGTTTCGATACTTTCTAAATGCTAATTTAAAATTTAAAATTCAAATAGAAACAATTCTTATTTCATTTCTTTAATTGAACCACCTAAAACTGTTTTCTGATTGATCTGTTTTGGACTACCATAAATGTAAATATCTCCTCCCGCACGAACTTTTGCTTCCACAAATTCAGTAGCAAATATATCAGCACTTCCTCCGGCGTTTAATGAGATGGTGGTTTGTTCAGACTCGAAATTTTTAGCTTGTAATTCAGCACCTGAAGACATAACCACTTCTTGATTAACAGTGGTTCCTGAAATTCTAATTTTTCCTCCTGAAGTAGCTCTAACAGTAGCTTTTTTAACGTCTAAAGCAATTCTAATTTCTGCTCCTTCTTTGGCATTCAAATTAAAATTAATCGCTTTTATTGGTTTTTCAGAGTTGACATACGAACCTTCACTCGCTTCAACACCTTCTAATTTTTTATAATAAACCGTCACTTCAATTTCTTCTCCTTTTAACAGTTTCGGAAATGGCATTCTTATTTTTAAGTCGCCATTGCTATTCACCACTTCCACTTCGGAGGCTCTGTTTCCTTTGATTTCAACTTTATTTTCATTGGATGGAATGAGCTGAGCTGAGATTCTGTCAAATATTTTTACTGTCGTAAAATCACCAGGATTTTTGGTTTCGGTTTGAGCAAAAAGTGTTTGAGAAAGTATTAAAACGGATATATAAACGAGTTTTTTCATAATTGTAAGATTGTGTTCAAATTATAAAGACTTAGTAAAAATTAATTTGTTGCAGTTGGTTTATTATTTGGACTAATTTTCATTCTAATATTTAAAACTTTTGAATTACGAGCATCTAAAATAATGAAAAAAACACCCTCTTTAGAGTTTTTTGGTAATGAACCTTCAATAACCCAATATGAATCTTGAATAGATAAAATAGTATATGGTTTTTGTCTTTCTATTTGTTTTTTTCCATATTTATTAAAAAGAATTGCCTCTGCAACATGAATAGCTGTAATACTATCTTTTAATATTAATTCTGTACCAATATTTAACTCCGGATTTTCTTTTTCAATTAATGGTATCTCTATTTTATAAAATCTTTCAAAAAACTCTTCCCTTTTTATCATTTCAGAATAATCATGCTTTTTTGTAGCACATGAAAATAAAGATAAAAGTATAAATGAAAAAAACAGATGTTTCATAATAAAAGACTTTTAAACTAAAATTGATACCTACAAGGTTTTAAAAACCTTGCAGGAAACTGATCACTAAAAACTGCCAACTGACCACTTACTCTTTCCTTCTAATAAAATGAAAATCCAATTGTTTTTTAACCAAATCGGCATTTTTTACTTTAACGTAAACTTCGTCACCTAATTGTATAATTTTTTTAGAAACTTCGCCTACTAACGCATATTGTTTTTCATCAAACACATAATAATCATCTTTAATTTCACGGATTCGTACCATTCCTTCACATTTATTTTCGATGATTTCTACATAAATTCCCCATTCGGTTACACCGGAAATTACACCTAAAAATTCTTGATCTTTATGATCTTGCATGTATTTTACTTGCATGTATTTGATGCTGTCTCGTTCAGCTTTGGCAGCTAAATTTTCCATATCAGACGAATGTGCACTTTTTTCTTCATACAATTCTGCCGAAACCGATTTTCCTCCATCCAAATAATATTGCAACAAACGATGCACCATCACATCCGGATAACGACGAATGGGCGATGTAAAATGCGAATAATAATCAAATGCTAATCCGTAATGTCCAATATTTTCGGTAGAATAAACTGCTTTACTCATACTTCGTATAGTCAATGTATCTACTAAATTTTGTTCTTTTTTTCCAACTACATCATTCAATAATGTATTCAACGATTTGGAAATATCTTGTTTAGATTTGAAGTTAATTTTATAACCAAACTTCGAAATTACCGTTTGCAAATTGATTAATTTATCTTCATTTGGTTCATCATGAATTCTGTAAACAAAAGTTTTCTTTTGTTTTCCGATAAATTCAGCCACTTTTCTATTGGCCAACAACATAAATTCTTCAATTAAATGATTGGCATCTTTAGATACTTTAAAGAAAACTCCAACCGGTTCTGCTTTTTCATTCAAATTGAATTTAACTTCCACTTTATCAAAGGATATTGCTCCGTTTGCCATTCGCTTTTGACGAAGAATTTTAGCTAATTCATCCAATTTCAATGTGGCTTCAACAATATTTTGAGGCGTTTTATAATCATTTCCGGTTAATGAAATTTCGGCCGGAATGATATCTTTTTTGGTTTCGATGATGTGCTGAGCTTCCTCATACGAAAAACGCTGATCAGAATAAATTACTGTTCTTCCAAACCATTGATTGACTACTTCTGCTTTGGGCGAAACTTCAAAAACGGCAGAGAACGTAAATTTATCCTCGTGTGGATTCAGCGAACACGCGTCGTTGCTTAACACCTCCGGAAGCATCGGAACAACACGATCCACTAAATAAACCGATGTGGCTCGTTTATATGCTTCGTCATCTAAAATTGTTCCTTCTTGCAAATAGTGGGAAACATCGGCAATGTGAATTCCAATTTCATAATTTCCATTATCTAATTTTTCAAATGACAATGCATCATCAAAATCTTTCGCATCTTTTGGGTCAATCGTAAACGTTAATGCTTTTCGCATATCGCGACGTTTGGCAATTTCTTCTTCGGTTACAGAAGTATCAATTTTGTTTGCAAAAGCTTCTACTTCAATCGGGAAATCATACGGCAAACCATATTCGGCTAAAATTCCGTGAATTTCTGTATTGTGTTCGCCCGGTTTTCCTAATACTTTAATAACCGAACCAAACGGACTATCTGCTTTTGCAGGCCAATCTTCCATTTTTACTAAAACTACATCACCGTGTTCGGCATCGCCAATTTTATTTTTTGGGATGAAAATATCGGTGTACATTTTAGCATTCGCAGTTGTTACAAACGCAAAATTCTTTTGAATGTCAATCACACCAACAAACTCGGTTTTAGCTCGTTCTAAAATTTCTAACACTTCAGCTTCCGGTCGGCGAGAACTTCTTCGGTTGTAGATATAGGCTTTAACTTTATCATTATCTAATGCATGATTCAAATTGATGAACGGAATAAACACATCTTCTTCCAATTCATCACAAATAAAATAGCCTGTTTTTCGAGAAGTCATATCGATGGTTCCTTCGTAATATTCGGCTTTGGAAACCATTTGGTATTTGCCAACTTCTACTTCGTGAATTTTATCTTGAGACTTTAAAATTTTTAAATCTCTTATAATTTCGTTTCTGCTTTTGGTATCATCTAATTCTAAAATAGCAGCTATTTGTTTGTAATTGAATGATTTATTGGTTTCTTTTGACAGAATTTTAAATATCTGTGCAGTAAAATCTTTAGTTTTTTTACCTAATTTTCTGGGTTTCTTACTCATAATTCTTTTCTAATAAAGGTGAAAATTACGAATAAGATAGCAGAAAATGGAATTTGAAATACAGATTTATTGAAAATATAACTTTTGTATCTTTATGCAAATTTGAAAAATGAAAGACTTTGTGACCGTTGCAGTTTTTAATTTACCCACAGAAATTGCGGTTTTAAAAACTATTTTAGAAAACGAAGGTATTCACTACTTTTTTGAAAATGAAACGATTGTTTCAATAGATCCTTTTGCGAGTATTGCTTATGGCGGAATTAAATTAAAAGTTCATCGAAATGATGTGGAAGTGGTAAAAGGAATTTTGGATAATTTAGATAGTCATTTACGAATTGTAGAATAGTTATTTCTCACAGAAAGCACGAAAAACACAAAATTCACTTTTTTATTATCAAAGAACACAGATTTAAAAAATTTAAGAAATCTATATAATAGATGGAACTCGGATGAAACGGATTAGCTTCGCTAAACGCAGATTTAAACGGATTTCCTAACTAGAAGTAAAAAGGTATTTAAAATTAAAAAGAATACACAACTTGAAACCTTAAACTTGAAACTTCTTCCATCTCCCAACTTCCCACTTCCATCTAAATTTAAATAGTTTTCAACATTTATTAAATACAACAAAAAGAAAAATTAAATTAATTTAAAATTTATGATGGTTATTATAGTGTGTTCATTTGTACAATAACTTTATTAGATAAACTTGATTTTAAAAGTTGTAGTAAGTTATACAGACTTGTTAACAGGGTTACAAAAAGATAAAATCCTCAAAATGAAGAAATTTTTAGTTTTTATTAACAGTTGTTAACATCAACTTTTTGGTGTAAATTTTTAATAAGTTTGTTGTGAAAAACTGTTGAAAACCGAGTTTAAAAAGTTGATAATTTTAAAGTAAAAAATCAAAACAAAAGTTGATTAATTCATTTCAATTTTTGATTAGAAAAAATTTCCATACTTCTTCAAAATACTTCTAAAATTCTATCTGAATTTATTAACAATTAATGTTAATTTAATGTTATCTGAATATCAAGCAATTATGAAATACTGTTAACAATGGAAAGATTTAACGTTTAAAAAGTTGTCTGTTATCAGTTATCCGTTGTCTGTCAACCGATAACAGACAAGCGACAACGGTTACACCAATTTCCACAAAGCCCGAAAAGTAGCCTTAATAAAAAGCCATTTTGGTAACGTTAACATTACTTTTAAATCGGAGGAAATAGTTCCTTCTTCATTTAAAAATTGAAAGATATTTTGAATGGAATTTTTTTTAAAAAGTGTTCCAAAAAGTTGAGCTCCCAGTTCATTGTTTTGATGTAAAACTTCCAACAAAATTAAATCGTAAAACCAGTAACGATTTTTTTGATGAAATTTTGAAAGGTTTTGATTAGTTTTTAAGAATTCAACCAATTTTTCAGTTTGTTTTTTACTGTTGAAAAAAGTAAAACCCGTGCTTGCTTTTGTCCAACCACCGGCCGTTCCAATAAATAAAACGCGTTCCGAATTTTGTTTGTGAAACGGAAAACAAGTCATCGGAATGTTTCCGGCTTCTTTTTCTACAATTTCATAATCAGTTATCCCCAGATTTTGAAGATAGTTTTGAATGGCTTTTTCGTATTCCGTTATTTCTAATAAATCTTCTGAAAACAAGGTATATTCAAACAAAGCTTCGGTTTTAGATGTTGGTAAGACATACATAAAACGCGTATTTCCATCTTGTTCAATCGTAAAATCCATAAATTTCACTTCAGAATCATCAAAAATTTCCGCTTTTGTTTTGATAAACCAACCGATGAAGTGTTGTTTTAAATACGGATACTTTTTTTGGTTGAAAAGCGGATTGACATCGAAGAAACTATTCAATAAAGAACTACCGGAATAGGTTTGATTTTTTCCTTGAACTTCAACCGAATCTTCAATTGTTTTCCAACTAAAAATTTCATCATTTATTAAAGTAAAATTAGATTTGGATGAAATACTATCGAATACCAATTTGTAAAAATCACTACTTCTAATCATTTTATACAAATAAGGATGCATTTCAAACGATTGTTGAAAATCCTGATTTCCTATGAATGCTTTTTCCCAGGTTTTGGATAGGATGGAATCAAATTCGCCATTTGGTTCTTCCCAAAAACACCAAGTACGGTCGTTTTGGTTTTTGATTTTTTGGTCGATAATTAAAATCGATTTATCATAAAACCAAGTATCAGTAGCCATCCGATAAGCGGTAAGCAAACCGGATAATCCGGAACCTAGGATGATGTAATCGTATTTTTTCATTTAATTTTTGTTTGGCACGAATTAACGAATTATTTCTTCTAATTTGTAGAATTCGTGAATTTGTGGCCACTATTAAAATTTATTCTTAAAATTCTTAAAATACTCATTCAACCCTTTAAAATCCAAAACACCTTTTCGTTTTTTCAAATGCTCTAGAATAACGAATGATTTTTCAATCCGCAGTTGCGAACTTTTGTATTTATTCACCACATGGATTAACGTTCGCTGTTTTCCGGGTGTGAGTTGATGAAACAAATCGCTTCCTTCGGGGTCGCTGAAAAAAACTTCTTCCATTTCCTCAGATAAAGGCATTCCGTATTTGCTTTCGTCTTTCACTAATTCCACTTTAACATCATCATTCAAATGCAAATTAAGTTTTTTAGAGATTTCTCTATTCAATAAAATATAATGAAAAGTGATTTTTGGCAACATCGCACAATGAAAAGAAAAATTTTCGTTTAGAGTACAAACTACGCGTTTATCTTTCGCTTCTTTGACTAATTTTTCAAAAACAGCCGGCGGAATCGGGATGTGTAATTCCCAATACAATGCATTATCATCAAACGAACAAACCTGACCGTTAAATTTCATCCTAAGCTGATTGAATTTGATTATTTTTGTAAAGATAAAAATAACAACACAACTAAAATGAAAATCTCAATTGGAAACGATCACGCTGGCCCGGATTATAAAAAAGCCATCGTTGCATTTTTAGAAAAACAAGGTCATGAAGTCATTAATCACGGAACCAACTCAACAGATAGCGTTGACTATCCCGATTTTGGTCACCCTGTTGCGACAGATGTTGAAACCGGAAAAGCAGATTTAGGCATTGTTATTTGCGGCAGCGGAAACGGTATCGCTATGACAGTCAACAAACACCAAGGCATTAGAGCGGCTTTGTGTTGGACAAAAGAAATTTCGGCTTTGGCCAGACAACATAACGATGCGAATATCATTAGTATTCCGGCACGATTTACTTCGATTCCGCAAGCGGTGGAAATAGTTGATACTTTCTTGAAAACTGATTTTGAAGGCGGAAGACATCAGAATCGAGTGAATAAAATAAGTTGTTCGTAACAATTTAAACCATTAAGGAATTAAGCGACATTAAGAAATAAAACTTAATGAACCTCATTTCCTTAATGGTTAAAAATAAAAGCCCAAATGTCCACCAACCCAAAAATCCACAAGCACAACGTAACCGGAAAAAATCTGATTTTATCCATTTTACTCAATACGTTGATTACAATTGCTCAAGTGATTGGTGGCATTATTTCGGGTAGTTTGGCTTTAATTTCGGATGCGTTGCACAATTTTTCGGACGTGTTGTCGCTCATTTTCAGTTTAGTGGCTCACAAATTATCTCGACGAAAAGCCTCTGTAAGTCATACATTTGGCTATAAACGAGCCGAATTAATTGCTGCGTTTATCAATGCTGCAACTTTAATTATTGTGGCGTTTATTTTAATTTATCATGCCATTTTCAGATTAATTAAACCTGAACCCATTGAATCAACTTTAGTGATTTGGTTGGCACTTTTAGGAATTCTAGTAAACGGATTTTCAGTTTTATTACTTCGTAAAGATGCTGCTCATAATTTGAATATGAAGTCGGCTTATTTGCATTTGTTTACCGATATGATGGCATCTGTAGCAGTTTTAACTGGTGGTTTGTTGATGAAATTCTATCAAATTTATTGGGTGGATAGTGTAATGACTTTACTGATTGCTGTATACTTAATCATTGTTGGAACAGATTTATTTATAAAATCTACAAAAATGTTGATGCTTTTCACTCCAGACACAATTGACATTAAAGAAATTGTTAGAGAAGTACATCAAATCAAAGGAGTTGGAAAATTACATCACATTCATGTGTGGCATTTGAATGAAGAAGAACTGCATTTAGAAGCCCATTTAGATTGTGCAGCAGACATAAAAATGAGTGAGTTCAACGATTTATTACACGAAATTGAAGAAGTACTTTATGAAAAATTCGACATTAACCACGTGAATATTCAACCTGAATTTCAAAAAGTGGACCCGAAGGATTTTATTGTGCAGGATTAAGAAGTTTTGCTAGATTTAGTTCAATCTATATTTTAAAGAGAGAATCTTATTTTAAAAATAATTTGTCTAGGTCTTAAATCAAAATTAGTTTCTACATAACTAAAATCGTTGATGTTAATAGTTCTAAAACGATTGGTATTGAATAAATTATTGAGTTGGAATTCTAAATCAATTTTTCTTTTTTTGATGGTATATCGATAGATGATGTCTGTAAATAAATTTTCTGATCGTTCTGAAAATAGATCATTGTTAATATATTCCGATTTTATTGATAACAATTGATTTTCTTTTGGAAGAATAGTAAAGTTAAACAAATGATTCTGTTGTGTTACCGTAGGATTATATTGGTTTTGAATTTTACTTTTTGAAAACACCCAATTTGCTTGATATTCAAAAGCAAACCAATTGGTAATATCTGTTTCGATTTTGTTACCAATATTCAAGTTTTCATTTGTTATGTTTGTTAAATTATTATTTAAAATTTGTTCAAAGTTTTGCAATCTGTAACTAGTATTAAAACTAATACTTGTTTTTATATCACTAAAATACTTGCTTATTCTACTTGAAATAGTATGACTAATTTTACTATTATCTTGCTTTATGGCTTGCAATTCTGTTGCTCCATTTGGTAAAACTTGTGTTTGATAAAGGAGATTGTTTTCGCTTTTTGCATTTATATACATAATGTTCCAAAACAATGATTTTACTGGATTTCTATAGTAAATACCGGCGGTAAATAATTGGCTATTTAATTGAGGTAATGGTGCATTAATACGCTGTATGGTTCTATAATTTTGAACAATATAAGCATAATGAAGTTGGTTTATTGTACCAAATTGATTACTTAAACCAGCTGAAGTATTGAATTTCCAAAAGTTATTTATGTCGAAAATCACTAATAATTTTGGTTCAAAAGTTGTTCTGCTTAAATTTTCATTTTGCATTAATGGCTTATCATTTATTTTATAATTATTTAGATTGATAGGTGTTATTAGCTCTAAACGCCATTTGTTTTTTTTATATTGGGTATTTAGTTCAAAATAAATTTTAGATCGCATCCATTCTAAATCATTAGAAAACACATTGTTTAAAATAGTAGTTTCAGAGATTACTATTTGACTATTTAAATGCTGATTTTCTAGTTGGAGACCAACTTTTGGTTCAAAAGAAAATCTATCTATACCTTTAGTAAAACTAAATGAATTGTTAGAATAAAATGTGTTCAAATCAATTTCTTGAATAATTTCTTGATATGGATTGCCGTTGTTTATAGTTTCTTCAAATTGTCCTGGATTTACTTTTAGTGATTGAGGTGTTTTATTAAAACTGATGTAAGAGCTTAGCGTTAACAATTGCTTTCCAACCGGAAATATTGAATTTAGCGTGTTAGAAATTTTAAAAAATTCATTTTGTAATTGTTGTTTTAAATTATCATTATTAAGCTGAATATTTCCTCTCTGACTATCCCAAAAACCTTGAAATTCTAAACTGTTTTTGATATAGTTTTTAGCTGCATTTTTTTGAAGGGTTAAATTGGTTTGAAAAGAATTAAAAAAAAATTGATTATGTTTTTCCTCTAACAACGTAATCGTATTAGTTGGTGTAATAAACTGAGTGTTGGTATATCCATTTTGTTGTTGATAATCATTAAGATATGATGTGTTTAAACGTAATTCATACTCTTTCTTAAGTTTATGTAAATAGTTTGCAGATAGTAAATGGGTTGAATTATTTAACCATCTTTTTTCTGAAAAGTTAGGAGTTGCTAATTGTTGAATGGCTAACCAATCTGATTTTACTGACTTGCCTTCAGTTTGATTAATTACATCTTCAATGGTTAGTTTTTGAAGTTGTAATGCCACATTGTCTCCGGTATTGTTGGTTTGATAGGTAGTAAGCATTTGCTTTTTTTTTGTAAAAAGCATTGGTGTAATATTTGCATCCCATAATAAAGGACTAAGACCCATAGCTAATTTCGCTTGGCCAGTAAATGTAAAGGTATTTTTGAGTTTTATATTAATAGCAGCTTGGTCAGAAAATTTTAAACTATCTAGTACTTTTATAGGTTGATGATTTTCTAAAATTTGAACTTGTGTTACTTCTTTAAAAGGTAAATTGTCATTTGCCAAATTGTATTTACCTTCCAATAAATCTAATCCTTCGATATAATATTTGTTAATGGGTTTGCCTTGATATAGTATTTGACCATTAGAAAGCACTTCAATTCCTGGCATTCTTTTCAAAACGTCGCCAATACTTCTGTCTTGTTCTTTTGAAAAAGAACTTACGGAATATTTTATTGTATCTCCTTTTTGTGTAATAGGTGATGATTTTACGGTAACCTCTTTTAACTCTAAAGCCTTTTCTTTTAAAATAAAATTTTTGGTTTGAGATTTATTACTAATAGTTTCAGAAATTTGAGCATAACCTATTAAGCGGACATTGATTTGAACATTTTCATTTTCATTAATATAAGAAATAACATATTTACCAGTAGTATCAGAAATACCAAAAGCAATAATGTTTTCTGTATCGATATTATTAATAGTAACACTTGCACCTGTAATACTCATATTGTTTTCGTTAAGTAATGTTCCACTTATGATTGTTTGAGAAACCGAAAAATAAGAAATTAGAATAAAACAACACAACAATTTTATTTTCATCATTAGTCAAGTTCTATTGGATTATATGGTATTTTAGGAAAATTATCAACCCCTCTGACGGCATTAATATCAAAAAACAAGTCGGGTCTATCATGAAAACTCTTTTCTGTTTTAAAAAACTCTTTCTTTGCGGTTTTTATTGTTTTTTTTTCTTCTCTTTTGTAAATTATATGTGGTTTTTGGTCTATTCCGATAGCAATAAAATGGTGATTGTTATCTTCGTCGTATAATTCTAGTATTAAGCCAGGCAAATCACCAAATGTATATGGTCCTAAATGGATTGGAATAGACTCGGCAAACCAAGCTATCCAGTTTCTCCCAGAATAATATATTATGGCCTTCTGTGTTTTATAGTCTAAAATAGTTTTATATTCTGGCACTAATTTCCATTGTAACTTTGGAAACATGATTTCAAATTCGTAATCATTATTTGGGATTCTAGACTGGGCAATAAAACCCGTGTTTTTAAAGTTTTTTATAATCGTCATTTTAAAACCAATTTCTCTTCTATATTCCATTTGCTCACTTATCTCTTTTTTTTCAATCCTGTTTAGTTTGCTGTGTTTTTCCCGCAACGAATCGAGTTTTAAGGTATAAAAATCCACATATTTTGAATAATTAGTTCCAACTTGGAGTATTGTTAAAGCTGAATTTGTTTTTAATTTCTCATCGGTATTTTTTACATAAGTATATTCGTAGAATATGTTTTGATTGGCAACATCTATATTTTTTACATTATATGGATCGGACGGAAAACTGGGATTTCCACCCACAATTTCTTGGGCAAAGAAAAAATATGAGTTAAATAACAAGCAAATACAAACGTATTTTATAATATATTTTGACATATAATCTAAGTTTAGTTAAAAACCCAACATTAACTTTTCTTATTGTTGGGTTTAATTTTGAATAAATTAATTACAATGTAATCCGTGAATATATTCTACAAATTCCCACTGTTCTTCAATACTGGCAAAACTTGAATTACAACTATACCATGTAAAACCACAAGAAACAAATGTAGTCCAAGATGTACATCTAGTATCTTCAACAAGATAGCTTTGAGATAAATTCAATTGATTTTCATTTGAATAATTTTCGATTTCTAAACTATTTGCAAATGCAAAAGTCCCAATAAGCATAAACGCTAAGGTAAAAAATAAATTTTTCATACTAAGATTTTCCCATTTACAGAAAACCTGTCATAAAGACGAAAACATTAGGGTTACTTTTTAGTTAGTTTGTTCCGCCCTGATTTAAAGTTTTAATAAACGTATTCGCGACTACATTTACCAAAATAATTAACTCTCTACAAGTTTAAATCATTCGTTTTTTTCTACCTAGCAGCTTTTCTGCCTTTTTGAGGCAGTTTTTCTGACGATATTGACATGTAAAAAGTTAATCAACTGTATTAAAGCAATTTATGATTTTTATAAATAATAGAATTTTGAAAAAAATTACAACAATCCTAGCATTTTTGCCTTTTTTAGTAGTTCAAAATCATCCGATTTGTCTAAACCAAGAAGTGTTTTAAGGTCAGATTTGCGGTGATTTATCGTGTCAATCGATAAGTTTAAATAGTCAGGCAAGTTTTTTGTTTTAATTCCGTCGTTAAGCAACAATAGAATTTTTCGATTCGTTTCGTCTAAAATTGAGGTGTATTTTGCAACGTTTCTATATGCTTTGTTTACAGATTCACTATAAACTGTTGTTCCAGAAAGAACACTAGTAGTATGATTTAAAAAACTGAGCATACCAATATCGCTTTTTAACCATAATCCTTCCGGTTGTAAACGTTGAATAATTTCAAACAATAAAATTGGTGTAGCAATAGAGGTCAATAAAACAATTTTAGCATTGGGTAAGAAGAGACGAATTTGATGTGCTAAATCTTCACCATTGTAAAGGTTGTTTTCAATATTCTCAGGCATATTATAGTCAATAACAAACAAATCAATCACAACTTGATTTTCTGCATTTTCTTTAATAAAAGTATATGCCTCAGCAAGCGAACACAAGACAGCGATGTTCTCGTCTGATTCAATTTTTTTTGAAATTAAAATAGATTTATAGCCCTCAATAATGATTGGATGATCATCTATTAATGCGATTTTCATTTGAAAACGGATTTAATCAAAAGTACAAAAATATCTCAATTGAGCAATAATTAAATAGGAAAATTCCCTTTAATTGTTGTGCCTTTTTCAGTAGAAGTAATGTGTAGGTTTCCATTAAGATTTTCTAATCGAAAATGCATATTTGTTAAACCAATTCCATTTTTATTTTTTGAAACGTCAAAACCAATTCCATCATCAACAATAGAAAATTCAAATAATGAATTGTTTAAACCAAATGAAACAGTCACTTTTTTAGCTTTAGCATATTTTCTAACATTGGTGAGTGCTTCCTGAATAATTCTAAATAAATTTATTTTTTGTTCATTACTGAGGGTTTCCCACGAAAGTGAAGCATCATATAACAAATCAGTTTCAATGGCAAAGTCGTTTTCAAACTCATCTAAATAATTTTCAACAAGCAAAATAAAACCTTCGTTTCTAAAAGCTGTTTCTTCGGCCAGTTTATGTGAAATTTGCCTAATTTCGTTTTCAAGAGAATTAAGTTTTCCCAGATAGTTTTCTACATTAGCTTTATCTACTTCTTTTTCCAGAAAAATAAGCCGTTCTAAATGCAATCTGATTCCAAAAAGTTCACTAATTACACCATCATGAAGTTCTGTGGCGATTCGTTTTTTTTCAAAAGCTCTTACTTGATCAACTTGTTGTTGTTGGGTTAATAACAAATTATATACTTCTTCGTTGCTTTTTTGTTGTTCTTTTTCTAAAACAAGTACTTTATTTTTAACCTTTTGTCTGTATAAAAAATACAACGTACCAAGTAAGAAAACAGTAAGTGTTGAAAGAATCAAAATGAAATTCATCTTTTTTGCCAAATCAGTTTTCTCTTGTTCAATTTGTTCGGTTTCAAATTCAATTTTGGCAAATTTGTTTCGGGTGTTGCGTTCTTCTAATAGCAAAGAATCGCTTAGGTTGATATAAATTTCTTGATATTTAGCAGCTTTTGCCGGATTGGCTTGCTTTTTTAGTTTCAATATAGCAAGTTGATCTCTGTGTGTTCTTGTTTGTTTTGCCAATTCATAAGCAATCGAAAAGTGTTGCAAAGCTTTAGAACTATCTTTTTCTTGCAAATAATATTCTCCAATCCGCTGCTGACTCATAATTATACCTAACTTATTATCTAGACTATCTCGAATTCGAAGAGCTTCAAAAAATTTGTCCGGACTTTTTAATGTGCCACTTTTTAATTTTGCATAAGTTAAATTATCAGTTAGAATAGAATAAACAAGTGGGGATTCTTTTCTGATATTTCCATAATTTAAACCTTTTTGATAAAATTCTATTGCCTTAGAATAATCTTTCATATCAAGATAAACATTAGCCGTGTTATTATAGTTTTCACTTACTAAAACAGGATAAAGTTCGTCATTGGGAATTTTATTTAAGTAATTTTTTGAGATGTGATAACTTTTAATTGCTTCAGTATAGTTTTTTAAACCATTTTGAACACCACCAAGCACACTATAACATTCATATAATAATCGAACATTGTTTTCTGCTTTTGCTTGAGATATTGTTTTAATTAATTGAACTTCGCTTTCAATTAATTGATTTTCATTTAGATATAATTTTGCAATATTAAATTGAGTTCTAATTTTTTCCTTATTATGAAAAGGGATGGCTTTTAAAGCTTGGTTGTAATAATAAAATGAAGAATCATTTATATTTTTCTCATAAAAATAATCTCCTAAATCATAGTATAATTTACCAAGCGTTAAAGTATCATTGATTTTTTTTGCAAAAACAATATTCTCTTTTGTCAGATTATAGTAGGTTTCCCAAAGACCATAATTATAATATTCACACGAAATTTTTCTGAAAAAGCGAGATTTTATAGAATCGTTGGCTAAGTTATTATTTAGTTGATAGGCTAGTTCAAGCTTCTTTTCCCCGATTTCTTTATTATTAACATTTCTAGCATCAATAATGAGTTGATCTAATTCATTATGATTTGATGTTTTTTTCGACTCTTCATTTTGGCATGAAATCAGTAACAAAAAGGCAATATAAACTTTACGAATCATTGTTAATGTATGATTCGTAAAGATATAAAAATTATTTTTTAGGGATTATTATCCGTTTTTTTTGGGTGGACTTGTATTTATACCTCCATTTTCATCTACCTCTGTGTTTTCCAATCGAATTTCGTTTTCATTATAATCATCAGTTGAACAAGAAACAGTTAAAAATACGCTTAGAATTGCTACGGAATAAAGAATTGCTTTTTTCATCATTAAAAAATTTTAATTAGTAATGAGAAAAAGTAAGGGTAGCAGGTAATTGTTTCCTAACAGGTTTTCTGCCTTTTTGAGGTAGTCTTTCTGTTTTTTATTGTTTTAAAATAATGTGTTTTTTGTAAATTCCGTCAACCAACTGACTCAATTTAGCTAAATTCCGTCAATCAACTGACGGAATTTACATTTTTTTACTATCTTTGTTCTTTAAATGCTAATTCAATTTTCAAAATGAATTATTATAATAGAGCTGTGTTAGCTGATTTTCAATCCAAATTAAAACCGAATAAAGTATTAATTTTATTGGGAGCCAGACGCGTAGGCAAAACACAACTGATAAAAAAATATTTGGAAAATGCAGATGAAAAAGTACTTCAACTAAATGGTGAAGACGTAAACGATGCTCGTTTGTTAGAAGAGAGAAGTTTGGCTAACTATTCAAAATTGTTGCAAAATATTTCCCTTTTGGTTATTGATGAAGCTCAGAATATTACAGATATTGGTCTGATTTTGAAATTCATAGTAGATACCATAGATGGAATAAAAGTCATTGCAACCGGTTCGTCAATGTTTGATTTATCCAATAAATTAGGCGAACCATTGGTAGGAAGGAAAAGCACATTGTACTTATTTCCGTTGGCACAATCTGAGTTTTTACAATTTGAAAATTATAAACAAACTACCGAAAATCTTGAAACCCGTTTACTTTATGGCGGCTATCCTGAGTTGACTCATTATGAATCGTGGGATGAAAAAAAAGACTATTTAAAAGAAATAGTGAATGCTTATTTGTTAAAAGATATTTTGGTTTTTGATGGCATTAAAAACGCAGATAAAATTTATGATTTGTTGCGATTGATTGCTTTTCAAATCGGTAAAGAAGTTTCGTTGCAAGAGTTAGGAAATCAATTGCAAATGTCTAAAAACACAGTAGAACGTTATTTAGATTTGTTGTCTAAAGTGTTTATTTTGTTCAAAGTTGAGGGTTTTTCAAGAAATCTTCGCAAAGAAATCACCAAATCAAGCCGTTGGTATTTTTACGATAATGGTATCAGAAATGCCATTATTAATAATTTTACTACGTTGAATAACCGAACAGATGTTGGCGATTTATGGGAAAATTATCTCGCCTCTGAACGGATGAAAAAACAAGCCTATCAAAAAATGTCAAAACATAATTATTTCTGGCGAACCTATGACCAACAAGAATTAGATTGGTTAGAAACCGAAGCAGATAGTATCAATGCTTTTGAATTCAAATGGAATGAAAATAGGAAGGCTAAAATTCCAATTGCTTTTGCAAAAGCCTATCCGGAAGCATCCTTTGAAGTAATTAACAAACAAAATTATTTAGAATTTATTACCTAATGATCAACATACAATTCATACAAAACCAACTTAATATTCCCTTAAAAGGAATCGAAAACACGATAAATTTACTCAACGAAGACTGCACCATTCCTTTTATTTCCCGTTACCGAAAAGATCAAACCGGCAATTTGGATGAAGTTCAAATCGAGCAGATTTTTAAACTCAACAAGCAATTTGAAGAAATCGTTAAGCGAAAAGAATCCATTTTAAAATCGATTGACGAGCAAGGTCAACTTTCTCCGGAATTAAAGTTGAAAATTGAAAATTCTTTCGATTTACAAGAAATTGAAGATTTCTACTTACCCTACAAAAAGAAGAAAAAAACCAAAGCCGACGTGGCTCGTGAAAAAGGATTGGAACCGTTAGCTAAAATCATCATGGTTCAAAACAGCGATGATATTGAATTCATTGCTTCCAACTATTTGAATGATAAAGTAGCCAATGAAGAAGAAGCATTACAAGGAGCAAGAGATATAATCGCCGAATGGATTAATGAAAACATGTTTATTCGAAAAAATTTGAGACGTTTATTTCAACGAAAAGCAATTGTTTCAACGAAAGTGGTTAAATCAAAAAAAGACGATGAAAATGCTCAAAAATTTAATCAGTATTTTGAATGGGCAGAACCACTTTCAAAAACACCATCGCATCGATTATTGGCCATGTTGCGTGCAGAAGCCGAAGGTTTTGTAAAAATGAATATCGAAATCGAGCCCGAAGAAGCATTGGAATTCATCGAAAATAATACCATTAAAAACAACAAGGAAACATCACATCAACTGAAATTAGCCATAAAAGACAGTTATAAAAGGTTGTTAGAACCCGCCATTTCCAACGAAACGCTACAAGAATTTAAAACCAAAGCAGATGCGAAAGCCATTGATGTTTTTGCTCAAAATTTAAGTCAGTTGTTGCTTGCTCCTCCTTTGGGTGAAAAGCGAATTTTGGCTATAGACCCGGGTTATCGTTCAGGTTGTAAAGTGGTATGTTTGGATGAAAAAGGCGATTTGTTATACAATGAAACCATTTATCCGCATCCGCCACAAAATGAAAATGCGATGGCAATGAAGAAAATTCGTTCGATGGTGAATGCTTACAACATTGAAGCCATTTCAATCGGAAACGGAACAGCCAGTCGCGAAACCGAGTTTTTCATCAAAAAAATTGCTTTCGATAAACCAATTCAAGTTTTTGTAGTTTCTGAAGCGGGAGCATCCGTTTATTCTGCATCAAAAATAGCACGAGATGAATTTCCAAATTATGATGTCACCGTTCGAGGTTCCGTTTCTATTGGAAGAAGACTTTCAGATCCGTTAGCAGAATTGGTAAAAATTGATGCCAAATCCATCGGAGTGGGTCAATACCAACACGATGTAGATCAAACGAAATTAAAGGAAGAATTAGACACAGTTGTCGTTCGTTGTGTGAATTCGGTTGGTGTAAATTTGAATACCGCCAGTAAATCATTATTGAGTTACGTATCGGGAATTGGCGAAAAAATGGCTGAAAACATTGTGGCTTTTCGTTCAGAAAATGGTCCGTTTGAAGATCGAAAGCAATTGAAGAAAGTGCCACGATTGGGTGAAAAAGCCTATCAACAAGCAGCAGCATTTATCCGTATTCAAAACGGAAAAAATCCGTTGGACAATTCGGCAGTACATCCGGAAGCGTATGCAATTGTAGAAAAAATGACGAAAGACTTAAAAATTTCGTTATCCGAGTTAATCGGAAATAAAGAAAAAATAGCCTTAATCAAGCCCGAAAATTATACAAACCAAACCATTGGAATTTTAGGAATAAAAGACATTTTAAAAGAACTCGAAAAGCCCGGATTAGACCCAAGAAAATCGGCAAAAGTATTCGAATTTGACCCGAATGTCAAAAAAATGTCCGATTTGCGAACCGGTATGATTTTGCCCGGAATTGTCAATAACATCACTGCTTTTGGTTGTTTTGTGGATATTGGATTAAAAGAAAGTGGATTAGTTCACATTTCGCAACTCAAAGCCGGTTTTGTTTCGGATGTGAATGAAGTAGTGAAATTGCATCAGCATGTGCAAGTAAAAGTGGTTGAGGTAGATGAAGTGAGAAAAAGGATTCAGTTGACGATGGTAATTTAAAAAATTGTATAAAAAATATACAGCTTACACATAAAATTACTCAGTTTATACACTTTTTTTATAAATAGAATTTCATTTTTGAATCTTAAAAAAGGAATTTCATTTAAAATTAAATCACTGAATTTCAATAAATTAAAACTAAAAAATAATGGTTTATAGAGAAACTGGCAGGTTTACTATTATTTAGGCATTTTTATTGTATTATAATAAACAGTTAATTTTTAAGTAAAAGGTTTAAGGGTTAGAAAAACCTAAGACTTAAAATAACAACCTACATATATTTTCTTTTAAGCCTCCGGAAATTAATTTTCGGAGGCTTTTCTTTTATACTAAAAATTCCAAATCCGAATGACTGTTTTCATGGAATTTGGAATAATAAATTATAGGAACTTTTTAAAAGTTATTCCTTTTTATCGTCTTCTTTTTTGTCAGCAGGCTGGTCTTCTTTTGCGGCATTTTTAAATTCCTTGATACCACTTCCTAAACCTTTCATCAATTCCGGAATTTTTTTACCTCCAAAAAGAAGAAGCAAAACCACCACAATCAAAATAACTTGCGGAACTCCAATAAAACCTAAAAATATTGCTAATGCATTCATAATATCTAAATTAAGAACACAAAGGTAAAAATAAATTAGTGTAGTTGTCTATATTATTAGTAATTCTTAACTAAAAACCAAGTTAAAGTGAATTATATTTGCATTAAACAACAAATACGACACTTTTTAAAGAAGGTATAATTATTATATTTGTATATTAAAATAAAAACATGTCTGGTAAAAGACTAAAAAGACAAAAATTAAAAAACAGACTTTTTAACAAAAGAAGGTTGGTTATTTTAAACGAAGACACGTTTGAAGAAATTTTTTCATTGAAATTAAACCTGATGAATGTTTTTGTGGTCTTGACCATATCCTCAATTCTTTTAATTGCAATAACCACCTATATCATTGCTTTTACTCCATTAAGGGAATATATTCCCGGGTATACTTCCGGAAAATTGAAAAAAGAAGCCACATTGTTGTCTGTAAAATCGGATTCTCTGGAAATTGAAGTAAAAAAGAATGAAGCTTATATTCAATCCATCAGAAAAATATTGACCGGTGATTTAGAATATGCCAAGTTTAATAAAGATTCTGTTTTAAATGCCGAAGTTCAAGATGCCTCTAAATATCAATTGAATGCTTCAAAAGAGGAAATTAAGTTACGAGAGCAAGTAGCTCAGGAAGATAAATATAATCTTTTTGAAAAAGCACAATCCAACATGAGTTTGGTTTTATTTCCTCCGGCAAAAGGACATGTGACAGAAAAATACAATGTTAAAAACAATCATTTTGCCATTGATATTGCCCTCGCAAGAGACACACCAATAAAAGCTGTGGCAAATGGAACTGTGATTTTTTCGGAGTGGACACCTTCAACAGGAAATGTAATTATTATAAATCATCGTGACGGAATTTTATCTGTTTATAAACATGCCGCAACTTTGACAAAAGCTCAAGGAAACGTTGTGAGAACTGGTGAAGTTATTGCCTTAGCAGGATCAACCGGAAAAGAATCAACAGGAATTCATTTGCATTTTGAATTATGGAAAGATGGTTTTCCAATAGATCCATCACAATTTATTGATTTTGAATAATTATGCGAATAAAAATATTAGCCGCTAAACTCTTAGCAAAAAAAATACATAAAGACACACTCAAGTGGACTTCCAATCCGGTTGCAACACAGCAAAAAGTTTTTCGAAACTTACTTAAAGCTGCAGCAAAGACAAAGTTTGGCAGTGATCATTCTTTTTCTAAAATAAAAACGTTTTCAGATTTTACCAACTTTGTGCCTGTTAGAGATTATGAAGCCTTAAAACCCTATGTTGATTTGGTTATTGAAGGTAAAAAAGACATACTTTGGAAAGGGAAACCGGTGTATTTTGCCAAAACATCAGGCACGACTTCAGGAGCAAAATATATTCCGTTAACCAGAGAGTCTATTCCGTTTCATGTTCAATCGGCTAGAAATGCTTTGTTAAGTTATATTCATGAAACCGGGAATGCTGATTTTGTTAAGGGAAAAATGATATTCTTGCAAGGGAGTCCTGTTTTAGAAGAAAAAAATGGAATTAAATTAGGACGTCTTTCAGGTATTGTTGCCCATTATGTTCCAAAATACCTTTCAAAAAACAGAATGCCTTCATGGGAAACCAATTGTATTGAAGATTGGGAAACCAAAGTAAATGCTATTGTTGAAGAAACCTTTAAGGAAAACATGACTTTGATTTCAGGTATTCCTTCATGGGTTCAGATGTATTTTGAGAAACTTGAAAAAAAAGGAAATAAGAAAGTGGGAGAAATTTTTAAGAATTTCAGTTTATATGTTTATGGAGGTGTCAATTTTGAACCTTACAGAGCTCGATTTGAAAGCTTAATTGGAAAAAAAATAGATTCCATTGAATTGTTTCCGGCTTCGGAAGGATTTTTTGCTTACCAAGATTCGCAAAAGGAAAAAGGAATGTTATTGTTATTGAACCACGGCATTTTTTATGAATTTATTAAAGCGGATGAATTCTTTACCGAAAATCCGAAACGATATACTATTGGCGAAGTGGAATTAGGGGTGAATTATGCTTTGATTATTTCTACTAATGCCGGACTTTGGGGATATAATATTGGCGATACTGTTCAGTTTACTTCACTCAAACCACATCGTGTGATTGTTTCCGGTAGAATCAAACATTTTATTTCGGCTTTTGGTGAGCATGTTATCGGGAGTGAAGTAGAGCAAGCTTTAAAAGAAGCTTTAGAAGGAACAACTGCCAGCGTTAATGAATTTACGGTGGCTCCTCAAATTAATCCTGAAAACGGATTACCTTACCACGAATGGTTTATAGAATTTGAAAACCCACCACAAGATATGGATGCATTCGCCTTAAAAATTGATGCAGCCATGCGAAAATTAAATGTGTATTATGACGACTTAATCTCGGGCAAAATCTTAAGAACAGTTGTGATAACTCCGGTTAAAAAAGAAGGGTTCAATAATTATATGAAATCCATTGGAAAATTGGGAGGTCAAAACAAGTTACCGCGATTGAGTAATGATAGAATCATAGCAGATAAATTAGTTAAAAAGTTATAAAATTGCGGGGTTCGGGTTGCAAGTCGAATTACTTTTTGTCATTCTGCAAGATGACGAAGTCGAAATAAGAATCTCCTGCAAAAAAATAAAAGCAAAAAAATGTTCAAATTTAAACAACTATTTTTTTTATTATTCATCATTTCAAACCTCACCGCTCAAATTTCCGGTGTAGTGAAAGACAGTTTAACCGGAAAACCCATTCCATATGTTAATATTTGGGTGGAAAATGAAAACATTGGAACAACTTCTAATGAAAAAGGTTTTTTTGATTTGGTTTTAAACGAGAATAAAAATATTGTTTTTTCTGCTTTGGGGTATGAAACAAAAATAATTTCTTCATTAAAAGCAAAAAGTGTTTTACTAAATCCTAAAATCTATCAATTAGAAGAAGTTGTAGTTGAAAATCTCAAAAAAACAAAGGAGTTAGAAATAGGAGACGCAAAAAAAATACACCACACACAACTATCAGGAGATAAACCTTGGATTTATGGTAAATTATTTCCTTTTCAAGAAAAATACAACGAAACGCCCTATATCAAAAGTATTAGTTTTTATAGTAATAGTGAAATAAAAGACGCAAAATTAAAAATTCGGATTTATGAGATGAATGATTCAATACCTTCAAATGATTTATTGTATGAAGAGTTAATTGTATCTGTAAAAAAAGGGATGAGAAACAACAAAATTGATGTTTCTAAAAACAACATAAAATTTTCTGAGAAAGGAATTGTTATCGGTTTAGAGTGGCTCATAATTGATGAAAACAAATACGTTTTTGAATACAAATCAGGTAAATCAAAGAACAAAAATGAACAAATTAATTATGCACCGTCATTGGTAATTAATTATTCTGAAACAAAAAATTCTTTTCGATATTACGGAGGTAAATGGGTAAGGAATAAAATTTATGCATCAAAAAAAGACAAGCCTTGGGACAATAAAGTGATGACACCAGCTATTAACCTTACATTAACCAATTAAAAATAAAAAAAACTACCTTTGTGGGTTAGAAAATAGATATAAATGAAAGAAATTAAAAACATATCCCGTTCACGAGCCCAAGAGTCATCTGCGGCAATTGAACGTCTTTATATTACCATGAGACATTTGTTTAACCGTGGGTTTTATAAACCTATGGGAGTTTCGGGTGATACACTCAGAGAAGCGTTGTTATTATTAAGGCCGGAAATTTATGGAACCATTGCAGAAGAAAAAGTAGAATTAAACGGATTATTATATGTAATTGAAAGACTTCCCGTTGGTATTGAAGAATGTCGTTTTATCAATTTGACTTCGGATGAAGGCTATTCTAAATCACATTTTCAAGCAATAGTTCCACCAAAAAGAAGAAGAAATTGTTATCGAATAGATGAAGAACAAATGAACGTTGAAATTACAAGAGGACGTTCTGACATCTATGATATTTTAACCCACTTGACCTTTATTTTTATTGAATCACATAAAATTAAAGACCGGGTTTTATTGGATGAAAATAATTTTGAAGTAACCCGTGATTGGGAAAAATTGGAACAAGTTGTACTACAAAATAAAAAACTTTCTTTAATGGATAAAGAGAAAGCAATTTCTCATGCTTCCAATATTTTAGGAAGACCATTTTCTGAAGTCTTAGCCATCTACGAAGATTTTGGTACCAAAGAAAAACCAGACAGATTGCTTCACATTATATATTGGTTGGGAAAATTAGCCATTGAAGAAGTTATTCAAAACAACAAACGAACCATAACATTCAGCCCAATTTTAAGAGAGCGATTGGGTCACCACATTCATGGTGAAATTTGGGCCACAAACATCAAAGAGGTTTTGTTGAAAAAAAATCTAATCAACAGACCGATTCATATCATTAGTGCCAACATGCACAGTGTCATGAATTCCATTTTTTCTAAACAAGCAATCGGTTCAAAATATAAAGGAGCAGATACCTATGCCATTTATGAAGATTTGAGCAAATCAGGAGCTGATGATTTGAGAGGAAAAGTAGAAAATATTGCTTTACAAAATGGCATGATTTCATTACCGGATCAGTCAGGAACAAATATAGATGTTCAGATTTTTGATTCTTCAAAAGTTGATTTTTCAAAGTCAGATTTTGCCAAAGCAACATTCAAAGAAGAGAAGCCTGTGCTGATTGTTATGGATTATGCTTTTGGAGAGCAAGCTTATGAAACCATTGACGAGCTGTTAAAACCTTTTAAATCCGGAAAAGACAAGATTTTATTGAATGTAGAATCGGTTTCCATTATGGGAAAAGCAGGAATTTTAGAAGGAGGAAAAGGTGATATCATGATTCCGAATGCTCATATTAACGAAGGAACAGCCGATAATTATCCGTTTAAAAACGAGTTAACTAAAGAAATGTTTGAAGGTAATGGTATTCCGGTTTGTGCCGGACCAATGGTTACGGTTTTGGGAACGTCTTTACAAAACAAAGATTTATTAAAGTTCTTTCATGATTCCACTTGGGGCGTTATTGGATTAGAGATGGAAGGAGCTTATTATCAAAAAGCAATTCAATCTGCATCAAAAATCAGAAAGAGTATACATCCTGACGTAAAAGTTCGTTATGCTTATTATGCATCTGATAATCCGTTAGAAACAGGAAGTACATTAGCTTCAGGAGGTTTGGGGACTACAGGTGTAAAACCAACCTATTTGATTACCATTAAAATACTAGAGCAAATTTTTAATATAAAATAAAATTTTATGAGTTCGAACGTACCTCAAAACACGGATAATCAAGAAATAGATTTAAGTCAGATTTCTAAGAAAATTTCAAATGGCTTTGAATCGTTGTTAATGGCTTTATTTAATGGAATTTTATTCTTAAAAAGAAATTTAATTTGGATTATAGGTTTATTTATAATTGGAGTGGGTCTTGGTTATTATTTGGATACAACCTCAAAAGTTTACGATAATCAATTAATTGTTATGCCAAATTTTGGTTCTAATGATTATCTGTATTCAAAAGTTGAGCAGTTAAATGCAAAAATTAAAGAAAAGGATACTGTTTTTTTAAAGCAAATTGGAATTAAGCAAGTTGATAATTTTAAAAAAATTGAAATTGAACCGATTATCGACGCCTACCGGTTTATCAATAATACATCTGAAAATTTTAATTTAATTAAATTAATGGCTGAAGATGGTAACATTCAAAAAATATTAGAAGACAAGGTAACCAGTAAAAACTATTTTTATCATCTAGTAAAGTTTACCACCTCAGAAATAACTTCTGAAGATAAGACTGTTCAACCCATTTTAAATTTTTTAAATGACTCTGATTATTATAAGTCTCTACAAAAAGAAGTGATTAATAATACTGAGATTCAAATGAAATATAATGATCAAATGCTTGAGCAAATTGATGGAATTTTAGCAGAATTTTCAAGTTCATTGGATGCATCAGCCTTAAAAAGCGATCGACTGGTTTATTATAACAATGAAAACTCTCAATTGAACGATGTTTTAAAAACCAAAGAAGAATTGATTACCGAACAAGCTAACTTGCGTATTCAAAAAGTTAATATAGACAGAGTAATTAAAGATTTAAGTAGTACTTTAAATATAAAAAACACGAAATCTGTAAATGGAAAATTAAAATTAATTTTGCCATTTATATTTATTTTAGGGTTCATTGTCATTAGTCTGTTGTTAAGTTTTTATAAAAGACAACAAAAATTAGCAAACGCGTAAAAAATGAAAGGAATTATTTTAGCAGGTGGGTCGGGAACGCGATTACATCCTTTGACTTTGGCCGTAAGTAAACAGTTGATGCCGATTTATGATAAACCGATGATTTATTATCCGTTGTCAACCTTAATGTGGGCTGGAATTAGTGAAATTTTAATCATATCAACGCCTCATGATTTGCCACTGTTTCGTCAACTTTTGGGAGACGGTAGTAAGTTGGGATGTCGTTTTGAATATGCTGTGCAAGAACATCCAAACGGTTTAGCAGAAGCATTTATCATTGGAAAAGAATTTGTTGGAAATGATAAAGTTGCTCTTATCTTAGGTGATAATATTTTCTATGGAACCGGTTTGGCAGAATTACTTCAAAAGAACAATGATCCGGATGGTGGAATTATTTATGCTTATCATGTTTTGGATCCTGAACGATATGGGGTAGTAGATTTTGATAAAAGTGGAAAAGTATTATCCATTGAAGAAAAACCGCAACATCCAAAATCAAATTATGCTGTTCCGGGAATTTATTTCTATGATAATTCGGTATTAGAAATAGCAGCTAATATTAAACCCAGTCATCGCGGCGAATTGGAAATTACAGATGTTAACAAAGAATATTTAAACCGTGGAAATCTTCAAGTTAGTATTCTTGACAGAGGAACCGCGTGGTTAGACACCGGAACCTTTCAATCTTTAATGCAAGCCGGACAGTTTGTTCAAGTAATTGAAGAACGACAAGGTTTAAAAATTGGAGCCATTGAAGAAGCGGCTTATAGAATGGGTTTCATTGATGCTAATCAATTGAAAAAAATAGCCGAACCATTACTGAAAAGCGGCTATGGAACTCATTTGATGGGCTTAATTTAAGATTTTAAACCAAACGGATAGATTTTAGAACACAGATTTTTGAAATTAAAAGAAATTGTAAAAATTACTTTTCAGATCTTACTAATTATTTAAATCAATGTTCAAAAAAGAAGTTTAATGTTGTGTAATGCAATTGAAAATGAAATTTATAGAAACTAAACTACAAGGATGCTTTATTTTAGAACCGAATGTTATACGTGACGAAAGAGGTTATTTCATGGAAAGTTTTAACGAGCGGACTTTTCAAAATACTTTAGAGCAATCCGTACATTTTGTGCAGGACAATCAATCATTTTCATCCAAAGGTGTTTTGCGAGGTTTACATTACCAAACCGGTGAATTTGCTCAAGCGAAACTGGTTCGAGTAATTCAGGGAGAAGTTTTGGATGTAGCTGTTGATATCAGACCGGGTTCTAAAACCTTTGGTCAATATGAAGCCGTAGTTTTATCAGCTGAAAATCAAAAACAATTTTTTGTACCCAGAGGTTTTGCTCACGGATTTTTAGTATTAAGTGAAACCGCAACATTTTTTTATAAATGTGATAATTTTTATAATAAAGAATCGGAAGGTGGGATTATTTACAACGATCAAACGATTGGAATCGATTGGAATTTCGATACAGAGAAACTAATCATTTCTGAAAAAGACATCCAATTACCAACACTAGCTAACGCCAAAAAAGCATGGTAGTTTTAGTTACTGGAGCCAACGGACAATTAGGGCAAGCACTTCAATTTATTGCTCCAAAACATCCTGATATTCAATTTGTTTTTTGTGATTCTAGGCAGTTAGACATAACTAATTTGAACAACATTAAACAACTATTTAAACAATATAAACCAAATTTTTGCATTAATGCGGCAGCTTATACCGCTGTTGACAAAGCAGAAAGCGAACCGGAAAAAGCCCATTTAATTAATGTAATTGGAGCAAAGAATTTGGCTGAAGTCTCTAAAGAATTTAACACCATTTTACTTCACATTTCCACAGATTTTGTATTTGACGGAACTAATTATTCTCCTTACACCGAGAATGATTTCCCAAATCCAACTGGGGTTTATGGTCTAACAAAACTAGGCGGAGAAAAAGCCATCCAAGAAACATGGCATAAACATTTCATCATCCGAACGTCTTGGGTGTATTCTCATTTTGGCAATAATTTTATGAAAACGATGCTTCGTTTGGCTTCTGAAAGAGATAAACTATCAGTTGTAAACGATCAAATCGGAACTCCTACAAACGCTGTTGATTTAGCCGAAGTTTTAATTCAAATTATTAAGTTTTGTCATGCTGAATTTATTTTAGCATCTCTCTTCGGCATTTACAACTTCTCCAATGAAGGTCAATGCAGTTGGTATGATTTCGCCAAAAAAATCTTTGAATTTAACAACGTTACTATCAATTTGGAGCCAATTCCAACAACAAGTTTTCCAACACCGGCAAAACGACCTGCTTATAGTGTTTTAGATAAGAGTAAAGTTAAGAATACTTTTGGTGTTGAGGTTATGTCTTGGGAAACAAGTTTAAAAAACACATAAATTATCAAAATAAAAAAGGCTCAATGAATTATAAACACTGAGCCTTTTGTTTTAAAAAAAGTTGAATTAATTCTTTATAATTTTTTTAATATCCGTTTTTCCATCAACTTCCAATAGAAGTAGATAAAGACCTTTTTGCAATGTAACAAGATTAATTCTTGAATCGATTACCTTACCTTTTTGAACTAATTTACCATCAACTGAATACAAAGTATACTCAACATTTTCATAAGCATGATCAATTTTTAAAATATCTATAACCGGATTGGGATATAAATTAAATTGAAGAGTTGAATTATCATCAACATTAAAACTATATGTTGTTCCTTTTACGCTGAAATTATTAAAAGTAACACGATCGCCATTGTCTAATGTCATGTTTGGACCATCAAAACGCAATCGGACTTTAAAATTCGGATTATTATTTACAGTTTCAATAGAAGTAAAATCAGTTTCAAATAATTCAAAATTATTACTCAACTCAAATGGGGATGATGTTAAACCTTGTGTGGTCCATTGGATATCTTCAGTCACAGAATAATCTATCAAGATTTGATCGGCTGCATTTTCATTTTTTGCAGCAAAGCCAAATAATATATTTTGATAACCTAAAGTTGAAAAAGAAAAAATCATTTGGTTTTCTTCACCGTTATTTTTAAACGGTTGTTTAATCTGTAATCCTCTCATGCCTGAAGTTTCAAAAGAAACATTCCCATTTGCTTCAGGAATGTAATTAATGGTTGTAGGGCTGTTTCTGCGTTCCATTGAAGCTTTTCGCCAATTTGGGTGTGTGTTCGTAAAAGGATAACCCACCAAGCAAGACTGAAATGTTAATGTTCCTTCAGCCGGAATTTCAAAAGTAGAATTTATTGAGGTTAAAGGTGTGTCGTTTGCTATAGCGTTATCCATAACCCAAAAATAAATAGGAATATCTTCTTCAATTACTTCACTAGGAATGAAATGTGCTGTCAATTGAATGTTTCCATTAGGATTTATTGAGATATCTTCTATCGAGCTTGATGAGGCTCCGGACCAATGACTAAATTGAAATCCTGGTTTTGCAATAGCTTTGAAAGTTATTGGGATGTTTTTGAAATAAACACCTTCCCAAGGATATGGGTTTTCATTTACTCCGGGAGTTGTTGGTTGAATTTCAATTGTATTTATTTTTATAAAACCATGAGAATCATCAGAAACATTGAGTTGAACATCAATGTTTGAATTGATATCAAATTTTTCACGAATGTGATTTCGTTGATAAAACGATCGCTGATTTGAAAAATTAATCATGTTATCAATATTTGAATTCCATTGACTAATCGATTGAAAAGATCCCCAACGTTGTCCGTGTTCAATAATTTCATTTTCAATACCACTTTTCATAGTATCAATAATCATTTCTAATCTTGAAGGTAAATAGGTTGTATTCATCAAATCTGCAAACCTGTTTATAAAATAATTTTTAAAAGTTGAATTTTCAAGTAATTTACGCAATATCAAAGTGGACCATTCGGGATTTGTAAATTCATCACCACCAGTAGAGGTAGCAAAGGCTAAAGTATTGTGTAAATAAGCAAGTTCTCCACCTTCTGCACCAAAACCAAAATCAGTATCTTTTAAAACCCAACGCCATCTTCCATCCTGTCCATATGGAGCATCCGGTTCATATTGAGTTGTTTTTTTACGCCAAAATTCAATATTATTATGAGGCCAATCTGTATTTCTGGCATATATATTTGAGATAAAATAATCTGTAAAATTTTCAATATCCATTTGAGTTTTTACATAGTTGAAGTTGGCCGTATTTTGAAGAGAATTATTTTCAATATAATTTAACATATTTTCATAGTGAATAAAATCTCCTTCTTTAACTAAAAAACCATTGTATTCAAGAAAATCAAGTTCATTTTCATTAACATTATAAACCCGTTCAAAATAATGTTTATCATAGCGTTCTCTCAGATTTAAAAGGCCCCAATATTCTCCATTTATAAAAGTTAGGGTAGGTTGATATGCTTGTGTATCAAAATTTAAATGCGAAACAGCTTTCTGAATAAATGCATCTCTGAAATAGGTTGAATAAGCATCACTTCCTGAATTTCTAAGAATTAATCTTTTGAAACTATTGAATTCAGAGTCATTAAAAAAGGAGTGATTAAAAACGCTATTGCCATATTCTGATCGGGCATATAAACGAAGTGATTTATTTGGTAACAAGCGAGAAAAACCACCGTGTAATCTAACACCAATATTTTGATTTAAAACCTGATTTCCATTTAAAAAATAACTAAAATTCCCACTCTTTTCAGTTTCATCACCACTTCTCTTGTAATTTGCATTTGAAGATATTGCGTTTTCTAAAGGGTTTTCAGCTCTCCAGTTATCAAAATCTACTCCGGCAACATAAATCCCGTCTTCATAATCAAACAAAAAGGCTTCATCTAAACTGATTGAAACAACTGGTAATGAAAACCTGTCCGATAATTCAGGTGTAACAAAGTAAGTATTGGTAACAGTTTCACTTGAAAATGAGCCTTCTTTAATTGCTTTGGCTCTAACTACAGTTCCTTTGAATATATTTTGTGAAGGAATATAAGTAGGATTTTGATTGTATGTTGAAGAAATTGAGGCAATTTTATTAGGTAAATTGCTTCTGTCAATAATAGTAATAACGTTGTTATAATTGTAAGTAGTAAAAGATTCTTCAAGTAAATTTCCGGAAACGTTTCCGGGAAATTCTTCATATTGATTTTTATAAAAATATGATTTTCCATCTAAATTATCTTCAGTAGGTTCTGAACCATCTAAGGTGTAAATTATGCTTACACTAGGGTCTGGATGAGAAATAGTTAGTGTAAAAGATGTGGCATAAAAACCGGAATCTACAGAAAAAACCGGAGGAGTCAATGCCTCAGAAACACCTTCATTGGCATTTAATAGTCCGGGTGTTGGTATTTCAAAAATTGCAAAGGTGGAAGATCCGCTCGGTGCTCTACCATAAGAAAAGTTTGCCGGAATAACGATGGGAGGAATTTGGTCAGCAATTGTTCCGTTGGGATAGGTTAAAGTAATTGTTTCTCCTCCGGCACTAATTGCAAAATTGGTATGAAGCGGAAAATCCGGATTAGTTCGGTTTTTATTTGAACACCAAATTAATACGTGTTCTCCGGGTTGAATCAATACAGAAGGAAAAATCCATTTAAATAAATTATTTGGATTGTCTGACAAGCCATAATTTATCAAGTTTACAGCTTCAGTAGAGGTGTTGAATAGTTCAATCCAATCTTCATAATCACCATCTTCATCAGTGTTTATGGAAGAATTAGACGTGATTATTTCATTGATAACAATGTTTTGAGCCTCTAGATTTAAAGATAAAAATAGAAGAAGAAGGCTGATAAAAGTTCTTTGTAAAATCATAGCAGTATATTTATTTGGGATTTGCAAAAATAGCAAAATAAAAACAAAAAGATATTTTCCTATGTTTGTGTGATTTAAGGTAATATTTTTTTAATGTAGTTAAGAGAAAAAAAGAATACATTTGGCTAATTAATCGGCACAGTTTATTATAATGGATATATCGGAGTTTTCAAGACTTGAGAATAAAAATAATTATAGAAGACATCCTTGGGAGACGTCAAGAAAAAATGTTCTACATACTTTTTTGAAACAATCTAAAATCAATTTTCCAATTGATCGTATTGTTGATATTGGAAGTGGCGATGCATATGTTATACATACATTGGTTGAAAAGAAAATGGCAAAAAGGTATTTTGCAATTGATATTGCATATACTCCGGAAATTATTATTCAACTAAAGAAAAACAACTCCAATAGTGAGGTAGTTTATTTGCAAAGTATAGAAGAATACATTGAAAAATATTCCTCTAATGACGCAACTCTCTTTTTATGTATGGATGTTTTGGAGCATTTGCAAGACGAAAAAATAATTTTGGACAATCTAAATTTTTCAGGGGATAACTATTATTATTTTGCTGTCCCTGCTTTCCAGTCTGTTTTCTCAAGTCATGATGTTTTGCTGGGCCATTACAGAAGATATACTTTAAATCAATTATCTACTCTATTAACAAAAAATAACTTTACGATTATAGACAAAGGATATTATTTTACATCACTTCTTTTGTTTAGAAAATTGGACAAATTTTTAAATAAAAATAAAGAAGCTTCTATTGATAATTGGAAAGGAAGCGGTTTAAAAACATTTTTAATTAATACAATGTTGCAAATTGATTTTTTTAAAAGTTTAGTATTTAAAAAACTCGGGATTCAAATTCCCGGATTATCTTGTTATTGTTTATGCAAAAAATAGCGATAATAATTCCTTGTTACAATGAGGAGAATAGGCTCAGAGAATCGGACATTTTAGCTTTGATTTCTTCCACATCAGCAACTATTTTTTTAGCAAATGACGGCAGTAATGACGGCACTTTAAATTTAATTCAAAATATTTCATCTAGTTATCCTGAGAGAGTTGTTGTATTGGATTATAAACAGAATCAAGGAAAAGCAGCAACAATTTATAAAGCAGTAAATCAAATCAGTAAGGAAAATTCATTTGATTTTATTAGTTATTTTGATGCAGATTTTTCAACACCTCCTTCAGAGATAAAACGATTACTTTCTGAAATTGAAGATTTAAAATATTCTTTTTTAATTGGTTCAAGAATACTGTTGTTGAATTCAGGGATTCAAAGAAAATTCTACCGTCATATTATTGGCAGAGTGATTATTACTTTAATTAACACCAGATTTAAATTAGGAATATATGACACACAATGTGGAGCCAAAATTTTTTCAAGTCAAATTGTTAAGGAAGTATTTGACAAGCCATTTTTAACTTCATGGCTTTTTGATGTTGAAATTTTTATACGAATGAAAAAAAAAGATTTATTAAAAACAGGCAGAGAAATCCCTATCTATAATTGGGTGGATGTTGATGGTTCAAAACTTGGATTTAAAAGCGGATTTAAGATTATAAAAGAACTTTTCGTATTACATACCAAATATTAAACTGAAATGAAAAACAACTATATTTATGGAATTAGCTTTATAATTATAATTGCTTTTTTTCATTATATTTATGGTTTACACATATTAAATCCTTCCAATATAAATTGGCTTTTGTCTGCTAATCATGATTGGGGTACTCACTACTTAGGTTGGGCAAATTTTCAAAATGAAGCATGGCATTTTCCTTTAGGTCACATTGAAAATTATAATTATCCTGCAGGTTCAAATGTTGGTTATACCGATTCAATTCCCTTATTAGCATTATTTTTTAAATCCATATCTTTTTTATTGCCTGAAGAATTTCAATATTTTGGATTTTGGTTACTATTGAATCATCTTTTAATGGGGGTTTTTACAATTAAAATTTTAAAAACATACAATGTCAAAGCGATATATATATTACTTTCTGTTGTTTTAGTTTCAATTAACCCTATGTTGGTTTATAGAGCTATGCATCCCGCTTTATGTGCACATTGGTTAATATTAGCGTCAATATATTATTACTTACAGAATCCGACACCTGAAAATGTTGACAAAATAAATAAGAAGCAATTTTTATTATTGGTAATAAGTTCATTAATCAATCCCTATTTGTTTTTAATGATAGTGGGATTCAACTTTATTTTACCACTTAAAAATTATTTTTTTGACAAAGTTTTGTCTTTAAAAAAAGCACTACTTTATCCAATCATATCGCTGCTTTCTGTTATAATTTTATGGTTTATTATAGGGTTGATTTCATTTGATAATAAAGTTGAAATGGAAGTAGAAAACAGTTATGGTTTATATAGTTTAAATTTAAATTCATTATATAATTCTCATGGTTTTTCATTGATATTACCCAAGTTAAAACTCGTTAGTGATTTACAATATGAAGGATATAGTTATTTAGGAATTGGTTTTATGGTTTTGATTTTTATAGCTGTGATTAGCTTGTTTGTGGGTTTTGTGAAAACAAAATTTCAAATGAAATTGAATTTTAAGAAAATCTTACTTTTTGTTTTGATATTATTTAGTGTTCTTTTTTCAATCACAAATAAAGTTTCAATAAACGATTCAATAATCTTTAGTTTTTCAATTCCGGAAATAATAAATAAATTAGGAGGTGTTTTTAGGGCTAGCGGAAGATTTGTTTGGATATTTTATTATTTGATTGTTGTTGTGTCACTCATTCAACTTTCTAAAATCAAGTTAAATTATTCTATTAAATTGTTTGTTTTAATTGGTATTACAATTATTCAGTTCATAGATATTAATCCTATTTTAAGCTTTAGGAATTTAGAAAAAGGAACTTATACATTAAGCAAGTTTAATGAAAAATCATGGCTAGAAATAACCAGTAACTTTGATAAACTGATTACCTATCCGCCTTATAATAACAATCTTAAATTTGATTCAGATTATCAAGATTTATGTTTTATTGCATTAAAAAACAAACTCCCAATTACAATGGGATATGTGGCCAGAGAAACAAATAGTTTAAATAAAGATTTTCTATTAAATTTAAATGAGGATATAGCAAATGGTGAAATTGATAAAAATCATCTTATAGTTACGACAAAAGACCATATTGAAACATTTTATCCGTTGATTTATTCTAAGGAAGTTGATTATGTTATTTTAGATGGCTATTATTTAATTTTTAAATCAAACACCACTCTAGCCGGTTTAAAAGAATTAAATTCAACTAAAAAGGATTCCTTACAAAATGTAATTAATAAATCATTTCAATTTAAGGAAGTTAAAAACTTAAAGTTTGATAGTGATATTATTAGTAAAAATTTTGAACAAGTACTTGAGACAAAAAATAATTTAAAAATAAATGGATGGGCTTTTTTAAAAGAACATAAAAACAATACTTTAGACACAATTAACGTCGTTCTTCATGGCGAAAAAAAGACCTATCTGCAAAAGGTCAAATTAATTAAAAGAAATGATATAACTTCAGCGTTTAATGCAGAGAATTTAGAAAACTCAGGTTTTGAAGTTACTATATTTACCAATACCCTAGAGAAAGATATTTACAAAATAGGATTGGCAATTAAAGATCAAACAGGCAATTATCATGTTGAATTGTTTGAAGAAATACCTCCATTAAACTTAATTTCTACGTATGAATTAAAATCAATAACTCATTTACCAAAGCATAATAATCATGAAATTGTAGCAAATTTTGAGAAAATTCATAAACTCAAAAAATATATAATGATTTCAGGTTGGGCAGCTCTTAAAGATTTTGATGCCACAAATTCTGAAATAAAATTAATTATAACTAACGATAAAGACCATTATGAATTAATTCCAGAGAAAACCGTTAGAGAAGATGTAACCAATTATTTTGGAAATACAACAAACTATGACTATTCAGGGTTTAAAGGCATGATTGATTTAAAAAAATTATCTAAAGGTAATTATAGAATTGGAGTTCATATAGTTAATGGTTCAAATTCAGGATTTTATATGGATGAAGAATTTCTTATTATCAATTGATAAATCATTTAAAAAATCATTTAGAAAAATTTTTTTGAATTGATATATCTATATATTTGCACAAAAATTTATAAAATGAAAAATCTATATTTTATTTATGTGTTACTGGTTTTAACACTTTTATCATCTTGTAAAGGAAAAGAAGAACAAACAGAAAAAGCAACTAAAGAACCAGAAGTTTTTGAGGTAGGTTTTAATCTTACGTTTTCAAAAGACGATGTTTTTCAATTGTACTATACTGAAGACGGTTCATTGAATTTTAATGATGAAATGTCAATTAGACTCCCACAAAAAGGAAGTGAAAATTCTCAGGAAGTTGTATTCAAAATGCCAAATAATGTATTGCCAACCAACATTAGATTAGATCTTGGTGAAAATCCGGAGCAAAAATCAATTGTGGTAAATTCAATGCGTTTAAAATTTTATGATAATGTCTTTGAAGCAAAAGATTCATTGGTTTCGAGATACTTTTATTTGTTAGAAAATCAAGTGAAATATGACAACAAATCTTCTGTTATTTCAATAGTTACTCCAGATGGTGTTTTTTATGATCCTTTAATGTGGTCTAATGAATTACTTACAGATGAAATAAAAAAAGTAATCGAAAAATAAAATAAATAAATCTTTATACTAAAAGTTATCTCTAAATAGGATAACTTTTTTTATTTTTATGGCTTTACAATAACACCCCAAAGAATGGATTACAACAATAAAGAGGTAGATTATTATTCTCACGTTAGACTAGACTTAATTGGTTTTGGTGTTGAAAAATCAAAAAATCAAAAAATTTTAGAAATAGGGGCCGGTTTTGGTGATACTTTATATTATTTAAAAGAAAACGGTTATGCAAATCAAGTCATTGGAATAGAGCTTTATAAAGATTCAGCAGTGCTTGACAAATATTCGAGAGTTGATGAAATGTTGTTTGGAAATGTGGAAGAACTTCAAACAGATCATTTTTCAAACAACTTTGATGTGATTTTATTACCGGATGTTCTGGAACATTTAAACAATCCGAACAAAGTGCTTTTAAAAAGCCACAAGATGCTAACTGAAAAAGGAAGAATTGTTGTTAGTATGCCCAATGTCAGACATTATTCAGTTTTTAGTAAAATATTTTTAAAAGGAAATTTTCAATATGAAGCCAGTGGTATTTTTGATTATACTCACGTACGGTTTTATTGCAAAAAGAACATCTTAGAACTATTAGAAAATAATGGTTTTAAAGTTATAAAATCAAAAGGTTCAATAAATAGTTATAAAGGAAAATCCATTGCAAAAATTATTAATACAATTACATTTGGAATACTAGAGCAATTTCTTACTCCTCAATATTTTGTGGTTGCCATAAAAAAATAAGCCATTATTTAATGAATATTTTTTCTGATAATTTAAAAGTATTAATTTCCTCTTCAGGCCTAAATTTTTTATTTAGAATTATTGGTTTAGGCACTTCATTTCTTATCGTTTTTATAATTTCTAACCTTTTTGGCATAGAAAATTATGGAAACTTTTCATTAATTTTTACCATAACTCAAGCAATAGCAATGATTTTTGCATTAGGAATTCCAAATGCTTTAATTCTGCTGATTGGAAATAAAAATTTATCAAATAGAGAAGCAAAAGTACTTTTATTTAAAGGGATTAAAATAACACTTCTACTTTCAATACTACCAATAATTGTACTTTTTTTTGGAGCTGAATTTATAGCAACAACTGTTTTTAATAACTCTAATCTTATTTTGTTTTTAAAAATGGGAGCCATAACAATTCCCTTTTTTATTATTCATGAGTTGTTTTTATATTATTTTATTGCCATCAAGCGATTTCTCACCTATAATATTTTTATGTTTGGGCTACCAAATTTATTATTAGGTATTTTTTTGTTTTTGTTTTACGCTGTTGGAAAATCAGATTTTTATACTTTTTTAGCCTTTACAATATCAATAATTTTATTAGTTATCACAGAGTTTTTAGTTACCTATGAAGCTAAATTATCCAATATCGAGAATACCATTCCAACAAAAAAACTAATTAAAACGGCATCACCAATGATGTTTAGTGGTTTATTGCTTTTTTTGTTGAATTGGACAGATGTTATTATGTTAGGCATGTTAGTAGATGAAGCTCAAGTAGGAATTTATAACATTGCTTACAAAATTGGTAGTGTAGGATTTTTGGTAATTGTTTCAGTAAGTACATTTATTACACCAAAAATGGCTGAATTATATGGTAAAGGAGCTATGGAAGAGTTAAAAAAATTAATTCATAATGCCACCCGATTGATTTTAATTTTATCTATTCCATTAGTGTCAATTCTTGTTATTTTCAGTAAATTTATACTGTCTTTTTTTGGAACTCTTGCCATTACCGGAAGTGCAACATTAATCATTGTGGCAATTGGTGTTTTATTTAGTGCTATTTCCGGAAATGTTGATCAGATTCTTAACATGACCAATCATCAAAAAATTTTAAAAAATATTACCATCGTTTGCTTCCTAGTAAATGTTACTTTAAACTATATTTTGATTCCAATTTATGGTATTAATGGGGCTGCAATTGCAAGCTTGGTTTCTAATATTGTTATTAATTTACTTTGCATTTATTACATAAAAAAGAAACTGGGTTTTTATACATTATTTTAAATGGAGATTCAATTATCTGTCATAATTATAAACTACAACGGAAAACATTTTTTAAAAGATTGTTTTGAATCTTTACAGATAGCTCTTAAAAATATTCAACACGAGATTTTAGTTTTGGATAATAATTCTCAAGACGGAAGTTGTGATTTTATCAAACAAAACTACCCAAACGTTTTTCTTATTGAATCTAAAATAAATTTCGGATTTGGAAAAGGAAACAATGAAGCAGTAAAAAAAGCAAAAGGAAAATATGTTTTATTATTTAATAATGATACTATTCTATTAGATGATATTTCACCGGCAATTAAAATTCTTGAAGAAAGAAGTGATGTTGGCGTTATTGGAATAAAAATGCTAAACGCAAATAAAGAATATGTTCCGGTTTTTGGAAATTTTCCCAACGTTTCAAATATGTTTATGATGAAAAAGTTGCAACAAATGGGAGAAGAATTTGCAACTGGAAATTTTTCAAAACCCCACTATGAAGTTGATTGGTTGGGAGGCTCCTTCTTACTGCTTTCAAAAGAACTATTTCAAGGAGTCGGGGGCTTTGATGAAGATTATTTTATGTATGTAGAAGATGTAGATTTTTCAAAAAAAATAGCAAATAGAAATTTAAAAAGGCTTTTTGTTCCTGAAATGAGCTACATTCATTATGTAGGTTTTAACAAATCAAAAAACCCACTTTTAATTAAAGGCTATAAAATTTTTATCAAGAAACATACAAAAGGATTAGACAAACTAATGCTATCACTAGCATTAACAACTAATTCAATGGTAAAAAAACTAAAATTAGCATTAAGATTAGATTAATTCTTTATTTTTGGAATTCAAATAAATCCTTATGAAGATTAATAAAGTTGCTTTTTATAAAACAATTTTTATACTTGTACTTTTGTTTCAAATGTACATTCCATCTTTTAAGTTTAATGTTCTCTTTCAGCTTTTACTTTTGGTTTTGTTTGTTTTGTATGAAAAGCCTAAAATAGCTTTATCTTTTTTTAAAATTACAGCACCAATTTACATTGTATTTTTTCTTGGTTTTCTTGGTTTTTTAGTTTTTAATAATTCCATTACACAAGCTCTAAAAGATGTGTTTCATTTCATTAAACCACTTCAAGGCTTGCTTATTGGATTTTTGTTTTTTCAAATAATTAATGATAAAGAAAAATTTTATAAAACAATTATTTTAACAGGTGTGCTTTCTGCAATAATACACTTGTTTATTGTTGTTGTATTTACAGATTTTACTTCAGGAAGTGTTCACGCTATCCGACAATATACAAGAGATAATTTCTTAGAACTTTTTGCGGTTTTCTTCTTGATTTTTTATCCAATTTATTATAAAAAGCAATTATTTAATTCTGAACTAAAGAGAAAAACCATCCTTTTACTTTTATTGATTTCTTGCTTTTTTTACTTCTCCAGGACCATGATTGTAGCTTCAATAATTTTGTTGATGTCTGTTTATGGCTATACAAAAATCACAATGAAATCATTAAAAATAATTTCAGTAATACTTTTGTTCATTGCATTATTATACACCTATTTGTTTTCAGTAAAAATTGATAGAAATGCAAAAGGATATGAAGCATTCTTATACAAAGTAAAAATTGCACCATCTGAAATTTTTAAAACAAAAGTTGACCGAGAAAATCACAAAGATTTATGGGATCATTGGCGAGGTTATGAAGCCAATAGAGCCATTGCATTAATGGATACAAAACCATTAAGTTACCTTATTGGTGTTGGCCACGGTTCTTTAGTAGATTTAAAGTTCAAAGCTCCTCTCTCTGGCGAAAAAGACGGTATGAGGTATATTTCAGAATTACATAATGGGTATCCATATGTGTTATATAAAACAGGGATTTTTGGTTTGCTTTTGTATATATTTTTTCTTTTTACCCTTTATTATAAAATTCATTACAACTCATCATTAGAAACGGTATTAATTTCTGCAATAGGTTTGTTTTATTTTTTTACAACAATTACCATTACCGGAATTTATAATACACAAGACACAATAGTTTTTATTTTGGGAGCTTTGTTATTCTTCACTAATAAAAGAAATTAAAAATTGAAAAAAATTCTTTTCATAAACCAATCTTCTGAATTATACGGCTCTGATCGCACTTTTTTACTTTTGTTGCATCATCTTGACCGTAATTCTTTTTTTCCAGTAGTAATCTTACCCAATGAAGGACCTTTGAAGCTTGAACTGGAGAAACTTAATATTCAAGTGGTAATTGCACCTGTTTTAAAACTTTACAGAGATATGTTTCGTTTTAAAAACATGTTACAATTTTGTAAAGATTTTTTTTCTGCTTTTTCAATTTTAAACAAATTGCACAAAAAACATCGTTTTGATATCGTTTATTCAAATACTTTTGCCGTTTTGATTGGAGCTTTATTTTCTAAAAGAAACAAAATTAAACACCTCTGGCACGTTCATGAAATAATTGAACACCCTAGAATTATAGCCTGGTTCTTTCCGAAAATGGCTTACTATTTTTCAAATATAATAATTTGTAATTCGGAAGCAACAAAACAGAATTGTGTTCAACGAGAACCACGAATCGAAAAGAAATGTATGGTTATTTATAATGGCGTACCCATTTATGACATCAGGAGCAATTCTAAAAAAACTGATTTTGGATTTGATGAAACCGATATTATTATTACACTAGTTGGTAGAATAAGCAGATTAAAAGGGCATATTTTTTTATTAAAAGCATTTAAAGAATTAGTGGCTGTTTATTCAAATTTAAAGCTGTTATTTGTTGGCTCTCCTGTCCCTGGTCAAGAATTTTATTTGGAGGATGTTATAAATTATATCAAGGACAATAAATTAGAAAACAAGGTTAAAATATTACCTTTTTCTTCTTCTCTTGATGATATCTGGAATTGTACAGATATTGCTGTAATGCCTTCTACAGAAAAAGAATCATTTGGTTTGGTTGCAGCAGAAGCAATGTTGGCCAAAAAACCTGTAGTTGCAACAAACCATGGCGGATTAAAAGAAATAATTCAAAATAACAGTACCGGTTTTTTGGTAGAACCTAATTCCGTTTCTGAACTGTCAGAAGCAATTATTACTTTAATCAACAGCTCAGAACTCAGAAAACAAATGGGAGAAAAAGGACATGACAGAATAGTTGCTGACTTTTCTGAAAGAAGCTACATTGAAGCATTTGAACAAACTTTAAATGAACTTTAGTTTTTAATTTTCTTTTCGTACAATATTTATTTAACTATTTTTGAAAACAATTAGAAAATAGATGAAAATAGCAATTCTCGGAACTCGTGGAATACCGAACTACTATGGAGGTTTCGAACAGTTTGCCGAATTTTTTTCGGTGTTTTTGGCTCAAAATGGACACGAAGTATATTGTTACAACTCCCATAATCATAAATTTCAAGAAAAAAACTTTAAAGGAGTACACATTATACACCAACATGATCCGGAATATAAATATGGCACATTTGGCCAATTTATCTATGATTACAATTGTATCTTAGATTCACGTAAAAGGGATTTTGATATCATTCTGCAATTAGGTTACACTAGTAATTCAGTTTGGTTTTTTCTGCTTCCCAAAAAATCAATTATCATTACCAATATGGACGGTATTGAATGGAAACGTTCCAAATACAATCGTTTGGTTCAACAATTTTTGCGTTTTGCAGAACGTTTGGCGGCAAACAGTAGTGATTATTTAATATCAGATTCTATTGGAATTCAAACATTTTTAAAAAAAAGATACAAAAAAGACTCCACCTATATTGCATATGGAGCTCATCCTTTTACTAATCCAGATGAGGAGATTCTTAAGACATATCAGGTTGAAAAAGAAAAATTTAACATGATTATGGCTCGTTTTGAACCCGAAAATAATTTTGAAATGGTTTTGGATGGTGTGGTAAAAAGCGGTGAAACAACACCAATATTAGTAATCGGAAATCATGCAACAAAATTTGGTGAATATTTGAAAAATAAATACAAAAACCACACAAATATTCGTTTTTTAGGAGCAATTTATAATTTAGAACATTTGAATAATTTAAGGTATTATTCTAACTTATATTTCCACGGACATTCTGTTGGTGGTACAAATCCTTCACTTTTAGAAGCAATGGCCTCAAAAGCATTGGTTTTGGCTCATAACAATGATTTCAATCGTGGTATTTTAAAAGAAAACACCTATTATTTTTCAAATGCTGAAGAGGTTAAAAAATTACTTCTTACAATCAAAAAAAGTGATAACTTGCAGTTTATTCAAAAAAACTTTGAAGCCATTATAACTAATTTTAACTGGGAGAAAATAAATGGAGAATATCTTCAACTTTTTGAACAATGTATGGCTGGATTTAAAAACAGAAAATAACACTCATTTTTCGTTTATTCCTTTTGTTTTTTTGTGTTGCACTATTCCTTTATCACTTGGAATTAACAATGTTTTTTTAGGCCTTTTTGTATTTTCTGTTTTATTAAAACACAAACAATTTTGTTTTCAATTTGTTTTAGGTTTGCCAATTTTACTTTTTTTACTTTATGCCGCTTCTATTTTCTGGAGTATTGATGTAGCTAAATCGATAAAATCATTGCCTAAAGAATTAGGTTTATTAATTATACCGGTTATGTTCATGATTATGAAGCCTTTTTCTGAAAAACAGGCACATAAAATCATGAAATACTATAGTTTTACAATGGTGCTTTATGTTGTTTTTTACCTCATAAAAGCCATTATAAGGTTTATAGACTCAGGAAATCAAGACGTGTTTTTTTATCATGAATTAGTCACTGAACCGGTAAATGCCATACATGTTTCTGTTTATGTTGCAATGGCTTTTTTTTATTTTTTCAATAGCGTTTCAAAAAACCGTTTTGAAGTTTTTATTACTTTTTTGCTCTTTGCTTTTTTAATTCTACTATCTTCCAAGAACATTCTAGTTGTTTTTTCGGTTTTAGTAGTTATAAACTATTTAACGGCAGTTAGAAAACGCGTTAATAGAAAAATTGAAATAACGGTAATACTCTTAATTCCGGTAATTGCTTTTTTGTTTTTTGGAAAAATTAAAGATCGCTTTGAAGAAGAATTTCAGTCTAACTATTCTCATAATAGTAGTATTTCTCAATTTGATAATGAGTTTAATGGTAGTAATGCCATAAGTGTAAGAGAGGCTTGGAATAATGAACAATTTACACCAAATGATTATTTTTCTGGAACAGCATTTAGAATTTTTCAAATCCGTATTTTTTCTGAACTTTTAGTTGAAGAACCGATTATCTGGAAAGGATTTGGTTTAAATGCAGCACAAATAAAAATTGATGAAAAAGTAGGTAATTATAACCTTTTCAAAGGGAATGAAGAGCAAGATGGATATTTGAATAAAAACTTTCACAACCAATATATTCAAGTTTTTGCAGAAATTGGCTTTTTTGGTTTTTTGATTATGGTAACAATGTTGTTTTTTAACACTATTAAAACCATACAGACAAAAGATTTTATGCAAATTGCTTTTGCAGTTCTAATGATAAGTTTATTTTTGACAGAAAGTTTTTTAAGTCGGCAAAGAGGCATTATGTTTTTTGTTCTACTTTTTTGTCTTTTTAATACAAAAAAAGAGAATGCCCCAGAAACAAAATAATATGAAAAGAATATTAATTACAGGAGCCGCAGGCTTTTTAGGTTCTCATTTATGTGATCGTTTTATCAAAGAAGGATATTATGTGATTGGCATGGATAATTTGATTACGGGAGATCTTAAAAACATTCAACATTTATTCAAGCTTTCAAATTTTGAATTTTATCATCATGATGTAACCAAATTTGTTTATGTACCGGGGCAACTTGATTACATTTTGCATTTTGCATCTCCAGCAAGTCCTATTGATTATTTAAAAATTCCAATTCAAACTTTAAAAGTAGGTTCTTTAGGAACGCATAATTTGTTGGGATTGGCACGTGTTAAAAAAGCCAGAATTTTAATAGCTTCTACATCTGAGGTTTATGGAGATCCTTTAGTGCACCCTCAAACAGAAGAATATTATGGAAATGTGAATACCATTGGCCCAAGAGGAGTTTATGATGAAGCCAAGCGTTTTCAAGAGTCAATAACAATGGCTTATCACACATTTCATGGATTAGAAACCAGAATTGTTAGAATTTTTAATACTTACGGGCCAAGAATGCGTTTAAACGACGGACGCGTAATTCCCGCATTTATTGGTCAAGCCTTGAGAGGTGAAGATTTAACTATATTTGGAGACGGCATGCAAACCCGTTCCTTTTGTTATGTTGATGATCAAGTAGAAGGAATTTATAGGTTGTTATTATCTGATTATAACTTACCGGTAAATATCGGAAACCCTGATGAAATTACAATTAAAGATTTTGCAAACGAAATTATAAAGTTAACAGGAACAAATCAAAAAGTGGTGTATCATCCTTTGCCTATAAATGATCCATTACAACGTCAACCGGATATTTCAAAAGCAAAAGAAATTTTAGGTTGGGAGCCAAAAGTGTCTCGATCTGAAGGAATGAAAATAACTTACGATTATTTTAAAACCCTTTCAACAGAGGAATTACTTAAAGAAGAGCATAAAGATTTTTCAGGATTTATTCATTAAGATGGTAGCAGCTCAAAGAGGTAGATATTCAAAATTCATACGACCAATAAGCATTCTAGTTGACTTATTGGCCTTGGTTTTTTTATCCCTTTTTTTTTACCAAGGTTTAAATATTGACTTTATTTATTTTGAAACCTATCAAATTATCGGTTGGTTTTTAATTGCCTTTTTTGTTGGTTTTTATGAAGTATATCGATTTACTACACCTGTAGAAATTCTTTCTAAAATTTTAAAACAGTTTGTAATATTCACGCTAATTCTAATTGCTTATTTCCCTTTTGCAAAAGAATCTATTTTTAGCGGAAAAGCAACTGCATTTTTTACTA